>NZ_BAAAHK010000022.1:194156-262986 GCF_039525325.1 Kribbella koreensis
CGCGGAGCGCGCGGCGGCGTCCAGGTCTTGTACTGATGTCGAATTCACCGCGATCAGCTACCGGTGCCGATCGACGCGGCCTTGGTCTGGATCGCCTTCGCGGTGTCCGCGGGGGACTGGCCGGACTTCGCCATCTTCTCCACCTCGGCATCGAACGCGGTGGCGACCTGCTCCCAGTTCACGATCGCCGGCGGCGCCTTCGCGTCCTCGAGCTGCTTACCGAAGACCGGCAGCAACGGATCGCTCGCGATGCTCGGGTCCTCCCAAGCGCTCTTCACAGCCGGCAGATCCGTCGACAACTTGAACCACTGCGCCTGCGTCTTCGCGTCGGACAACCACTTGACCAGCTTCCAGGCGCTGTCCTTGTTCTTGCTGTTCTTGAAGACCACGAAGTTGCTGCCGCCGACGAACGAGGTCGCCGTCTTGTTCTTCGGCAACTGGAAGACCCCGATGTTCGGCTTGATCTTCTCGCCACCGAGCTTGGCCACCGACCCGGCCATCCACGGCCCGGAGATGAACATCGGCACCTGACCGCTGACGAACTGCGCCTCGGTCTGGTTCGGCGGCAGATCGGTCCCGGCCAGCTTGTCGGTGAAGAAGCTCTGGTAGTACTTCAGCCCCTCCTGCATCTGCGGGGTGTCGAAGGTGAACTCCTTCTGATCGTCCCCGGTGATCGCCGCACCCGCCGACCACGCGAACGGCATCACGGTCTGCCAGGACCCGGTACCACCAGGCTGCAGGTTGATCCCGTACTTCGCGCCCGCCTTCTCCTTCATCGCCTTGGCCATCGCCTTGAGCCCGTCCCAGTCGGTCGGGGGAGTGGTGATGCCGGCCTTCGCGGCGAGATCTTTGCGGTAGTAGACCAGCCGCGTCTCGACGTACCAGGGCACGCCGTAGCTGGTGTCGCCGACCTTGGTCGTCTCGTTGGCGCCCTCGAAGAAGCCGCTCGTGTCGATGCTGCCCGGCGTCGGGTCGAGCGCGCCCAGATCGGCGAACTCACCCATCCAGGTGGTACCGACCATCGCCGCGTCCGGCACCGTCTGCGCGGTGATCGCGGTGGTGAACTTGCTGTGCGCGGCGTCCCACGGGATCGGCGTGACCTTCACCTTGACGCCCGGGTTGGCCTGCTCGAACGCGGCGGTCAGCTTGGGCAGGTTCTCACCCTCGGTGCCCATCGCCCACACGGTCAGGTCTCCGGTGGCCGGCCCGTCGCCGATGCTGGTGGTTGCCTTGGGCGCCGAATCGCCGCTGTCCGCGGAGCGACCACAGCCTGTCAGTGCCAGAGCGGTCGCGGTCAGTGCCGCACCGCCGATCACCAGTCGGCGGCGGGTGGTGTGGGTGAACATCAGTTGTTTCTCCTCAACCGGTTGATCGTGTTGCCTTTGTTTCCCCCGGTCCTGTGCCGCAGCTGCCCCGCAGCACAAGTTCAGTCCCCAGTACGTCGTTACGCGCCCGCGTCCGCTCCCCGGTGATCCGCTCGTGCAACCGCTGAGCCGCCAACCGCCCCAGCTCAGCCATCGGCTGCCGCACGGTCGTCAACCCCGGCCTCACGTACCGAGCCGCCATCACGTCGTCCCACCCGGTCACCACGACGTCATCAGGTACGACGACGCCCCCGTCCCCCAGCGTGTTGAGAATCGCCAGCCCCAACTCGTCGTTGGCGCAAACCAGGCCGTCGACCCGAATGCTTGCCTCAAGCAACTTATTGGCATACGCCTCGCCGGCCGTCTCCGTCAGCGGCACCCGCTCCGGCTTCGGTACCTCCAGTCCGCGAGACCTGAAGGCGGCGGAGAATCCCACGTAACGTTCGGAAACGTCGTACGAGCTGTCTGGATCACCGACGAACAGCAGTTTCGGCCGCCCGTGCTCGAGCAGCCGGCTCGTCAACTGCTCGGCACTGGAGGCGCTCTCGGTGCGGACCGAGTCGCAGCCGGTCACCGGCGGATGCGCGACCAGCACGATCGGAACATTGGCCCGCCGCAGGTCCTGCACCACGGCAAGCTCGAGAGCATTGCCATGGACAACGATTCCGTCCACCCGGCCGGCCAGGTCGCGAATGGTGCGGGACGGATCGGGGTTGCCGTGTGTGACGGTCAGGATGACGCTCTGCCCGTGTTCGCCGGCCCAGCGTTCGTACCCCATCAGCAGGTCCCCGTAGAACGGGCCGGCCAGGTCGGGCAGCACGAGCCCGTGCGCCTCATGACGTTGCACCGCGAGGCTTCGGGCGGCTCGCAGTGGCACGTAGTTCAGCTCGTGCGCCGCCTGGTCGACCCGGGCCCTGGCCTTCGCCGATACCGGCCCGGTCCCTTGCAGGACACGTGAAACCGTCGCGATCGACAGCTTCGCCAGCGCCGCGACGTCATAGATCGTCGCGGGCCTGCCGGTCGGTCCGGACCCCATCCGTCGGTCTCCTCGAGTCAAAATGGAAGCGCTTACAGTTTCCGACCCTGCCTTGTGCCGGTGCTGTTGGTCAAGGGCTCGCGGTGGGTGGATCGGCTTTTCTGCGACGATGTCCGGGTGAGCACACACGCAGAGTCAGCGGAGCGGAAGGACCGGCTCTGGCTGGTTCGCCACGGCGAGACCGAGTGGAGCAAGTCGGGGCGGCACACGTCCACGACGGACCTGCCGCTGACCGCGGAGGGCGAGCGGATCGCGGCGTCGCTGGCCGAGCGGCTGACCGGCCACGACTTCGACCTCGTCCTCACCAGCCCGCGGCAGCGGGCCCGGCGTACGGCAGAACTGGCCGGCTTCCCGAAGGCCGAGGTCGATGACGACCTGGTCGAATGGGACTACGGCGACTACGAAGGCATCACCACCGCGGACATCCGCAAGACTGTCCCCGGTTGGACAGTCTGGGCAGACCCCGTACCCAACGGCGAAACCCCCGCCCAGGTCTCATCTCGCCTGGACCGAGTCAACGCCCGCATCGCCGCGGTGGACGGCGACGTCCTGGTCTTCGGCCACTCCCACGCCCTACGCGCCCTGACCGCCCGCTGGCTGGAACTGGACGTCACCGAAGGCCGCCACTTCGTCCTCAACACAGCCACCATCTCCATCCTCGGCTGGGAACGAGGCTCCCCAGCCATCCACCAATGGAACGCCTGACCGCTCAGCCCCCGGGCCCGATGTCAGTAGCTGCAACAAGGCCACCCAAGCCTTGTTGCGGCCGCCC
Organism: Kribbella koreensis; assembly: GCF_039525325.1. NCBI lineage: Bacteria > Bacillati > Actinomycetota > Actinomycetes > Propionibacteriales > Kribbellaceae > Kribbella > Kribbella koreensis. The sequence goes on from NZ_BAAAHK010000022.1 coordinate 197,329, forward strand.
GAACCCGCCTACTGTCCCCGCACGCCGAGCGTCGTGGGGGAACGATGAACCTGTCCCGCTGCACCACCATCCTGGCCGCCACCTTGTTGGTGGCGGTAGGCATCGACCTACCAACCACCGCCCCTGCCACCGCAACCCGAAGCAGCACGCCATCGCCCGCAACCGCAGCAACTCCCACTGCCGGTCAGCGGGCCGCGGTCGGGTCAGCTGAGGGTGAACCTGAGGTCGCGGTCGGCATTGCGGTCGACGCTGACCAACGGACCTATCGGCTGCGAATCACTCCCCGCCGATCAGTCCCGGCCGCCGACGTCACGCTCCGGATCTTCAGTGGCGACAAGATCGTCTTCACCCGCAAGACCGGCCTCGGCGCCCTCACCGCCGGTCACGCGATCACGAAGCTGCTCCGCGCCGGCGCGCCGCCCTCACCCACCTTCACTGTCACCGCCGAGATCACCAACTCCCAGAGCGCCGTAGCCGGCGGAGCGTCGGTCGTGGCAGGCAAGGTCCGAACCACCCTCCTGACGGCGGCAACCTCCGAACTGCTGGAACAGACGAAGATCGAGTACGCCGTACGCCGCGGCTGGCTCACCAAGCCCGCCGGCGACGAACAACTGGCCGCCATCCGCAGAGCGCGAGGCAAGTCAACGCCTGGCAAGGTCGCGCAGACCGCGGCAGCCGGCATCACTGTCTCTGGAACGGCGAAGTACACCGACGGTCGCGGAGTCCAACTGCCGGTACGTAATGCTCCGATCCAGCTCTGGCTGGGCTCCGCCCTCCGCGGAACCACCCGCTCGTCGTCCACCGGCGCCTACTCGATCTCGCTGTCCACCGCGACGACCGGCACCTACTCGGTCCGGATGGTCGCCGACATGGGCAACGGCGGCGTCACCTACCCCGACAACCGGCAGTACGTCGCCGTCGGCCCGTCCAAGAGCCTGTCCGACGGCATGTCGTGGACCGGGGCGAACGTGCTCTCGGACCGCGATTCCGACACCGGGCACGCATTCGCCGCGCTGGACGCGTTGAAGACCATGTCCGACTACTACCTGAGCAAGAAGCCGGGGGGCTGGGAGGCGGGCCTCATCATCCGCTATCCGAGCGGCGACGACCGGAGCTATACGTCGGGTCTGGACAACACCATCTACATCGGCGGCGGAAATGTGCGCTGCGGTACCAGGTGGTGCGAGGAGGATGCCCTCGACTGGGACGTGATCGCGCATGAGGTCGGGCATGTCGTCGCCCATCGAGCTGACATGGACAGCTCGCCGGCCTTCGGTCACTACGTCTGCGAGGACGCCTGGACAGCCGGCGTGTCCAAGCCGGACGCGGCGCGGCTGGCCTGGAGCGAGGGATGGGCGAGCTTCTGGGGCCAGGTCGCCTTGCACGACGTCGCGAAACCGGCCGGTGTCGCCCCCGACATCGGCGATGGCCGGTACGACGACAAGTCGTGGCCGCCGAACAGCGCGGGCGGCTCGTTCAGCTACTCGATGGAAGACGGCGGAGCAGCGTACTGCGGGAGCGTCGGCCTGCCGAAGCCGCAAGGCGAGACCAGCGAGATGGCTGTTCAGGCCGTGCTGTGGGATCTGTGGGACAGTCCGGTCGACGGCGAGTCCGCGACCTGGGCCGCGACCCGGATCTACTCCACCCTCTGGTCGGCGAAACCCAAGACCCTCACGCCTGCACTGCAAGCCTTGCTGGCCGGTGCTTCGTCGACCGAGCGTGAACTGGCCGCCTCGGCCCTGCAACTCAGTGGACTGACCCCGCTGATCACCTCCCACACCTCAGGTCCGGCCAGCGCGTCGACAGCGCCCGAGTTCCGATGGGCACCCGGTGGCGCCGCCGGCCATCTGTACGACGAGTTCTCCCTGGTGATCCGCCACGTCGGCCAAACGGCAGCGCTGGCGAACATCTATCTGGGTAACAAGACCAAGTTCCATCCGGCCGACGAGGACTGGCAGTTGTGGGCGGCCGGTGGTCCACTCGCCATCGAGGTCGAGGGTGGCGACTCGGATGCTCCCGCGACCGGTCCCTTCACCTCGCCGCCGGTCAAGCTGACCTTCTCGACCACTGTCACCAAGGTGATGGTGGTCGGGGACTCGATCAGCCAGGGACACGAGGGCGACTACACCTGGCGCTACCGGCTGGCGAACCATCTCCGGCAGGAGGTGGACTTCGTCGGGCCCTGGAGCGGTACGACGAACCTGCCGGCGACCCTGCCGGACGGCTGGCCGGACGTGCCGGTCCCGCCGGCCTATGAGGGTTCTTACCGGCCGGGCATCAGCTTCGACAGCGAGCACTACGCCCGCTGGGGTCGTCAGCTGGCCGAGGCGAAGGACAACATCCGCGCGACGGTCGCCGCGCAGAATCCGAAGTACATCCTGCTCGAGCTCGGCTTCAACGACCTGGGCTGGGGGATCTCCGATCCGAATGGGCTGTGGACCAACCTCCAGACCTTCATCCGGGAGGCACGGGCCGCGCGGCCGGACCTCAACTTCCTGGTCGCGAACGTCACCCAGCGCACCCCGCTCGGCAGCAATCCGGGACTGCCGGCCGCCATCTCGTCGTACAACTCGATCTTGGCCAACTCACTGAGCACCTTGAGCACGGCCGGATCGACGGTCGCGCTGGTGGACATCGACGGGCCGATGGGAGTCGCCGACACCTACGACGGGCTGCACCCCAACGGGGTCGGCGAGTACAAGATCGCCAAGGCCTTCGCCACGGTGCTGTCGTCCCGGTTCGGTCTGGGCGGGGCGTTCCCGGCGATCCCCGCGACGGTGACGGATCTGACGCCTGCCGCTCCGACCGGCGTCCAGGCAGTGGCTACCGATGCCGGCATCACGATTTCGTGGAACCACAGTTTCGGCGTCAGCGGCTACTGGCTCTACCAGCGCAATGTGACGGTCAACGGCGCCTGGGAGCGCTCAGCGATCCAGATCCCGGCGGACACTTGGAAGATCACCTGGGTCTTCCGCAGCCATACCTATGAGTTCAAGGTGGCGGCGGCGCATGGCGACTACGAGTCGGGGCCGTCGCAGACCGCTTCGGCTGTCGCGAATCCGAAGACGGCGAACGGTCCGAACGTGACCAAGGTGCTGCCCGGCTCGAACTTCGTCGACCTGACCTGGACGCGACCGACCGGCGACTACAGCGAGACCGTCTCGTCATTCATCGTCTACGCGGTGGACGAGAACGTCCCCGGCGCCTGGCTGACCGCCTACAAGACCCCGGCGACGAACTACAGGATCACGAATCTGATTCCGGGGCATCGCTACAACCTCGCGGTCGCATCGGTCAACTACTACGGCGACGGCCTGCCCAACGGCGCGATGCCGGTCGTCCCCGGAGCCGGTACGCCGGGTGTCCCGGCCAACTTCACCGCGACGATTCCATCGGACAACGTGTACGCCGCGACGATGTCCTGGTCCGCGGTGAGCGGTGCGGCGGGCTACATCGTGCAGTACCGCAACTGGGTCCGGAACGAGCCGTACCACGATCTGTTCTTCCCCGTCGTCGGCCGGACCACAGAGCGGGTGGACATGCTGTATCCGGATGGAGCCGCGGCTCATACCTTCTGCGTGAAGGCCTTCAACGGAACGCTGTCCTCGGCCTGGTCCAACTGCGTGACCCCGGCCAACCCAGCACCCCTCGTCCCACAGCAGCCGTCCGTCCTCTCGCGGCAACAGCAGTCGCCCGTGCCTGTTCGGCAACTGCCGACGTATCCGCGGCAACTACCTTCGCCGCGCTGGGACAGCCTGCGCCTGCAAACCGTCCGATTGCCCTCAGGCGGAGAGTCGGCTGGGCTCGGCCGATGACCTGGATCAGCTGGTGACCCGGGTCAGCCGGTGACCCGGGTCAGCCGGTGACCCGGGTCAGCCGGTGATCAGGGCGATCAGGTGGTTGACTCGGTGGTGCTGGTGATCCGGGCGGAGACGGGAGCCTGCTTGCAGGGTGGCCAGGCCGTGGAGTGAGCTCCAGAAGAGTTCGGTGAGGGTTTCGGCGTCGTCCTTGGCGAAGGGGGTGACGCCGGCGCGGAGGGACGCGAAGGCTGCGCGCAGGGCGGGTGGGATGTCGCCGGTGGCGAAGGTCAGGTCGGTCGGGCGGACGAACATCGCTTGGTACACAGCGGGATGGTCGGCCGCGTAGGACAGGTAGGTGTCCGCCAGACCGCGAAGGCCGGTGGCCTTCGACAGGAGGCCGCCGAGTTCTTCGATTCCTTCGAGGGCGACCGCGGCGGCGATCGCGTCCATGTTCTTGAAGTGGCTGTAGAGGACGGGCTGGCTGTACTCGACCTTGTCGGCGAGTTTGCGGGTGGTGACTGCCTCCCAGCCCTCGGCCTCGGCCAGCTCGCGGGCGGCCGCGACGATCAGGCGGCCACGCTCGTGGCGGGCCTTCGCTTTTCTCTGCTCTGCTGGCATGAGTTGATGCTAGCACTGCTAGACAATCTAGCGACGGCAGTGTTAGCGTTGCTAAGAAAGCTAGCAACGCTAGAAATTGGAGTCCGAAATGAACCTTCGCCGCATCACCACCATCCTCACCGTCCTCCTCGCGCTGGCGCCGATCAGCTTCGGGCTGAACTTCCTGTTCAACCCGCTGGGCGCCGCGAGCGGATTCGGCATCGACCCCTGGCCGACCGGCAACGCGGGCGGCTACTACCTGGTCAAGGCCGGTCGCGACCTCTTCCTGGGGCTCAACCTGCTGGTTCTGCTCGCGCTCGGTCAGCGCCGGGCGACCGGCATCGCGATGGCCCTCGTCACGATCGTCCCGGTCTTCGACATGGTCGCCGTCCTCACCCACGGCGGCTCGGTCGCCACCGCCCTCGGCATCCACGGCCTGACCGCCGTCATCGTCGCGGCGGTCGCGGTTCTACTCCTCCGGGAGCGCCCACTCGTACAGGTGAACGGCGCAGAGCTCCCGAAATCCGAGGCGCGCATAAATTGACCGGCCGGCAGGGGAGGCGCCCAGTACGGCGTACTCGACGCCTGAGTGCCGCGCTTCCCGTAGTACGGCGGCCGTGATCGCAGCGCCGATCCCGCGCCGCCGGGCCTCGGGCACGGTCATCACGAAGTACAACCCAGCGACGCCGGCCGCCAGCAAGACGGTCGCGGTGGCAACCGGTTCATCGTCGAGATAGCCGACGTAGTGCCGCCACGGATCGGCAAGCCCGAGCTGCCTGTACACGGAGGCCACCCACTCCGCTTCCTTCACACCTTCGCCGAAGCCCCGACCAAGTGTCTGAGCCCAGACCTCCAGCTGATCGACCTCTGTGAGCCGCTCGATCCGCAGCCCGTCCGCCTCGGCCTCGCGCAAGTCAGCGAGCCGAACCGCCATACCGGGCTCAGGCCCGCCGTACGAGAACCCAGCGGCCAGGAGACGATCGCCAAGATCCAACGGCCGCATCGACGGCCCCACATGCCAACACCCCGGTACGCCGGAATCCCTCAATTCCTGCAGGGATTCCGCAACCACCCGATCCGCCGCAGCGCCGTCCTCGACCAAGCACCCGACCACCGCGTTGTGATAGTCGAGCGGCGACCCACCGATACTCCACAGCACCCCATCGGAGCGTTGACGGCCGCCGCCGGCCTCGCCCATTGTGAGCAGCAGTTCGGCTGTGTTGTCCTCGATCGCCCGGATCAGCTCCGCGTCGTCCATGCCCGCCAGTCTCCGCCAGCCCGTCGCCAGGGTTCGACCTAATTAACCCGGCAGCGCGTTCCACTGGGCCAGGGTGGAGGCGAGCAGCGTCGAGGTCGGGAGGTTCTCGAACTCCTCGCGGTTCACGAAGCGCGCGTCCAGGGCGTCGTCGCCGGCCGTCAGGGTGCCACCGACCGACTCCGCCTGGTAGTCGCGGATCACGTACAGCTTGCCGTTCGGGGCGTCCCGTTCGACCTCGCCGACGAACTCACCGACCTCGACCCGCAGCCCGGTCTCCTCGGCGACCTCCCGCGCCACCGCGGTCGGATCGTCCTCACCCGGCTCGACCCGCCCACCAGGCAACGACCACAGCCCGCGGCCGGGCTCGTTGGCCCGCTGAATGACGAGCAGCCGGTGCTGTTCGTCGTACACAAGAGCCCCGACACACTCGACCCGTTCGGTCTCTGGCGGCTGTTCCATGTGGAAAACGATAGGGCTGAGGGCAAGCACCGATAGCATCACTGCTGACAGTTGTCCAGAGAAGGGATCCCGATCACTCGTGCGCATCGACCTGCACACCCATTCGAACCGCTCGGACGGCACCGACCCGGTCGACGTCCTGATCGCACATGCGAAGCGGGACGGCCTGGACGTGATCGCGCTGACCGATCACGACACGGCCGACGGCTGGGGCGAGGGCCGCCGTGCCGCCGAGGACCTCGGGATCGGTTTCGTGCCGGGCATCGAGATCTCCTGCAAGCTGAACGGCATCAGCGTCCACCTCCTCGGGTACCTCCCCGACCCGTCGTACCAGCCGCTGGCCGCCGAGCTCGCCACGGTCCGCGACGGCCGTACCGACCGGATCCCGTCGATCGTGGCCCGGCTCAACGGCATGGGCGTCGCGCTGACCGTCGACGAGGTGCTTGCCCAAGCCACCGGTACTCCGTCGGTCGGCCGCCCGCACGTCGCCGACGCGCTGGTCGCCAACGGCACGGTCGCGAACCGGAGCGAGGCCTTCGACCGATTCCTGGCCGACGGGCGTCCGGGGCACGTGTCGCACTACGCGATCGAGCCGGGTCACGCGATCGACCTGGTCCGCGAAGCCGGCGGCGTACCGGTGATCGCCCATCCGTGGGGCCGTTCCAGTTACAAGGTGATGGACGCCGAGCGGATCGCTCAGCTCGTCGCCGACCACGGCCTGGCCGGCATCGAGGTCGACCATCAGGACCACTCGCCCGAGTCCCGTACTGCGTTGCGCGCGATCGCCAACGACCTCGGCATCATCTACACGGGCTCCAGCGACCACCACGGCATCGGCAAGATCGACCACGACCTGGGTGTGAACACGACCGAGCCGGAGCAGTTCCAGCGACTCCTCGACGTCGCCAAGTCGAACGCGGCGGCTGCCCCCGGCGCGACGGTGCCCGAGGCCTACCTGCCGTGAACAGCATCATCAACCTCTCGCTGCTCAGCTCGGTCTTCGTCACGCTGTTCGTGATCATGGACCCGCCGGGCACCGTCCCGGTGTTCATCTCGCTGACGGCCGGGCAGTCGCGCGCGGTCCGGAAGAAGGCCGCCTGGCAGGCGGTTCTGGTCGCCTTCGGCGTGATCGTCGCGTTCGCCGCCTTCGGCCAGCAGATCCTCAGCCACCTGGGCATCTCGCTGCCGGCCCTGCAATGCGCGGGCGGTCTGCTGCTCCTGCTGATCGCGCTGCAACTGCTGACCGACACCGCCGAGGACCCGGTCCAGACGAAGAACGTGAACATCGCCTTCGTCCCACTCGGTACGCCGCTGCTGGCCGGCCCCGGCGCGATCGTCGCCACCATGGTGTTCGTCCAGCAGGCCGACGGCAGGCTGCGGGACGTGGTCGCGATCTCGGTCGGGATCGTGCTGATCCACCTGGTGATGTGGCTGACGCTGCGGTTCTCCGGGCTGATCATGCGGGTGCTGGGAGAGAACGGGGTCTTGCTCGTCACCCGGATCGCGGGTCTGCTGCTGAGCGCGATCGCCGTACAGCTCGTGGCGGATGCGGTGACCGACTTCATCAAGGCGGGTTGATGAGCGACACCCTGCCGGGGATGCCGACGAAGCTGTTCGTGGCGACGCCGACGAAACTGCTCAACTTCGCCGACTGCAAGCGGAAGTACCGGTACACGTATCTCGAGACGCCGCGCCCGCCGAAGGGACCGCCGTGGGCGCACAACACGGTCGGCGGGATCGTGCATGAGGTGCTGGCCGAGTTCTTCGGACGATGGCCGGCGTCCCGGCGTACGCCGGACGAGGTCGTCGCCAAGATCCGCTCGAGCTGGCGGCAGGAGGGATTCCGCGACGAGCAGCAGGCGCTCACCTGGCGCGAGCGCTCCACGGAGATGGTCCTCGGCTACCTCCGAGACAGCGACCCGTACTACGAACCGCTCGGCGTCGAGCGCACTGTCGCCTTCACCACGGAGCGCGCCAGCCTGCGCGGCCGCGTGGACCGCATCGACGAGCGCCCGGCCCGCGACGGCAGCGGCGGGACCGAACTGGTCATCGTCGACTACAAGACCGGCCGCCACCCGCTGACCAGCGCGGACGCGCGATCGTCCCTCGCCATGGCGCTCTACGTGCTGGGCGCTCGTCGTGTCCTGCGCCGGCCGTCGACGCGGGTCGAGCTGCATCACCTGCCGACCAACACCGTCGCCGCGGCCGACCATGACGACGCGTCGCTGGCTCGTCACCAGCGTCGCGCCGAGTCGATCGCGGACGACGCCGCGGCCGCCGAGGCGCGGTGGCACAGCGGGCTCACGCCTGCCGAGGCCGACGAGTACTTCCCGCCAGAGCCGTCCGCGTTGTGCGGCTGGTGCGACTTCGCCCGGATCTGCCCGCAAGGCCGCCGGGTGGCCGCCCCGCGAGACCCCTGGGCCGCGCTCGAAGGCCCCGACGCGGACTCGGATTCGGCGGACGGCGCCTCGGGGGACGCCGCTTAGGGAGGCGCTGGCACGGTCGGGCGGCTCATGCCAGCCGGATGTGCGCGGCGTACCAGCGCTGTTCAGCAGTCTGTAGTCACCACCTTTTCGAAGCGAGGGTGGCTGCTGATCCGAGGGGTGACTGGATGACCGTGAAGACCGTCGGCCGGGTGGCTGTGCCCGGCGCCGCGCTGTACTACGAAACGACCGGCACCGGCCCGGTCCTGCTGCTGATCGCCGGGGGCGGTACCGACGCGGCGGTGTTCGACGGCATCGTGCCGCAGCTCGCGGCGCAGTACACGGTCGTCGCCTACGACCCGCGCGGCAACTCGCGCAGCCCGTACGACGGTGAGCCGGCCGACGAACGCGTCGACGTCGCCGCCGAGGACGCGCTGGCCGTGCTCGACGCGGTCGCCGGGTCGGAATCGGCGTACGTGTTCGGCAGCAGCTCCGGAGCGATCACGGCGATGGAACTGCTGATCCGCCACCCGGACCGGATCCGGCTGGCGATCGCGCACGAGCCGCCGGCCGTCGAACTGTTGCCGGACGCAACTTCAGCGCGGGCGTTCTTCCGGTCGGTCTACGACACGTACCGGCGGGACGGCCGGCTGGCCGCCGACAAGCTGTTCCTCGGTGGGATCGGGATCGACGAGGACGACCAGTTGCCGCCGACCGAAGACCTGCCGCCGGAGTTCCGCGAGGTCGCCGAGCGGATGGACGCCAACAGCGAGATCTTCTACGCCCACAAGCTTCTGCCGTTCACGAGCTGGGTTCCCGACGTCGCCGCGCTGGTAGAGCTCGAAGACAAGCTCGTACCGGCCGTAGGCAGCGAATCGTCGAAGGTCCTCCCGGCCGAACCCATCCTCGCCCTGGCCGACCGCGTCGGCTGGGATGTCGTCGCGTTCCCTGGCGGGCATGGCGGCTATGCCAGCGACCCCTTCGAATTCGCCACGCTGCTGCAGCGCGTACTGACGGGATCCCTGCGATGACCGCCCGCACCTTGAACCGACTCCCCGTCCCCGGCGCCACCCTCCACTACGAGGTCACCGGCACCGGTCCTCTACTCCTCCTCATCGCCGACGGAGACAGCGACGCAGGCGCCTTCGACAGCATGATCGACCTGTTGGCCGCCACCCACACAGTCGTCGCCTACGACCCGCGTGGCAACTCCCGCAGCCAGTACACAGCCGAGCCAACCGGTGACGCAGTAGCAACCTCAACAGCCGATGCTCTGGCCCTCATAGACCTACTGTCTCCGAACGCCCCAGCCTTCGTCTTCGGCACCGGAACAGGCGCCATCACCGGCCTCGACCTGATCACCCACCACCCGGACCGCGTCCGCATGCTCGTAGCCCACGAGCCGCCCTGCATCGAACTGTTGCCAGACGCAACCGACGCCCGCGCGTTCTTCGAAGACGTCCACGAAACGTACCTCCGAGAAGGCGCCCCGATGGCCCAACTTCTCTACGCCGGCGGCACCGGCCTGGACGAAGACGACCTCCCCGCCCCCGAAGACCTACGCCCCGAATACCGAGACCTCCTGGACCGCACCCACAAAAACACCGAAACCTACTTCGCCCACACCCTGATCCCCTTCACCACCTACCGCCCCAACCTCCAAGCCCTCGTCCCACACACCAACAAAATCGTCCCCGCCGCCGGCCGCCAAGCCTCCGCCCACCTCCCCGCCCGCCCAGTAGCCGTCCTCTCCACCCACCTCGGCTGGCCAGTAGTAACCTTCCCCGGCCCCCACACCGGCTACGCCAGCCACCCCACCCCCTTCGCCACCCTCCTAACCCAAGTCCTAGAAGCCGAACTAACGTAAACAAAGAACAAGAGCAAAGAGCAAAGAACAAAGAACAAAGAACAAAGAACAAAGAACAAAGAACAAAGAACAAAGAACAAAGAATAGTGCGCCTCTTCGGCTTGTGGTTGGCGAGGTGCCGCGCGCTCGGGCAGCGCGGGGTGAATCGGTGGCAGGGACGCTGCGAAGTGCAGGAGCGGTTGAGGGCAGCAGTGTGGGTTGAGATTGGCGGTAGCTGACCGCGGCTTGGCGCCCGGCATGAGTTATCCACAGATCCGAAAACCCACCCCACAGCTCTATCTCAACTCAGTACGGTCGGAGTTCGACGACGTACTGGGGGATTCATGGCACTCAACGGTTCGCCTCCGGACCCGCTGCCCGAACCTCGTGACCTGCTGCGTGCCTTCGAAGTCCACGGGCAGGTCGACTGGGGAGAGGATCCGGGTACCGCGGCGGAGATCGTGGAGCAGTACGGCCAGAAGGTAGCGGAGCGGAGTCTGCGGACGTTGGAGCGCCTGGTGGCATCGGAGCCTCGGGTCACCGCAGAGTTCCTGGCCGCGATGCCATCGACAGGGTCGGCCTACCACCTCGCCTCGCGCATCAAGTCGCCGGCATCTCTGGCGAGGAAACTCGCGGATCGGCAGCGCGGCAGAGCTTGGAATCAGCCGATCGAGGATGTACTCCGGTACACGGTGCTGACCGAACACCCGCAAACAGTCGTCGCAGCCACTCGGCGTACGACTGATGGGCTGGATCGCGCCGGGTGGCGGGTCGGCTCGGCCATGCACTCGTACACGGAAGGCTCACGCTACAAGGGAATCCACGCGTGGATGAAGGCGTCGACGGGTGATCCGGTCGAGGTGCAGTTCCACTCCGCGCAGTCGGTGGCGGTCAAGGAGGCGACCACGCCGCACTACGAGATCGAGCGCAGCGCAGACGCCGCGGCCGAGGAGCGCACCGCTGCGCGACGCGAATGCATCCGGCTCTCTGCGACCTTGATCGACCCACCTGGCATCGCGGATCTGACCGAGATCGGTGGTCGCCGAGTGGTGGTCAACAACTACAGTGACTCCCGCGCGAAGACCGGCTCGGGCCACCAGGCCGGCGGAACGGCTCCGGATCAGCGAGCCTCGAGCCAAGGCATTGCACCGACGAGACGAGATGGAATGAGCCGATGAAGCTCTACCTGGTCAAGCACGAGGGCGAGCCCGTGTGGGTCGCGGCGCTGGCGAACGAAACGATGTACGGCTACGTCCCGAACACGGGGATGTTCCATGACAACAATGCCTTGCGCAACGACTTCTACATGGAGCGCTACTTCAGCTACGAACCGATCGGCAGTGCCGAAGCGCGTCGGCTGATCAACGACGTCATCACCCCGTTCGACGAAGACGACTACGCCGACGCCTTGGCCGAGTGGCGCGCCGACCCCACCCCTCTCAACCCAGCCGAAGTCCTCTCCATGGCTGCCGGTTTCAATCCCTGAGCGGTTATCCACAGATCCAAATCTCCACCCCACAGCCCGCTCCCTGCTGACTACGGTCGAAGTATCGACCGAAGCAGGGGGAAGAGATGCCGCCCACCTCACCCAATCTGGAAGGGCTCCCAGAGCCCCGCGAGTTGCATGCGCGGTTCTCCGCTGAGTATCCGTTGGACTGGGGGGAACCGCTCTGGAGTAAGGCGCAGATCGCAGCGGAGTACGGCGTCCGGGCGACCAGGCTGGCCCTGCTCCAATTGGAGGCGATCGGTTGGCGGAATGCCGAGGCGACCAAGGAGTTGCTCGGCTCGGTGGCGGACGGCGCGAAGTTGTATCAGCTGGAGCGGCGGATCAAATCTCCGCAGTCGTTGGCGCGGAAGCTCAAGAAGCAGATCGGTAGTAGCCGTCGGCAACCGTCACTCGAGGACCTGCAGCGCTACACGATGATGACCGGCGATCACACACGCTTGGTCGACCTGCTGAAGGAGACGGCCTCGCGGCTCCAGGACCGCGGCTGGGAGTTGAAGCGCATCCGCAACTCGTATGTGCCCGGCAGCCGGTACAAGGGAATTCACCTCGATACCCACGATCCCCGGGGGCAGCGCATTGAGGTCCAGGTGCACTCGGCGGCGTCGATCGCCGTCAAGGAGGCGACCACCCGACCGTACGAGGTAGAGCGCGACGAGCGGCGCTCCAAACCGGAGCGGGAGCTGGCGAGGCGCGAATGCATCCGGCTTTCGGAGAGCCTGCCCACGCCGTACGGGCTCGATCGGCTGACCGAACTCGGCGGCTGTCCTGTGACCGCACGTGGCTATGGTCTTGACCGTAACCCGGATCGACCCAACGCAACCATGAGTCCCCAGCAGTCCAGCAATCGCCGCGCAGGCATCGTGCGGTGGGCCGACAGGAAAGGTCAGGAGCTATGAGTCTTTATCTGGTCAAGGACGGCGGGCGATTCGTCTGGGTGGCGGCACTGATCGGCGAGGACATCTACACCTACGTTCCGGACACCGGCAAGTTCCATCGCAACGAAGGCCTGCGGGACGACTACTTCATGGCCCAGGATCTGCAGTACGAACGGGTGACCGTCAGCAAGGCCAGAGCTGTGATCGACGCCGGCCTCGAACCGCTGGACGAAGACCTGATGGGCGACCACCTCGACGACTGGCGCCGAGACGCCGAAGCGCTCGCTCCGGAGCAGGTGTTTGCTTCACACGTTGCTGATCTTGCCTGAGGTGGCGTAGAGGCGGGCGATTATTGATTCGATGGTGGGGTCGGAGATGGAGAGGTCTACCAGGGGGTAGGAGGCGGCGATCTGGGCTACCAGGGGGGCGGCGCTGGTGGTGGGAGGGAAGGTTAGGTGCTGGCGGGGGCCTTCGGTTCTGGTGACTGTGGTGCCGGGGATTGAGATGGGTGGGTGGGGGGTGGCCAGGTCGACGATCAGGGTTCGAGGGGCGGACTGGCTGGAGCGGAGGCGGTCTAGGGTGCCGTCGAAGACCTGGTGGCCGTGGTCTATGACCATTACCCGGGAGCAGAGGGCTTCGATGTCGTCCAGGTCGTGGGTGGTGAGGATGATGGTGGTGCCGCGGTCTTTGTTGATCTGGGCGAGGAATTCGCGGAGGCGGGACTTGCTGATGATGTCCAGGCCGATGGTGGGTTCGTCCAGGTAGACGATCTCGGGGTCGTGGAGCAGGGCGGCGGCTATGTCGCCTCGCATGCGTTGGCCCAATGAGAGCTGGCGGACGGGGACGTCCAGTAGGTCGCCTAGGTCCAGTAGGTCTACGAAGGTGGCGAGGTTTTCGCGGTGGCGCGCGCGGGGGACGCCGTACATCTTCTGGAGGACGGCGAAGGAGTCCTTCAGGGGGAGGTCCCACCACAGGGTGGTGCGCTGGCCGAAGACGACGCCGATCCGGCGGGCGAGGCGGAGGCGGTTGCGGGACGGGTCCACGCCGGCAACGCGGATCGAACCACCGGTCGGGACCAGGATGCCGGTGAGCATCTTGATGGTGGTGGATTTGCCGGCGCCGTTGGGGCCGATGTAGCCCATCACCTCGCCGGGCTCGACGGTGAAGGTCAGGTCGTCGACCGCCCGGACCTCCCGGCGAGTACGCCGCAACCCGGCGCGGCTCGACACGGTGAAGGCCCGGGAGACGTTGGAGAGTTCGATCACTGACATGTTCAGCTCCCTGTACTGCGGTAGCGGCGGAGCCCGCCGCGCCAGGCCAGCGACGCCACCGTGATCATCACGACGGCGACCAGCGGCGCGAGCAGGCCGATCCAGGACGGCAGCCCCAGCGGGGCGGGTTTGCCCAGCACGTACAGCACCGGGTAGTAGTTCACGAAGGCCAGCGGGACCACGAAGGTGACGGCCCGGACGATGTTCTTGCCGAAGATCGACAGCGGGTACTGCGTGAGCTGCTGCCCGCCGTAGGTGAACGAGTTGGCCAGCTCGGCCGAGTCGATCGAGATGAACTGGAACGCCGCGCCGAGCACGAAGATGCACGCGAAGATGATCGTCCCGGTCAGGATCGACACCGCCAGAACGATGCCCTTGGCAACGGTCCAGTCGAGCGGCAGATGGGTCAGGGCGAGCACCAGGATGATCGTCGCCTGCAACGGCCGCCCGAGCCGCCGCAGCGCGAAGTTGTCGGCGATCGCCTGGATGAAGGCCGGCGCCGGCCGGACCAGCCAGACGTCGAGTTCACCGGTCCGGATCCGCTGCCCGACCCGTTCGATCGACCCGGTGAGCAGATCGGCCAGCCCGAGCGCCGCGGACGTCGTGCCGTAGAGCAGCGCCATCTCGGCCAGGCTGAAGCCGCCGAAGGACTCGATGTGGCTGAACATCAGCAGGACCGCGGCGAAGTCGCCGACGGTGATCAGCGCCGTGCTGACGAGATTGAGCAGGAACGACATCGGATAGACCATCGACGACCTGATCCACATCGTCACCAGCATCCAGTACTGCCCCGGCCACCCCAGGGCCCTCCGGAGGATCGACTCATCCACCGGCGATCACCACCTTCCGGGTCGCGAACGAAGTGGCCACCCAGCCGGCCAGCCCGAGCAGCACGATCCACATCACCTGGAACCCCAGCGCGGACCAGGCTCCACCCGGATTCCGCCCCAGCCAGACATCGATCGGCACCTGCAGTGTCGCCGCCCACGGAGTGGCCCGCGCGACCTCACCGATCCACCCAGGGAAAACCACCAGCGGCAAGGTCGCGCCGGAGAAGAACAGTGACAGCACCAGCGCCGCCGCCTCCGTACCTCGCGAGTCGGTGATCCAGAACCCGGACAGCGCCACCAGGTACCTGACCCCGAAACTCACCAGCACGGCGAACACCAGCGACACCGCGACAGCCAGCCATTGCACCGCCGAGGACGGCCAACTCAGATCGAAGACCAGCGCGCCGACGAGCAACGGCAGCCCACCCCGCGCCAGCAACTGGAAGAACGCCCGCCCCGCGTCGACCGACATCCACCAGATCATCAGCTGCGTCGGCCGGTACAGATCGACCGCGATCTCACCCGACCGGACCCGCTCGCCGAGCTCGATCGTGGTGGTCGCGCCGAAGATCCCGACCGGCATCAGCAGCCCCTGCTGGAGCCAGACGAAGGTGAGCGCGTCGGCCGTGTCGTACCCACCGAGGCCGGGCCGCGCGTGCCACAGCGTCAGATAGACGCCGCAGAAGATGAAACCGAACACTGTGTTGGTGAAAGCACCGGACAAGGTGGCGATCCGGTATGTCGAGAACCGGCGGAACGACCGCACCGCGATCGCCCAGTAAACGCCCACGAAACCCCCTTCGAATCAGCCCAGGGATGTCCGAACAGGTCAGTGGCACACGCAGAACCGCCCCCGATCCGGAACGGGCGGGGGGTTCGGACACCACTGTGCAGGCACGCCGAAGCGCACCCGTTTGTCAAGGCAAGGATCGCGACGGTACGCCGATCCGCCGGGTACGGTCAACCCAATTGAACCAAGGCTGTGACTCGCGAAGACCATGACTTGGCAAGGCCGCTCTCGTTGACCTTGCCGGAGGGCCCCAACCGGACGGCTGTTCCCGGGGTAGACAAGGTATGCCGACGATGACGAACGAGCCGGTGCCGGCGCAGGCCCCGCCCGCGGACGGGGCCGGGTTCGTCGAGTGGGTGCGGCCGCACCTGCCCGCGATGGCCAGGCTGGCCGCGCGGCTCGCGGTCGGCGCCGACCGCGACGACATCGTCCAGGAGGCGCTCACCCGGGCCTGGATCAAGCGCGACCAGTACGACGGGACCCGTGGCACCGCGTCATCGTGGCTGCTCGCGATCACCGCCGACCAGGCCCGCAAGGCGGTACGCCGGCTGCGCCCGGTCGCGGAGCTGGTGGAGCACGACGAGGCCGTGGCCCGGCCCGACGTCGAGGGACAGGTCGACGTCAACCAGGCGCTCGGCACCCTGTCCTCCCGGCAGCGGCTGGCGGTCGACTGCTTCTACTTCGCCGACCTGTCGATCGCTGACACCGCAGCGGTGATGGATTGCTCCGAAGGCACCGTCAAATCAACTCTTTCCGACGCGCGGGCCCGCCTGCGCTCCCTGCTGGAGGTCAGCGAATGAACCCGACCGACAAGGTCGACGACCTGCTGGCGGAGGCCGGCGCCCAGTGGCGCGCGACCCAGCCGTCGGCTCCCGAGCCGGATCTCGACCGGATCATGAGCGCCAAGAACACACCGAAGCGTCGCTGGCTGATCCCGACCCTGGCCGCCGCCAGCGTCGCCGCGATCGCCGTCGCCGCGCTGACCATCCTCCCGGACCACAACGAGCCGGCCGTCGCCCCACCGGCGAGCAAGCCGACCCCTCAGGCTGCCGAGGGCACCGGCGCGGCGGGCAAACCGACCGCCGACGACCTGCTGGTGCGCAACGGCGACAAGGTGGAGGTCAACGGCGACGTCGTCGCTGCGCCCGGCAAGGACGCGATGTTCTGCCCGCCGGTGATGAGCACGCTGCCCGTGGTCGACCCGGCCCTCCAGCCGGCACCGAGCTGCGACCAGAACGGGGTCAAGCTGATTGGGTTCGACCCGGCCCGGATGACCGGCGCGAAGACGGTCAAGGGAGTCAGCGTCGGCAATGCGCATGTGGTCGGGGTCTGGAACGACAAGACGATCACGGTCGAGGAGCAGACGGCGTACCGGACGCCACCACCGGTGGACCTGGATGCGCTCGCCTGCCCGGCGCCGGCCGGGGGCTGGCCGTCGAAGCCGGGCAACTTCGAGTCGAAGACCGTGCAGACCTTCCTGGCGGCCAGGCAGGACGAGATCGCGGGGACCCGGTTCAAGTATCCCGAAGGGCGGAGCCGCAAGGCGCCGGTGGTGATCGCGGTCGGCGTCGCGCACGGTGACCTCGGCGCCTTCCGGAAGGCGTTCGAGACGGTCTACCAGGGCAATCTGTGTGTGTACCGGGGCAAGGTCAGCCTGACCGACAACTACCGGATCACCGATGCCGTCAACAATCTGCTGGTCGGCCGGAACGATCTCGGTATCACCGCCAGCGGCGGCCAGGGGCCGGACGACGGCACCGTGCCGATCAGCCTGCTGGTGCTCGACGAGAAGGCCACAGACACCTTCGCACCGCTCGGCCTGGCCAACTTCGAGTTCGACGTGGACGTCCGCCCGGTCCGCTGACTCCCTTTGCCAACAGCAACAACCACCGGCGGCGACAGCCGTCAACGACCAACGGCAACGACCGGCGGCACGACTGATAGCAACAAGCGGCGATGACCTCGCGGCTGGGTTATCTTTTCCATCGGGGACGAGACAGCCCTGGCGCCCAGACCATCGCCAGGCCTGTTGCACCAGGCCGGCGATTTGAAGACGCGCCGGGCAGCAGCTCCCATTCTGCCCGGCGCGTCGTTAAATCTCAGCTCAGCAGGTCGACCAGCGCATCGCCCCGCGGCGTCCGCTGGATGTGCACCTCGCGGCCGGCTCGCTGGCGCAGTACGAGCCCGGCCGAGGCCAGTTGACTGCAGTGGTACGTCGCTGTGCTCGGCCCGGCGTCGAGGTGGTCGGCCAGCCGGCCCATGCTGCTCGGCCGGTCCAGAGCGCGCAGGATCGACGCGCGGATGGGCCCGATCAGCAGCGTCAGACTGTCGTCCACGGACTGCGGCGTACCGGAGCCCAGCCGGCTGAGCCCGGGTACTGCGTAGCCGAGCCAGGCGCGGTCCGGCTCGTCAAGGTTGAAGATCGACGCGGCCGACCCGGAGACGAGCGGGACGAGCACGATCGGCCGGTCGCCCAACTCCATCCGGTACGGGTGCCGGTCAGACAAGTAGAGCGTCTCCGCCTGGTACCTGACCCGGTTGCTCAAGCCCGCGAAGAGAACGTCCAGCCCGCCCGTCACCACGGCCGCACCGATGCGCTCGGTCTCGCGGGTCCGGAGCGCGGTGGACTGCTGCCAGATCGGCGAGTACGCCTTCCAGGCCGCCGACAGCAGCCGCGCGTACAGGCCCAGCCACCGGCGCGGCTGCCGCATGGCGCTCCGCCAGGGAACGGGCGGCTCACCAGGCGCTAGTAGCGCGACACCCTCGCTCAGGTCGTCGGGGGATACGTCGGCGACCCGGGCGAGTTGCTCCGAGACCGGCGCGCCGTCGATACCGAGCGGCGTGAGGCAGGCCGGCAGTAGTGCGCGGGTCCGGTCGAACATCGGGATCACGGCCTGCGCCGCATCCACCGGCAGCCCCCGCCGGACACTCCTGATCCAGTCCGGCGCGATGCCCTGGCGCGGTCCGCCGAGGGCGTCCACGACCAGCGACAGCAGGCTGGCCATCGGCGCGGGCGCCACCGAGATCCGGACCCGGTCCAGCGGACCCAGGCCAAGCTCCGAGTGCCGTGGGCTCCGGGTGGGTGGTGCCATCACGCCCGCGGTCATCGTCTGATCCCGCCATAGGTCCGCTCGGACATGATTGGCCTTCCCCCTCGGTAACCGCGGTCTAGACCACGTTAGGCCGGGGAGAGGCCAGAGCGCAGACCTTCAGTTCTGATGGAAATGGTGTGCCGCGGCGCCGGCTCAGTGCTTGTGGAAGAAGTCCACCAGGAGGCGGGCGGTCGCGGCGGGCTGGTCGATCGCGGGGGAGTGGCCGGCGTCCGGCACGACCTGAGCCCGTACGCCGAGCCGCTCGGCCATCTCGTCCTGCACAGCCAGCGGCCAGCCGTCATCCGTCTCGCCGTAAACGACCTGCGTCCGAACACCCGCCTTGGTCAGCTTCTCGGTCCGATCGTCGGAGTCCATCAACCGCCGGGTGATCGCGGCCAGCCCGGCCGGGGTGTTGCCGGTGAATCGCTTGCGCAGGAAGGCGGCGACCTCGTCGGTGGGCCGCACGTAGCGGGCCTCCTTGACGTCGTGCTCGAGCTTGAGGTCGTACACCTGCTCGATCGGCAGGTTGTCCAGCCCCATCGCGAGCATCTGCAAGCCCTGCAGTTTCGCCTCGTCGCTGAACGCGCCCGGCCCCGAGCAGAGCAGCGTGATCGTCGAGAACACGCTCGGATCGGTCAGCACCGCCTCGCGCGCGACCAGCCCGCCGAACGAGTGCCCGACCAATTGGCTGTAGCCGCCGAGCGCCTTGCTCATCGCCACCACGTCGGCCCCGAACTCGGCCAGCGTGTACGCCGCGGGGTCATCCGGCCCCGGCGTTTCGAACTGGCCGCGCTGGTCCACCGCGACCGTCCGCCACCCGTAGCGGGCCAAGTGGTCTACCAGGGGAGTGAAATCCTCCTTGCTCCCGGTCCAGCCGGGAACGAGCAGGACGGTACCCAGTGGGGTGCCGATATCGGGCTGGGCCTGCAAGGTGGCGAAGCTGCCACGATCGGTCTCCAGAGTCGCGGGGTGAACCCCGTCGGGCAGTGTCAGCGTCCGTGGCGTACTCACGCGTCCACGGTAGCCGGTCGCCCGGATCAGGCTGATACCTCAACAATGCTTCAAGTGTGGGCTCGCCCCGCCGGGCCGGGCATTCCACGGTGCGGCACAATGGCCGGGTGCCTCGCACGATTGCGGTTGCGAACCAGAAAGGCGGCGTGGCCAAGACGACCACGGTTGCGTCGCTCGGCGCTGCCCTGGCCGAGCTCGGACAGCGGGTCCTGCTGGTCGATCTGGACCCCCAAGCCTGCTTGACGTTCTCGGTCGGGCTCGACCCCGAGGACCTGGACAAGTCGATCCATCACGTCCTGCTCGGCGGGGTGAAGGCACGCGATGTGATCGTGCCGTCCGACGAAGGCCCGGACTTGTTGCCCGCCACGATCGAGTTGGCCGCGGCCGAGTCGAGCCTGGCGGCCGAGAGCAATCCACAGCACTTGGTCCGTACCGCGCTGCGCCCGGTCGAAGCGGCGTACGACTGGATCCTGATCGACTGCCCGCCCACCCTCGGGCTGCTGACCGTCAACGGGTTGTCCGCGGCGACCGACGTACTGATCCCCCTGCAATGCGAGACGCTCGCGCATCGGGGCGTCGGCCAGTTGCTGGACACCGTCCACGATGTCCAGCGCCTGACCAACCCGAGTCTCGAAGTACTGGGTGTCCTGCCGACCCTGTACGACGGCCGCACCACGCACGCGCGAGCCGTCCTGGAGACGATCGCCGAGACCTACGCGCTGACCGTGCTCGCCCCGGCGATCCCGAAGTCCATCCGGTTCGCCGAGGCGCCCGCGATCGGCCAGACGATCCTCACCACCTCACCCCGCTCGGCAGGCGCGAAGGCCTACCGAGCGCTAGCGCTCTCCCTGCTCTAAGGTCCCGCGGGCGTGTTCGGGTGCTTCGGCAGCGGCGGGGTGGTGTTGCCCGGCGTACCGGCGGTGGCGACGGCCGGGGCCGGTGGGCGGCGGAAGCGGTGGCGGAAGCGCCAGATCGGGTAGCCGATCAGGGCCAGGGCGATCAGGAACGGGAGCATCGCGCCGACCGCTGTCGCCAGCGCCGAGAAGGTCGCGGTGAACGCGTCCCAGCCGTCGCGCAGCCCGGACAGGAAGCCGTGGCCCTCGGCCTTGGCCGGTTCGGGCGCCTTGCCCTTCTCCGCCAGCGTCAGGTTGAGGGTCGCCAGCTCGGTCTGCAGGGAGAGGTTCTTCTGCTTGGCGAGCAGCGCCTCGAGGTCGGCCTCGCGGCGGGTCAGTTCGCTCTCCACCGAGACGATCTCGCCGATCGTGGTCGCTTTGGCGAGTAGAGCGCGCATCCGGTCGAGGCTGGCGCGCTGCGACGAGATCCGGCTGTCGACGTCGACCACCTGCTCGGTCACGTCGCTGGACTCCTGATGGATCGCGGTCCGGTCACCGAGTCCGGACAGCCGGTCGATCGCCGTCTCGTACGACGCCGTCGGCACCTTCACGACCAGGTTCGACAAGGTGATCTTGCCGTCCTGGTTGCTGCTGGAGTCCTCGGACGCGACCTGGCCGCGCAGAGCGGTGACGATGCCGATCGCCTTCTGGCGCTGGGCGTTGACGTCCTCGTTCTTGACCTCGACGGTGAGCGAGCCGGTCTTGATGATCGCCCGGGTGACGGTGGGCTGGGCCGCGCCGCTCTCCGGTGCCGCGGGGGCAGCCGGCTTGCCGCCCGCATCGGCCTTGTTCGGGACCTTGGAGTCGGCCGCGCCGTCGGCCTGCTGTGGAGCTGCTGCCCCTGAGCTGCTGCCCGCCTCGTCGTTGCCGCTCGCCCCGCAGCCGGACAACAGCACGGCCGCGGTCAGGATCACTCCTGCGACCGCGGCCGACGTACGCGTCCTCGTCATCGCCACACCCTTCCCTCCACGATGGTTGCCTTCGTGGAAGGACGGGAGCGCGAAGCCGGGCGTTGCGCTCCGGCGGTCACCTTTCAGGCACGGGCAGGTGACGCGCCGGTCACAATCTATTCAGGTGCGGTGAAGGTCGGCACGACCACACCGGCCGCACTCTTCTTCACCGCGGCTTTCTTCACCGTCTTCTTGGCAGTCGACTTCTTCGGCGCGACCTCGTCCTCGGCCGCGGTCTTCTTGACCGCGGTCTTCTTGGCAGCAGCCTTCTTCGCCGCCGCCTTCTTGACCGGCTTCTCAGCCTGTACTTCGACCGCCGGCGCCTCAGCAGCCGGCGCCTCGACCGAAGCCTGTGCGGCAACTGTTTCGACCGCAGGCGTACCTGCCTGAGCCACAGCGCTGGTGTCGCTCGACTCGGCCGACCGCTCGCTCACACGCCGGCGACTCCGCGTCCGCTTCGCCGGTGCCTCAGCCGTCTCAGCAGCAGCCTCGACCGGCGCAGCCTTGACCGGCGCGGCCTCGACCGGTGCAGCCTCGGCTACGACCGGAGTCTCGGCCGTCTCGGTCTCAGCCCCGCGGCGACGCCGGGTGCGGGAGCGCGGCTTGCGCTCGCCCGTCGGCGCCTCGGTGACCTCGGCCGGAGAGTCGACGACCGCCGGTACGACGGTGTTGGTGGTGACGTCGGCCTCGGACTTCTGCTCGGTCGACTCGCCGCCCTCGAGCGGCTGACCGGCACGCAACCGGCGACGGTTGCGGTTCGGCCGCTTCCGGGCCGGACGGTCCGATCCACCATGCGCGGCAGCGCCGTCGCCCGCGGGCTTCGAGTCACCGTCATGGCTGCGAACGCGGTTCCGGTCCTGCTCGCCACGGCGTCCGGACGGCTTGTCGCCGCGCGACGGACGGTCGGTGCGCTCCTGCCGCTCGACGGCCTCGCGCGGCGGCTTGATCCGGCCCTTCGCCTCGGTCGGGATGCCGAGGTCGTGGTAGAGCTCGGGCGACGTCGAGTAGATCTCCTGCGGCTCGTCGTACGGCAGGTCGAGCGCCTTGTTGATCGTCTTCCAGCGGACCAGGTCCGGCCAGTCGACGAAGGTGACGGCGATACCGCTCGCGCCGGCCCGGCCGGTCCGGCCGATCCGGTGGATGTAGGCCTTCTCGTCCTCGGGGCAGGTGTTGTTGATGACGTGCGTGACGCCCTCGACATCGATACCCCGGGCCGCGACGTCGGTACAGATCAGGACGTCGATCTTGTCACCGCGGAACCGGGTCAGCGCCCGCTCGCGGGCCTGCTGGTTCAGGTCACCGTGGATCGCGGCGGCCCGGAAGCCGCGGTCGATCAGGTCGTCGGTGAGCCGGGACGCCTCGCGCTTGGTCCGGCAGAAGATCATCACCCGGCCGCGGTCCTCGGCCTGCAGGATCCGGGCGACCACCTCGGGCTTGTCCAGATCGTGCGCCCGGTAGACGAACTGCGCCGTCGTCGGGACCATCTGGGTGTCCTCGTGCGACTCGGCCCGGATGTTCAGCGGGTGCCGCATGTGGGTGCGCGCCAGGCCGATCACGGCCGACGGCATCGTTGCCGAGAACAACATGGTCTGCCGCAGCTCGGGGGTCTTGCGCAGGATCCGCTCGACGTCGGGCAGGAAGCCGAGGTCCAGCATCTCGTCGGCCTCGTCCAGGACGAGCACCTTGATGTGGCTCAGGTCGAGCACGCCGCGGTTGGCGAGGTCGAGCAGCCGGCCCGGCGTACCGACGACGACGTCGACGCCTGCCTTCAGCTGGTCGAGCTGCGGGTCGTACGCGACACCGCCGTAGATGGTGAGGATCCGGACCGAGCGCACGGTGGACGCGGTCACCAGGTCCTTGGCGACCTGGATGGTCAGCTCGCGGGTCGGGGTGACGACCAGCGCCTGGGGCTTGCCGGGTGCGGCCAGCTCCTCGTAGTCGGCTTCGCCGGGGGAGATGGTGCGCTGCAGCAGCGGGATGCCGAACCCGAGGGTCTTGCCGGTCCCGGTACGAGCCTGGCCGATCAGGTCGGTCCCCATCAACGCGACGGGGAGCGTCATCTCCTGGATCGGGAAAGGCTCTTTGATGTTGACGCGGTCGAGCGCGTCGCAGATCTCGGGCAGGACGCCGAGCTCTCGGAAGGTGGTCAGGCTGATCGCCTCTCACATGCTTGTACGGACAGTTGCATCAGTGGCCGGGTGGGCGTGGAATGCCCTACTTTTCACGGCGCGGGACACTGTGCAAGCGGCTCGCACCAGCTGCCCATCTGGGCGCGTCACCGGCGAAACACGGTCCAGTGTAGCCGGAATACCCGGCACGGCCGCTTCGTTGCATTTCCGCCGCCGCAAGCCCGGGCCCGATAGTGTGCGCAGCATGACCGAGATGACGGCCTTCGATGATCCCGCCTACCGGGCCGCGGCGGTGGATCTGCTGGGAGTTCTGGCGTACGGCGAACTGACCGCGTTCGAGCGGATCGCCGAGGACGCCAAGCTCGCCCCGACGCTCGACGACAAGGCCCAGCTGGCCCAGCTGGCGACCACCGAGTTCGGCCATTTCGTCCAGTTGCGGGACCGGCTCGTCACCCTCGGGGTGGATCCGATGGACGCGATGCAGCCGTTCGTCACCCCGCTGGACGCCTTCCACGACCACACCGCGCCGTCGGACTGGCTCGAGGGATTGGTCAAGGCCTACGTCGGCGATGGGCTCGCGAACGACTTCTACCGCGAGGTCGCGGCGTACGTCGACGCCGAGACCCGGGCGCTGGTGCTGGAGGTCTTCGCCGACTCCGGCCAGGCCGAGTTCGTCGTGGACCGGGTCCGGGCCGCGATCGAGGAGGACCCGAAGCTGGGTGGCCGGCTAGCGCTGTGGGGACGCCGCCTGGTGGGCGAGGCCCTCAGCCAGGCCCAGCGGATCGCCGCCGACCGTGACCCGCTCGCCGCCTTGCTGGCCGGCAGCGTCGACCGCCCCGGCCTCGACCTGGCCGCGATCGGCCGGATGTTCACCCGGCTGACCGAGGCCCACACCGCCCGGATGACGGCGCTCGGCCTGCAAGCCTGACCTGAACGGGCCTGGAACGCAGAGCGGCCGCCCGCCCCTGATCGGGGTGGCGGCCGCTCTGAGGATCTTGCTCAGACTCTGGCTTTACCGCTGTTGCGCGACGAGATGATCGCGACGACGATCGCGGCACAGATGATCTGGATCAGGTACTGGATCCAGTCCGGACCGCTGGTGTCCTTCACGCCGAGCGCGTAGGCGATCACACCGCCGATGAAGGCGCCGATCCCGCCGCCGAGAATGGTCCAGCCAAGGCTGATGTTCTGCTTGCCCGGAAGTACGAGTCGCGCGAGCGGCCCGAAGATGATTCCGGCAATGAGGCTCACGATGATCATCCAGACCCAGAAACCCACGATTCCTCCTTGAGCGATGACTGACCTGCCGCCGACTGGTGCCCAGCGCTAAACCTGACCACCAGTCATACAGGTCTACAACTCATCGTCCTCGGTTCGTGGCACACCGCAACCAGGACACGCAGGTGTCCTCAGATCGCGCCGAAACCGACCTTGCGGATCGCGACCTCGCCGATCTCCACGTAGGCCAGCTTCTCGGCCGGGATGAGCACTCGGCGGCCCTTCTCGTCCGTCAGCTGCAACAGACCGGTCTTGCCACCCAGTGCGTCCGCGACGGCCTTCTCGACCTCTTCGGGGCTCTGCTCGCTCTCGAGCACCAACTCGCGATTGGCGTGCTGAACGCCGATCTTGACCTCCACGAAACCCTCCCGGGCACGTTCCGACCGGCGGCTCTCGCCGGTAACCGATTCGAGCCTATCCGCTGCGGCCATCGGGTTCTCACCCGTCCGCCCAGAGCAGAACCCCAGCAGCTGGTACGACGAGTTGCCGCGGCCGGCCCTCAGTGCGGGCTAGCCCTCTGTGCGAGGGAAGCCCCGGATGCCGCGCCAGGCGAGGCTGGCGACCAGGTCGGCGGCCTGCTCCTGCATCAGCGTCGGGTTGTCCGAGGCGAGCCAGTACCGCGCGCTGACCTGCGCCATCCCGACCAGGCTGACGGCGAGCACCATCGACTGCTCCTTGTTCAGCCCGGCGTCCGCGCTGATCACCTCGGAACAGGCCTCGGCGCACGCGTGGGTGACCCGGTCGACCCGCTCGCGGACGGCGGGCTCGTTGGTCAGGTCGGACTCGAACACCAGCCGGAAGGCGCCCTGCGCGTTGGCGACGTAGTCGTAGAACGCGTGGATCGTCGCGCCGACCCGCTCCTTGTTGTCCTCGGTCGAGCGCAGCGCGCCCCGGACCGAGGCGACGATCGCCTCGCAGGACGAGTCGAGCAGGGCCAGGTACAGCTCGAGCTTGCCGGGGAAGTGCTGGTAGAGCACGGGCTTGGAGACACCGGCGCGGTCGGCGATGTCGTCCATCGCGGCGGCGTGGTAGCCGTTCGCGACGAACACTTCCTGGGCCGCCTCGAGCAGCTGCGCGCGGCGGGCCAGCCGCGGCAGGCGGCTGCCGCGCTTGGGCGCGGTCTCCGGTGTCGTCGACACGTCGGGCTCCTTCGATGGTGCGGCACCGGAGCTGTACCCCCGGTAGTTGAACCGAATCCTACCTAGCGGTAGTCGGACTCGTCCGGCTCACCGGCCGATTGGTGCTGTTCGACCACATCGGCGGCGTCTGCCTCGGCGGGTACGACGATGTCGCCGGTGTCCTCCTCGTCGAGTTCGAGCGGGTCCGTCGGCAGGTCGTCAGGGCTGCTCGTCATCTCGTTCTCCTCGCCTCGGTGCGGTCCGTTACGACGGTAGTGGGCGTGGGTCGTCGTACAAGCCTTCGAGGACGTCGCCGTACTCGTCGATCCGGGCCAGCACGTCGTGGGGAAGGAAGGTCAGGTCGGCGGGTTCGGTGGCGCCGGCGACCTCGTCCCAGTCGATCGGGGTGGAGACCCGCGGCTCCTCGGCGCCACGCAGCGAGTACGGCGCCAGCGTGGTCTTCGCGCTGGCGTTCTGGCTCCAGTCGATGAAGACCTTGCCCGGGCGGAGCGCCTTGGTCATGTTCGCGGTGACGTTCTCCGGCAGCGCCTCGGCCAGTTGCTCGGCCAGCAGCTTGGCGAAGGCACTGGTTGCGCGCGACGAGGCGGGTTCGATCGGGACGTACAGGTGCATGCCTTTGTTGCCGGAGGTCTTGGGCCAGCCTTCGAGGCCGAAGTGGTTCAGCAGTTCGCGCAGGGCCAGCGCGACGTCGCAGCACTCGACGATCGTCGTACCGGGGCCCGGGTCGAGGTCGAAGACGATCAGGTCGGCCATCGGGTTCCTGCCCTGGTCGGACAGCCCGATCCGCCACTGCGGGACGTGGAGTTCGAGGGCGGCCAGGTTGGCGAGCCAGACGATCGTCTGGATGTCGTCGGCGACCACGAACTCGGCCTCGTCCCGCCCGGTGGAACTCCCGGGGGTCGGCAGTACCACCGTGCGGACCCAGTCCGGCGTACCGCGCGGTGCGTTCTTCTCGAAGAAGTACGCCGCTCCGGTGCCGTCCGGCCAGCGCTTTCGGGTCAGCGGCCGGTCCGACAGGTGGGGGAGCAGTACCGGCGCGACCTGGTGGTAGAAGTCGATCACCTCGGCCTTGGTGAACCCGGTCTGTGGATACAGCACCTTGTCGAGGTTGGTGAGCTTCATCGTCTGCCCATCCACCTCGGTGGTCAGCTGCTTCGGTCCCGGCGCCATGCGTCCTACCATGCACTAATGGAGAGTTACGCGGCAGTAACCGGGGATTCGGGGCCCGGGGGGACGCAGGAATGGCCGGCCCGGACGGTGCCGGTCGCTGGGGTGGATCTGCTGGTTCGGGACGTGCCGGAGGCGGACAAGAAGCTTCCGCCGGCGTTGTTCGTCCACGGACTGGGAGGCTCCTCACTGAACTGGACCTCGCTGGGCTGGTTGCTGAACGACACCGTCCGTGGCGTCGCGCCTGACCTGCCGGGATTCGGCCGGACGCCGCCGCTGGCCGGGATGGGCGGGATCAGCGAGCAGGCCGATGTGCTCGGTGAGCTGATGGACGCGGAGTTCGACGAACCGGTCCACGTGTTCGGCAACTCCATGGGTGGCGCGGCCGCGGTGGCCCTGGCCGCCCGGCGACCGACTGCCGTGGCCTCGCTGACCTTGATCTCGCCGGCGCTGCCGCATCCGCGGGTCTCGGCCAGCGCGGTCTGGTTCACCGCTCTGGCCACGCCGCGACTGGGCAAGGTCGTCCTGGAGCGCACCCGGCGGATGCCGTTCGAGCGCCGGTTCAAGGCTTCGCTGTCGATGATCTTCGGCGAACCGCAGGCGCTGCCGGCCGAGGTGCTCGAGGCGTACGAGGCCGAGTTGCACCGGCGGGACACCCAACCGTGGGGAACGCAGGCGACATTGGAAGGTGCCCGGAGCATCCTTTCGTCGCAGCTCGCCCCGCCGCGCCGGTCGCTGTGGGCCGATGCCGCCAAGGTCCGCTGTCCGGTGCTGCTGGTGTACGGCGGCCGGGACCGGCTGGTCGACTCGAAGATCAGGACCAAGGCCCAGCAGGCCTTCCCCGACGCCCGGCTGCTCTACCTGCCGAAGTCCGGTCACGTCGCGCAGATGGAGCACCCGCAAGAGGTCGAGCGGGCATTCCGTCAGTTGATCGCATAACTGCAATCAACCTGCCATCAGATCCTCACAATTGCAGCGCGTTCAGCCCGCACTATTGGCAGTCGACGACTGACGTACGAACAGTTCGGCGCGGCCGGGGGTACCTACTCAGGTAGCAGGCCGGGGCCAGAAGATCATCCCCAGGGATGATCTTCGGCCGATTTCGCCGAATCCGACAACCTGCCGCCAAAGCCGGGAGTCAGTCGAGGTGATCTGTCTGCTGACGAGAGGACCGCTGTGCGGGTATTCGGAAGAGCGGGGATGGCTGTCGCGCTGCTCGGTGGAGCGCTGCTTTCCCCGGTGGGGCTTGCGCACGCAGCGCCGCCGGAACCAGGGCAATCAGTTGCCCAAGGCAAGAATTGGACAGTGCGCCCGGTAGGTGACGGGTACGAGGTGACGTTGCGGCTGGACACGCCGGCGCCGATGCGCAACGCGCTGCCGCTGATCGCGGTGAACGGCGAACCGGTGGGGGTGGCCAAGCAGTCTGCTGACCAGCGCACCGTCTCGCTGGTCAGCCCGGATCCGACGTTGCTGCAAGCAAAGAACGTCGAGCTGGTCTGGTCGGGGGATCTCGGCCGCAACGACGGGAAGAAAGGCAAGAGCCTGGCCGGTGGTGTGACCACCGACAAGGACTGGCTGAAGGCACCGCTCGGCCCGAAGCTGGCCGTCGATCCCGGTGCCACCGGCAAATATGCCGTCGAGACCGCGGAGTACAACCTGGGTGACCAGGCGGTCTACCTGCCGGGTCTCGGCCAGAAGTCAGAGGTCGTCGGCAAGGTCTATTCGCCCAAGGGTGCCGTCGGCGCCCGGCCGCTGGTGATCTTCCTGCACGGCCGGCACTCGGTCTGCTACGGCACTCCGACCGATGAGCCGGCCAACCCGTGGCCGTGTGCCAAGGGCGAGAAGGCGATCCCGAGCTACCGGGGCTACGACGGCCCGGCGAAGGCGCTCGCGAGCAACGGCTACCAGGTCGTCTCGATCAGCGCGAACGCGATCAACGCCTACGACGGCGGCGTCTTCGACACCGGCGCGCAGGCCCGGGCCGAGCTGATCCTCGACCACCTCGACCTGTGGAAGAAGTGGTCCACGGTCGGCGGCGGGCCGTTCGGCAAGAAGTTCGTCGGCAAGGTCGACCTGAACAACGTCGGCCTGATGGGTCACTCGCGAGGTGGCGAGGGCGTCGCTCGCGCGGCAGTGCTCAACGCCGATCGCGGCGGGAAGTACGGGATCCGCGCGGTGCTGCCACTCGCCCCGACCGACTTCGCCCGGGCCACGGTGCCCGGCGTCGCGATGAGCGTCATCCTGCCGTACTGCGACGGCGACGTCTCCGATCTGCAGGGGCAGAAGTTCTACGACGACACCCGGTACTCCGTGACCGGTGACGCCGCGACCCGCTCGACCGTCACGGTCCTCGGCGCGAACCACAACTTCTTCAACACCGAGTGGACCCCGGGCCAGTCGGTGGCGCCGTCGAACGACGACTGGTACAGCGACAACGACAAGGCCGCGCCGTGCGGAGCCAAGTACGCGGGCCGGTTGACGCCGAAGCAGCAGCAGGCCGTCGGTACGGCGTACGTGGCCGGCTTCTTCCGGTTGCAGCTCGGCCACGAGACGAAGCTGCTCCCGCTGCTCGACGGCTCGAACGCGCACCCCGCCTCGATCGGCAAGGCTGTCACCCGGGTCGTGTCGCAGGCCCCGGTGGCGACTCGGCGGGACATCAACAAGCTCGACGCGGCGCTGCCGAAGGGCTCGGTCACGGGGAGCGCCAAGGCGACAGTGTGTGGCGGGGTCGACGAGGCCACGCAACGTGCGGCTGCTGTCGCCACTTGCCTCAAGACCGACAACGGCTCGGACTCGCCGCACTGGGTGACGGCGTACCTCGCCTCGAAGACGCCGACCACGGCGGTCACCAAGCTCACCTGGACCGGCAAGACCGGCGTCGTACGGATCAAGCTCAGCGCGTACCAGCGGGATGTCCGCCGTTACTCCGCGCTGACGTTCCGGGCGACTCCCGACCCGTCGGGTGCGCCCAAGACGGATCTGAGCGTCCGGGTGGTCGACGGGCATAGCCGCAAGGCCGTAGTACCGGTGTCAGCGGTCAGCGACGCGCTGCTGCGGATGCCGGGAGCGCATGACAGCGGCCTGCCGAAGAACCTGCTGCGGACGGTACGGATCCCGACCAGCTCGCTGAAGGGCATCGACCTGCGCGACGTCCGGGCGATCGAGCTGGCGACCGACAAGGTCGCGACCGGTTCGGTGTTCGTCAGCGACCTGGCGTTCGCGACCCCTGGTCTGGGAGTGTCGGCGCCGTCGAAGCTGCCGCAGGTGTCGGCGTCCAACGTCGGCAAGGTCGCGGAGGGCAACTCGGGCGTCAAGAACCTCGACTTCTGGGTGACGCTGTCGCGGCCGAGCATCCGCCCGATCAGCGTGTACGCCGAGTCGAACAGCGACTCCCCGGCGGTCGCCTCGATCGCCAAGCACCTGGTCTTCAAGCCGGGCCAGACCAAGCAGAAGGTCACCGTGGCGGTCACCGGCAACACCCGGGACAGCTACGACACCCCCTTCGGCCTGGTGCTGTCCGTACCGCACGACGCGCTGCTCGGCCAGTCGATCGGCAATGCCGAGGTGATCGACGACGACCCGACGCCGACCCTGACGATCGGGTCGCCGACGGCGGCCGAGAACGCGGGCACGATCAAGTTCCCGCTGAAGCTGTCGGCGCCGAGCGACAAGTACGTCTGGCTCGGTGGTGACCTGAAGGACGGCACGGCCGTGATCCGCAAGGACTTCACGACCCTGGACGACGACGGCACCCAGAACCCGCCCGACACCTCCGTCTACGGCCAGATCGAGCCCGGCAAGACGACGGCCGACATCGAGGTCAAGCTGGTCGACGATCACGTCAAGGAACCGGCCGAGACCTTCTCGGTCAACCTGACCAGCGTCGAAGGCGTCGACTACTCGGTGCCCGCGCTGATCAAGGCGACGATCACCGACAACGACTGATATCTGCTCCACCTGATCCGGCGGCGTCCACCACCTCCCAAAGGGTGGACGTCGCCTTTCGGTCTGTCCGGGGCTGAAATATGAGACGCGGGGTCCGCCATGCGGACCCGGCGGGGGTGCGCTGGAGTCGTGCGGGAACATGGAGGAGGAACGAGGGGTTGTAACCGGAGTTCCGCGAAGTTTCCCGCTGACGAGGAGTGTCACGTGCCACAGCTGCCACCGCTGGTCGAGCCGGCCGACGAGCTGACCATCGACGAGGTCCGCCGGTATTCACGGCACCTGATCATTCCCGAGGTCGGGATGGCCGGCCAGAAGCGGCTGAAGAACGCCAAGGTGCTGGTGATCGGTGCCGGCGGCCTGGGCAGCCCCGCGCTGCTCTACCTGGCCGCGGCCGGGGTCGGAACCCTCGGCATCGTCGAGTTCGACACCGTCGACGAGTCGAACCTGCAGCGCCAGATCATCCACGGGCAGTCCGACGTGGGCAAGTCCAAGGCGCAGTCGGCCAAGGAGTCGATCCTCGAGACCAACCCGTACACGAACGTCGTCCTGCACGAGACCCGGCTGGACAACGACAACGTCTTCGAGATCTTCGAGCAGTACGACCTGATCGTCGACGGCACCGACAACTTCGCCACCCGATACCTGGTGAACGACGCCGCGGTACTGCTCGGCAAGCCCTACGTCTGGGGCTCGATCTTCCGCTTCGACGGCCAGATCAGTGTCTTCTGGGCGGAGCACGGTCCCTGCTACCGCTGCCTGTACCCCGAGCCGCCGCCACCCGGCATGGTCCCGTCCTGCGCCGAAGGCGGCGTACTGGGCGTGCTGTGCGCGTCGGTCGGCGCCGCCCAGGTGACCGAGGCGATCAAGCTGCTCACCGGCATCGGCGACGTGTCGCTCGGCCGGCTGAACATCTACGAGGCGCTCGACCTGAACTGGCGCGCGCTGAAGGTCCGCAAGGACCCGAACTGCGCGATCTGCGGCGAGAACCCGACCGTCACCGAGCTGATCGACTACGAGAACTTCTGCGGCGCACTGACCGAGGAAGCGGCCGACGCGGCCGTCGGCTCGACCATCTCGGTGAAGACGCTGAGCGAGTGGATCAAGCTCAAGGACAACGGCGAGAAGGACTTCCAGCTGATCGACGTCCGCGAGCCGAACGAGTACGAGATCAACCGGATCCCGGGCTCGGTGCTGATCCCCAAGGACCAGTTCCTGACCGGTGCCGCGCTGGAGAAGCTCCCGCAGGACAAGCAGCTGGTCTTCCACTGCAAGTCCGGCGTCCGCTCGGCGGAGGTCCTGGCTATCGCCAAGGCCGCCGGCTTCGCCAACGCGGTCCACGTCGGCGGCGGCGTGGTCGCCTGGGTCGACCAGATCGACCCGTCGCAGCCCGCGTACTGAGTTCCCTGCCCCGCCCCTTTGTGGGGCGGGGCATTTCATTTGCTGGCCAGAGTCCGTTGCCAGCGGCGGAGGAGGTACTTCGCCAGGCCGAGTCCGCGGGCTTCGGGGAGTACGCCGAGGCGGCCGACGTAGCCGCAGTCGTCGGTCTCGACGAAGGCGTGGTTGCAGTCGCTGCCGGCGATGACGCGGCCGTCGCGCTCGACCATCGTCAGTTGCGACCAGTCGAAGCCGTCGCGCTTCTCGTGGGTTTCGAGCCATTCGCCGTACGGCGCGAGCGCGGCACTGTCCTGGCCGGCGAACGCCTTGGTCATCATCGTGTGGAAAGCCCGCCGGGTCTGGTCGTCGTGGGCACCTTGGCGGATCGTCGTACCGGTTGGGGGTTCGGGCAGGGGGAGTGGGCCTGCGTGGTCGATCCGCATCCGCTGGTACGACGTAGCGAACTCGAAGCCTTGCTCGGCGGCCACCTCGCGCAGTGCATCGTCGGCGCGGAACATGCCGACCTCGACGATCACCTCGGGATGCCCGTTCTCTGCACCCAGCTCACGAGCGCGCCCGGTGCAGGTGGCGAGCAGCCAGGCCGAGATCGCCGGATCGTCGGCGACAACGCTCGCCTGGACGAACTTCACTGGCCCGACCGCCTCTATCGAGAACCAGCCAGCCGTACTGCCAAGCGCCCTGCGCTTGTTCAGAAGGGCATGCGGCAGGTGGCGACGGCTTCGGCGCCGGTTGGGTCGCCGTCGATCAGTACTACGGTCGGCTGGTCGTCGCGGCCGGAGAGGGTGCGCATGTACCCGACCGCGTCGGTGCTGACGGTGGCGATCGGGTCGCCCTGGCCGAGGCGGTAGGTGCCGCCGCCCTGGCCGGTGAGGGTGAGGACTACCGGCGTACCGGACCAGAACGGGCCGTCCACGATGTCGCGCATCACCTGGGCCACCAGCTCATCGGCGTACGGGCCGGCGTCGAACTCGCGGCCGAGCGCCTGGCAGACGTCGTCGCGATGCATCCACAGGTCGCGGGCGAGCAGGATGTCCTGGATGTAGCCGAGATCCAGCTTGTCGAAGCCGGGCATGCCCTCGATCTTCACCTGCATCCTGCGGATCAGCGCCGGGTTGCGGCTGATCGTCTTGGTGGCTTTGGCCCAGAGCTTGTCGAAGCGCTGTTGCAGGACGTCGTGCGGCGTACCGCGGTGGTCGTCGGCCTGGATCATCATGTGCGCGTCGAGCAGCGGAGTGGTCGGGTAGACGCGCCGGGCGCGCCGGTCGCGGAGTGGGAAGGACCAGGGTTTGTTGACGTCCTCGGCCTGTCCGCACAGGTGGCCGACGATGTCGGCGACGTCCCACTCGGTGCAGACCGTGCGTTGTTGCCAGTCGGTGCCGTCGAGGCTGGCCATCAGGTCGTCCCAGGCCGCTACCTCGGCGTCGCGGTGACGGCGGGCGGCGGTCCGGTCGGCGCGGGCGATGTCCCGCGCGGCTGTCGCTGTGGTGGTCATTTCTCTTTCCCCCTGGTTGGTTGGTAGCGCTGGTAGAACATCTCGAGCACGACCGGCATCAGCTTCATGAACCGGCCGTTCTCGAACGTCGCCTGTGGTTCGTTGGCCATCTGCTGCGACAGCACACCGGCGGTCATCGCCGTGAACAGGGCGATGCCGTCGTCGCTGGTCGCCCCCGGATCCAGTTGCCCGGAGTCGACCTCCTGCTGGAGAAAGGCCTTCAGGTCCGCCAGGCCCTCGACCGCCGGGGCGAATGCCTCCGGCGACGGCTCGAAGCCGGGAATCGGTCGCCAGAAGAGCAGTTGGGTGAGCACCTGGTTGGCCATGCACCAGCGGCTGAAGGCGTTCATGGCGGCGCTCAGTTGGTCCGCGGGTTCGGCGCCGTCGCGGGCTTCTCGCTGGGCGTCGCGGATCTGCTCGGCTCCGCGCTGGAAGAGGGCGTCGTAGATGGCGAGCTTCGACGGGAAGTACTGGTAGAGCGACGGTGGTTGCATCCCGAGCCGCCGGGCCACCGCGGACAGGCTCAGCGCCGCGACGCCCTCGGTCTCCATCAGCGCCACCGAGACGTCGAGGATCTCGTCGATGGTCTGCTGCCGGCGCCGCGACCTGCGATCCGGGGCTGCTGCTGTGCTCATAGCTAGAGGAAAACCTAATGGTCGTAGGTAAGTCAACAGCTCGTAGCGTTTTGGGTTCGCTGTCCCTGGCGGCACGTACTGTTTTCTCATGTGCAGAAACATCACCGTTCTTCGTGGACTTGAGCCGGCGGCGACCTCGGAAGAGATCTACGCGGCGGCGCTGCAGTACGTGCGCAAGGTGACCGGCGTCGGCTCGCTCAGCGCGACCACCCGCGGCCCGATCGAGCGCGCCGCAGCCGAGGTTGCCAAGATCACCGAGGCGCTCCTGGAGGAGATGCCGGAGCGCCGAGTTCCTCCGCAAACCGTGCCGCCGCTGCGTCGCCCCGAAGTACGGGCCCGTCTCGGCCTGGACTGACCACTCCGGTGGGGGGATCGTCCGGCCGGCGTCGGCAGCTGCTGGTGTTCGGCCTGATGGTGGCCGGGGTGGTGGTCGCGCTGCTCTGCGTGAATGCCGAAGCAGAGTTGGTACGCCGGCGCTCGGCGTCCTGCGACGCGTCGCTCGGGCTGCCGATGAGCGTCGACGTACTGAGCGTGATCGGGGTGCTCGCCGGCCTCGCCGCGATCGTCTTGCTGGGCCGCTGGTTCGGCCGCGACCGCCGCGCGATCGTCACCGTCCTGTTCGTCACCGCGGTGGCGGGCGTGGTGTTCGAGCTGTTCGCCCTGGTCACCGTCTTCCACGATCCCGGGGCGCCGGTTTGCTGAGGTAGATTGCCGGGTGGAAAACCCTTACCGAGGAGGCAGCGGATGCGGTTCGCGATCAAGACCAGGCCCGAGCACACGAGCTGGCAGCAGTTGCGGGACGTGTGGATCGCGGCCGACGAGTACGAGGTCTTCGAGTCGGCCTGGCACTGGGACCACTTCTACCCGCTGAGCGGCGACATGGCCGGCCCGAACCTCGAGGCCTGGACGACGCTGGCCGCCCTCGCCCAGGCGACCAAGCGGATCCGGGTGGGCTGCCAGGTCACCGGGATGATCTACCGCCACCCCGCCGTACTGGCGAACATGGCGGCCACCACCGACATCATCTCCGGCGGCCGCCTCGAGCTCGGCATCGGCGCCGGCTGGAACCAGATGGAGTGCGACGCCTACGGCATCGAACTCCCGCCGCTGAAGGAACGCTTCGACCGCTTCGACGAGGGCACCCAGGCGCTGATCGCCCTGCTCACCGAGAAGGTCGCCAACTTCGACGGCCAGTACGTCAAACTCACCGACGCGTACTGCGAACCGAAGCCGGTCCAAACCCCCCACCCACCCATCACCATCGGCGGCAAGGGCCCCAAGCGAACCCTCCGCGCGGTCGCCCGCTGGGCCCAGCACTGGAACGTCATCGTCGCCACCCCCGAAGAGTGGAAGCCCCTCAAGGACATCCTCGTCGCCCACTGCGAAGACCTGGGCCGGGACGTCTCCGAAATCACCTGCTCGGTCAACGTCCGCATAGACCCCGACGTCCCCCTCGACCAAGCCATCGACACCGCGATCACCACCGCCGCGGCGTACGGCGACGCCGGCGTAGACCTGGTAGTCCTCAACCTCCCCCTGGACACCCCGCCGACCATCCTCGAGCCCCTCGCCAAAGCCCTCGCCTGAGCCGCCTACGGTCGCTCCTGCTCGGCCAGTTCGCCGACGATCGCGACAGCGATCCGGTCCAGCAGCTCGACCTCGCCACTGCTCAACGGCCCGAAGATCTGCTGCCGGATCGCTTCCGACTGGATCGGCGCCACCCGGCGCAGAACGTCCAGTCCGGCGGCCGTCACCGTCGCCTGAAAGGCCTTGCCGACCTGGGGCACGGGTGAGCGGACAACCAGGCCGAGCCCTTCGAGCCGGGTCACCGCATGAGAGATCCGGCTGATCGAGAACTGCAGCGTCTGCGCCAGCGCCTTGAGTTGGAGGGTGCGGTCGGGAGAGTCGCCCAGCAGCACCAGGATCTTGTAGTGCGCGTGCGAGATGCCCGCCTCCCGCTGCACCTGCCGCTCGAGCATGGTCTCCACCAGGTGGAGCATCATCGCCACGTTTCGCCAGGCGCGGCTCTCTGCCTCGTTGAGCATCGGCTCCTCGATCCGGCCTGGTGATCCCACGGAAATGGACAGGGCTTGCGCGGAACACTGTAGGCGACTTGAATGTTCAAGTCACTACGTGGCCCCACCGGCCACCCAGTCCAAGGAGCACCCCGTGTCCCTGCCAGCGTCCTTCACTCCGGTCGGCAAGTCGTTCAGATTCGATCTCGGCGCCCTGCGGATCCGCTACACCTTCGACAGCACCGACTCGGCGACCTTCGTCGTGGAGAACGGCGGCGGCCTGGCCCCGGACGGGCACACCGAACAAGTCTCGATCGAGCTGCACGAGATCCGCCCGGGCGTCTTCCTGAACTCCTGGCGCGAGGCGACCGGAGCGACCGTGTCGCACCTCGAGGATTTCGGCACCGGCAAGCTCTACTCGAACATCACCGTCGAGGGCCGGCTCCACCGCTTCGTCGGCGCCATCCAGGAGGCCTGATGAACGACACGACCGATGCCGGCTCGCTCGAGAAGCGCAACACGGAGATCGTGCTCAGGGCTATGCGCGAGCTCTTCGCGGAGAAGGATCCGACCGCCGTGGACCGCTACTGGGCCGAGCCCTACATCCAGCACAACCCCACCATGCCCGACGGGCTGGAAGGACTTCGGACGGTCGCCCCTCGACTCGAGGGGTTCTCCTGGACCCCTGCTCGCATCGCGGCCCAGGGCGACCTGGTGATGACCCACAGCAGGGTGCTCGGCTGGGCGCCGGAGCCGGCGATCATCGTCGACATCTTCAGACTCGAGAACGGCCGCATCGTCGAGCACTGGGACGTCGTCCAGAGCGAGGTGCCGTCGGCGGAGTCGGTCAACGGACACCCGATGGTCTGACCGCAGAAAGACAACCATGACCGATCTCGTGCCGTCACGGTACGAGTACCACGAAGGAACGGACCACATGACCTCGCTCGAGAAGCTCGTCGAAACCCACCTCAACACTTGGAACTCCCCGGCCGGGGCCACCCGGGACCAGCTGATCTCGGCCACGTACTCACCGGACGTCTTCATCGGAGAACCCGACAGCGCACATGAAGGCCACGCCGGAATGGAAGAAGCGATCTCCGCCCTCCAAGGGCAGCTTCCCGGCACGGCACTGTCCCGCTCCGGACCCATCCAGGTCGCTCAGGATCTCGTCACCTACGCCTGGACGCTGGGCCCCACCGGACAGCCACCGATCGTTTCAGGCCGCGACGTGCTCCTGGTCCGCGACAATCAGATCACCAGCCTGTACGTCGTGATCGACGCCCCGAGCGAGCCACCGGCCGATGCCCGGTCCTGACGGCGCGACCGCAACCTGAGCTGGCCCGTCGCCAGCGCCGCCGGATAACGTAGGCGCGTGGATCGGGAGGAGTACGTAGAGGCCGTGCTGGTGGCCGTGGAGTCGATCCCACCCGGCCGGGTAGCGACGTACGGAGACATCGCCGAGTACGTCGGTCAGGGCGGCCCGCGTCAGGTCGGCGCCGTCATGCGCGAGTACGGCGGAGCCGTCGGCTGGTGGCGAGTCATCCGAGCCAGCGGCATCCCCGCCGACGAGGTAGTCGACCAACAAATCCAACTCCTCCGTGGCGACGGCGTCCGGGTAACCAACGGCAAAGTCAACCTCCGCGAAGTCCGCTGGAACCCGGATGAGCGGCAGTAGATCGACGGCCGTTCAGGGCATCCCGTCGATGAGGATTCTCCCGAGCTCATCGCCGAACGCGGGGATGTACCGGCCCTTCGCCATCTGCTCTGCTAGCTCGATGGCTGTCTTCTTCGGCTGCTGATGGCGGCGCGACATGCCTTCCACGGCCTTCACGACCTGCTTGGGAGCCGCGGTCAGCAGGTCTAGCAGAAACCTGTCGGGCGATACCACGGCGAGCCCGAGCGGTACCGACCTCGGTGGGAAGTCGCGCGCGTTCTCCGTCACCAGATGACTCGCCTCGGCGCCGATCGCGACGGCGAGTACATGGCGGTCCTTCTCTTCGCAGGTGAGGCGTGGTACCCAGGGAACCCATACGGCGGTTGGCTGGCAGGCGCTGGGGAACGTCTCGCGCATCTGATCGAGAAGCTGGGTCGCTGCGACTGCGGCCGCGTCGCTGCTCAGGCCGGCGCGATCCTTCAGCAGCCGCACCGAGTTACGAAGGACCTCGTCGAGGATCTCGTCCTGCCAGATGGGGTGGAACGCAGACTCGTGCGCGCAGGAGAGCAATACGTCGCGGAGGCTGGGCGGAATCAGTACGCAAGCATCGAGAACGCCGATCGGTGGATCGGAACAAGCCGTTGGCATCGGTCAGAAATCTCCGTCCACGTAGCCACCTTCGGGCATCATCGCGGCCAGCAGCTTCT
Source organism: Kribbella koreensis (assembly GCF_039525325.1). Taxonomy (NCBI): domain Bacteria; kingdom Bacillati; phylum Actinomycetota; class Actinomycetes; order Propionibacteriales; family Kribbellaceae; genus Kribbella; species Kribbella koreensis. Next base: position 236,490 of record NZ_BAAAHK010000022.1, read on the forward strand.
CGCGTTTGAGGTACTGAGCCTGGCGGAAGGCCTCGACGTCGGAGAGTAGGAAGCGGTGGCGGTTGCCGACCAGTCGGTGTGCGAGCTGCCCCTCGCGGGCGATCTTGATGACGTAGGGCCGTGAGACGTTGAGGAGGTCGGCGGCCTCCTGGCTGGAGATTTCGGGGTCCTGGCTCTCGTCGACGATCATCCTGAGTGGACCGGCTCCGAGTGTGGCGATGATCTGACGTAGCGCGGCCAGCGTGTTGCCGGTGACCTTCACGCTGCTCTTGCCCTGGACGATCGTGACCGAGGTGCCCCGGTTGATGAGCTCTTCGACCTCGCGGAGCTGCTTGTTGTTCGGTGGCAGCACCGAGACCACCAAGTGTTCTCGGCGCTCTCGTCCATCTCCAGCAGGCGGTTCGTGGGGCGGCCGATGAGCTGCCTTCTTGCCCGTGGCAGGTCGGCCTGCCACGGACTTCGCCGTACCAGCGGTGCTCCCTCTGCTGCGGTTGGGCTGGTCAGCGGATGCCGCATGCTTGCGGGCGCCTGCCGCTTTGGCCTTGGTGGCTGGTCCGGAGGTGGTCTTGCTGTTCTTGCTGATCGCCATGTCAAACTCCTCTCACTCAGAGGCTATCCGAAACATCAGAAACTGTCGAAGCAATCGAATCGGCGGATCGCGGTGCCGAACGAGTGCCGACTCGGATTTGTCGGTGGGGTCTGGTGGGATGGGGGGATGGTCAGTAGAACGGGTTCCAGGTATCGGCTGGTTCGGGGGGACGGGCATCAGGCTCGGGTCACCGAGGCGCCGGTGCTGGATGCTGATCAGCGGGCCGTGGTGGAGCACGGGAGTGGGCCGTTGCTGGTGCTGGCGGGGCCGGGGACGGGGAAGACGACGACGTTGGTCGAGGCCGTTGTCGATCGGGTGGGGAATCGTGGGCTGAAGCCTGATGAGGTTCTGGTGCTGACCTTCGGGCGGAAGGCGGCGACCGAGCTCAGGGACCGGATCACGGCTCGGCTCGGGCGGACTACCCGGGCGATGCCGTCGATGACCTTTCATTCGTTTTGTTATGCGTTGCTGCGGCGGTTCACGCCGGCGGATGCGTTCGATGTACCGCTCCGGCTGCCATCGGGTCCCGAGCAGACACTGAGGCTCAGCGAGTCGCTCGAAGGTAGTCGTGAGGTCGGGGTGACGAAGTGGCCGGCCAGTCTGCATCCGGCGCTGAAGACGCGCGGGTTCACCGAGGAAGTACAGGCCGTGATCGGCAAGGCGCGGCAGCTCGGGCTCGACCCGGAGAATCTGTCCGCGATCGGGCATTCGGCCAGCCGGCCCGAGTGGGTCGCGGTCGGTGACTTCTTCGAGGAGTACCTGCAGATCCTCGACCACGAGCAGGTGCTGGACTACTCCGAGCTGATCCACCGCGCGGTCATCCTGGCCGAGCAGCCGCACGTGAAGGCGCGGCTCCGCGAGGAGTTCAAGGCCGTCTTCGTCGACGAGTACCAGGACACCGACCCCGGCCAGACCAAGCTGCTCCAGGCGATCGCCGGCGACGGCCGCGACCTCGTCGTGGTCGGCGATCCGGACCAGTCCATCTACACGTTCCGCGGCGCCGACGTCCGCGGCCTGCTCCGCTTCACAGACGAGTTCCGTACTACGGAAGGCGCCGAAGCAGCCCAGATCGCGCTGGCCACCACCCGCCGGTTCGGCACCACCCTGCAGCGCGTCTCGCGCAACGTCGTCAACCGCCTCGGCGTCCCCGGCACCCTCGACCGCGACACCTTCGAGCGCTTCCGCAACCCCGACGCGAGCTCCTGCGTCTACGGCCCGGGCAAGGTCGAGGCCAACCTGTACTCGACCAGCGGCGCCGAATTGGAGCACATCGCCGACATCCTCCGTCGCGCCCACGTGCAGGACGGCGTCGGCTGGCACGAGATGGCGGTGCTGGTCAGATCGGGCAGCTGGTCGATCCCACCGTTGCGTCGCGCCCTGGCCGCCGCCGGCATCCCCGTCGACGTCGCCGGCGACGAGTTGCCGCTGTCGCGCGAGCCCGCAGTCCGGCCGATGCTGCTGGCGCTGAGAGCTGTCGCCGACCCGGCCACGTTGACGGTCGACGTCGTCCGCGCGCTCGCCTTGTCACCGCTCGGCGCGATGGATGCCGGCCAGTTGCGCCGCCTCGCCCGCGTACTCCGCAAGCGCGACCGCGAGGCAGCCGGTGGCCAGCGGCTGCCGCGCTCATCCGACGACCTGCTCCGCGAAGCACTGATGAACCCCCTGTTGCTCGACGAGCAGGCCTCGCCCGCCGAAGCCCGCTTCGTCGCTCTCGGCGAAAGGTTGCTCAAGGCAAGAAACATCGTCACGGCCGGCGCCGCCCCCGACGAGGTGATGTGGTCGCTCTGGTCGGAGTCGCCCTGGCTCAGACGCCTGCGAGGCCAGGCGAACAGCGGCGGCGAAGTAGCCCGTACTGCGAACCGCGACCTCGACTCGCTCTGCGCCCTCTTCGACACCGCGAGCCGGGCCGAGGAGCAGATCGGCTTCAAGGGCGTGTCGACGTTCCTCGCCGAGCTGGAGGCGCTGGACATCGCCGGCGACAACCGCTTCGACGCGACGTACCGGGAAGCCGGGGTCCAGCTGATGACCGCGCACCGGTCGAAGGGACTGCAGTGGCGGCTGGTCGTCGTGGCGAGCGTGCAGGAAGGGCAGTGGCCCGATCTGCGCCGACGCGGTTCGTTGCTGGAACCGGATCGGCTCGGGCCCGACGGTCTGGTGGATCCGCTGTCGGCCGGGGCCATGCTCGCGGAGGAGAGACGGCTCTTCTACGTGGCGATCACGAGAGCCCGGGAGCGGCTGATCGTGACAGCCGTCCAAGCCCCCGAGGCCGACGGCGATCAGCCTTCCCGATTGCTTGCTGAGCTCGACATTCCTTTGAAGTTGGTGGCCGGACGACCGCGTCGCCCCTTGTCGCTGCCCGGTCTGGTGGCCGACCTCCGCTGCGTACTGGCCGACCCGGCCTCGTCGCCCGCCTTGAAGCGAGTCGCGGCCGACCGGTTGGCGCAGCTCGCCGATGCCGTCGACGACCGGGAGTACGCGCTGGTCCCGACCGCCGACCCGCAACGCTGGTGGGGCGTGCGCGAGCGGACCAAGTCGGAGCGCCCGATCACCGACCCCGAGCTGCCGGTGCCGTTGTCCGGGAGCGCGCTGACGACGATCGTCGACTGTCCGCTGCGCTGGTTCCTGCAGCGTCGCGCGGGTGGCGAGACACCCAGTACTTCGGCCATCGGCTTCGGCATGGTGCTCCACACGCTCGCCGACGCCGTCGCGACCGGGACGCTGCCGCCCGACATCGACGAGCTGAACGGCTGGCTCGACAAGGTGTGGACGCAGCTCGAGTTCGAGTCGTCCTGGATCTCCGATCGGGAGCGGGTCGAGGCGGAGCAGGCGTTGCGGCGGTTCGTCGCGTGGCACCAGGGGCGGCCGGACCGGACGCTGCTCGGCACCGAGGTGGAGTTCGACGTACTGCTGCCGGACGAGGACAAGCCCGCAGTTCGGGTCAAGGGCCGGATGGACCGGTTGGAGCAGGATGGTGACGGCGCGATCCGGGTGGTCGACCTGAAGACCGGCCGCAACATGCCGACCAAACCGGCGTTGGAGCGGCACGTCCAGCTGGCGATCTACCAGCGCGCGATCGAGTCCCGGCAGATGAAGAAGCTGGGCGAGGAGCCGCGCAGTGGTGGCGCCGAGCTGGTCCAGTTGCGGCACGACGACGTCGGGCTCCCGAAGGTCCAAGGACAGGCTCCGCTGGAGGCTGACGAGGACGGCCGGACCTGGCTGGACGAGGCGGTCGAGGACGCCGAGTCGATGGTCCGCTCGGAGGAGTTCATCGCCAAGCGCAACGCCGGTTGTGACCGCTGCGACGTCCGCGGCCTCTGCCCCATCCAGCCCGAAGGCCGGGAGATCGTCTGATGCGCGCCAACCTGCGACGGCCGGCCGGCCGGCTGATGCGCGCCAACTGCCAAGGCTTGGAGGTCGTCCGATGAGAGCGAAGCTGGAGACGACTGCTGAGCTGTGTGATCTGCTCGGGATTCCGTTCAGTGATCAGCAGCTGCAAGCGATCACCGCGCCGCTCGCACCGGGCGTGATCGTGGCCGGTGCCGGGTCGGGCAAGACGACGGCAATGGCGGCGCGCGTCGTCTGGCTGATCTGCACCGGACAGGTCCAGCCGGAGGAGGTACTAGGTCTGACGTTCACCAAGAAGGCGGCCAACGAGCTCGACGTACGGATCCGCGACGACCTCACCAAGGCCGGCGTGCTCGGCTCCACCCTGCCGCGCGACCAGCACCCGATCCTCGCCGCGCACCTGCGCAGCAACGTCCCCAACTGGGAGCCCGAGGAGCCGGGCGAGCCCGTCGTCTCGACGTACCACGCGTTCGCCGGCACGCTCATCGCCGAGCACGGCCTGCGTCTCGGTCTCGAGCCCGACGTCCGGGTGCTTGCCGACGCGACCAGGTTCCAGCTCGCCGGCCGGGTCGTACGCCGGTCCAACGGGCCGATCCGATTCGCGTCCCATCACGTGCCGACGCTGGTCAACAGCCTGCTCGCCCTCGACGGTGAGCTCGCCGATCACCTGCTCGGCGCGAACGACGTACGGGCTCATGACGAGGCCGTGCGGGCCGAGGTCGCGGCGGCGCGCAAGCAGACGGTCGAGGTGAAGAAGCTCGCCGAGACGGCGCTGAAGCGTGGCGAGATCCTGCAACTCGTCGAGGAGTACCAGGCCTACAAGGGCGAGCGCGGTGTCGTCGACTTCGCCGACCAGATGGCGCTCGGTGCCCGGCTGGCCGAGGAGTGTCCCGAGGTCCCGGTGATCGAGCGCGGTCGGTACAAGGTCGTCCTGCTCGACGAATACCAGGACACCTCGGTCTCGCAGCGTCGGATGCTGACCGCGCTGTTCGGCGTCGACGGTCACCCCGTCACCGCGGTCGGCGACCCGTGCCAGGCGATCTACGGCTGGCGCGGCGCCTCGGTCGCGAACCTCGACGAATTCCCCGACCACTTCAAGAACGCGGACGGTACGCCGGCCCGGCGGTACGTCCTGAGTGTGAACCGGCGCTGTGGCAGCCGAATCCTCGCGGCCGCCAACCAGCACGCGGCCGAGCTCTACCAGCAACACCCCGGGGTGATCCCGCTGGAGGCGCCGCCCGAGGCACCCGAGGGCGCGATCACGGTCGGCCTGTTCGAGACGCGCTCGAAGGAGATCGAGTGGGTCGCGGACGCGATCGTCGCCGCGCACAAGATGCCGAACCGCCGATGGAAGGACATCGGCATCCTGATGCGCACGAACACCGACCTCAGCGCGGTCCACGAGGCGCTGATCGCGCGCAAGGTCCCGGTCGAGGTGGTCGGCCTGGGCGGGCTGCTCGCGCTGCCCGAGGTCGTCGACGTCGTCGCCACTCTGCAAGCGGTCAACGATCTGACCGCCAACGCGGCAATGCTCCGGATCCTCACCGGTCCGCGCTACCGGATCGGCCATCGCGACCTCGCCTTGCTGGCCAACCGTTCCCGGACGCTCGCCGACGCCGGTGATCGCCCGGCCGCGGATGATCTTGTCGCGGCGCTCGACGCGGCGGTCGCGGGGATGGACTCCACCGAGGTCATCTCGCTGGCTGAGGCCGTCGACGATCCGGGGCCGGCCGGGTGGGGTTACTCGGCTGAGGCGCTGGAGCGGTTCAGGGAGTTGTCGACCGAGCTGCGTGAATTGCGTGCGCACTCGGGCGAGCCGTTGCTCGACCTGGTCCGCCGGGTGATCAGCACCATCGGGCTCGATGTCGAGCTGACCGCGACACCCGATCACGTCGACTCCGGCCGTCGCGATCACCTGGCCGCGTTCTTGGATGCCGTGGGCAACTTCGTGTCGACGGAGTCGAGTGGGTCGCTGGACGGGTTGCTGGCGTATCTGGCGGCGGAGGAGGAGTACGCGGCGGGGCTCGACCTCGCAGTACCGAGTGAAGCGGACTCGGTGAAGCTGCTGACCACGCACCGGTCGAAGGGGCTCGAGTGGCCGATCGTGTTCGTACCGACCCTGGTGAACAAGGTGTTCCCGTCGGATCGCGGCCGGGACAAGTGGACGACCAACGCGAAGGTGCTGCCGTGGCCGTTGCGCGGCGACGCCGACACGCTGCCCGACTTCCACGACCTGTCGAACGCTGGGCTGAAGGCTTTTGCGGACGAGTGCAAGGACGTCAACGCGCTGGAGGAGAGACGTCTCGGGTACGTCGCTTTCACCCGCGCGAAGGAGATCCTGGTCGCGACCGGGCACTGGTGGGGGCCGACGCAGAAGCGGCCGCGCGGGCCCTCGTCGTACCTGGAGACGTTGAAGCAGCACGCGGGGGAGCGGGTCATCGACTGGACACCGCAGCCTGACCTCAACGAGGAGAACCCGGAGCTCGCCGAGCAGCAGCTCGCGCCCTGGCCCGCGCCGTACGACGCAGCGGCGTACCAGCGTCGGCTCGAATCGGTGGCGCTGGTCGAGCAGTCGCGCGCGGAAGGTCCGTCGCAGGAGGCCGAGGACTCGCTGCTGCTGGACGAGCAGGCGACGGTCGCGCGGTGGGACTCCGAGCTGGAACGATTGTTGTCGGAGGCAAGGGAGAGCCGGAGCCGGAAGGCGTACGACGTCGCGCTGCCGGCCTCGCTGTCGGCGACCCAGGTGATGCGGCTGGCGAAGGACCCGGACGGCTTGGCGGCCGACCTGGCTCGCCCGATGCCGCGGAAACCCAACCGGGCGGCGCGATTCGGCACCCGCTTCCATGCGTGGGTGGAGAGCTACTTCGGCCAGCAGTTCCTGCTCGACCCGGATGACCTGCCGGGGGCGGCCGACGAGGGCATCGTCGACGACACCGACCTGACCGAGCTGATGGATGCCTTCCGCGTCGGACCGTACGGTGAGCAGATGCCGTACGAGATCGAGGCTCCCTTCGCCCTCGCGATCGGCGGCCGGATGGTTCGCGGCCGGATCGACGCCGTCTACCAGGTGATCCGCCCCGACGGCTCCCGCGGGTACGACGTCGTCGACTGGAAAACCAGCCGCAGCGAGACCGCCGACCCGCTCCAGCTGGCCATCTATCGGGTGGCCTGGGCCGAACTCCTCGGCATCCCGGTCGAGCAGGTCGGCGCCGCGTTCTACTACGTCCGTACCGGCGATGTCGTCCGGCCCGAGAACCTCCCGGACCGCCCCGCTCTGATCACGCTGCTCAACGGCTGAACCTTCCGCGACAACATTTCCAGCAGTCTCGAAAGGGTGTTTCGCGCGCGCTGAACCTCCTACGTTGGAGGTGTCAAACAAGCGATTGAAGGAGTCATTTCGTGCGAGCGTTCCTGAAACTTGCCCTCGGTACCGTCCTGACCGCGACCGCGCTGACCGCCGCCGCGACCGGCCCGGCCCAGGCGACCACCACGTCAGGTACCTGCGGCGCCAACTTCGTCTGCATGTGGGAAGACCCGGGCTTCAACGGCACGAAGTACGTCGACGTGGTCGGCCAGCCCGGCTTCATCGACATCGACTGGTGGGAAGGCGACAACGAGATCAGCAGCGTGAACAACCGCACCGGCTACTGGGTCCGGATGTACGCCAACGACGACGCCACCGGCTTCTTCGGCTGCGTAGCCCCCAACCAGTCCATCGCCGCCCTCACCTTCGACAACGAAATGGAAAGCTTCAGCCTCAACACCACCTGCAACTGACAACGTGCTGGGGCCCGTCGCCAAGTTGGCGGGCCCTATCCAACAAGCTCCGCCGGAACCACTCGAACTGAGAAGGGCACCTCAGCCTCGAACGCCTCCTCGGCCTTCACCACGGCCCGCTCCACATACCGGCCGTCCTCCAACTCGAGAACGGTCAGGATCTCGGCCTCAGGATCGAAGATCCAGTAGGCTGCGACACCTGCCTCTTCGTAGAGGTTCCGCTTGAGGACCAGATCTTTGGAGCGGGTCGCGGGGGAGAGCACTTCTACCGCCAGCAGTAACGGAAGGCGAAGCGCGTCCGGTCCCGGATCGTCGCGCGTCGCGACGAGCACATCGGGCTGCAGGGAACGCCCGGCCGTTGGCTGATAGTCCATCGGCGCCGTGATGACGCGGTATCTCGCCGGGCAGTTCTGCTGCAGTGCATAGTTGAGCGCAGCCACTGCCACTTGATGCAGCAGAGTGGGGGACGGAGTCACCAGAAAAATCCCGTCGACGAGTTCGTACTGGCTGCCGTCGTCAGGGAGAGCGTCGAGATCGGCCAAGGTGAAGTTGTTGGGCTCGATGTGCTGCACGAGTTCCATGGTGCCTCCTTCGGTGTCACCTGACCAGCATGGTGCTTGTCGGCAGGCCGTTCGGCTGGTTCGGTGGATCTGCCCGCAACTGCCCTCGATCTGCCCCGCATCTGCCCGCTCACCCCATGAGTGCCGAGGGGGTGAGGCTGATGGGGAAGGGGGTTGTGGTGTGGAAGTTTTCTTCGCCTTGGATTACGGCTTCGCAGGTGTAGTGGTCTTGGTTCAGGTGCAGGACCGTGAGCTCCTGGGCGGCGGGGTCCAGGAGCCAGTACGCCGGTACGCCGTGTTCCGCGTAGAGGGCGCGTTTGGTTACCACGTCGGTGGTTCTGGTGGTGGGGGAGAGGACTTCGACTGCCAGGAGTGCGTTTTGGACGTATTGGGGGCCGGCATCGGCGCGCGGGGTGACCAGGATGTCGGGGCGGAGGGAGAGGCGGCGGGTGGGGCGGAAGTCGAGGGAGCCGACGGAGACGAGGAGGTCTGGTGGGCAGGCGTGTTTGAGGGCGACCATCAGCGCGACCACGGCCGCTTGGTGTGCAGGCGGTTGCACGCCGGTCACCACCAGCCGGCCGTCGATCACCTCGTACCGCCGCGCATCCGGTGGCCGGACCGAGCTACCGGGGAGGCCGGCGGGCACGGCGAAGGTAAGGCCAGCTGCTTCGAGTCTCGCGGTTCGATCGCTCACCTGACCAGCATCGCGGAAACGGCACGTACCCCGCGAAAGTTATCCACAGCATCTGCCCCAACTCCTCGGCTAGGCGAAAGCGGGCATCGGGCGGTTGTCGGTGGTGATGGCCACGAAGGCCGGCTCCTTCGACGCGGTGCTGACTGCGTCCCACAGCTCCAGGCCGGCTGCAGCTGAGAGCGGTGCGGAGACGACGGCGCCGGTGAAGATGACGCGGCGCGGGGCGTAGCAAGCGAGCGGCTGTGCGGGAGCGTCGCCGACCAGCGTCGGTACGAGCGGTTCTGGTCCGGCAAGCGCGGCAAGCTTCGCCGTCGACGCCTCGATCGCGGCATCCCAGTACACGTCGTCAGCAGCCGTCAGGAACCCCTCCAGTCCGGCGGCCACCAGCAATTCCTCCACCAAGGTCGGCGACGGCGGAGTCGGCGGCCCCGGCTGGAAGACGCGATCACCCCAAGCCAGGTACAGCGGCTCGATCTCACTAGCCCGCCCCTGCGCCCGCAGCGCCTCGAAGACCCGTAGCAACCGCAGCGACTGCTTGCTCGTGGCAACGGCCAGTTCGCGGAACATCGGCGGCATCCCGACCGCCTGCTCGTCACCAGACCGCAACCAGAGGCTGAGCGACCGTAACCGCAGCGGCAGCTCCCGCTTGGCGGCGACCCTGAGGAGCCAGCGCGCGGCCAGCCAGCTCCACGGACAGGCGGGATCGACGTACAACTCGTACTCCGGCGCGCGGGCCGGACTCTGGCGACGGGTATTCATCAGATCTCAACTCTCTTCGTCATAGTATGACTATGATGAAGAGAGTGCTAGATTCCCACCGTGGCTGTCAAGGGCATTCCGGGGCATCGCGAGCGGCAGGCGCTGGCGACCAAGGCGCAGGTCGCGGCGGCCGCGCGGCGGCTGTTCGCCGAGCAGGGCTATGTCGCCACCACGATCGCGGCGATCTCGGCCGCCGCCGAGATCCCGGCGCAGACGATCTACTCCGCGTTCGGCAACAAGGCCGCCATCCTGGGCGAGATCTCCAAGACCTGGATGCGCGACGCCGAGACACGCAGGCTGTCGGACGACGCGCTCACCGCCGACGACCCGATCGACCGCCTCCGCCAGACCGCGCATTGGCATCGGCGCCAGTTCGAGGCCGGGTACGACGTGATCGTCATCTACCAGGAGGCCGCGCGCGCCGATCCGGCGATGGCCGAGGAGATGCGCCGGGTGTGGGCGGCCAGGGAGCACGAGCTCACGAAGTACCTGGCTGCTTTCGAAGGCGAGTTGAAGGTGACCGCGGAGCGCGCGCTGGACATCCTGCTCGCCTGCACGGTCCCCGAGGCCTACCGGACCCTCGTCATCGAGCGCGGCTGGTCGCTCGACGAGTACGAGGTCTGGCTGGGCGACGCCCTCATCGCCCAGCTGCTCTAGGCCTCTGCCAGCGGATTCCGCAACGTTCCGACGAACTGCAGGGAGCCGGCCATGTCCGCCAGATCGACCATGCTCTGGTTGTTCTTCAACTGCAGCCGGTTCAAGCAGGACAAGGCGAATTCAGGACTGAACAGGTCGTACTTCGCAAACGCCGCCGCCAACTCCGGCGTCGCCTCCTGATAATCGCGCACCGATGACGCGACGACCGCCCAGAACTCCGCCGGCGACAACAGCCCTTCTCCGGCAAGCAATGGCGACAGGAACCGGAAGATGCAGTCGAACACATCGGTGAAGATGCTCAACAACTTCTCGTCGTCAGGCACGTTGGTGACGCGCACCCGCTCGATCTCGGGCGGCAGTGCGGTCGCCGTGCTCAACACCGCGATCTCCTCCGCGATGTCCTTCATCAGCACGCGAACCGGCACGCCATCACGCAGTACCAGGATCAGGTTCTCGCCATGCGGCATGAAGACGAGCTCGTACGCGTAGAAGCAATGCAGCAACGGCACCAGATACGCATCGAGATAAGAGCGCAGCCATTCGCGAGCACCCAATCCGGACGACTTGATCAACGCCCCTGCCAGCGACGATCCCCGCCGATCGACATGCAGCAGCGAAGCCATCGTCGCGAGCCGCTCGCCTTCACCCAAAGTCGGCACCGGGCTCTCGCGCCACAACGCGGACAGCATCTTCCGGTACGCCGAACCAGGGCTCGTCGCCGCTTCGTAGTACCGGTTGTGGTAGCCGATTGCGGCGATCTCGCGCAGCACGGAAAACCCGTAGCGCTTGAGGATCGCGTCGTTCTCGACCAGGTCGTGCACCCAGTCGTTGATCGCCGGCGTCTTCGCCATGTACGCCGGGGAGAGCCCGCGCATGAAGCCCATGTTGAGCACCGACAATGCCGTCTTCACGTAGTTCCGCGATGGCTGAGTCCGATTGAAGAAGGTGCGGATCGACTGCTGCGGCTGGTACTCGTCATCGCTGGTGCCGAGAAAGACAATGTGCCGCTGAGCGATGTCCGCGGCGAACGTGATCGTGGTCTTGTTCTCCCACTGCCACGGATGCATGGGCATCAGGTGGTAGTCGGCCGGGTCGCCGCCGACCGCCCGGATGCGCTCGCTGAACCGTTGCAGCACTGGCGTTCCGAGCTCGTCGCGCAGCATGTCGTCGTACGTGATCGTCTTGCTGTGCGAGACCGTCGCGCGATCCCGGCGTACCGCGATCCAGACCAGCCGAACCGCCGAGCCGGTCTCGGGTGCGAACGCACGATAGTCCTCGACGCCGAACCCGAGCCGCCCGTTGTTCGCCACGAAACAAGGGTGTCCCTCGGTCATCGCCGACTCGATCGCCTGGAAGTCGGCGGTGACCAACTCGGCCGCGGTCAGGTCGTCCTTCGTCAGCTTGTACGCCGAACTGGCGAGCGTACTGCTGATCTCCTCGAGGTAGACCGGCAACATCTCGGCGCCGATCCCCAACTGTTCGTGGAACTCGGTGATGAAGTCCAGGGCGTCGACCGGCGCGTCGATGCCGGCGCGCGTGCGGGTGATGCTCGCCGCGTCGACCTCCCAATGATTCAAGGGATAGCGGTCAGCCTTGAAGTAGTACGAGCTCGTGTCGTTGGCGACCGTGTAGCCCTCGCCCGAGGTGACGGGTTCGAAGAGCCGCTCGTGGGTGAACTCGGCGAGCGCCTTGCGGACCAGTGCGCGGTTCGCGACGGCCCAGGTGTCCGGCTGGAGGTGTGTGGTGGTCATGGTCAGCCTGCCTCGTTCATCCGGGTCGCATCGGCGTACTGCTCGCGGGTGCAGAAGCTCAGCCAGGCCTGCTTGTCGGGCAGCGTCACGATGCTGTGCTTGCGGAAACCCATGCGCTGGTTGAGTTCCTGGATCTTGGTGTTGCGGACGTCGGGCTCGACCACGACGCGATCGACCAGCGGATCGCTGAACAGGTAGTCGAGGATCGTCTCGAACACCGCCCCGGTGAAGCCGGGCACGCGCCGCTCGGGCGGCGCGACCAGGACGTGCATGCCGATATCGCCCACTGCCGGTTGGTACACACCGCCGACCGGGTCGTGCTCAGGCTGGTACCGCTCCATCAGGAAGGCCGGCCGTCCATCGTGCGTGCCCAGGAACGCCTGGTGGTAGCCGGTGCGTTCGATTCGCTCGTACTCCGTACGCACGTCGTCGATGGTGGCCGTCAGCAGCCCCCAATACTGCGCATAGGGCTGGGTGACCCAGCTGTGCAGCGTCAGCACGTCTTGGTCGAGATCGAACGGCCTCAGGCTGAGCGTCCCGATCCCAGCGGCGAATCGGCGGAAGGTGGGCACGGAAGACTCCAGGTGCTACATCAGCGGGCGGTTGATTAGCTAAGGCTAACCTTACTAACTGCTTCGCCGTCCACCGAAAGTGACCCGTATCCCAGAGGGGCGATACCCCGTCGGAGAGCCCGGGTGCTGCTCAGTGGTCACCACTACTGAGGGTGGATGCCGCAGGTAGTCCGCGCGGTGGATGTCGCAATGGATAGAGGCGTCCTACGTTGGAAGCATGTTGATCGCAGAGGACCTCGCGCTGCTCTTGTACGACGACGAGAGCGGGAAACCCGTCACTGGGTCGCCCGGGCTCGACTATGCGCTCGGCGGAGCCGTGCTGATCGAGTTGACGCTGCTGGGCAAGGTGGACATCGCCGAGGCGGGTGACACGGTCAAGGCGGGGCGGTTGAAGGTACTGGACACCACGCCGACCGGGGACGCGCTACTGGACGAGCGGCTCGCGTTCCTGGCGGGCAAGCCGGGCTCCCGGCCCAAGGACCTGATGAAGAAGCTGTCGAACAAGCTGCGCCAGCAGGTGCTCACCAGGCTGGCTGAGCGGGGTGTGCTCGAGGCGGACAAGGGCAAGGTGCTGGGCCTGTTCCCGGTCACCCGCTGGCCGGCCAAGGACGCACGCCACGAGGCAGAGGTCCGCGCCGCCCTGGAGAACGTCCTGAAGCTGGGCACCCAGCCCACTGAGCGCACCGCCGCCCTGATCGCCCTCCTGAGCGCCCTCAACGTCGTCCCGAAGGTCGTCACCGACGCCGTGGACAAGAAGGCCCTCAAGAAGCGAGCCAAGGAAATCGCGGAATCCGAATGGGCCGCCACCGCCGTCCGCAAGGCAGTCCAGGAGATGCAGGCAGCAGTAACCGCCGCCATAGTCGTAGCCAGCTCAGCCGGCGCCGCAGGCAGCTCCTAACCACCCCCCGCCCCACCGCACCCCGGACCCCGGACACCGGACCCCGGCCCCCACCGGACCCCGTCACCGGGTGCACTCCGCTTTCCGTACTTCCCGTCGCCGCGTGCCCGGAGGGCGCGCGGCGACGGTGGTCTTACTCCGCTTGGCAGTTCACCTTGCAGGTGCTGTCGACGAGGGTCAGGTGGGCGCCTGGGTCTTCGGTGTCGACGGTTTCGGTGGACCAGTCGACCTGCCAGTCGCCGACCTTCGTCGCGCGCTCGACCGTGCCCAGCGCGCCGAACCAGTCCGTGATCGGCGTCCGCGGGTTGATGTGCGCGGTCTCCAGCACCTTCGGCAGCTGCTTGCCGATCTCCGCCCGGACGTCGGCGATCTTCGCGCCGTTCGCGTGCAGCGACACGACCGGCGGCCGCTTGTGGCTCCCGGTCAGCACCCAGACCGACACCGTGCCGGAAGTACAGATCGCGTACGTCCCGTCAGCCCCGCACTTGTACCCACCCTTGGCCAGCCCCGCGACCACCTGAGCAGCGGTGAGGTCCGGCAGTACCGGGTCGTCCGACTTGGCACTGGTCTCAGACGCCGGCTGCTGGCCCGTCTCCGAGCCTGCGGTCGTGTCCGAGGACGTAGGAGCGTCGGAGGACTTCTTGTCATCTGATCCGGAGCAGGCCGTAGTACCGATGAGCAGTGCAGCACTCACCAGTGCGACGGCGACCCGCTTCAGACCGGCACCTCGATCGCAGCATCGAGGGCGATCGTGATCATCTCGGAGAAGGTCGTCTGCCGCTCCTCGGCCGACGTCTCCTCCTTGGTGATCAGGTGGTCCGACACCGTCATGATGCCGAGCGCCCGGCGACCGAACTTGGCGGCCAGCGTGTAGAGCGCCGCCGCCTCCATCTCGATCCCCAGTACGCCGTACTCGGCCGTGCGCGACACCAGGTCGGGCCGGTCGTTGTAGAACAGGTCGCCGGAGAACACCTGGCCGACATGCACGTTCAGCCCGGCCGCCTCGGCCGCGTCCACCGCCGCGCGCAGCAGCTTGTAGTCGGCAGTCGGCGCGTAGTCGATGCCGTGGAAGCGCAGCCGGTTCATCTGCGAGTCGGTGCTCGCGGACATCGCCACGATCACGTCCCGGACCCGGACGGCCTCGGTCAGCGCGCCACAGGTGCCGACCCGGATCAGGGTCTGTACGTCGTACTCGGCGAACAGCTCGTTCGCGTAGATCGAGGCCGACGCCTGACCCATGCCGGAGCCCTGCACGGAGATGCGCTCACCCTTGTAGGTGCCGGTGAACCCGAACATGTTCCGGATCTCGGTGTAGCAGGTGACGTCGGACAGGTAGGTCTCGGCGATCCACTTGGCTCTCAGTGGATCCCCGGGGAACAGCACACGCGGTGCGATCTGTCCCTTCTCGGCAGCGATGTGAATACTCATGCCGGGATGCTCTCATGATCGCCGGGCGAGATACGTTGAAGCCGTGGCCTATTCGATCGTTCCCGGTTCCCTATCACTGTCGCGTTCCGTGCTGGACCGAGCTGCCGACCGACGGCGCGACCAGGAGTGGCTGGAGAAAGCATGGGCCGCCGAGGACACCCAGGTGGCTCTGGTAGCCGGTGACAAGCTGGCAGTAGTCGAGGACCGTACGGCGCTCCGCCTGGTACCGCCCGCTGCCGCCCCCGACGGCATCCGCATCTTCCTGGGCATCGACCGCGTCGCCGGAGCCGGTATGACGGCCGACGGGCGCGCCGTGTTCGCAGTACTGGTTACTGGAGAGCCCGACGACTCGTACGCCGGCCTGCGCGAGGTAGGCGGAGTACTGGACGACCGGGAGGCCGGGATCGCGGTCAACGTGGTCGGGCTGGCCAACTGGCACGCAGTACACACCCACTGCGCCAACTGCGGAGCCCATACCGAGGTAGTCGACGCAGGTCACGTCCGGCACTGCCCGAACTGCGGCCTCAGCCACTTCCCGCGCAGCGACCCGGCGATCATCGTCCTCGTCACCGACGACCAGGACCGCGCCCTGCTCGGCCGTAACGAGGCCTGGCCGGAGGGCCGCTACTCCACCCTCGCCGGCTTCGTAGAACCCGGCGAATCCCTGGAGGCGGCCGTCCGCCGAGAGGTCTTCGAAGAAACCGGCGTAGTAATAGGCGAAGACATCGACTACGCAGGCAGCCAGCCCTGGCCGCTCCCGTCCAGCCTCATGCTCGGCTTCTACGCCAAGGCCACCGGCTACGCCATCAACGTCGACCAGGACGAGATCGCCGAAGCCAAATGGTTCAGCCGCGACGACCTCCGAGCCCTCGTCGAGAACGGCTCGATGGCCCTCCCCGGCAACATCTCCATCTCCCGCCGCCTGATAGAAGGCTGGTACGGCAAAGAACTAACCGGCAGCTGGTAGCTACCTACGCGACGAGCTTGTCGGCGATCTGGGCGATGGAGGGGTTGGTCATCGCGGTGCCGTCGGGGAAGACGATGGTGGGGACGGTCTGGTTGCCGTGGTTGACCTTCTCGACGATCTTGGCGGCGTCCGGGACCTGCTCGATGTCGACCTCGGTGAACTCGATGCCCGCCCGCTTCAGCTGGCCCTTCAGGCGGTGGCAGTAACCGCACCAGGGGGTCGAGTACATCGTGAATGCCGCCATCGTGGCTTGCTCCGTCTCTGCGTGGGGGCGGGTAGGACGAAACTGTCCGGGCACCCGCATAAGGTGGCTCTACCTTGTAGCCAAACCCCGTCGGTCGGAGTGCTGTTCCCGCATGTCTCAGTCCGTGAGCAACATCACGCAGGCCGTCGCCGGCCGGTCCGCCGACGAGCTGCTCGCTGCCCTCGACCCCGAGCAGCGTGAGGTCGCGACCGCCCTGCACGGCCCGGTCGTCGTGATGGCCGGCGCGGGCACCGGCAAGACCCGCGCGATCACCCACCGGATCGCGTACGGCGTCAGCATCGGCGCCTACGACCCGGCCCGCGTCCTCGCCGTCACCTTCACCCAACGCGCCGCCGGCGAGATGCGCGGCCGGCTCGCTCAGCTCGGCGCCAACGGCGTGCAGGCCCGGACCTTCCACTCGGCCGCCCTCAGACAAGCCAGGTACTTCTGGCCGAAGGTCTTCGGCGGCGAGCTGCCCCCGATCATCGACCGTAAGTTCCCGCTGCTGACCGAGGCGGCCTCCCGTTGCCGCGTCCGCGTCGACACCCCGGCCCTGCGTGACCTGGCCGGCGAGGTCGAGTGGGCCAAGGTCAGCAACGTCCGCCCCGACGACTACGCCAAGCTCGCCCCGCAATCGGCCCGCGCCCTCGCGGCCTTCGACCCGGCCACGATCGCGCGCGTCTTCGCGGCGTACGAGGATGTGAAGCTCGAGCGGGGCCGCATCGACCTCGAGGATGTGCTGCTCTGCGCCGTCGCCCTCCTCGCCGAAGACGAGCGCGTGGCAGCCGAGATCCGCCGGCAGTACCGCACGTTCGTAGTGGATGAGTACCAGGACGTCAGCCCGCTGCAGCAGAGTCTGCTCGACCTGTGGCTCGGCGGCCGCGAGGATGTCTGTGTAGTCGGCGACCCGGCCCAGACCATCTACTCCTGGGCAGGCGCCGACCCGGCCAACCTGGTCCACTTCGCCCAGCGCCACCCGACCGCCCAGGTGATCAAGCTCGTCCGCGACTACCGCTCGACCCCGCAGATCGTCGACGTCGCCAACAAGGTCCTCGACGCCGCCGGCCCGTCCGGACTCCCCGGCCGCGTCACCCTCCGCTCCCAACGCGACCCCGGCCCCGCGCCGACCTACCGGGAGTACTCCGACGAGGTCGCCGAGGCCGACGCGGTCGCCCGAGCGGTCAGCCGCCTCCAAGACTCCGGTACCGCGCTGCGCGACATCGCGATCCTGTTCCGTACCAACGCGCAGTCGGAGAACTTCGAGCAGGCCCTCGCCGAGCGCAAGCTCCCGGCGATGCTCAAGGGCGCCGAGCGGTTCTTCGAGCGCGCCGAGATCCGGCAGGCCGCCGTACTGCTCCGTGGCCAGGCCAAGGCCGGCGACGCCGGGGGAGACCTGGTGGAGACCGTCCGCGCCATCCTCGGCGGCGCAGGCTGGAAGCCCGAGCCCCCGTCGGGAGCCGGAGCCGTCCGGGACCGCTGGGAGTCGCTGGCCGCCCTCGTCACGATGGCCTCCGACTTCAAGGCCGCCCATCCCGAGGCGGGCATCGTCGAGCTGGTCGCGGAGCTCGACCGCCGCGCGTCGATCCAGCATGCACCGCTGGCCGAGGGCGTCACGCTGGCCACGCTGCACGCGGCGAAGGGCCTCGAGTGGGGCTGTGTCTTCATCGTCGGCGCCCATGAGGGCACGCTGCCGATCACGTACGCCCAGACGCCGGCCCAGGTCGAGGAGGAGCGGCGGCTGTTCTATGTCGGGGTGACCCGGGCGAAGGACCAGCTCGCGATCAGCTGGTCGACCTCCCGCTCACCCGGCGGCCGCGCCAGCCGCGGCCCGACCCGCTTCCTGGACCCGATCGGAGTCCGTACTCCGCGCTCTGGCGAGCGAGAGCCCTCACCCCGAGCCCGCGCTCAGCGCACCGAGCGCTCGGACCTGCCGATCCCGAAGTGCCGGGTCTGCGGCCGCGGGCTGACCGAGCCGGCCGCCCGCAAGCTCGGCCGCTGCGAGGACTGCCCGTCGACGATGGATCAGGCCCTGTACGACGCCCTGTTCGAGTGGCGGGCCGACAAGGCGGCCGAGGAGTCGGTGCCCGCCTTCGTCATCTTCACCGACGCCACCTTGACCGCGATCGCCGAGGCCAGGCCGATGGACGAGCGTGAACTGCTCCGGATCACCGGCATCGGCCGTACCAAGGTGATGAAGTACGGCGAGTCCGTGCTCAACATCTGCACCCGTTGACTCCTCCAGCCTTCAACTACTTGCCCTTTGAGGCAGCACGCCCTGCAACAAGTGGAAAAGCCGTTGCAGGCTTGGCCGAACCCGGGTGACACTCGGAGAGCAGGTTTTCTGCTGCTGGCAGACGACGGGTCGGGATGTGGCATCTAGTGGCCACAGGCAACGATCTCGGAGGGTGCCGGGAGCGCGCCGGAGCGTGCCGGACCGGTGGATGGGCAGCAAGTTTCCGCCTGGCAGGCGGCAACTTCCGGCCAACTTCGAAAACCAGGATTAAATAGTTTGCGGCCTCCGGTGGGGTCGGCGTACTGTTCTTTCTGCGGTCGATGGCTGGCCGAAAACTTCAAACCATAGCGATGAGCTTGCCGCTCACTTCGCCACAACGAGAGGAGGTGCCTTGGAAATGGTCAACATCACGATGAAGCCGAACGGCGTCAGCGTCGCGCTGCCGTGCGCCCAGATCCAGGGTGCCGCCCTGTCGTCGCGTCTGCACGTCGAGACCGTTGTGGTGCTCGCCAATGTCTTCACCCCGATCAAGGGCGGAGCTGTGGGCGATGCGAAGTACGGCGGTCAGGGTTCTCGAGCATGGAGTCCACCGGTCTGACGACAAGTCAGCCGGCACCTCCAAGGCCGCGGAACCCTAACCAGGGTCCCGCGGCCCTTTTGTTTGTCCCAAGAGTTTGGCGGCACCAACCGGTGGCCGTCGAAGACAGCAAGAGAACACAGCAAGACAGTCACTAGGAGGTGACCGGAATGAGCGTTAGCTTCCTCGATGCCTTCACCGAGGTTGCGACGTCGCAGGACCTGCCCTGTCGGTCCTACGCGCCAGAACTCTTCTTCGCCGAATCGCCGGCGGACGTCGAGTACGCAAAGTCTCTGTGCAACACCTGCCCACTCGTGGCCGAGTGCCTGGCCGGAGCGCTCGAGCGCGCCGAGCCGTGGGGAGTGTGGGGCGGACAGCTGTTCGTCCAGGGTGCTGTGGTCGCTCGCAAGCGGCCCCGCGGCCGTCCTCGCAAGTGCGACACCGTCACCGCAGCCTGATCAGTCCCTGACAGACGACTCCATCCACCCGAATCGAGACAACCAGTCATGAAGACCCAGACTTCACCCAGGAGAGTTGAAATGCATTTACTTCAAGAAGATCTCGCTCGTGCTCATTGTCGTTCCATCCTGATCGACGCCGAGCAGAACCGGCGCTTCCGTCTGGCGACCCAGCTCGCCAAGGCTCAGAAGCAGGCCGAGCGGGCCACCCGTCGCGCGGAGAGGGCCAGTGCAAAGGCACGCCTCACCCTCGCCCGGATGGTCTGATCCACCCCCGGTCGCCGGCGCGCTAGGAGCCAATCTCCAGCACAGCGCGCCGGCCCCGAACTGAAACACCGAAGCTGACACCCCGAGAGGCGGCATCTAGCGGATGCCGCCTCTCGGCGCGTTCTAGCCCAGTTGCTCCGAGGAGCACGGGACAGTGGCACGTCGAGTCTCCTGCAGAAGCAGATTCAGGTACGGATGCGTGCTGTGCCGCGGCCAGACGAGGGCCAGTTCGTTCGGCTCCGCATCCACCAGCGGCAGCCAGACCAGTCGCGGATGCGCGAAGTACGTGACGGTCGAGGCGGGCGCGATCCAGCACCCGTGTCCGGCCGCGACCAGGTGCAGGCACTCTTCCGGCGTACGGGCCTGTGGTCCGAACAACGCCCGGCTGCCGTCCGGCCGCGGATCGATGAACCAGAAGTCGACGACCGCCGCCGGCATCCCGTCCCGGGGGCCGACCACGGGCACGTCGGCCAGATCATCGATCCTCAGGGAGTCCCGGCCGGACAGCGGATGCCCCGGCGGCAGTGCGACCCAGCGCTTCTCGGCGAGCAGCGGATGGACTGTGAACCGTGGGTCGTCGCCGATCGGCAGCCAGAGGAAAGCAGCGTCGGCGCGCCCTTCGAGCAACGCGTCCAGCTCGTCCGGCAGCGTGTGCACGGCGAGCGGCCGGACCTCCAGATCAGGCATCTGGGCCCGGATCGCCGCCTCGACGCCGGGCATGAAGTGCGCCGTACTCTGCGCCTTGAACGCGATCCGAAGCGGCTGCGGCCGCTCGGCGCCGACCTCGCGCGCCTCGGCCATCATCGCCTGCGCCGACGTCAGCAGCGTCTCGCCCTGCTTGAGCACGATCTGGCCGGCCGCGGTCAGCTCGATCCCGGTCGACAACCGCTCGACCAGCGCGGTCCCGACGACCCGCTCGAGCTGACGGATCTGGCTGCTGACCGCCTGCTGGGTCAGGTTGAGTTGGCGGGCGGCTCGCGTCATGCTGCCCTCTTCGGCAACGGCCGCCAGCGCCTGCAGCAGGCGCAAGCTCAGGTCCACGCGTTCCATCGTGCCACAACGATGCGTTGTGCCCTCCCCAACAAGTCTCTGTTTCCCTTCGCCCTACCTCCAGGCGGACGATCGAAGCAGTCACTTGATGGGAGAAGGAAAGCATGACGCTGAAGGGAAAAACGGCGCTCGTCACCGGCTCGTCGAAGGGTCTCGGACGGGCGATCCTGCTGAAGCTGGCCTCGCAGGGCGCGAACGTCGTCGTCAACTACTCCCGCGACGAGGCCGCCGCCAAGGAAGTGCAGACGGCCGCCGAGGCACTCGGGGTCAAGGCGATCACGGTCGCCGCCGACGTGTCCCAGCTCGACGGGATCACCAAGGTCTACGACGCGGCGGTCGAGGCGTTCGGCCAGATCGACATCGTGGTCGCCAACGCCGGGATGGAGAAGGTGAACATCCCCGTCACCGACGTCACCGAGGAGGACTTCGACCTGCTCTTCCGGGTCAACACGAAGGGCCCGTACTTCGTACTCCGCGAAGCGGCCCGGCGGATCGCGGACAACGGCCGGATCATCACCATCTCCTCGAACACCACCACCGTCCCGCAGGTCGGTGTCGGCCTGTACGGCACCAGCAAGGTGGCGACCGGCTACCTGGCCCGGGTGCTCGCGCTCGAACTCGGCCCGCGCGGCATCACCGTGAACACCATCGTGCCCGGCCCGATCGACGGCGCGGGCATCTTCACCGACCCGGCCAACGACGAGTACAAGAAGAGCCTGATCGCGATGGTCCCGATCGGCCGGCTGGGCACGACCGACGACGTAGCAGGCGTGGCGGCCTTCCTGGCCGGGCCCGACGCAGGACTGATCACCGGCCAGCAACTGGTCGCCGACGGCGGAATGCACTGAGGGAGAAACGACAGATGACAGCGACAATGCGTGCGGCCCAGGTCCAGCAGGCCGGTGGTCCTTTCCTGATGACCGATCTGCCCATCCCCGAGCCCGCGGCCGGCCAGATCCGGGTGAAGGTCTACGCCTGCGGGATTTGCGGCGGCGACGCGATTCCCCGCAACGCGCTCTTCGGGACGGTACTTCCGCGGGTTCCGGGCCATGAGATCGCCGGTGTGGTCGACGCGGTCGGCGACGGCGTGACGGTCTTTCAGATCGGCCAGCGGGTTGGGGTCGGCTGGTCGGGTGGTGTCGACTTCACCTGTGAGTTCTGCCGTCGCGGTGACTTCACCAACTGCGTCCAGCACACGATCGTCGGTACGTCCTACGACGGCGGCTATGCGGAGTACATGGTGGCTCCGCAGGATGCGGTCGCCCGGATTCCCGAGGGGCTGACCTTCGAGGAGGCGGCGCCGTTGATGTGTGGCGGGATCACTGCTTTCAATGCGCTCCGGCACGCGCATGCTGGGCCGGGGGACACGGTGGCGGTACAGGGTGTCGGTGGGGTCGGGCATCTGGCGATTCAGTTCGCGAACAAGATGGGCTTCCGGACCGTCGCGATCAACCGCGGGCGGGACAAGGAGAAGCTGGCGCGTGAGCTCGGCGCGGACGAGTACATCGACAGCAACGAAGGTGCCGGTGCGGCGCTGAAGGCACTCGGCGGCGCGGCGGCCGTGCTGGCGACGGTGTCTCGCGCGGAACTGCAGTCTGACCTGGTCAAGGGCCTGCGCCCGAACGGCCAGCTGATCGTGCTCGAGGGCGGCGACCCCATCCAGGTCACCGGCCACGACCTTGCCGACTCCAGACTGTCGGTCTCCGGCTGGTATAGCGGCGTCGCCCAGGACAGCGAAGAAACCCTCAACTTCGCCGTCCTGAAGGGAATCCGCCCCATCATCGAGACCTACCCCCTGGAACAGGCCGAGGAGGCCTGGCAACACCAGCCCAAGGCCAACCTCCGCATCGTCCTCAAGACTCAGCCCGAGTAACCCGGACCGCCACCACACATCAACCCGGCGATCGGCTGGGTCGAGAAGCTCGAGCCACGCTTGAACGGGCAAGTCGGTGAGCGCTTGGTGTGTGGTGGCGATCCGGGCCCGCCGGAGCAATGGCGCGGTGGCCGTCCACCCTTCAGACGGTCACCGAGTTCGGCCCTGCAGGAGCGCTTGCTGCAGACCCACCAGAGTGATTCCGCTGACGATCTCCCGCCGGGCAATCATCCCCGGCACATCGCTCAGCGGAATCCACTCAATCCGATCCGACTCATTCAGCTCGGTCGGCTCACCGACCCACACCGCCGCGGTGGCCAGAAACACATGATGCTCGGAGTCCATGATCCCGGCCGCCGGCTCGGAATACACCAACTCCTCCAGCTCCCCGACCCGCCACCCCGTCTCCTCCTCAACCTCCCGAGCCGCCGCCTCCGCCGCCGTCTCACCCACCTCGATCAACCCCATCGGCAACTCCCAACCCCACCGATCAGTCAAAAACCGATGCCGCCACATCAACAGCACTTTGTCGTCCGCGTCGACAACAACCGCCGCCGCAACATGCCTCAACCGCACCGCGTGGTAGTCGAACCGCTTCCCATCAGGCTGCTCGACATCAAGCCGCCGCACACTCAGCCAAGGATTCCCCCAAGCCTCGCTCTCCCCATGAATCAGCCATCGCATGCCCGAGAGCCTAAGCGCGCCGAGCGCGGGCACGGTCTCCAGCCGAGGTTGCAGCTAAGCCAACCGCTTCTTCAACAGCCGAGCGGTCTTCTTTAGGTCGGCGCCAGGGGTGGAGCAGAATGGTTTTATGCCTAACGCCACTTGTTCCCTGTGCGGTACTCAGGCCGAGAGCGAGGACGCGCCGATCACCTGGGCGACCTCGGTCGAGAACGGACGCAAGCTTCTGTACTGCGACCGCTGCGCCCGCGAGAACGTGCGCAGTATCGAAGGAAAGCTCGACAGCGCCTGGTGGTGAAGCGGGTCAGTCGGTGAAGCCGGGGAGGAACTCTTCGAGGACTGCGCGGAAGGGCGCCTCGGTGTCGAGTTGGGAGAGGACGGCGATGCCGCCGATCCAGACTCGGTGGATCAACAGGTAGGACGGGGGCAGGTTGATCTTGAGGGCCATCGACGCGTTCGGGGAGCGGAAGTCGCTCGTCCGGTTCGCCTGCGCCCGCATCCAGGCGCGGTTGAAGTGGAAGTACTCCTCGCGAGCCGGCTCCGCGAACGGCGCCAGGTAGTCCATCAACTGCGTCGGATCGATGTCCATCCGCGGCTTGATGAAGCCCTCGGACCGCAAGCCTTCCAGTACGGCGTTGCCGTCGCCCTCCAGCGAGATGCGCAGCAGCCGCCCGATCGCCGGCGGCAGTCCATCCGGGAGCCGGGCGCAGAGGCCGAAGTCGACGACGCCCAGCCGGCCGTCGGGCATCACGCGGAAGTTGCCGGGGTGTGGGTCGGAGTGCAGGAGCCCAGCGAGTCGCGGGCCGCTGAACATGAACCGGACGTACTTCAGCCCGATCTCGTCCCGCTCTTCCTTCGTACCCTCGGTGATCACCTTCGAGAGCGGCTTGCCCTCGATCCATTCGGACACGATGACCGTGGGGGAGTGCTTGATGACGCGGGGCACGACGAACTCGTCGTGGTCCTTGAAGGCATCCGCATACTGCTGCTGCGCCTGCGCTTCGCGGTCGTAGTCGAGCTCCTCGCCGATCCGCTCCTGCAGCTCAGCGACGAGCGGCTTCATGTCGACGCCAGGCACGAGCGCGCCGAAGGTACGGGCGAAGCGGCCGAGCTGCTTGAGGTCAGCCCGCAATGCCTCGGCGGCACCCGGGTACTGGAGTTTGATCGCGACCTCACGGCCGTCCTTCAGAATGCCGCGATGCACCTGGCCGATCGACGCGGCTGCCGCGGGCAGGTCGTCGAACTCCTGGAACCGGTCCCGCCACCGCTTGCCCAGCTCGCGGGACAGGATCGTGTGCACGGTCGAGGCCGGCATCGGTGGCGCCGAGTCCTGCAGCTTGGTCAGCGTTGCCCGGTACGGTGCCGCGAACTCCTCCGGCATCGCCGACTCCATCAGGCTCAGCATCTGCCCGAACTTCATCGCGCCGCCCTTGAGCTCACCCAGGACGGAGAACAGTTGGTCGGCCGTACGGCGCTGGAACTCGGCCATCACCGTCTCGGCCGGCGCACCGCCGATCCGCTTGCCCAGTCCGACGGTCGCGCGCCCGGCGGCGCCGAGTGGCAGGCTGGCCAGCTTGGCGGTGCGGCTGAGTGCTTTGCGGGGGAGGTCGGACACGCTCCCCATTCTGTCCCGTCACCCAAGCGGAACCCCAGCGGGGGCACCGCGAGTCGGATCACAGGACGTGAAGGTTGGTAGACGACGGAGGGGCGGAGGTGGACCCGAAGGTCGCACCGCCGCCCCCACGACTTGGTGCGTCAGGCCTTGCCGAGGATCCGGTTCAGGTTCGTACCGCACTCGGGGCACTTGGCCTTGGCCATGCGCGTGCCCTTGTCGTTGACCTTGACCTCGCCGTCGGCGGTGCGCTTGGCCTTGCACTTGACGCAGTAGAACTCGCCGCTCCAGGTCTCTGCCATGAGGGCCCTCTCCTTGCTTGATACCAGCCGAGGCTTTGCCCGGCCGTCGTGGATGCTTTCGGCAGACCGTCCTGCCGTAGGCCGTTCGGCCCAATCGGGATTCACCCTACGGCAGGCTGAGAGTGGCTCAAGTCCATCTCCCGCTCCGCGTGCCGCTTGGAAATCGCTTTCCGTGGTCTTCGGCGACGCAGAGCAGGCTCCCGGTTGTCCGCCTTCGGAACCACTCGGCTTCCCCTCCGAATGGCCCCGGAGGCGGTCCGGGAGCCTGCTGGACCTGACGCTAGGAGTTGCCGGCCGCGCTGACAAGTCCACGTTGTCCACCCCTGTGGATAAACCTGTGTGCAAGCTGTGGGGCGCGCCGGTCGACACTGTGGACGAGCGGGGGAACAGGATGTGAACAACCAGCGTCCACCGATCCGCTAACTGGCGTCTGACCTGCGGAAACGTCAATTCACAGGATGTGGACAGAAGAAAGTTGGGGGATTCAGGCGGTACGGTCTGAGTCATGGCCGACTCTCCACCGCGCCCGATCCCGCCGTATGTGGACATCCGCCGCAGCAAGCGGCGCAAGCGGACCGTCAGCGCCTACCGGGACGGTGAGCGGGTGATCGTGCTGATGCCCGATCGGCTGTCCGCCGCCGAGGAGGCGCGCTGGGTCGAAACCATGCTCCAGCGGCTCGAGAAGCAGCGCAGCAGATCCCGCGTGTCGGACGAAAAATTGTTGGCCAGAGCACACGATCTCGCGTGTCGCCACCTCCCAGAAGTGCCCGAACCTGCGTCTGTGAGGTGGGTTTCGAACCAGAATCGACGGTGGGGATCCTGCACTCCGGCCGACCGTTCGATCCGGTTGTCGACTCGTTTGCAGTCGATGCCGGCCTGGGTGGTGGACTACGTCCTGGTCCACGAGCTCGCTCACCTGGTGGAGCCGTCCCACAACGCAGCGTTCTGGGAACTGGTCCACCGCTACCCCAAAGCCGAGCGCGCCGAAGGCTACCTGGAGGGCATCTCCGCCGCCTCCACCCTCGACCTCGAAGACTTCTAACCCCCGTACGCCGGTACGCCGCGCCTCCCACCACCCGCACACCCCTCCGCCCGGGCCTCCGCCCCCGGGCTGCTGCCCGGGCGCCAGCACTCAGCCGCCCGCCGGTCTCCCCCCAGCCCCCGGCCCGCCCCGGCCCAGCCAGCCCCGCCCCAGCCCCCGGT
>NZ_BAAAHK010000023.1:0-62660 GCF_039525325.1 Kribbella koreensis
GCCCGCCGGCCCTGCCCGCCGACGGCGCCGGCCGACCATGCCCGCCGGCCCTGCCCGCCGACGGCGCCGGCCGACCATGCCCGCCGGCCCTGCCCGCCGACGGCGCCCGCCGACCTCGCTCGCCGGCGACGGCGCGCCCGTAGGCGAGGTGGGTCAGGCTGCGTGGCCGCCGTCGACGTTCAGTTCGGTGCCGGTGACGTATGAGCCACCCGGCCCGGCCAGGTACAGGACTGCCGCAGCGACGTCGTCCACAGTGCCGAAGCGGTCGAGTGCCAGGAACGCCCGCTGGGCTTCGGCGAACGGCCCGTCGGCGGGGTTCATCGAGGTGTCGGTCGGGCCGGGCTGGACGACGTTCGACGTGATCCCGCGAGCACCGAGCTCCCTGGCCAGTCCTCGGTTCATCCCGACGACAGCCGACTTGCTCATCGCGTACAGGCTCATCCCTGGCCCGGTGCTCCGATCGGCGATGCAGCTGCCGATGTGGATCATCCGTCCGCCATCAGCCAGCACACCCGCCGCGGCCTGCGCAGCGACGTACAGGCCGCGCACGTTCACCGCGAGCACCCGATCCAGTTCCTCGAGCGTCACATCGCCGATCATCCCCATCGTCCCGACGCCGGCGTTGTTGACGAACACATCCAACCCACCCAGTACTTCGTACGCCGTACCGACCGCCTCCCGCACCGCCCCCGCATCGGCCGCATTCGCCGGAATCGCAAACCCGCGCCGGCCAACCGCCTCGATCTCCTTCACCACCGCCGCGGCCTCATCCGGCGAACGGTGGTAGGTGATCGCCACATCCGCCCCACCCACCGCCAACGCGACCGCCACCGCAGCGCCGATCCCGCGGCTCCCACCAGTCACCAATGCCATCTTGTTCTCGAGTTCTGTCATGTCCCCAGTCCACCCGTCGCGGACCGCCCGGGCTGGCGGAAATACGACCCCGGATCCTGACGTCGTTTTTCCGCTGAACCTCGATGGCGTAAAACCGCTAGAAACTGTCGGTGCGGCCATGGATGCTGAGCACGTGTACGAATGTGTCGAGCGGTGCGTGCGAGCGGTCCAGTCGAAGGATGCCCGCTTCGACGGCTGGTTCTTCACCGCCGTACTGACCACCAGAATCTACTGCCGCCCGAGCTGCCCGGTGGTGCCGCCCAAGGTCAAGAACATGCGGTTCTACCCGAGCGCCGCCGCGGCCCAGCAGGCCGGCTTCCGCGCCTGCAAGCGCTGCCGCCCTGACGCGAGCCCGGGCTCCCCGGAGTGGAACGATCGCGCCGATCTGGTCGCCCGCGCGATGCGGCTGATCGGCGACGGCGTGGTCGACCGCGACGGCGTACCAGGCCTCGCGACCCAGCTCGGCTACTCGGTCCGCCAAGTCCAACGCCAACTGCAGGCTGAGCTGGGAGCCGGGCCACTGGCTCTGGCAAGAGCTCAGCGAGCGCAGACCGCGCGGCTGCTG
The DNA here is from genome assembly GCF_039525325.1 of Kribbella koreensis. Taxonomy (NCBI): domain Bacteria; kingdom Bacillati; phylum Actinomycetota; class Actinomycetes; order Propionibacteriales; family Kribbellaceae; genus Kribbella; species Kribbella koreensis. Next base: position 1,460 of record NZ_BAAAHK010000023.1, read on the forward strand.
ATCGAGACCAGCTCGCTGCAGATGGCCGACGTCGCCTTCGCTGCGGGATTCTCCAGCGTGCGGACGTTCAACGAGACCGTGCAAGAGGTCTTCGCGCTGTCACCCAGCGAGCTGCGCACCCGGGCCAAGCGTGGCGACGCTCCCACCGCGCCGGGCACGATCGCGTTGCGTCTGCCGTTCCGTCAGCCGTTGACGCCGGACAACCTCTTCGGGCACCTGATCGCGACCGGTGTACCGGGGGTGGAGGAGTGGCACGACGGCGCCTATCGCCGGACCCTGCGGCTCCCGCACGGTCATGGCGTGGTGGCGCTCCGGCCGATGCCCGACCACATCGCGTGCCAGCTCTCGCTCACCGATCAGCGCGACCTCTCGATCGCGATCAGCCGCTGCCGCCGGATGCTCGACCTCGACGCGGATCCGGTCGCCGTCGACGACCTGCTCAAGACAGATCCTGTACTCGCTCCGCTGATCGAGAAGGCGCCCGGGCGACGAGTGCCGCACACGGTCGACGGCGCGGAGTTCGCCGTACGGGCTGTGCTCGGTCAACAGGTGTCGACGGCGGCCGCGCGGACTCATGCGAGTCGGCTCGTGCAGGCGTACGGGGAACCGGTCGACGACCCGCTGGGCAATCTGACCCATTTGTTCCCGACCATGCAGGCGCTGGCCGGGCTCGATCCCGAGACGCTGGCCTTTCCGAAGTCACGGCGTACGACGCTGACGACGTTGATCGCGACCCTCGCGGCCGGTGAGATCGACCTCGGCGCGGGCAGCGACTGGGACAAGGCGCGTGAGCAACTCGCGGCGCTGCCCGGCATCGGGCCGTGGACCGTCGAGTCGATCGCGATGCGTGCGCTCGGTGACCCGGATGCCTTTGTGGCAAGCGATCTGGGGATCAAGTACGCGGCGCGCGACCTCGGGTTGCCCGAGGCGCCGAAAGCGCTGATCGCACATGCGCGGGCTTGGCGGCCTTGGCGGGCGTACGCGGTGCAGTACCTGTGGGCGACCGGCGATCATGCCATCAACAAGATACCGACGGAGTGAAATGACTGCGCTGACCACCGACCGCCTGTTGCTCAGACAGTGGAAGGACAGTGACCGCGAGACCTATGCGGCGCTGAACGCCGACCCGGCCGTGATGGAGCACTTCCCGAACGCGTTGACCCGCGCCGAGAGCGACACGATGGTCGACCGGCTCACGGCGGCGATCGACGAGCGCGGATTCGGGTTCTGGGCGGCCGAAGTACGGGAGACCGGCCAGTTCATCGGCTTCATCGGACTGTCGGTGCCGAGCTTCGAGGCGTCCTTCACGCCGTGCGTCGAGATCGGCTGGCGGCTGGTGAAGGATGCCTGGGGCAACGGTTATGCGACCGAGGGCGCGCGGGCTTCGCTGGCGCACGCGTTCGGACCGCTGGGGCTCGACGAGGTGCTGTCCTTCACCACGACGACGAACAAACCGTCCCAGCGGGTGATGGAGCGGATCGGCATGACGTACGTCGAGGACTTCGACCACCCCAGGCTGGCTGCCGGGCATCCGTTGCAACGGCACGTGCTCTACCGGATCACCCGCGCACAGTGGGCGGGCTGACCATGTCGTACGCCGTAATGGACAGCCCGGTCGGCCCGCTCACCCTGGTCGCCGCCGACACCGGCGAACTCGCCGGCCTCTACATGGAACAGCACCGGCACCGCCCCGCTTTGGAGACCTTCGGCCTGCGCGACGACTCCATCCTTCCCGAGGTCCAGCAGCAGCTGAAGGAGTACTTCGCCGGCGACCGCACCACCTTCGACGTACCCCTCAAACTCACCGGAACCCCTTTCCAACAACGAGTCTGGACCGCTTTGAAGGACATCCCCTACGGCGAGGTCATCACCTACGGCCAGCTCGCCGCCACCCTCGGCCTGGTCCCCGGCGCCTCCCGCGCGGTCGGCCTCGCCAACGGCAAGAACCCGGTCAGCATCATCGTCCCCTGCCACCGAGTCATCGGCTCCACCGGCAACCTCACCGGCTACGGCGGCGGCCTCGACCGCAAACAAGCCCTCCTCGACCACGAACGAGCCGACGTACTCTTCTAAATCTAAGTGCTCACTTGATGAGCACTTATCACCCGCATGCTGTCTCCATGACCACCAAGCAGGTAGTAACCGACGCCGAAGCCTTCGCCCCCGCCACCGTCGCGGAATGGCGCGATTGGCTGGCCGAGCACGGTCGTACCGAGAAGGCCGTCTGGCTGGTCGTCCAACGGGGAAGCGACGCCGGCATCGACCTGGCCGAGGCGGTCGAGCACGCGTTGTGCTTCGGCTGGATAGACAGCAAGACCCTCCGCCGCGACGCCACCAGCACCTACCAAACCTTCACCCCGCGCAACCCCCGCAGCACCTGGAGCCAAGTCAACCGAGACCGCGCCGACCGGCTACTCGCCGCCGGCCTGTTGGCGCCGCCCGGCCAGGAACTGATCGACCTCGCAAAGAGAACCGGCACCTGGGACTGCCTGGCAGAAGCCCAGAACGGCGTAATCCCCGCCGACCTCCAACTGGAACTCGACCACAACCCCACGGCAGCCACCCACTTCGCCACCTTCCCCCCATCCTCCAAGCGCCGAATCCTCGAATGGATAGCCCTGGCCAAACGCCCCGAAACCCGCTCCACCCGCATAACCCAAACAGTCACCCTCGCCGCGCTCAACCAACGAGCCAACCACCCCCGATGATCAACCACCCACTCCCACCACCACCCACTCTCACCACCACCCACTCCCGCCACCACCCGCGCTGCTGGACCAGCGACCGTCCCGCCGAACTGCCCCCACGCAACCGCCCCCCAAACCCGCCACACGCGCGTCCCGCCCCGGCTTGCAGGCCACCATCTGAGGGGTTATCCCCTCAGATGGTGGGTTGCCTAGCCAGAATCTCGGGGGGCAACCCATCGGTTGAGGGGATAACCCCTCAGATGCGATGGGGGGACGGGGGACGGGGGGCGGGGGATGGGGTCAGTTGCTGGTGTTGGCGGGGTCGTTGAGGCGTTCGGTTAGCGGCGGGCCGACTGGGGTGCGGGGTTTGCGGAGGTTGGTTAGTTTGCGGGCTGCTGGTTCGGTGAAGCGGGCGGTGATGGGGCCGAGGACTACGAGGATGAGGACGTAGGCGGTTGCGAGTGGGCCGAGGCGGGGTTCGACTCCGACGGCTAGGCCGGCGATGACGATGGAGAACTCGCCGCGGGCGACGAGGGTGCCGCCTGCGCGCCAGCGGCCGGCTGACTTGACGCCCGCCTTGCGTGCGGCGTACCAGCCGGTGGCGATCTTCGTCAGTGCGGTAAATACCGCGAGCGCCAGCGCGATCCCCAGTACCGGCGGAATGTCCGCCGGATCGGTGCTCAACCCGAAGAAAACAAAGAAGACGGCAGCAAACAGGTCCCGTAACGGGCTCAGCAGGTTACGCGCGCCCTTCGCCACCTCACCCGACAACGCGATCCCCACCAGGAACGCCCCGACCGCCGCCGACACCTGCAGCTTCTGCGCGACCCCAGCGACAAGCAGCGTCAACCCCAGTACGACGAGCAGCAACATCTCGGGGTTGTCCGACGAGACCGCCCGACTGATCACCCGCCCGTAGCGCAAGGCGACGAACAGTACGACGCTCACCGTCCCCAGCGAGATCAGCAACGTCACACTGCCACCCGCCAACCCGACACCTGCCAGCAACGCCGTCAAAATCGGTAGGTAGACGGCCATGGACAGGTCTTCGAGCACCAGGATCCCCAGCACGATCGGCGTCTCGCGATTGCCGAGCCGCCCGAGATCCCCGACCACCTTCGCGATCACCCCCGACGACGAGATCCAGGTGACACCGGCCAGCGCGACCGCCGCCACCGGTCCCCACCCCAGCAGCAACGCAACAGCAGCACCCGGCAACGCGTTCAGCAGGAAGTCGACCACACCGGACAGGTACTGCGTCTTCAGCGTCCCGACCAGATCCGCCGCCGTGTACTCGAGCCCGAGCAGCAACAGCAGCAGAATCACCCCGATCTCAGCGCCGGTCGCGACGAACTCCTCCGACGCATCCAGCGGCAGCAACCCGCCATGCCCGAAGGCCAGTCCGGCCAGCAGATACAGCGGAATCGGCGAGAACCCGATCCGCCCGGCGAACCGCCCAAGGATGCCGAGGGCAAGCAGTACGGCGCCGAGCTCGATCAGCATGGCGGTCGTGTCGTGCATCTCAGCCTCCCGTGATCAGTTCGGCGACGGCGTCGACGCCCTCGCGGGTGCCGACCACGACGATCGTGTCCCCGGTGGCGAACCTGAAGTCGGGTGTCGGGGAGGGCACGGCGCCGGTACGGCGTAGTACGGCGACGATCGACGCGCCGGTCCGGGTGCGGGCCTGGGTGTCGCCGAGGGTGCGGCCGGAGTACGGGGACCGGCTGGTGATCGGGATCTGCTCGGTGACCAGGTCGATCTCGATGTCACCGCGCAGCGGCTCGATCGGCGCGGGGATCAGGAGCTGGCCGAGCGCGCTCGCCTCGGCCGGGCCGAGCGGGACACTGCCCAGGCAGCTGTCGTCGTCCTCGGGATCGTGGAACCCCAGGAATCGCCGGCCGTCCGTGTGCACCACCACCGAGACGTGCTTGCCGCCGTCGGTGATGAGGTCGTACCGGGTGCCGATCCCGGGCAACGTGGTCCTGGTCGGGTGCTCCATGGAATTTCTCCGCTCCGCAATAGCTGGCGTCTGCAACCATTCTCCCTCATCCGACCAACCGGTTGGATATCCCCGCCCACGGTGAACCGGTGTGAACTGCGTTGCAATCAGGTGCAGTGCAACTCGTTGCATAGGTATGGTCGGCGGCATGGCCCTCGAACACGCGATCCTCGTCTCGCTGACCGAGCGCGCCGGGTCCGGCTACGAACTGGCCCGGCGGTTCGACCGGTCGATCGGCTTCTTCTGGCCCGCGACCCATCAGCAGATCTACCGGGTACTGCGCCGGATGGACGACGCCGGCTGGATCACCCACACCGACGTCGCCCAGGACGGCCGCCCGGACAAGAAGGTCTACGAGGTGTCCGAGGACGGACGCTCCGAGCTCGCGCGCTGGCTGGCTGAGCCGGTCGACCCCGCGATCCTGCGTGACGGGCTGGCGGTGAAGCTCCGCGGCGCATCGTTGGGCGACACTGCGGCGGTACTGCGTGAAGTCGAGCGGCACCGCGCCGAGCACGCGACCCGGCTGGAGACCTACCGCGGCATCCAACGCCGCGACTTCCCCAAGCCGGACAAGCTCAACGGCCGTGAACTACACCAGTACCTCGTACTCCGCGGCGGCGTCCGCGCCGAGGAGTCGTTCCTCGGCTGGTGCGACGAGGTCATCCAGGCGATGCGATCGGAGAGCACCTCATGAGCGAGTACCCGAACCTGCTGGCCCCGCTCGACCTCGGCCACGTCACCCTGAAGAACCGGGTGATCATGGGCTCGATGCACACCGGTCTCGAGGACCGGGCCAAGGATCTGCCCAAGCTCGCCGCGTACTTCGCCGAGCGGGCGCGCGGCGGTGTCGGGCTGATCGTCACCGGCGGATATGCGCCGAACCGGACCGGCTGGCTGACTCCGTTCGCTTCGAAGCTGACCAGTCGCCGGGAGGCTCGGGGGCATCGTCAGGTCACCGACGCCGTGCACGCCGAGGGTGGGTTGATCGCGCTGCAGATCCTGCATGCGGGGCGGTACGCCTATCACCCGTTCAGCGTCTCGGCGTCGGCGTTGAAGGCGCCGATCAATCCGTTCAAGCCGCGCGCCTTGTCGGATCGCGGGGTGCGGCGGCAGATCGCGGCGTACGTCGACTGTGCCGCGCTGGCTCGCGAGGGCGGGTACGACGGGGTCGAGGTGATGGGGTCCGAGGGGTACTTCATCAACCAGTTCCTGGTCGAGCGGACCAACAAGCGGCGCGATCGCTGGGGTGGCAGCGCGGAGAACCGGCGCCGGCTCGCGGTCGAGATCGTCCGGGGGATCCGCGAACGCGTCGGGCCGGACTTCCTGATCATCTACCGGCTGTCGATGGCGGATCTGGTCGAGGGCGGCCAGGACTGGGCCGAGGTTGTTGCCCTGGGCAAAGAGATCGAGGCGGCGGGCGCGTCGATCATCAACACCGGGATCGGCTGGCATGAGGCGCGGGTGCCGACCATCGTGACGTCGGTGCCGCGGGCTGCGTTCACGTCGGTCACGGCGGCGTTCCGCCCGCATGTGTCCATCCCGGTGGTGACGTCGAACCGGATCAACTTGCCGCAGGTTGGTGAGGAGGTGCTGGCTCGTGGGGACGCTGATCTGATCAGCATGGCGCGTCCGTTCCTGGCCGATCCGGAATGGGTGCTCAAGGCAACGGCTGGGCGGGCGGACGAGATCAACGTCTGCATTGCCTGCAACCAGGCCTGTCTGGACCACGTGTTCGCCAGACAGCACGCGAGTTGCATGGTGAATCCACGCGCCGCCCGGGAAACCGAATTGGTGCTGCTGCCAACTCGGCGTACCCGCCGCATTGCCGTGGTCGGCGCCGGACCGGCCGGCCTGTCGGCTGCTGTCACCGCAGCCGAACGCGGGCACGACGTCGAGCTTTTCGAAGCGGACAACGAGATCGGCGGCCAGTTCGGTATCGCCCGGCGGATCCCCGGCAAGGAAGAATTCGCCGAAACCATCCGGTACTACGAACGCCGCCTCGAACTCACCGGCGTCAAACTCCACCTCGGCCACCGCGCCGAGGCCGCCGACCTGGATGGCTTCGACGAGGTCATCCTCGCCACCGGCGTAGTTCCGCGCATCCCGTCCATCCCCGGCATCGACCACGAGAAGGTCCTCTCGTACGTCGACGTGGTCCGCCACGGCCGCCCGGTCGGGAAAACGGTAGCCGTCATCGGCGCCGGCGGCATCGGCGTGGACGTCACCGAATTCCTCACCACGGTCGACTCCCCAACCCTCGACCTCCCCGCCTGGCAAGCCGAATGGGGCGTAGCCGACCCTCGCACAACCCGAGGCGCCCTCACCAAACCCCACCCCGAACCGTCGCCCCGCCAGATCTACCTACTCCAACGCAAGCCCGGCAAGATCGGCGCCACCCTGGGCAAAACCACCGGCTGGGTCCACCGAGCCGCGTTGAAGAACAAGCACGTAGAGCTCCTCACCAACGTCAACTACGAACGCGTAGACGACGAAGGCCTCCACCTGACCTTCGGCCCCAACCACGAAAACCCCCGCGTACTAGCCGTAGACACAGTCGTCATCTGCGCCGGCCAGGAGTCGGTCCGCACCCTCGCCACCCCCACCACCCACCTGATCGGCGGCGCCCACCTAGCCACCGAACTGGACGCAAAACGAGCCATCCTCCAAGGCACCGAACTAGCCGCCACCCTGTAGGTGGCAAACCCACATCAGGTGGGCTTGAACACCAAACGGTGGGCTTGAACAAGCAATACCTTGTCCGAGCCCACCGTTTGGTGTTCAAGGTCACCGCTGGGTGTCCGAGCCCACATGATGTGGGCTCGGACGGCGGGGTGTGGGTTCAGAGCTGGGGTTTGCCTGGTTGGTAGAGCCAGGATTGGAAGAACGGGGCGAGGTTGCGGTGGGTTTGGTGCTCGACGTACTTGATGAAGGTTTGGGTTGAGACGTTTGAGTGGCGGTGGGTGGTGGGCCAGGTCTTCAGGAGGGTGAAGAAGGCCTTGTCGCCGATTTTCAGGCGGAGGGCGTGGAGGGTCAGGGCGCCTCGGGTGTAGACGAGGTCGTCGAAGATCTGGTCTCGGCCGGGGTTGGCTACCTTGCCGGTCCAGTCCTTTTCGGCTGCGTAGGCCTGGGCGAAGGTCTTCTGGGCGGGGACGCCGTTGAACTTTTCCTGGTAGAGCCATTCGGAGTACGTGGCGAAGCCTTCGTTGAGCCAGATGTCCGACCAGCGGGCGGGGGTGAGGGAGTCGCCGAACCATTGGTGGCCCAGTTCGTGGGCCAGTAGGTCGCCGCTGACCTTGCTGCTGCGCTGGTCGTAGACCGGGCGGCCCTGGGTCTCGAGCGCGTAGTGGACGCCTACGTCGCCGATGATGCCGCCGGTCGAGGCGAACGGGTAGCGGCCGTACAGCGACTGCTCCCATTCGACGACCTGCGCGGTGGTCTTGTTGAAGACCTTGCCCTGGCCGGCGACGGTGTCGACCGACTGGCCGATCGCGGTGATGTTCGGGCGGCCGTCGCGCAGCTTGCCGCGGGTGACGTTGTACTTCCCGATGGCGAGCATGCTGAGTTCGCTGGCCATCGGCTGGTTCATCTTCCACCGGAAGGTGGTCCGCCCGCCGCGCTTGGTGACGGGACCAGGCTCGCCGTTCGCCAGTACCGTCAGGCCGTTGGGCACGTTCACGGTCTGGCTGTACGTCGCCTTGTCGCGCGTCGTGTCGTTCACCGGGTAGTACGTCGCCGCGCCGATCGGCTGGTTGAGCGCGACCGCGCCATCCTTCGTCGCGGCCCAGCCCGAGATCCCCAGAGCAGGGTCATCGATCTTCCGAGGTACGCCCGCATACGACACCGAGACGACAAACTTGCTCCCGCGCCGCAACCCGTGCGGCGGCGTGATCACCAGCTCCTGCGCGCCGGTCCGCTTGAAGGCCGCACTCCGCCCGTTGACCGAGAGCTTGCTGATCTTCAGCGGCCCGAGGAAGTCGAGGTCGAAGCGCGACAGGTTCTGTGTCGCCCGGGCCGAGATCGTCGTCGTCGCGCTGATCGCATGAGTCGTCGGGCTGAACGCGAGCTTGATGTCGTAGTGACTCACGTCATACCCGCCGTTCCCCATGTCAGGGAAGTACGGATCCCCGTCCCCAGCAGCGCCGGGGGAGAACTGTGAGGTCGGCGCTGCTGACGCCGCCGGACTCACCGCGGCAACCAGCCCCAGAGCCAACGCACCGGCAATCAACGAATGGCGACGTACGGCACGTCCCATAACTCCTCCTCAAAGGGTTCAACGACTCGCACGGCGTGCGGCAACCAAACTAGTCGGCAGGGCGTCTACCTTCGGGGCAGGGGTCCGGGGGCCTATGGAGGATGACGTGGCATTAGAGGTATCGCTGCTGAGCGGATGGCTGCCGTGGACCCTCGAGAGCGTCGCTGTCATAGCGCTGCTGGTAGCCGTCGGGTGGCGGGACAGCCGCTGGCGAACCAGGAAGCTGCCGGTCATCGCAATCGGCGCGGCGGCGGCCGGCTTGCTCACTGCCCGAGTGGTGCTGCCGGCGGCAGGCGTCACCGATCCGCTGCCGTTATCGGTGTGGCTGTGGTTCGGCGTCGTGGTCGGCTCGCTACTGGTACTGATCGTCGGCTGGAACGCGCCCCGGCGGGTCACCGGGCACGCGGCAACAGCAAGGACAGTGAACTGGCGCCATCGAGGAGCAGCAGCCGTCGCCGCCACCTTGGCCGCCGTCGTCTGCGCCAACGGCGTCAACCAGTTCGTCGGGTACTTCCCCACAGTCGGCGATGCTGTCGCGGGGATCGAGAACAAGCAGGTACCCGGCGAGGTGTCACTCCACCAGCTGACCACCAAGCCGGACCCGGTAGCCCAGAAGACCGGCAAGCTCGTCAAGATCACCATTCCGGCGACGCCCAGCGGCTTCAAGCACCGGCCCGAGCTGGTCTGGCTGCCCCCGGCGTGGTTCCAGAAGGAACGGCCTGCCCTCCCAGCCGTCGAGATGATCGCCGCCGAGCACTCCAAGCCGGAGAACTGGATCCGCATCGGCCAGGCCGTCCAGACCGCCGAGCACTACGCGGCCCGCCATCACGGCGCCGGCCCGATCCTGGTCTTCGTCGATCCGACCGGCGGATTCGGCAACGACACCGAGTGCGTCAACGGCCCGCACGGGCAGTCCGAGGACCACCTCGTGCTCGACGTTCCGCAGTACGTCGAGAAGCACTTCGGCGCCTCGGCGGATCCAGACAAATGGGCGATCGCCGGCTTCTCGATGGGCGGTACCTGCGCCATCGGGCTCGTCACCGAGCACCCCGAGGCGTTCCGGCACTTCGTCGACATCTCCGGCGACGAGGCCCCGAACACCGGCGACGAGGCTCAGACGGTCGCCAATCTCTTCGGTGGTTCGCAAGCGGCGTACAACGCGCACGCCCCGCTGACCGTGATGGCCAAGCACGGCCCGTACCCGCCGATCACCGGCCAGTACCTGGACGGCACCGAGGAGCTCACCCACATCCGGGTGGCCAGGGAGTTCATCGCCGCCGGCAAGAAGGTCGGCATCACCTCGACCCTGACCGTCCAGCCCGGCGGCCACAACTGGCAGTTCGCCACCCAGGCCTTCAGCTACGCCTACCCGTGGCTGGCCGATCAACTGCTCAGCGCGTAGTCGCCCCGTCGCTGGTTGTGAAGCTGACAGTGCTACTTAGGTGAGGCTATCCTTCGGTCCATGCGGGAGTCAGTGGGGCTGACCGGGAGTGCGCTGTCTCTCGGCTATCACGGCAAGCAGGTGGTCGACGGGGCGTCGCTGGAGATCGCGGCCGCCGAGGTCACCGCGCTGGTCGGGCCGAACGGCAGCGGCAAGTCGACGCTGCTGCGTGCCCTGGCCCGGCTGCACAAGCCCGACGCAGGCGAGATCACCTTCCCCGACGGGGAGTCGGCGCTGAGCTTGACCTCGAAGGACTTCGCCCGGCGGGTGACCTTGCTCTCTCAGTCCCGCCCGACGCCCAACGGCGTCAGTGTGAGGGACGTAGTCGGGTACGGAAGACACCCGTACCGCGGCCGCTGGCGTCATGACGACCCGGACGGCAATCGCGCCATCATCCACGCGATGGACGTCACTGGCGTCGCCGCGATGGCCGAGCGCGCGGTCGACGAACTGTCGGGCGGCGAACTCCAGCGCGTCTGGCTCGCCACCTGTCTGGCCCAGGACACCGGCGTCCTGCTGCTCGACGAGCCGACCACCTTCCTCGACCTGCGCTATCAGATCGAGATCCTCGACCTGATGCGCGACCTCGCCGACGACCACGGTGTCGCCGTCGGCGTCGTCCTGCACGACCTGAACCAGGCAGCGGCCGTCGCCGACCGGATCGCACTGCTCGACCAGGGCCGGATCCGCGCGACCGGTACGCCGGCCGAGGTCCTGCAAGCCGATGCGCTCTCGGAGACGTACGGGATCCGGATCGAGGTCGGCACCGATCCCGCGACGGGCCTCGTCACCACCCGGCCCGTCGGCAAACACCTGCAACGCCAAACCCTCCAGCAAAGGTCATAGATGAAAAGAGTCACCGCCCTAACCGCCGCAACCCTGGCGTTGGTACTGACCGCCTGTGGCAGCAGCGAGAACGTCACCCCGGAGGCGAACAGTTCGAACGCGAACCAGCCCGTCTCCGTCACCGACGCGCGGAACAAGAAGATCGATCTCAAGGCCCCCGCGACCAAGGTGGTCGGCCTGGAGTGGGGCATCGTCGAGAACCTGATCACCCTCGGCGTCCAGCCGGTCGGCGTCGCCGACGTGAAGGGCTACAACACCTGGGTGAGCGCGGAGAAGCTCGACGCGTCGGCCAAGGACGTCGGCACCCGCGGTGAGGCGAGCGTGGACGCGATCGTCGCGCTCACGCCCGACCTGATCATCACCACCACCGACGAGTCGCCGGCCACCATCGCCCAACTGGAGAAGGCCGCGCCGGTCCTCGTCATCCGGGGCGCGGACGCCAAGAACGCCATCCCGCAGATGCGGACGAACCTCGAACTGGTCGCCCAGGCGGTCGGCCGGACCGACCAGGCCAGGACCGCGCTCGCCGACTTCGACAAGAAGCTTGCCGAGGGCAAGCAGAAGCTCGCCGACGCGGGCAAGGCCGGTACGCCGTACACGATGGCCGACGGTTACAAGCAGGGCAGCACGATCTCGATCCGGATGTTCACCTCCGGCTCGCTGCTCGGCGCGGTGACGAACGAGCTCGGCCTGAAGAACGCCTGGACCGGCGCCGGCGATCCCGACTACGGCCTCGCGCAGACCGACATCGAGGGCCTGACCAAGCTGAAGGACGGCGAGTTCCTCTACATCGCCAACAACGGCGACGGCGGTGACGTGTTCGACGGCGACCTGGCCAAGAACGCGATCTGGAAGAACCTGCCGTTCGTGAAGAGCGGCAACGTGCACCGGCTGGCCGACGGGATCTGGATGTTCGGCGGCCCGAAGTCGACCGAGCAGTTCATCGACGCGACGGTGCAGGCAGTCACCTCTTGACCCAGCTGACCGCCCAGCGGCCCGACCTCGCCACCGCGCCCCTGGAGCCTGTACGCCGGGTGCGGGTGGCGGGCGTCTTCGCGATCGCGGTCGTCGCGATCGTGGTGCTGGCCGCGGTCCACCTCACCCAGGGCACGTCGTCGGTGAACGCCGGCGACCTGCTCAAGCTGGTGATCGGCCAAGGCACGGACAACTCGGCCAACGTGCTGGTCGCGTCCCGGCTGCCTCGGTTGCTGGCCGGCGTACTGGTCGGCCTTGCGCTGGGTGTCGCTGGAGCTGGTCTGCAGTCACTCGCCCGGAACCCGCTCGCCTCGCCGGACACGCTCGGCGTCAACGCGGGCGCCTACCTGGCGGTCGTGATCTTCGCGGCCTTCGGGATCACGCTCCCGGCCCTTCCGTCGGGTGGCATCGCGTTCGTCGGCGGATTGGCGGCGGCGGTACTGGTCTTGGGATTGTCGGCCGGTGGTACCGCCGGGCCGACCCGGTTGATCCTGACCGGGTCGGCCGTCGCGATGGCGCTGGCCGGGGTGACCACCCTGCTGATGTTGCTGTATCGCGAGGAGACGATCGGCACCTTCGCGTGGGGCGCCGGGACGCTCGTCCAGACCGACCTCGTCGCGGTCGAGCAGATGGCGCCGGTCGTTGCCGTCGGCATCTTCGGGGCGATGATGCTGGCGTCGAAGCTGGACATCCTTGCCCTGGGCGACGATACGGCTTCCGTATTGGGCGTCCGGGTACGCCGTACGAGAGTGTGGATCACGCTCGTCACCGTGCTGTTGTCCGCAGCTGCGGTCACTGTCGCCGGCCCGGTCGGGTTCGTCGGGCTCGTCGCACCGGTGCTCGTCCGGCTGATCGCTCCGCTCGTCCCGGGGCTCATGCGCCACCGGGTGCTGCTGCCGTTGTCCGGACTGGCCGGCATCCTGGTGGTGATCGCGTCGGACGTCGTACTGCGAGCGATCCTCGGCGGCCAAGCGGGCGTGGAGATCCCGACCGGCATCATGACGATGCTGGTCGGCGCGATCGTGCTCGTCTGGCTGGCTCGCCGGTTCCGCGACTCCGGGCCGAGCCGGCAACAGGCCGGTGGAGTCGGTGGCGGTCTGCGGCCCGTGCGCACGTTCTGGATCGTCCTCGTTGCGCTGATCGTGCTGCTGGTGGCGGCGCTCGTCTTCGCGATGCTCGCGGGTGACGCCTTCCTGCGGACCGGCGACATCGTCAACTGGCTCAACGGCCGATCCGGGCGGGCGATCACCTTCGTCCTCGACACGCGTTTCCCGCGGGTCCTGTCGGCCGTTCTCTGCGGAGCGGCGCTGGCGATCGCGGGCGCGACCGTGCAGGCCGTCTGCCGCAACCCGCTGGCGGAGCCGGGCATCCTTGGCATCACAGGCGGTGCCGGTGTCGGCGCCGTCGTCGTCCTGATGGCGGTACCGGCAGCCGGGATCTGGCTCCTGTCCGGCGTCGCCGCCGCGGCCGCACTGGCCACCTTTGCGCTGGTCTATCTGGTCTCCTGGAGGGGTGGGCTCAGTTCGGACCGGCTGGTGCTGATCGGGGTCGGCGTCTCGTCGGCGACGACCGCGATCATCACCTTCGTCATCGTCTACACCGACCCCTGGAACCTCAGCCTCGCGATGACCTGGCTGTCCGGCAGCACCTACGGACGCACCCTGCCGCAGGTGATCCCGGTGGCGATCGCGTTGCTCGTCCTGACGCCGGTGATCGTGCTGGCCCGTCGCGAGCTCGACCTGCTCTCGCTGGACGACGACATCCCGCGCATTCTCGGCGTACGGCTGGAGCGCACCCGCCTCGTCGCGCTGGTCGGCGCCGCGCTGATGACTGCCGCGGCCGTCTCCGCGATCGGGGTGGTCGGGTTCGTCGGGCTGGTCGCTCCCCATGCGGCCCGGGCACTCGTGGGTGGACGGCATGCCCGGTTGCTGCCGGTTGCGGCGTTGCTGGGCGCAGTACTGGTCAGTGTCGCGGACAGCCTCGGGCGGACGCTGCTGGCGCCGGCGCAGATCCCGGCCGGCCTGCTGACGGCGCTGATCGGGGCGCCGTACTTCGTGTACCTGCTGTGGCGGACGCGTGCGCTAAAACTCTGAACAGTCCGCTGGAAAACGGGTTCCGCGGCGTGCTTCACGCGGTGTTCATTCAGTGAACATCGGGTAGAGCTTTTCGGGGTGGTTGCTGATTGTGTTCAGCCCGCTACTTTGCTGTTCACCCCCTACCGCCCGAGGTGGAACCATGAACAGACCGTCCCGTCGTACCACGATCGCGGCCCTCGTCACCGGAGGACTGCTCGCCGGTGCCCTGACCATCGTCGCCACCAACTCCTCCAGCAGTGGCGATGCTCGGCCTGTGGCCGCATCGGTAGAACCCCAGCAAGACACCATCGTCGCGGGTGAGCAGCTTCAGCTCGCCGAGAGCGGCGCGAAGACGGTGGCAGTCCCGGCCTTGGCGAAGGCCGGGACCAGTCAGCAGGTGTGCGCGAGCACGGACTCTCGGTGGGTCCGGGTTCGCTTCCGGGAGCTGACTCTGGCCGGCAAGGACACGGTCACGGTGACCGGTTCAGCCGGTGGGCAGTACACGCTCAAGGCAACCAACTGGGCCGGGAAGGCCTTCTACACCAGGGCTTTCGCCGGCAACTGCGTGACGGTCAAGCCGAACTTCACCTCGTCGGCCAGTAGCTATCGGGTCGACGCCTACCAGGCCGGTGTCCTGGCGACTGTGACTGTCGCGGCCGCTGGTGACATCTGCGGCTCGGCCTGCAACCAGACCCGCCCGCTGGTGGAGGCGATGAATCCGACGGCGGTGATCACGGCCGGGGACAACGCTTATGAGAGCGGGACGCTGTCGGAGTACAACAACAGCTACAACCCGCAATGGGGAGTCTTCAAGAGCAAGACGTTCCCGACGCCGGGCAACCACGAGTACGTGACGGCCAACGCCAAGGGGTACTTCGACTACTTCAACGGCGTCGGGCAGGCGACCGGCCGGGCGGGGGACCGGACCAAGGGCTACTACAGCTACGACGTCGGTGACTGGCACTTCGTCGCGCTGAACTCGAACATCGCCAAGACCTCCACGAGTGCCCAGGTCCAGTGGCTGCGCGCCGACCTCGCGGCCAGCACCAAGCCTTGTACTGCGGCGTACTGGCACCACTCCCGCTTCGCCGCCGGCAACTACAGCGACAACACGTCGGTCCAGCCCTTCTTCCAGGCCTTGTACGACTACAAAGCCGACCTGGTGATCAGCGGCCACGACCACAACTACATCCGCTTCGCACCCTCCAAGCCCGACGGCACCAAGGACACCACGAACGGCGTCCGCCAACTCCTCATCGGCACCGGCGGCCGCGCCCTCTACGGCGCAGGCGGCACCACCAAAGCCACCATCGAAAAGAAGGACTACAACACCTTCGGCGTCGGCAAACTAACCCTCACCGCGACGGGCTACACAGCCGACTTCGTCCCAGTAGCCGGCCGAACCTTCACCGACTCCGTCCAAGGCACCTGCCACCCCAAATGATGTACCTGTCGAACACGCGGGCGGCCGACGCCGCCCGCACCACCGCCGGGGATCCTCCCTCACTTGCCGGCTCCCCGCCTCCCACGCGCCGCGCCGCGCGGCGAGTTTCGGGCACGGTCGTGGCGCTCGGGTTGGTGAGCCTGGTGACGGATGCCTCCGCGGAGATGGTGACGGCGATTCTGCCGCTCTATCTGATGTACGGGCTCGGACTTGGATTTCTGCAGCTGGGGGCGCTGGATGCGCTCTACACCGGGGCAACCGCGTTGTTGAGGTTGGCCGGTGGGCATGTGGCTGATCGGCTTGGACGGCCGAAGGCTGTTGCTATTGCTGGGTACGGGTTGTCGGCGGTGACGAAGCTTGGGTTGCCGGCTGTGGGTGGGTCGCTGTCCGGGCTGAGTTCGGTGATCGCCGTCGACCGGGCGGGTAAAGGTATTCGTACGGCGCCGCGCGACGCGCTCATCTCGCTGTCGACACCAGTGGAGGACCTCGGGCGCGCCTTTGGCGTCCATCGGGCGCTCGATACGGCGGGCGCATTGCTTGGACCGTTGCTCGGGTTCGCCATCATCGCGGCGATCCCCGGTGGCTATGACGTCGTCTTCACCACCAGCTTCTGTCTGGCCACCATCGGCGTGCTCGTCCTGATCTTCTTCGTCACCCAGCCCCGCACCATCGTCACCAAAGCGGCGGTCAGCATCCGCGCCGGCCTAGCAGCCGCAACCGCCCCAGAACTACGCCGCCTGATCATCGCCGCCACCCTCCTCGGCCTGGTGACAGTCGGCGACATGTTCCTGTACTTCTCCGTGCAGCGCACCGCCGGCCTCCCACCCAAGATCCTCCCGCTCCTACCCCTCGGCACGGCCCTCACCTTCATGCTCGCCGCCATCCCTTTCGGCCGCCTCGCAGACCGCATCGGCCGCTGGAAGCTTTTCCTCCTAGGCCACGCGCTCCTCCTGACCGCCTACCTCCTCATCGCCACCAACACCAAAGCCGCCTGATCGCAGCCGCGATCCTCCTACTCCACGGCCTCTTCTACGCCGCCAGCGACGGAGTACTGATGGCGTACGCCGGACCGCTCATCCCCACCCCACTGCGCGCAACCGGCATGGCAGTAGTCCAAACCGCCCAAGCCCTAGCCAGAGCAGCCGGCGCCCTAGCGTTCGGCGCGATGGCAGCTGCGGTCGAGCCGACTCTGACCTTCGCGCTCTTCGCGGCAGCGCTGGCGACGGCCATCGCGGCCGGTGCTTGGCTCTGCCGTGAGGCCAAGCCGGCTCCTGCGGTGGGCGCGGCATGACAGGCGCCGGCGTGTTGAGCCGTCGCCGGATCGTCGCCGGAGCCTTGGCGATCGCCGTCTTCGTTGCCGCAGGCATCGGCTACCTCGGCTGGCGAGTCGCAACCACACAGCAAGCGGCTGCCCAGAGCGGCCTACAGCTCGACCGATCAGGCACGATGCTGTACGTCGAGCCAGGCAGCAACCGAGTCCGGCAAATCGCCCTCGGAGGCGGCGCCCCGACTCCGATCGGCGCCGGACCGACCTGCCAACGGGTCTACGCAAGCGGCGGCACCATGGCCTGCCTCAGAGCGACCGCCGTACCAATGGCATCAGAAGTCGACCTGATCAACACAGCCGGCAAGGTGGTCAAAACCCTTCAACTCTGGGGAAACCCCAGCAGGGTAAGGGTTTCTCCGTCAGGCCGCCTAGTCGCTTGGACGGTTTTCAGGTCGGGGGACAGCTACCTGATGGCCGGTGCGTTCTCGACGACCGCGGGGATCTATGACCTCAAAACCAGCACCCACTACGGGTCGCTCGAGGACTTCGCTGCATACCTTGACGGCCGCCCGTACCAGTCGACTGACGTGAACTACTGGGGTGTGACGTTCGCCCAGGACGACGAGACCTTCTACGCGACGATGGCGTCGAAGGGTAAGACCTGGCTGATGCGCGGCGACCTGAAGAGCCGGCAGCTGACGGCAGTACGCGAGAACGTGGAATGCCCGTCGTTGTCCCCGGACGGCACCCGGATCGCCTACAAGTTCCGCGACGGCAAGACCTGGCGCCTGCATGTGCTCACGTTGGCCGGTCAACAGGACATCGCCTTGGGCGAGACGGCCCACATCGACGACCAGCCGGCCTGGGGCGACGACAAGACGGTTGCCTACGGCAAGCAGGACAACGGGGAGCCGGGCGTTTTCGCAGTACCGGCTGATGGGAGCGGGCAGCCACGCAAGCTCGTCGTGGGTTCCTCCCCGGCGGCCTGGTAGTGGGCCACCATCACAGTCCAGCCGGCCGGATAGCGCGGCGCACCCGCGTACTGGTGCTAGCCCTGCTCCTGCCCCTGCTAGGCCTGACGATCGTCCTCCTCGTCTTGCTCAGACCAGGAGGCGACCTCAAAGTCGACGCCCTGCAAAGCGCCAAGGCCAAAGGCATCGTCACCGCCGTCGTGCCCTGCCCGCTAGCACCCGACGAGTGCGACCGGGCAACGGTCAAGGTCACCGACGGCGTCGGCAAGGGAACCGTCGTGACAGCCCGAGCGGTCAAGCACCCCCTGGTCCCAAAAGTCGAGACCGGCCAACGAATCCTCCTAGGCGTCGTCGAGCAAGCCGACCCGGCCGACCGCTACCTGTACGTCGACCAAGACCGAAGCCGACCCCTTCTCCTACTGGCCGCGCTCTTCGCAGTGGCCGTGATCGCCCTGTCCCGCTGGCGTGGAGTAGCGGCGCTAGTAGCGCTAGCAGTGACAGCCGTCGTGCTGACGCAGTTCGTGCTGCCGTCGATCCTGTCGGGCTCGGATCCGTTGCTGGTGGCGGTTGTCGGCGGTACGGCGATCATGGTGCTCGCGTTGTACCTGACCCACGGCATCAGCATCCACACCTCGGTCGCTCTCCTCGGCACCATCGGCGCGCTGATGCTGACGGCTGTACTAGGTGAGGTCTTCCTCCGGGCAGCCCGGATCAGCGGCCTCAGCTCCGACGGCGCCTCCGAGGTCGCCTCGTACGTACCAACTGTCGACCTCAAGGGCCTACTGATCGCCGGCCTGGTGATCGGCGCACTGGGTGTGCTCGACGACGTAGCGATCACCCAGACAGCTGTGGTGTGGGAGCTGGCCGCCGCCAAGCCGACGGCGTCACGGCGCGAGCTGTTCAGCGCCGGGCTGAGAGTCGGCCGCGCCCACGTGGCCGCCGTCGTCAACACGCTCGTCCTCGCGTACGCCGGCGCCGCCCTCCCGATGCTCATGCTCTTCAGCATCAGCGGCGTCCCCGAGAGCTACGTCCTGTCGACGGAACGAGTAGCGGTCGAGGTAGTACGGGCACTGGTCGGCGGCCTGGGCATCGTGGCAGCAGTACCGATCACCACAGCCCTGGCCGCGGCAGTGCTAGAACCAGTCCCACCCGAGGCTGTGGATGCCGGGAGCCGGATCGAGGACGGCGAAGGCGGCGGTGTGGCTGGCGCCGACGGAGAGGTCGCTGACGGTGCCGCGGTCACTGACCGAGGAACGGTAGCTGCGGCAGACCCGGGCCGGTAGTACCGCCGGGGCGAACGACACCTGCATCGAGAAGTCGCGCGTCGACTGCTGCACGCGCTGGTTGTGCAGGGTGTCCGGGAGGTCGGTACGGACCTTGTAGTGGAGTACTGCGAGTTCGCCGACGCGCAGCGGGCGGTCGAGGAGCAGTTCGAATGTGGTGAAGCCGGTGGCGGCGTCCTGGCGTTGACGGCCGACCCGGCAGCCGCGGGTGCTCGTGATGTCCAGCGGTTCGGCGGTACCGGCGTCGCTGCGGATTGCGACGATCTTGCGGTCGATCCCGTCGACATCGGCGCGGGCGACCAGGTGATAGCTGATCGACTCTAGCCTCCGCTCGGCGTCCACGCTGAGCTGAAGATGCAGCCCGAGCTGCGCGAACTGATGGAACGCGTCGAGACTGCTCCCCATCCGTTCCAGCGCGCGGGCCAGCCCGTCGGGCCGCGCCCAGGCCTGATCGGGCCGCAGGGCTCCCGGCTTCTGTACCAGCCAACGCCCCCGAGGCCGAGGCGGCCCGACCAACGCGGCCAACGCCCCGGCGTCCAGCCCGAGAATCTCCTCGATCACCGCCAGTGCCCGCAGCGACTCGGCCCGCTCAGGCTGGTTGTGCCCGTGCTGCCAATAACTCAGGGCAGTCTTGCTCACCGGCGTACCGCGCTCCCGCAGCTTGAACTGCAGCCGCTCCAGGCTCAGCCCGCTCTCGCGCACCGCCAGCCGCAGGGCGAGGCTGAACGGCCCTCGGTCGAGCGCCTCCGCCAGCCGCACGCCATCGACCTCGGCGGACTCGCGGGCGGCGGGCATGAACCGAGTCTGCTGGTCAGCCGACCGCGTTGTCCTGTTTGTCGCGTTTCGCGGCCTTCTGGGCCTTCTTCCACTCGCGGACTTTGGCCAGCGACTCCGGGCCGTCGATGTCGGCGACCGAACGCGGCACGTCATCGCCGAACTTCCCGGCCGCCTCGCGCCAGCCGTCCGGCGCGACGCCCTGCGTCTTGGCCAGGATCGCGACGAAGATCTTCGCCTTCTCCTCGCCGTACCCGGGCAGTGCGTGCAGTCGTTCGTACAGCTCGGCGCCGGTGTCGACGCCCTTCCAGATGTTCGCCGCCTTGCCGCCGTACTCGTCGGCGAGCACGACACAGACCTGGTGGATCCGCTTGCCCATCGACCCCGGGAACCGGTGGATGGACGGCTTCTCCGAGCAGATCGCGACGAACTCTTCGACGTCCATCGCGGCGATCTTCTTCGCGTCCAGATGGCCGAGCCGTTCCTTCAGCTTGGCCGGACCGCCGAACGCCCACTCCATCGGCACCTGCTGATCCAGCAGCATGCCGATCAGCAGGGCGGTTCCGTCCTTGTTGAGCAGACCGTCGGCGGCCTTGTCACCTGTGATGTAGAGCGTCCCGGGCATGCGGTCAGGCTACCGGCTGCGGGTTATCCCGTGCACAGCCCCGGATCCACGCCGCAAAGGGGGCGACCGCGAGCCGACCGGCCTATGCTCAGCGAGGGCAGGGCGACGACGTGGAGGAACGCGGATGGACATCCGGGATCTGGATCGGCGAGCCGGCGCGGTACTCGGCGAAGTAGTCATGCAGGTGCGACCAGAGCACCTGTGGTTTCCCACTCCCTGCCCCGACTGGACGGTCCGCGGCCTGCTGCGGCACATCGTCAGCGAGAACGAAGGCTTCGCCGCGGCGGCCCGCGACGGCTCGGCCCCGGTCCAGACCTGGACCGGCGGGCGGCTGGGCGACAACCCGGCCGGCGCCTACCGCCGCTCCAACGTTCGGGTGGCCGAGGCCTTCGCCGACGGCGGCGCGCTGGACCAGCCGATGGAGGTCCGCGAGTTCGGCACCTTCCCCCGCCGGGTCGCCCTCACCTTCCGCCAGCTGGACTGCGTGGTCCACGCCTGGGATCTCGCCCGAGCCATCGACACCCCCTACGACCCACCCCAGGACATGGTCGAGATGGCCCTGACTCTGGCCCGCAGAATCCCCGACACCGAGGCATCCCGAGGCCCCGGCGCCGCCTTCGAACGCAGCCTCAAAGTCCCCGGCGACGCCACCGACCTAGCCACCCTGCTAGCCCTCTTGGGCCGCAACCCCGACTGGATCTCCCCCCTCGACTGACGTACTTAACAACAGGACGTCCGTCGCCCTAAGCAGTGCACCTGAGCGGGAGCCGACCAAAGGTGTACAGCGTCTCGCGATGCACTACCTGTCCTTCGGTACGCCGCTGAACCGCGCCCGATGCCGCCCCGGCGTCGTGTTGAGCACCCGGGTGAAGGCCCGCCGCAGCGTCTCCGGCGACCCGAGCCCGACCTGCCGAGCGATCACGTCGAGTGGGTCCGTCGTTGCCTCCAGCAAGAGCTGGGCAGCCTCCACCCGGACCTTCTCGACGAACCGCGCTGGCGTAGTACCGACCTCGTCATGAAACAACCTGGTCAGATGCCGGCCGCTCACCCCGGCCCGCGACGCCAGTACTTCGAGACTGTGATCACCCGCCGGGTCCGAGGTGATCGCATCAAGCACCTTCCGCACCAGCTCATGCCGCGCCTGGCCGGCGCTCAGCCGCACACTGAACTGCGACTGCCCACCCGGCCGCTGCAGGAACACCACCATCTGCTTGGCCACCAGCCGCGCCGTCTCCGCGCCGAGGTCCTTCTCGACCAGCGCCAGCGCGAGATCGATCCCCGACGTCACCCCGGCCGACGTGATCACCGGCCCGTCCTCGACGAAGATCGCGTCGCTGTCCACCTCGACCAACGGGAACCGCCGCGCCAGCTGGTCCGCGAGCTCCCAGTGCGTGGTGGCCCGGCGCCCGTCGAGCAATCCGGCCGCGGCCAAAGCGAAGGCCCCGGCGCAGACTGACGCAGTACGGGCTGATTGACCCGAGAGCCGCCGGATCTGGTCGAGCAGGCCCGCGTCGCTGATGGTGTGCAGCCAATTGGGACCACCCGGTACTACGAGAGTCGCGCCCCGCGCATCCGCCGACGACAGGCTCAGGTCGACCCCGAGCCGGGTGCCCGTGTTGGCGACCACATCGCGCCCGTCGGGTGAGGCCAGGCGGGAGCGGTACTCGCCGCCCTGCTCGTTGGCGACCGCGAACACCTCGAGCGGCCCGGTGACGTCGAGCAGCCGGACCCCGTCATAGACGACCACCAGCACATCAGGCACTCCCCGAGTATGCGGTGCCGGCCGTCGCGGCCGCTCGGTCAGGTGTCCGGATGCGAGGGATACCCGTCCGGATCGCCCCGACCGCCGGGGTGCCGCCCGCGCGAGGCTGGACCTCAATCCACAAGGAGGACGAATGTCCAGCATTGCAGGCATCGAGATCCCGGACAGCAAGCTCGCCGAGGAGGCGACCGAGCTGGTCCGCGACGTGACCGACGACCTGGTCTACGACCACTCCCGGCGGGTGTTCCTGTTCGGTTCGCTGAACGGCAAGGAGCTGAAGTACGACCCGGAGCTGCTGTACGTCGGCGCGATGTTCCACGATCTCGGGCTGACCTCGAAGTACCGGGAATCGCAGCAGCGGTTCGAGATCGACGGCGCCGACGCGGCCGTCGACTTCCTGCGCCGGCACGGGATCGGTGACGACGAGACGCAGTTGGTCTGGACGGCGATCGCGCTGCACACGACGCCGGAGATCCCCGCGCACATGGCGCCGGAGATCGCGCTCGTCACGGCCGGGGTCGAGGCGGATGTGCTGGGGCTGGGGCTGGACCGGATCTCGGCCGGCGAGCGCGCCGCGATCGTGGCGGCGCACCCGCGGCCGGACTTCAAGAACCGGATCCTGCAGGCGTTCAACGACGGGATCAAGCACCGGCCGGCGACGACCTTCGGCAATGTGAAGGCGGATGTGCTCGATCGGTTCGTGCCAGGTTTCGAGCGCACCAACTTCGTCGACATCATCCTTGGGTCGTCCTGGCCTGAGTGATCGCCGGGTACGGCTTGAGGGCGATGGCGTCGGGCTGGCCGGCCAGCTTGGCGAGCAGCGGGCGGAAGGGGCGCGACGTCATCAGCCGGGTGGAGGCGTCGCGCAGCCGGATGCCGGTCGCGGTCATGGGCATCGCCATCTTCAGTCCGCCGGGTGGCAGTTCGGTGCGCTGATCGACGTACGGCTGCATCTCCCGCTGGTACGCCGGGAAGGCGCGGGCGTGATCGCCGTCGTACCCGGTCAGCTCGCCGGCGAGGACGTAGGCGCCGACGAGCGACAGCGCAGTACCGTGGCCGGCCATCGGGGAACCGCAGTAGCCGGCGTCTCCGAGCAAGACGATCCGCCCGCGCGACCACTCCGGTACTACGACGCGGCTCGTGCTGTCGAAGTAGAAGTCGTCGGCGCCTTCCATCGCGTCGATGGCGTGGGCCGCGTGCCATCCGACCCCTGCGAAGGTCTTCGCCAGCAAGGCTTTCTGCTCGGCCGGCTTGAGCCGGGGGAGCAGCGGTGAGCGGAAGCTGAGCAGTGCCTTCGCGTACTGCGGGTCGTGGTCCGGCCGCATCCCGACCCAGCGGCCACCCGGCGCGGAGTAGATCTTCATCCAGCCGTCGAGCGGTTCGGGCGTCTTGACGGTGAAGAACGACCCGTAGCCGCCGAGGTGCTCGACGAACTCCGCCTCGTTGCCGAAGGCAAGTGAACGGACTCGCGAGTGCACGCCGTCCGCACCGACGACCAGATCGAAACGGCGCTCGCTGCCGCTGTGGAACGTCACCTGGACACCGTCGTCGTCCTGGACGAGCTTGGTGATCGAGTCGCCGTACAAGTACTCGATCTTCTGGCTGGTCGCGTCGAGCAGGATCTCCGACAGATCACCGCGCAGAATCTCGATCTCGGCCACCGGCCCGCCGCCGTCGAGGATCTCCGCGGGCAGCGCGGCCGACCGTCGGCCGTCGGCCCGCACGTACGCCAACCCGCGCTCATGCATCCGCCGCTCCTTGACGGCCTCCATCACGCCCATCCGCTCGACCACCTCGCGAGCGATGCCACGGATGTCGACAGTCTGCCCGCCCGGCCGCGGCGCCTGGGCGAGCTCGACGACGGTCGGCTCGAAGCCTGCCTTTTCCAGCCAGTAGGCCAGTGCGGGTCCGGCGATCCCGGCGCCGGAGATGAGGATCTTCATGGCGGTTCCTTCCGTAGGGGTAGTGCACGTACGGTGTACACGAGACAGCGTCACATCATCTGGCGTCCCGTGCCGGGGTGCACTAGTTCGGAGGACCGATGGCAGCGCCGTACCAGGAGATCGCAGCGGAGCTCCGCAGGCAGATCACCGCCGGAGAACTCCAGCCAGGCGACCGCATCCCGTCCACCCGTGCACTAGTACGCACCCACGGCGTCGCCATGGCCACAGCCACCAAAGCCCTGACTGCCCTCCAACAAGAAGGTCTGGTGCACTCCCTCCCCGGAGTCGGCACCGTAGTCGGCCCAGCTCCCCGCCCACCCGGCTCCGCCGTCGGATCCACCCGCAGCGGCTTCGGTGTTCTCCACCCCACCTCCGGGTCCTTGAGTCAGGAGGAGGTTGTGCGGACTGCGATTTGGATTGCTGATGCCGAGGGGCTTGGGGCTTTGTCCATGCGCCGGGTGGCTACTGAGCTTGGGGTTTCGACGATGGCGCTCTACCGGTATGTGGGTGGGAAGGAGGCGTTGGTGCTGCAGATGGTTGATGTGGCCATCGGGGAGTTTCCGATGCCGCGGCGGGAGCCGGCTGGGTGGCGGGCGGTGATCGAGACGGCGGCTCGGGCACAGTGGGCGGCGTACAAGGCTCATCTGTGGTTGGCGAGTGCGGTGAGCATCGGGCGGCCGCAGGTGTTGCCCAATCTGCTGCCGCACACGGACGCCGTACTGCGTGCTGTCCGCAGCTTCGGTGTCGACGCGAACACGTCGATGTATGCGGCGATCACCGTCTTCGGTTATGTCCGTGGGGTCGCGCTCAATCTGGAGAGCGAGGCGCATGCCGAGCAGGACACCGGGATGACCGCCGACGAGTGGGCGGACCAGCAGGCGGGGCGGTTGGCGGAGTTGATCGTCGAGCAGGATCTCGCCGGGTTCCGAGCGCTGGCGGAGCCGGATGGGTTCGAGTTCGACTTCCAGTTGGACGACTTGTTCGAGTTCGGGCTGGGAATCGTGCTCGACGGGCTCGCGGTCAAGCTGCAACGGCTGCGGACGCCGCTACGCTGAGTATCGGCAGGTTCGCAATCAGCCTGGACGGTAGGTGGACAGCAGCGTGGACAGGGGAGGTGCGATGGGCCCGGAACCGGTGTTCGCGCCGGACGTGCCGGTGGAGGTCCGCCGGCTGTTCGAGCGGAAACCCGAGCTGTTCGTGCCCGCGAGCCGCCCCAAGCCCAAGCGGCAGACCTCCTGGTCGACCGAACCGGCCGCGACCTTCGGCTCGCTGCTCGTCTGGCTCGCCGTCTGCGTCGGCGGCTGGATCCTCGCGCTGATCATCTTCGCGCTCACCCTGCCGACCGCCGTCGCGGCGTGGGCAGCCCTCGTGCTCGCCATCGTCGGTGTCGTCACCACCGGCGCGGTCGGCGTCGGCTCCGCGGTCGAGAACCGCAAACAGAAGGCGGTCCGGCTGCAGCACGGGAAGTACCTGCTGGCCGAGGACTTCGACGAGGAGTCCGGCCGGCTGCTCGCCCGCGGCCAGCGCGCCGTCAAATCGGTGCTAGAGGCAACGGTCACCAAACGTGGCCTCCTCGACGACGTCAAGAATGAGCTAGTCCTCCCCGAGCAACTCTGGGACATCGGCCAGGTCCTCCACGAACAGTCCGTACTCCGCGCCCGCCAGCGTGAGGTAGCCCGCGGCATGGCCACCGCCGAACTCGAGGCGGTCCTGGGCCCCCAGCGCCGGGCCCTCAACCGCTCCGTCGACGCCATCAAACGCAAAGTCGAACTCCTGGAGCACTACGCCGACCGAGTCCGCTCCGCCGACGCCGCCCTCCGAGCCGAAGCAGCCCTCGAAGACGGCGACCGCTACATAGAACTCCTGGCCCGCACCGAACCAGTAGGCGACACCTCCGTCGTCCAAGGTTTCGCCGACGAAGCCGCCAGCCTCAAAAACACCCTGTCCCAAACCATCGCCGCAGCCCGAGACGCCGGCCGCACCCTAGCCCTCCCCGACTAGGCTCCCGGATATGACTGGGACTGTGGTTGTTGCTGGGGGCACCGGCGGGCTTGGTTCGGCGGTGACTGCCGAGTTCCTGGCGGCAGGCTGGCGGGTTGTCGTGCCCGGGCGGTCTGACAAATCGTTGGGTGAGCTCGGGAGTCCTGAAGGGCTGCACACGGTTGTTGCTGACTTGAGTGATCCGGTGGGTGTTGCTGAGGTTGCGCGGGTTGCTGGTGCCGATGAGAGTGCGCCGGTGCGGGCGTTGGTTAACTTGGTGGGTGGGTTTGCGGCCGGGAGTCGGGTGCATGAGACGCCGGTGGAGGAGTTCGAGGCGCAACTGCGGCTCAACCTGCGGCCGACGTACCTGGTGACTCAGGCGGTCCTGCCGTTGCTGATCGCCGCGGGTGGTGGATCGATCACCTGTACTTCGAGTATGTCCGCCCTCAAGCCCTTCTCCGGAGCGGCCGGCTACATCACCGCCAAGGCCGCCGTCCTCGCCTTCGTGGACGCCCTCGCCGTCGAATACGCGAAGGACCACATCCGCGTCAACGCGATCCTCCCCGGCACCATCGACACCCCCACCAACCGCCGCGCGATGCCGGACGCGAACACCGCCAAGTGGACCCCGCCGGCCCGGATCGCGACCGTACTGCGCGTGCTCGCCGAAACCCCCGGCGTCACCGGAGCCCACCTGCCAGTCTGACCCGCGAGCTTCGATTTGCGCTGTAATCGAATGCATGTGCGATGCTGAACCCATGGGGAGCAACAGGCGCTATCCGCGTGAACCGCCGCCTGACCGGAGTCGCCGGCACTGCTGGGTTCTCGGAACGGCGTACGAGCGCGGCCCGTGGCCGGGGCTGATCCTGGAGTGGCGGCGGAACAACTCCGACGACTGGATGGCACGCGTCGTCTACGTGCCGAACACGAAGGAGGCGAAGTCCGTCGAGGCGTGGTTCGCCGCCGGCTTGTTGCGCCCGCTGGAGCCCTCGCGCGTGCCGCAGGGGCAGGTGGATTTCCGCCAGGGGTAAACCTTGTGCCCGTTTTCGGCGTCTAACGAGGTGTGCGACCGGGGTACTGGTCACACATCCACCGGTGGACAGGGGAGGTCATGGGGCGTCGTTCACGCGCGAAGCGCGCCAAAGGCACGCCCCTCCCCGGCACTGATCCCGCCGTCGATGGGCAGTCGAGCCGTACCCGAGACGAAGCCGACCTTGCGGGCCTCGCCCGCGCGGCCGACTCTGGGGGAGTGGGCTCCAATGACGGAGTGGGCGACACCGCTGGGGTGAGCGGTGCCCCCGGATTTGGTGCCGCTGGGGATGCTGGTGGGACTGGGGACGCTGCGAGCCGGGGGGACGGTGAGCGGGTGGTGGGGAAGGCAAGCGAGACCAGGCGGGACCGGCGGGCGGCGGAGCGGATTGCTCGGCGGGCCCGGTCGGTGCCCCGGTCGTTGGGGTTGACGTTGCTGAGTGCGTTGCTGCCGGGAATCGGGCTGATCATCGGTGGGCGCAAGCGGCTGGGCGCCTTCGTACTGACTTTGACGCTCGGGTTGATCGGGCTGGGGGTGTACGTCGGGCTGACCCGGCGTGAAGAGGTGCTGTCGGCTGCCGTCGTACCGAGCCGGCTGCTGATCACCAGCGTGGTGATCGGCGCGATCGCGTTCGGCTGGATCGTCGTGATCGTCGGCTCGCACCGGTTGTTGCGTCCGGCAACGGCTGCCCCGGGCGGCCGGGCCGTCGGCGCACTGCTGGTCGGGATGCTCTGCTTCGCGATCGCCGCGCCCGCCGCGATCGCGGTCGAGAACGTGCTCGCCCAGCGCGACCTGGTCCAGAACGTGTTCGTCTCGCAGGGCGAGAGCAAGAGCGCGACCCGGCCGAAGACGGTCAACGTGAAGGACCCGTGGGAGAACCGCCCGCGACTGAACCTGCTGCTGCTCGGCGGTGACGACGCGCCGAGCCGGCCTGGCGTCCGTACCGACACCGTGATCGTGGCCAGTATCGACACCAAGACCGGCGACACCTCGCTGATCTCGATGCCGCGGCAGCTCACCTTCATGCCGTTCCCGAAGGACTCGCCGCTGCACAAGTTCTACCCGGACGGCTTCGGCAAGGAGGGGCTCAGCCTCGAGGGCCGGCTGGAGTGGATGCTGACCGCGATGTACCAGAACATCCCCGACGCGCATCCCGGCATCCTCGGCCCGTCGGACAACGAGGGCGCGGACGTGGTGAAGCAGTCCGTCGGCGAGGCGACCGGGCTGAAGATCGACTACTACCTGCAGGTCAACCTGAAGGGCTTCTCGCAGCTGGTCCAGGCGCTCGGCGGCATCACGGTCAACGTGAACGAGCGGGTCGCGATGGGCGGCGTCAGCAGCGCGCACATCCCGCCGAACGAGTGGATCGAGCCGGGGCCGAACCAGCACCTGGACGGGCCGCACGCACTGTGGTTCGCGCGGGGACGGTACGGCGCCGACGACGACCAGCGGCAGATCCGGCAGCGGTGCACGATCAAGGCGATCGTCGACGCGGCCAACCCGAGCACGCTCGTCACGAAGTACCAGGCGATCGCGAAGGCGGGCAAGAACCTGCTCCGCACCGACATCCCGCAGGAACTCCTGCCGGCCCTGATCCAGCTCGCCCTCAAGGTGAAGTCGGGAACGGTCTCGAACGTCTCGCTGGACGTGTCGAAGCTGAAGCTCAAGTACCTCCACCCGGACTACGAGGGCCTCCGCGAGACGGTCGCCAAGGCACTCGAGCCGAAGCCGGAAACTCCCGCGACCACGACCCCGCCCAGCACCCCGGCCACCAAGGACCCGAAGACCCTCGCCCGGCCCGGCGCCGGCAAGACGACGCCACCGCCGGCGACCGTCGACCTGGCCGATGCTTGTGCGTACCACCCCGAGGGCGATCAGCCGAGCTGAAAACTTCTTCCTCGCGAGTGTCGATCTGGCGGTGACCCGGTCGACGTGAGATCAAAGGATCTCCAGGACGAGGGAGTTGGACCGATGCGTTACATGATCATCAACAAGGCGGACGACGACACCGAGGCCGGTCGGATGGTGAGCCAGCAGGTGGGCGAGGCGGTCGGCAAGGTCGTCGACGACCTGTCGAAGGCGGGCGTGCTGCTGTTCGCCGAGGGCGTGCACCGCAGTTCGCTCGGCGCCCGGGTGAAGGTGGCCGACGGCAAGCGCACCGTCACCGACGGCCCGTTCGCGGAGACCAAGGAGCTGGTCGGCGGGATCATCGTCGTCGACGTCCGCACCAAGGACGAAGCAGTCGAGTGGGCCGCCCGGCTGGCCGAAGCCCTCGACAACGAGGTAGAGGTCCGCCGGGTGGTGGAAGAAGCCGACTTCGCCCCCGACGCCGGCATCTTCACCAGCTGACCCAACCGGCGACCTTGAACACCAAACGGCGACCTGGGACATGAAATAGCGTGTTCAAGGTCGCCGGTGGGTGTTCGAGGTCGCGATTTCTGGCTTGCTGTTGGGGCGACGGTGGGGTTCTATCGGGTGGGTGACGGTGACTGAGACGCATGGGGCGATCGACGCTGTTTGGCGGATCGAGTCGGCTCGGATCATTGCCGGGGTGGCCCGGATCGTGCGGGATGTCGGGCTGGCCGAGGAGCTCGCGCAGGATGCGCTGGTGGCGGCGCTGGAGCAGTGGCCGGAGTCCGGCGTACCGAACAATCCGGGTGCGTGGCTGATGGCGATCGCCAAGCGGCGGGCCATCGACCTGATCCGGCGCAAGGAGACGTACCAGCGCAAGCTCGCCGAGATGGGGCACGAGCTCGAGATCGACGGCGACAGCGTCGAGGACGATGTCGAGGCGATCCTCGAGGACACGATCGAGGACGACCTGCTGCGGCTCGTGTTCACCGCGTGTCACCCGGTACTGACGACCGACGCGCGGGTCTCGCTCACGCTGCGGCTGCTCGGCGGGTTGAAGACCGACGAGATCGCCCGCGCGTTCCTCGCGCCCGAGGCGACCATCGCGCAGCGGATCGTCCGGGCCAAGCGCAATCTGGCCAAGGCGGAGGTCGAGTTCGAGGTACCGACCGGCCAGGACCTGATCGACCGGCTGTCGTCGGTACTGGAAGTCATCTACCTGATCTACAACGAGGGTTACTCCGCGACCGCCGGTGACGACTGGATGCGGCCGTCGCTGTGCAACGAGGCGCTCCGCCTCGGCCGGTTGCTCGCCGAACTGATGCCGGCCGAGCCCGAAGTACACGGTCTGGTCGCGCTGATGGAGATCCAGGCCTCCCGCGCCAACGCCCGCGTCGGCCCGCAAGGTGAGCCCGTTCTCCTGCTCGACCAGGACCGCCGCCGCTGGGATCGCCTGCTCATCCGCCGCGGCCTCGAGAGCATCGACCGAGCCTGGAACCTCGAAGGCACCCCCGGCCCGTACCTCCTCCAGGCAGCCATCGCGGCTTGTCACGCCCGGGCAGCCGAGGCCGACGACACCGACTGGGCCCGCATCGCCGGCCTGTACGCCGTACTCGCCCAAGTCGCCCCCTCCCCGGTGGTCGAGCTCAACCGGGCGGTCGCGATCTCGATGGCCTTCGGCCCCGAACGCGGACTCACCGCCGTCGACGCACTGGCCGACGAGCCGTCGCTGAAGGACTACCACCTGCTGCCGAGCGTCCGCGGCGACCTGCTGTTCAAACTCGGCCGCCTCGACGAAGCCCGGACCGAGTTCGAGAAGGCAGCCGGCCTGACCCGCAACGAGCGCGAACGCACCTTCCTCCTCGACCGCGCCGCAGCCTGCTAGAAGTCTTTTCGCGGACCCTGTCGATCTGGGGGCTGGTTGTTCGACGCAGCGGTGAAGGCCAGATGAGAGGCATCGGCCGCTGTGAAGGAGCACATCATGCAGAAAGTCACCTCGGCCGACGGCACCTCGATCGCCTACGACCGCCTCGGCGAAGGCCCCGCCGTCGTCCTGGTCTGCGGTGGGTCGGTCGACCGGATGTCGAACGCACCGCTGGCCGCGTTGCTGGCGCAGAGCTACACCGTCTACAACTACGACCGCCGGGGGCGCGGCGACAGCGGTGACGCCGAGGTCTACGCGATCGAGCGCGAGTTCGAGGACCTCGACGCGATCTTCGCCGCCGCGGGTGGCTCGGCCCATCTGTACGGTACGTCGTCCGGCGCCGCGCTCGCGTTGCTGGCGACGGCGGCCGGTCGCCCGGTGAACAAGCTGGCGCTGTGGGAGCCGCCGTACTTCCTCGAAGGGGCCGAGGGCCGCCCGGTGGCCGATACCGCGTCGATCTACCGCGGGTTCGTCGCCGAGGGCCGGCGGGACAAGGCGGCGGAGTACTTCATGGCCGAGGTCGTCGGGATGCCGGCCGAGTTCGTCGCGCAGGCGAAGGCGTCGCCCTGGTGGCCGGCGCAGGAGGCGATCGCGCACACGCTCGCCTACGACGCGACGGTGATGGGTGATTACTCGATCCCGGTCGAGGCGATCAAGTCGATCAAGCAGCCGGCCCGGGTGCTGACCGGGGGAGTCGCCTGGCCGTGGATGAGTGATAGCAACAAGGCGGTGGCGGAGTTGTTGCAGGATGGCAGTCACGTAGTACTGGCCGAGCAGCAGCACAACGTCGACCCCGCAGTACTGGCTCCCGCGCTGAAGGAGTTCTGGGCATGAAGACGACAGCCTCGAAAGACGGAACCACGATCGCGTACGACCGGGCCGGCGATGGTCCAGTGGTGATCCTGGTGGACGGCGCGCTGTGCAGTCGCGCGCAGGGGCCGATGCCGGAGCTGGCCGGGGTGCTGGCCGCGGCCGGGTTCACGGTCTACAACTACGACCGGCGTGGGCGGGGTGACAGCGGCGACGCAGCGGAGTACGAGGTGGCGCGGGAGATCGAGGATCTTGCCGCTGTGATCGAGGCTGCCGGTGGGTCGGCTTATGTTTATGGCTCCTCGTCGGGGGCGGCGCTCGCGTTGCGGGCGGCAGCCGCGGGGGTGCCGATCAGCAAGCTGGTGGTGTTCGAGGCGCCGTACGTGGTCGACGACAGCCGGAAGGCGATCCCGCGGAGCTGGGTGGCTGACCTGGAGGCGTTGTCGGATCGGCCGGGGGAGGCGATCAGGTACTTCATGACGAAGGGGATCGGGCTGCCCGGTTTCGTCGTCACGCTGATGAAGCTGATGCCGGCGTGGAAGGGGTTGAAGGCGGTGGCGCACACGCTCCCGTACGACGCTGCGGTGGTTGGGGAGAACGCTTTTGGGAAACCGCTGGATGCGGCGCAGTGGGCGGGCGTGGAGGTGCCGGTGCTGGTGGTGGGTGGCGGGAAGAGTCCTGGGTGGATGCGGGCGTCGGTGAAGGCGGTCGCGGAGGCGGTACCGGGGGCTGTGCATCGGGAGATCCCGGGGCAGAACCACATGATCAAGGCGTCGGCGATCGGGCCGGTGCTGACCGAGTTCTTCGGGGGCTGAGATGAAGTTCACGACGACGATCGCCGGGACGACGGTGACCGGGATCGAGGTGCCGGCGGAGGTGATCGAGGCGCTCGGGCGGGGGAAGAAGCCGCCGGTGGTGATCACGCTGAACGGGTACACGTACCGGAACACGGTGGCGGTGATGGGTGGGCGGTACATGGTCGCCCTGAACGTCAAACACCGCGAGGCGGCCAGGGTGGCCGGGGGTGACGAGCCAGCGCAGCTGGTTCGTCCTCGGCATCGAAGAAGCGAAGAAGCCCGAGACCCGAGCGAACCGAATCACCAAAGCAGTAGACCGGCTGGCCTCCGGCCGCGGCCAACGCTGAGCCCTGTGGGCTGGTGACGCTGGGCGTCACCTCGCCACCAGGAGGAGGTGGGGCGCCCGATCTCCGCCGGAGGGACGATGGCGCCGCCCGATGTCCGAAGAACCGCCGGACGGGCCGGGGTTCTTCGGACTGTCAGGTGTTCGTCAGGCGACGGTGATGAGGCCGCCGGCGTTGGTGCGGGCGGCGTCGAAGCGCGCCTGGGCGTCGGCCCAGTTGACGACGTTCCACCAGGCCTTGACGTAGTCCGGCTTCACGTTCTTGTACTGCAGGTAGAAGGCGTGCTCCCACATGTCCAGCATGACGATCGGGATCTGCCCGGCCGGCAGCTGACCCTGCTGGTCGTACAGCTGGTGGATCAGCAGGCCGCCGCCCAGCGCGTCCCAGCCGAGGATGGCCCAGCCGGAGCCCTGGATGGTGGTCGCGGCAGCGGTGAAGTGGGCCTGGAAGGCGTCGAACGAGCCGAACGACTCGTCCAGCGCGGCAGCCAGCTCGCCGTCCGGCTTGTCGCCGCCGTCCGGGGAGAGGTTCTTCCAGAAGATGGAGTGGTTGACGTGACCGCCGAGGTTGAAGGCGAGCGTCTTCTCCAGCCCGACGATCGAGCCGAAGTCTCCGGCCTCGCGGGCCGCGGCCAGCTTCTCCAGGGTGTCGTTCAGGCCGTTGACGTAGGTCTGGTGGTGCTTGGAGTGGTGCAGCTCCATGATCTCGCCGGCGATGCTCGGCGCCAGCGCGCCGTAGTCGTAGCCGAGGTCCGGAAGCGTGTACTTCGTGGTCAACTCTGCTCCTTCGTCAGGGCCCAGGAGGGCCGGTGGCTCTACCTTGAGACTTCAACCAGTGTTGAGGTCAAGCGGGCACTTTCATGCCCACCTGTACCCGGCCGGCTAGCTCCTAGTCTGCCCCGTCCGTCCACAGCTCCGTAGGCCGCCTCACAACAGTTCACCCTCTGGCCGTCTCACCCCTTGGCGAGCACCGCCCGAAGTACCGGCTCGAAGGCCGCCGGGTCGTCGGCGAAGCCGGTATGCCCGCCCGGGAACCGGGCCGGTTCGACCTGCAAACCCGCCGCGAGCGCCGTCGAGGTCCGCTCACACAGCTGACTACCCGACTCCTCGCCGATCCCGACCACGATCCGGACCGGCCCGTCTCGCAGAGCGTCCACATCGGCCTCCCAACCGACGCTCGGCCCCAGCTCGTGCCCGAACCAGAACCGCTCGTCGGTCACCGACTGCGGGTCGCGCTCGCCTCCGAACATCCCCTCGATCATCCCCGGCGGCACCTCGATGTTCGCCTGCGCGAAGAACTTCTCCCACGCGCCGATCACGTCCCCCGACAGATAGGTCGCCCGCAGCTCCTCGGACAGCCCGAGCTGCGAGACCCGATCGTCGAGCAGCTTCAGCAGCGGCGGCTCGTGTGCGATCACCGTCCGCACCGCATCTGGGAAGAGCTCCGCCAGCGCCAGCACGCTCACAGCTCCGCCACTCGACCCCAGCGCGATGGCAGGCCCCGCGCCGACGTGGGTGATCAGTGCAGCCAGATCGGCCGCCCGCTGCGCAGGAGTCGAGTCCTGATCGGGGTTGTCGAGCGGACTGCGGTTGATCCCGCGCGGATCGGTCGTCAGCACCGTGTAGTCCGTGGCCAGCAGCTCGGCCAGCGGCGCGAAGGAGTCGGCGTCCATCGGGGCCCCGACGAGCACCACGAGCGGACCGGTGCCGCGCAGTTCGTAGTACAGGCGGGCATCGTCGACATCGAGGGTCACAGCGGTTTGTGTAGTCATGTCTCGACCATGCGGGAGGACGCCTGCCGGACTCCAACACCTGTTGGCCGGTGATTGACACGCCTGGTGTGTTAATAAGAACGGGTGCCCGACGATCTGGAGATCCGGCTGCTGCGGTACTTCGTCGTCGTGGCGGAGGAACTGCACTTCAGTCGCGCGGCCCAGCGGCTCTTCATCGCGCAGCAAGCGTTGAGCCGGGACATCCGCAGGCTGGAGGATCGTCTCGGCGCGCGACTCTTCGATCGCACCACCCGCCGGGTCGAGCTGACGCCGTCGGGGCAGAAGCTGCTCGTCAGGGCCCGCGAGCTGATCAGCCTGCACGATCTGACCGTGCATGAGCTGCGCGGCTTCGCCCCGTCGATGACCGTCGACGTGGTCGGCCCCGGCCTGACTCCTGCGCTCGTCCTCGCGGCCGCGCGACGGAACGCACCCGAGCTGGAGTTCTTCGTCCGCTTCCACACCGGCACCGAGGCCGCCGTACCGCTCCTGCTCGCCGAACGCCTCGACGTCACCTTCGGCCGCAACCCGGGGGCGGCCGAAGGCCTCAGGCAACGCGTCGTCCGGTACGAGCCGCTGGCGGTCCTGCTCCCTGAGGAGAACCCACTCGCGGAGCTGGCCGAGATCCCGCTGCAGGAGTTGAAGGGGACCGGATTGTGTTACCGGGCAGGGAATCACGCCACCCCCGCCTGGGATCAAGCCATCCTGCAACTCCTGGCGCCCTGGGATGTGGACCCGACGCTCGCGCATCCACACGTCCAGGGCGCCGACGAGCTCGCCCAGCACATCCGCGACCGGAACTCCCCGATCCTGACGATGAGCACCCAGCCGCCGGTTCCGGGCGCGGTACTGCGGCCCGTCGTCGACCCGGTGGTCCTCTATCCGTGGTCGATGATCTGGCGGGCCGACCTCACCCACCCCGCCCTGGACGCCCTCAACGCGGGGGTCGATGAACTCGCCACCGATGACTGGCTGACGATTCCCGCCGGCGCCTGGCTGCCCGAACCCGAGGCCTCGCAAGCCGGCCGGGTCAGGCGGTGACGTCGAGCACGAGCTTGCCCTGGGTCCGGCCGGTCGCCATCCGGCGGTGTGCTTCGGCGGCGTCGGCCAGCGGGAAGGTCTGCTCGACCTCTACCTGTACTTCGCCGTGCTCGACCAGTACTGCGATCTCCCCGAGCGCATGTCCGTCCGGCTCGACCAGGAACGGCCGCACCCGCACACCGGCCGTCGCAGCCTTGGCGAGCAGCTCAGGTGAAGTACCGGACGGTACTGCGACCAGCAGCCCACCCGGCTTGAGCACCTTGATCGACTGGTCGAGCGTGGTCTCGCTACCGATCAGGTCGACCACCAGGTCCAGGTCACCGGTCGCCGTCTCGACAGCGGTCGTCTGGTAGTCGATCACCTCGTCGGCGCCGATCGACAGCAGCCAATCGTGCTTGGCCTTGCTCGCCGTCCCGATCACGTGCGCACCGAGGTTCTTCGCCAACTGAACCGCCAGGTGCCCGACGCCACCACCCGCTGCGTGGATCAGCACTCGTTGCCCGTGCTGAAGCTCAGCCGCCGCAGTGAGGATCTGCCAAGCCGTCAGTCCGGCCAGCGGAAGCGCGGCCGCCTCGGCATGACTGAGGTTGGCAGGCTTCTTCGCGAACTGACGGGCCGGAGCGGTGACGTACTCGGCGTACGCCGAAGCCGCCCGCGGGAACCACGGCATGCCGTAGACCTCGTCGCCGACTTCCAGCGTGTGCACGCCGAACCCGATCTCTTCGACCACGCCGGACACGTCCCAGCCGAGGATGAACGGCGGCGTGCCGAGCACGCCCTGCATGCCGCCGCCCTCGCGGGTCTTGTAGTCGACCGGATTCACCCCGGCCGCGTGCACGCGGACCAGGACTTCGGTTAGTAGTGGTTCGGGTCGCTCGACCTCGGCGACGTGCAGGACCTCGGGTCCGCCCAGTGTGTTCTGTGTGATGGCTCGCATGCCGCGGACGCTATCTGCGCGACCGTACTTTCCCGCAAGGGCTGCTACTATCTTCTGGAAAGTGACCAGCTCAGGAGGGTAGCCGTGACCGTCATCTGCTCGACCGGAGTGCACGACAAGCACGATGTGTATGCCCTCCAGTGTCCCTGCCGCGACGTCCTCGACCTGCTCGCGAACAAGTGGGCCGCCCTCGCGATCGGCGCGCTCGAGGACGGTCCG
Source organism: Kribbella koreensis (assembly GCF_039525325.1). Taxonomy (NCBI): domain Bacteria; kingdom Bacillati; phylum Actinomycetota; class Actinomycetes; order Propionibacteriales; family Kribbellaceae; genus Kribbella; species Kribbella koreensis. The sequence continues at coordinate 38,505 of NZ_BAAAHK010000023.1, forward strand.
GTCCGGTTCGGCGAGCTCCAGCGCCGGCTGCAGGGCATCAGTCCGAAGGTCCTGACCAACACCCTGCGCCGGCTCGAGGACAGCGGCTTCATCAACCGCGAGATCTACGCCGAGGTCCCGCTCCGCGTCGAGTACTCACTGACCGACCTCGGCCACAGCGTCTCGGCCCCCCTCAGCGGCCTCCGCAGCTGGGTCGAAGCCCACCTCCACGAGATCAGCTGACCTTCAACCGCCAGCGCGCGATCGCACCCGGCAGGAACGAGCACTACCGAAGTACGGCAGCTTGCCTGGGCGAAGTCACCCCGTGGGGGTCATCCGTGATGTGACTCTCGTCGCGGTCTCATAGACTGCGGCTCTCGATCCCCCCGAATCTCGACCGAACCTGAGGAAGTTGTTCGTGCTCACGATGCAGGACGCGCTGCTCGCGCTGACGAAGTACTGGACCGAACGCGGTTGCATGGTGGTGCAGCCGTTCAACACCGAGGTGGGGGCCGGCACGCTGAACCCGGCGACCATCCTGCGCGTCCTCGGTCCGGAGCCGTGGCGGGTCGCCTACGTCGAGCCGTCGGTCCGGCCGGACGACGCCCGGTACGGCGAGAACCCGAACCGGCTGCAGACGCACACCCAGTTCCAGGTCGTGCTCAAGCCGGACCCGGGCAACCCGCAGGAGCTGTTCCTGAGCAGCCTCGAGGCACTCGGTATCGACATCGACGCGCACGACGTCCGGTTCGTCGAGGACAACTGGGCCAACCCGGCGACCGGTTCGTGGGGACTCGGCTGGGAGGTGTGGCTGGACGGGCTGGAGATCACCCAGTTCACCTACTTCCAGCAGGCCGGCGGGATGACGCTGGACCCGGTGTCGGTGGAGATCACCTACGGCATCGAGCGGATCATGATGGCGCTGCAGGGCGTCTCGCACTTCAAGGACATCGCCTACGCGCCGGGCATCTCGTACGGCGAGGCGTTCGGCCAGGCGGAGTACGAGATGTCCCGCTTCTACCTCGACGACGCCGACGTGGAGTCGCAGAAGCGGCTCTTCGAGGAGTACGCCGCCGAGGCCCGCCGGATGCTCGACGCGCGGCTCCCGGTGCCGGCGCACATCCACGTGCTGCGGTGTTCGCACACGTTCAACGTGCTGGACGCCCGCGGTGCCGTCAGTACTACGGAGCGCGCGAAGGCGTTCGGCCGGATGCGGACGCTGGCGCGCGAGGTGGCTCAGTTGTGGGCGGAGCGGCGTACCGAGCTCGAGCACCCGCTGGGTATCGCCTCGTTGCCTCCGGCGGTCCCGGCGCCGGCTGAGTTCCCGGTGATGAGTGGGACTCGGCAGCTGCTGTTCGAGATCGGTACCGAGGAGATGCCGCCGTCGGAGGTCACCAAGACCGCCGCCGCCGTTCGTAAGGCATTGGAAGAGAAGCTTGCCGCGACTCGGCTCGGGCATGGCGAGGTCACCACCTACGCGACGCCGCGCCGGGTGGTTGCTTTCGTGGCCGCGGTCCAGGCGAGTGAGCCGGATGCGGAGAAGGTTTCCCGCGGGCCTAAGAAGGCCGCGGCGTTTGATGCCGAGGGCAACCTTACGAAGGCGGCCTTGGGATTTGCCCGGGGGCAGAAGGTCGAGCCTTCCGAGCTGCACGAGCTTGTCGTCGACGGGGTCGAGTATGTGGCGGTGACCAAGCCCGATCCGGGGCGTGGGGCCGCTGAGGTGCTGAGCGGCGTACTGGCCGACATCGTCAGCGGGCTGCGGTCGGACAAGAACATGCGCTGGAACGACGCCAAGCTGTCGTTCACCCGGCCGGTCCGCTGGCTGGTCGCGGTGCTCGGTGACCAGGTCGTACCGGTGTCCGTCTCGTCGCTGTCGGCGGGGCGTACGACGCGCGTACTTCGTACCGCCGCGCAGCCGACCGTCGAGATCGCGTCGGCCGAGGGATACCTCGACCTGCTGCGGATCCACGGCATCGAGGCCGACCCGGCCAAGCGGCGTCAGCGGATCGTCGAGGCCTCGGAGCTGCTGGCTCGTGAGGTCAACGGCAGCATCGACTTCGAGGCCGAGTCGGCCCTGCTGGACCAGATCGTCAACCTGATCGAGGAGCCGACGCCGATCCTCGGCAACTTCTCGGCCGACTACCTGGACCTGCCGGCCGAGATCCTCACCACCGTGATGCGCAAGCACCAGCGCTACCTGCCGGTGCGTGGCGCCTCGGGTGAGCTGCTGCCGCACTTCGTTGCCGTGGCCAACGGTTCGGTCAACGAGGCGATCGTCCGGAACGGCAACGAGGGTGTACTGCGTGCTCGCTACGAGGACGCTGCCTTCTTCTGGCGCGCGGACCTGCAGAGCACGCCCGAGGCGATGAAGAAGGGCCTGGAGAAACTGGCCTTCGAGGAGCGGCTCGGCTCGATGGCTCAGCGCGCGGGCCGAATCGCTGCTGTTGCTTTGTCTCTTGCGTCTGTCGTGAAGCTGTCCGGTGACGACCTGGTGGCCTTGCAGCGGGCTGCGGAGCTGGCGAAGTTCGACCTCGGCTCGCAGATGGTCGTCGAACTGACCAGCCTGGCCGGCACGATGGCTCGCGAGTACGCCCGCCGCAGCGGCGAAACCGAAGCCGTCGCTCAGGCTCTCTTCGACATGGAACTCCCACGCTCCGCCGGCGACCCGGTCCCGTCCACTGTCCCAGGCGCCCTGCTGGCGTTGGCGGATCGCTTCGACCTGCTGGCCGGCCTGTTCGCCATCGGCGCCAAGCCCACCGGCAGCTCCGACCCCTTCGCCCTGCGCCGCGCCGCCGCCGGCGTCGTCGCCATCCTGCGCGAGCACCCCTCGCTGCGGGCGATCACCCTGTCGACCGGTCTGGCCGCTGCTGCAGCCCAGATCACCGCGCAGGGAATCGAGGTGTCCGATGCCGTGCTGGCCGACGCCGCGGACTTCACCGTCCGCCGCTACGAGCAGCAACTGATCGACCGCGGCGACGACCACCTCCAGGTCGCTGCTGTACTACCGTTGGCCGAGGCTCCCGCGGCAGCCGACGAAACCCTCGCCGAACTACAACGCCAGGTAACCAACGACAACTTCGCCAACCTGGTCGCCGTCCTCCAGCGAGCCCGCCGCATCGTCCCCGCCGACGTCACCGCGTCGTACGACTCCACCAAACTCACCGAGCCGGCCGAGGTAGCCCTCCACGAAGCCGTCCAAAAGGTAGGCACCGCCCCCACCAACCTGGCCGACTTCGTCACCGCCACCCAGCCCCTGGTAGCCCCCATCACCACCTTCTTCGAAGAAATCCTGGTAATGGCCGAAGACCCAGACCTGAAGGCCGCCCGCCTAGGCCTACTGGCCACCATCCGAGACCTCGCATCCCCCGTCCTCGACTGGCAAGCCCTAGGCACCAGCCTCACCAAAGAAAACTGACCGAACAGCCGGCGTGGGCGAAGTACTCCCCACGCCGGCTCGGGCCCGCGCGACAAAGAAACTGACTGCTGTTGACCTTCGTCGGCCCTTATCGTTCGGGCATGTGCGGCTTCGCTGGGAAGTGCTGCACCGGCGAAGGGGACTTCATGTTTGCTTGGTATGGGAACGGACGGCTGGCGCGGACGGTGGTTGCGCTCGGCGCTGTCAGCGCGCTCACCATCGGTGGCGCAGTGACCGCGAGTGCTGCCTTGCCGAAGGTTACCGGGCCGACGCCGGCAGGGACCGCCAAACCGACCTCGGCGAAGTACACGGCGCTCAACGGCGGGGTCACCGACGGCACGTACTGGTACAGCGTCGTGTCGGAGCACGCCAAGTCCGGCACCAAGGTCTACGACTCCACCCAGCTGATCAAGACCAAGCTGTACGCGTCGACGCCGACCAAGATCGCGACCTTCCGGATCCGCTCCGGTCACCACACGAACCTGCTCGGCCACGGCAACGACATCGCCTACAACGCCGACACCAAGCGGTTGATGATCCCGGCGTGGACCAACGACGACTCGGTCCAGGGCGCCACCCAGGCACGGGCGGTTCGGATCATCAACCCCGGCACGCTCGCGATCGAGAAGACCATACAGTTGCCGCATACAACGACCGGTCTGTGCTACGACGCGGTCAACAATCGGTACGCCGGCGGCACGCTGAACCAGTACTACGCCTACAACAGCGCGTTCAAGGAGACCGGGAAGTCGGCGAAGCTGGCGATGACCGGCCTCGGGCAAGGTATCGACTGCGACCAGAGCTACGTCTACGTGATCACCAGCCCCAAGGGCACGCAGAAGACCAACCGCATCTTCGTCTACAACTGGTCCTTCAAGCTGGTGCGCACCTATGAGCACACCTCCGGCTCCGAGAGCGAACACCTCACCCACCAGCGCGGCACCTACTACCTGGGGTTCAACATCGGCGCGGGCCGGCTCTACCGCCTCGAGAACTTCCAGTTCACGGTGACGTACGCCGCCGCGGGCGGCACCGGATCGATGTCACCCACCGTGGTGCTCTACGGCCGGTCGACGGCGCTGCGGAAGAACACCTTCACCCGCTCCGGCCACACCTTCGCCGGCTGGACCGCGAAGCGATCCTTCGACGACAAGACCCGGTACCAGAACCCGAAGGACACCAGCAAGACCGGCTGGTACGCCGCCGGCCACCAGCCGAGCGGCTGGAAGCCGTACCTCTACAAGAACAGCGCGACCGTCCTGCACACCACCCCACGCGGGGCCGTCGCACTCACCGCAGTCTGGCGCGCGACGTAGTACCAGCCTCACCAAGGAAACCTGAAGCGAGTCTCGGGAAGGGGTGTTCGATGCGTTGGTGGAAGCCGGTTGTGGTGGTGGCTGTTGGGGCGGTGGCGATGGCTGGGGTGGTGGTGCCGCGGGTGGATTCCGTAGCGGCGCAGGATGGTCGGTGCACTCCGCCGCCGGCGAGCAGTCCGGCGTACTACGACTTCGTGTCGACGTATCGGGCTGCTTGTGCGACGCGGCAGAACTGGGATCGTGCCTTCGACGACGTGACCGTTTCGAGTTTGGTTGATGGGCGCAACCGGTTGGCGGTGACGTCGTCGGCGGCGTTGGCCGGGGCGGTCGCTTCGGTTTCTGTGAATGGCAAGGAATTCATTGCCAGTGGTGGGTACGGGTCGGCGTTCCAGTACGCCTTCCACGGGTGGGGGAACGGCAAGCAGGCGAGTGAGTGCTACAACCCGACGCAGGCCGGGGCGCGGATCGATTCCGACGGGCAGGCGCCGCCGTTCCATGCGAAGTCGAGTACGAGCGCGTTGTACACCTTCGAGCAGGAGGGCGCGGCGACGATCCGTACCGAGCAGCGGCCGGCCATGTACATGACCTGGGCCGACCAGCACGCCGGCTACGACGGCTGCCACGGCGCCGACCTGCAGCCGGCCAGATCGCCGTACACGCAAGGCTTGTCGCCGTACTGGCTGCGGACTCGAGTCGCCCTGGCACCCGACCACGGCCTCGCCACCAACGTGATCCGTCTGTCGGCCGACCTCACCTCCGAGGACACGGTGCAGGACAACTTCGACGGCGTGCTGGTCGCCTACCTGCAACGCGACTTCGTAAACGTCTACTCGTACGACCCAGCTACCAACAAGCTGGTCAAACGAGCACCCGAGTCGTACGCAAGCAACCTGCCATTGATGCGCTGCACCGCAGACGGCGGCTACTGCCTGGGCATGCTCCTCCCACCCGCGGCCCGCGAGGCCGGTGCCTACTACTATGCCCAAACCCGCCCACCCGCCCCGTACAACGCCATGCTCGGCGAAGCGAACCTGCAGGTCACCTACCAGACCACCACTGCCCTCGACGCCGGTGACCGCCTTACCTACGACCTGTACGTCGCCATCGGCAACCGGGCCCGAGTCGCCAGCACGTTGGCCGCCCTCACCAAGAAACTGAGCTAGCCGGTCGCTGGCCATTCCCCGGCTCGGCAGTGGGCCGACATACTTGCCGTGTGGTCGGGCGTCGGGGGCGGAGATCGAGGAGCGGTCGTGATCGCTCGCTGCGGTTCATCCGCGGGGTCATCTCCCGGTACGAGCGGTCGCAAGACCCAGGCGAGCTGTTGTCCGAGGAGGTCGACGGCCGGGTGCAGGACGCGATGGGCGACGTTCTCCGGAGTGACTTCGCCCTTCCTGTGTGGACTTCTGGGGTGGACGTCGAGCTGGCGAAGGCGATCGCGGAGTACTACTGGTGCCGGTACGAGGCCGGAGCTGATGACGTCGACCGGGGGATCGCCTTGGAGTTCGACGGTCTGGCGAGTCGCGGCGAGTTGACCTGGGAAGCGTATGACCCGATGCTCAACCGCGAGCCGCCGCCAGAGACGCACAACGAGGACGCCGGTGCGGAACGTGACGCCCGCTGGGCCGTCGACGCCACCGCCGCCGAGCTGGTCGAGGAGCTTTTGCCGTTTGCCGCGGAGCACGGCCCAGATGCTGCTGCCGCCAACCTCGTTCCTCGTCTGTACCTCCATCGCAGCCTCGAAGAGGCGGACGAACTAGCCGGTACGGTCGCCGCGATGTTCATGGAAGAGCCGCGTGCCCGGCGCCTGGGGCTCGACGTCGCCGAAGCCCTGTTCTCGGAGATCGCAGCGATCAAGCCCGATCCTGCTGACCGCAGCCAGATGGCGGCGAACATCGCAGTGGTCCTCCGCACCCGGTTCGAACGCTTCGGTGTGCCGGCCGACATCGACGCGGCGATCGAGGCCGGCCGAACCGCGCAGGTCCTGGCCGACCCGTACCCGGCGCTCGAGGCGGAGGCGTCCTACGTCCTCGGCCGTGCACTGCTGGCCCGTGGTGTGCAGCAATCCAGCTCCCACGATCTGGCCGAGAGCGTCGCGGCCTTCTTCCAGGCCACCCAACGAGCCGCACCGAACAATGAGCGCCGGTGGATGTACCTCGAGGGACGCGCCGTCGCGTTGCGCGACCTTGCCCTGGCCACAGGGGACCTGACACGGCTGGACGAGGCCGTCGAGATCGCGCACATCGCGATTCGCTTCGCGCCACCGGACCAGCAACCGGGGCCGCGGGTGAACCTCTCGGCGGCCCTCATCTCGCGTCTGGACCGCACCGGCAGCGTGGCTGACCTGGACGACGCGTACGACGCGGCGGAACAGGCAGTGCGGGCCGGGCAGAGCCCGAGCCGGATGCAGCAACTCGCCCGGGTGCTGTTGCGGAGGTATGAGTGGCGCAACGATGCCGAAGACCTGGACTCAGCGATCCTGCTGTACCGCGGCGCCCTCGACCTGCTCTACGAGGACAGCGCACGTCATCGTGAGGGTGCGCGCGACCTCGGCCTCGCGCACCAGCGCCGGTTCGCCCGTTTCGGCGAGCGGTCCGACCTGTACAACGCGATCTACTACGGTGCGATGGCGGCCGATCCGAACACCGACAGCGGACGGGACCGCATCGAGCGGCTGGCCGACTACGGCCTCGAGCTCGGCCAGTCCCTCAAGGACGCCGACGATCAGCAGTTGGCCGCCGAGGCGATCGCGGTCGCGCGGAGAGGCTTGGACGCCGTCGATACCGGCCATCCGGATCGAGTGGTCTACCTGCACAACTACGTCACCGCGTACCTGAGAGCCCAACCATCTCCCGGTACCGGCCAGGCTGAGCTGGATCGGGTCATCAGTGCGGCAGAGGAATCGGTCAGCGCGCTCTCCCGGGACCACTCGGGCCGCCCGCGTTCGCTGAGCTTGCTGGCCACCAGCCTGCTCGCCAGGTACGACGTGAGCCTCGATCCCGCGGACCTGGCCGAGGCCGAGCGGGCCTGTCGCGAGTCGCTGGACACAGCAGCCGCCGACGACCCACAGCTCCACCGGTATGTGATCGGTCTCGCCAGCGTCCGAGTACGTGAGTTCCGAACCAACGGCGACCACGAGGCCGCTCGGGCAGCCATCGGCCATAGCCGGAACGTCGTCGCCGACAGTGCTGTCCCGACCTTCCTCCGGGCCCAGATCGCGAAGCTGTGGGGTGAGCTGGCGGCCGACCTGGGCGACTGGAGCACGGCGCTCGAGGGCTTCAGCGCGGCGGTCGGGCTACTGCCTGAGCTGGTTTGGCGCGGTCTCGAGCACCGGGAGCGACGTCGGCTGCTCGCCGAGCTGGCCGGGTTGCCGTCCCAGGCCGCGGCTGCCGCTCTGAACCAAGGCCGACCGGAGTTGGCGATCGAGCTCCTGGAGACCGGTCGCGGCGTACTGCTGATGTCTCCGGGCGCCGAGGCGGACCCCGAACTCGCGGAACTGCATGACCAGCTGAACGGGCTGACCGACAGACGGGAGTACTGGGCCGGCCCGCGACGCCGCGAACTCGCTCGGCGCTGGGACGAACTGACTGCGCGCCTGCGGGCCGCCGGCGGATCGAAGTACGGGGAATTTCGCGACGTGGCGGTCGACGGACCGGTCGTCGTGGTCAACGTGAGCCGCTACCGGTGCGATGCGTTGATCGTGACCGATACAGGTCTCACCGTGGTACCACTGCCTGCCATCGATCTGCCCGAGGTGACCCGGCACGCGGAGGATTTCGACTGTGCGATCCGCGAGCCCGGCCGGCTGAGGTCGCGGGTCGTCGTACTGCAGACCTGTGACTGGCTGTGGGAGACGATTGCCGGGCCGGTGCTGGCGGCGTTGGAGCCGACGCGGGTAGGCCGGCTGTGGTGGTGTTTGACGGGGCCGATGATGGCGCTCCCACTGCACGCGGCGGGCGAGGTCCCAGATCGGGTGATCTCGTCGTACACCCCGACGCTGACGGCGCTGGTCGCCGCGCGGGGCCGCCTGGTCCGGGAGTGGCGGTCCGCGTTGATCGTGGCGATGCCCGAAACGCCGGGCCTGTCGGCTCTCCCGCATGCCGAGCGGGAGAGCGAGGTGGCCGCGGGCCGGTTGCCGGCACCTCGGGTGCTGTCCGGGCCGGACGCAACCTGGCGGGAGGTGGTGGCGGCGATGGAGCAGGCCGACGTCGTGCATTTCGCCTGCCACGGCAGGCAGGACGCCGACGTACCGTCCGATGGGCGGCTCATCCTGGCTGACGATCCACTCACGGTCGTCGAGCTCATCCGGATCGGGGTCGTGCCGAGGTTCGCCTTCCTGTCTGCCTGCGAGACCGCCCGTGGCGACGTCGGCGTTCCGGATGAGTCTCTGCACCTTGCAGGTGCGCTCTTCCTCGCAGGCTGCCCGCAGGTCATCGGAACCGTCTGGCCGGTCAGCGATGCCCGGTCAGTCGACCTCGTGGCCGAGGTGTACGACGCCGTACCGGCGGTGGACCCGGCGTCAGCTCTGCATGCCGCCGTTGCGACCGTGCGCCGCCGCTTCCCGGACGACCCGATGCGGTGGGCATCGCACGTTCACTTCGGTCCTTGATGCTCGTACGCGGTCGACACGGTCGCGCCCTGTCGCCAGGACGCGCACAGTTCGGCGGCCAGCTTCCGTTCTGCTTCCTGATCGGCGGGCAATGGCAGGTGCAGTGCGGCGAGCAGGTCGAACCGGTGCAGATCGAACGCTGCCTCGATCGCTTCGCCGTACGCCATCGCCGACTCCACAGCGCCGCGGTAGGCCAACAGGCCGATGGCGACCGGCACCAGCGCCAGGAAGAGCCACCATCCTGAGCTGAGCAGCAGCACCAGCCCAGGCGCACCGGTCACCAGCGAGACCGCACACAGTCGCACGGAGAAGTCCATCGTGTTGCGCCGGTCGTCGACGATCTCACGGACCCGCTCACCGAGCACCGGGTAAAGCCGTGGCCAGGCAACCACCGCATCCCACCCGAACCGTGCTCCGGCGCACGCCTCGGCTGCCGCCAACGCGTTGCCGAACGCCGTCGCCCGGACGGCGTCCTTCGCCGGGTAACGCTTGGCCAACGTGGTCGCGGCGATTCCGATCCGATTGAGGTCGTCCTGGGTGAGTGCCTCGGGCCGCTCCGGCAACGCGGCAGCCCTGACCATCGCCTCCCGGCGCTCCTCGTGCCGCCTCCGCAGCCGGCCACCCAGCCGGTCGAGCCGCCGCGGCCAATATCCCTCCACCAGTCGGACCAACCCCAACTGCAAGGGCTGCGTCGCTGCCCCGATCACGGTGAGCGCAACGGTCAGCAGCAGTACTTCGCCCAGCCCGAGCCCACCGGCGATGGACCAGGCCCGACCGAACCGCAACTCACCTGGTGCGCCGGCCCAGATCACCACCAACAGGAACAAGGCGGCGCCATAGAACGGAAGGTAGTTCACGAGCCCGAATCTGCCGCCGAACACGTCCCCCAAGGGCTTGGCCGCGGCGTCCAGGTTCATCGCTCCAGCTCCAATGCTCCGTGTCCGTCCACGCACCGCGGCTCGTCCCGCGGATCGACCTGAAGCCGGTACGTCACCCGCCCGCACTCCGCACAGACGAACTTCAGCAAGTCGTACGTCGCCGAGTAGCCCGGCAAGGTCGCTCCGTCACCGGTACCGACCGAACGCTCCTCCTCGACCGGCACCAAGACGTGATCTCGGCTCGTACCGCCGACCACCTCATCTCCGACCACCAGCGCGACCGCGTCCAACCGGCTCTCCGTCGTGAACAGTTCCTCGAGTACGTCGGCCGCCCGCAACACCTCGAAACCCATCGGCAACTCCACCCGCGGCACCCGATCCGGCGCGTCCCTCTGGTCGCGCAGAATTCTGTACTCGTCCCCAGCCATGCCCGCATTATCTCCGTCAGCAGCCATCGCCGGGTGGTCAGAGCGGGAGGGTCAGGAGTGGGGCCAGGCGGGTCGCTATCAGGTGGTAGCCATCGGGGGTGGGGTGGACATCGTCGGCGTACAGGGTTCGGGCTTCTTCGGGGGTGAGGATGGTGCGGCCGTCGACCAAATGGAGGTCGGGGTCGGCGAGGGTGCGGGCGCCTAGGGATACGCAGGCTCGGATGTCGTCGAGGGTTAGGCCTACGGCGTTGGGTTTGCCTTCGAGGGTGGGGGCTACCAGGGGAGTGATGACGACCATGGGGGTGTGGGGGTGGCCTTCTCGGACTGTGCGGAGGAAGGCTTCTACTTGGCCGGGGAGGGTTCGGCCGTTGTAGGTTTCGCCGCCGTAGATGTTGATGCCTAGGCAGAGGGAGATCAGGCGGGCGGGGGTGTCGCGGATGGTGCGGGCGGCGATGGGGTCCAGGTGGCATTCGCCGGCTAGGCCTAGGGAGACCAGGTCCCAGCCGTGTTGGCGGGCTACCAGGGCGGGCCAGGTTTCGGAGGGGCCGTTCGCGCCGGTGCATTGGGTGATGGAGCTGCCGTAGGTGATCCAGCGGGGGCCAGTTGGTGGGAGTGGTTCGGCTTCCCCGGTGAAGGAGACGGTTCGTACGCTGATGGCGCCGGCCTGCGGTAGCCAGATCTCGAGATCGCCCGAGCCGGGGAGGGGGACCGTGATTTGTTGTTCGCCGAAGTCCAAGGGTTGGCGGTAGTGGAGCTCGCCGTTGAGGAGGAAGTCGACGGGGGCGGACTCCGCGTAGATGGTGGGGGTGTTGCGGATCTCCAGGGTTACGGAGGTTGCCGACGTACGCCAGGAGGCTCGTACTCCGGCGGGTGTGGCGGCGCGTAGCCAGAGGCGGTGGCCGGGGCGGTCGGGGCGGCCTAGCCAGTCGTGGAGTTCGAAGGGCTGGTCGCGGGGGTCCAGGCGCCAGAAGGTCAGCCAGCCGTCGTCGTCAACGGCTCGGTATCGGTAGCCGGTCCAAAGCGGATCACTGCCCACTGCGCACCACCTCGAGTCGAACCGACAGTTCCCGCATTCTCGCCTATCCCGGCGCGGTGGCGGCAAGGTCAGCCGAGGAGTGGTCTGACCTCCTCGGCGATGAAGCGGGCGAAGGCGGCGATGTCGGGTTCGTCGGCGCAGGGTTGGATGGAGATACCGGTTGCGCCGGCGGCGGCCAGTTCCAGGAAGCGGTCGGCGATGGCGGTCGGGGAGCCGGCGGCGCCTGTGTCGGGGCCGCCGGGGATGCCGTAGTTCGCCAGCTCGGCATCCACCCGGGCACGCGCGTCCGGCCCTGTTGCAACGGGCAGGCTGGCGAACACCTCATGCGGTCGGCCGTCCGCTGCGGCCAGGGTGATTTCGGCTGACTCCTTCACGGCGGTGGGCGGTAGGCCGAGGGAGAGGAGGGTGCCGGTGCCTAGTTCGCCTGCGGCGGCGAGGGAACGGGGGCCGGCGGCGCCGATCAGCAGCGGCGGCGGTTGCAGCGGGGGATACGCCAGCTCCACTTCACTCAGATTCACGTACCGCCCCGACACCGTCACGGACTCGCCATCCAGCAATCGCCGCAACGCAAGAGCAAACTCCCGCAGCAAGGTCAGGGGCGCGTCGGCCTGTACGCCGGATTGCCCCATCCACATCTGTACGCCGTGCCCGATCCCGCCCACGAACCGCCCGGGGAACAGTCGGTCGATCGTCGCCAACTCCATTGCCGCCTGGGCCACCGAGCGCAGCGCCACCGGTAGGAGCGCGATCCCCACTCGCACCCGCTCAGTGGCAGCCAAGGCGACCACTGCGCTCGCGACGGCGCTCTCCTTGAAGCAGTCCTCTGACACCCAGAAGTCGTCCAGCCCGGCGGCGTCCACCGACACCGCGACCGACCGGAGCGTCTCCGGCGGCAAAGACGGAGGGAACACGAGTCCGATACGCAATGAACCAGTCATCGCTCCACCCTCGCCGACCCCACCGACAGTTTCCCCCGAAGCCGTGTCCCCGGCCGGTCGAGCGGCGGCTGGGCCGAGCCGGATAGCGTGGCGAGAGTTCCGACGTACCCCCGCTGATGTGAGGAGATCCGGATGACTCAGGCGCCGTCGCCCGCCGAGATCGCGGCCAAGGCCGAGGAGTTCGCGCCGAGGCTGCGCGAGCATCTGCCGCCCACCCCGCTGGTCACCTTCGACGCGTTCAGTGACGAGCTCGGCGCCGAGGTGCTGGTGAAGAGTGAGCATCGGCAGCGGACCGGGTCGTTCAAGGCGCGGGGGTCGATGGCGAAGATCCTCACGCTGACCGATGAGCAGCGGGAGCGTGGGGTGGTGACCGCGTCGACCGGTAATCACGCGCTCGGTGTCGGGAACGCGCTGGCGGCGCTCGGTGGTCGCGGGATCGTGTATCTGCCGGAGAACGCGTCGCCCAGCAAGGTCAGCGCGCTCAAGCGGTTCGGTCTGGAAATCCGGGCCGAAGGCAACGATTCCGGCGTACTCGAACCGAAGGCTCGCGCCTACGCGGCAGAGCACGACCTGACCTACGTCTCGCCCTACAACGACCCGGACATCATCGCAGGCCAAGGCACGGCGGCACTGGAGATCCTCCAACAGATAGCAGACAAGCCAATTGACGCGGTAGTGGTAGCGGTCGGTGGCGGCGGCCTGGTCAGCGGCGTCGCGGCAGTGCTCAAGAAGCACCTGCCCGGCATCAAGGTCTACGGCGCCTCGCCCGAGGTCGACGCAGCAATGGCAGCGTCGGTCGCGGCCGGCCAGATCATCGCGATCGAGGGCGGGGAAACACTCTCGGACGGTACGGCGGGCAGCGTCGAACCGGGCAGCATCACCTTCGACCTCTGCAGCCGGCTGGTCGACGACTGGGTCCTGGTCAGCGAGGACGCGATCAGGAACGCCCTGAGAATGGTGATCGACACCGAGCATCAGCTCGTCGAAGGCTCAGCCGCGATGGCCTTCGCAGCCGCCAAAGCCCGACAGCACCAACTCCAAGGCAAACGAGTAGCCGTCGTCAGTTGCGGCGGAAATATCTCCTCGACAACGCTCATCAAGGCACTAGCCTGACCAAGTGCGAGAACTGGTTGTGCTGGGCACCAGTAGTCAGGTGGCGTCGCGGGAGCGGAACCAGAACGGCTACTTCCTGCGCTGGGACTCCGAAGGCTTCCTGTTCGATCCGGGCGAGGGTACGCAACGGCAGATGCTGTACGCCGGTGTGTCCGCGACCGCCATCACGCGACTCTGCGTCACCCACTTCCACGGCGACCACTGCCTCGGCGTACCGGGTGTCATCCAGCGGTTGTCGCTCGACGACGTGCAGCACCCCGTCCACGCGCACTACCCGCAGTCCGGGCAGGAGTACTTCACCCGGCTCCGGTACGCCGCTTCGTTCTACGAGCGGGCCGAATTGCGGGAGGAGCCGGTGGAGGAGGACGGGTTGCTCTCCGTCGGCAGCTTCGGCCAACTCTGGGCGCGCAGGCTGGAGCACCCCGTCGAGTCCTTCGGCTACCAGCTGATCGAGCCCGACGGCCGCCGGATGCTGCCCGGCGAGCTCAGCCGGTACGGCGTAAGCGGACCCGCCGTAGGCCGTCTTCAACAGGCCGGATCGCTGGTCGTCGACGGCCGCACGGTCACCATCGAGCAAGTGAGTGAACCCCGTGCCGGTCAGCGGTTCGCGTTCGTGATGGACACCCGACTCTGCGACGGCGTCTTCCGGCTCGCCGACCGGGCCGACCTGCTGGTGATCGAGTCGACTTACCTGTCGTCGGAGGCCGAGCTGGCCAGGAACTTCGGCCACCTGACCGCGCGCCAGGCGGCCCGGGTCGCGCAGGAGTGCGGCGTACGCAAGCTCGTGCTCACCCATTTCTCCCAGCGGTACACCGATCTCACCCCGTTCCACGCGGAGGCGGCCGAGGAGTTCGACGGCGAGATCGTCGTCGCCACGGACCTGGCCCGTACGCCGGTACCGGCCCGCCGCTGATCCGCCTGCTGACCCCCGGTGGCTGACCGGGAACAACCGGTGCCGGATGATGGTTCTAAGTTCTATTACCCGCGCGAGCAAGGAGAACTGAATGCTGTACGGAGCAGAGCACATCGAGCGCTACGAAGCCACTGATGGCGCCGAAGGATACGACTTCGGCGACCACGGCGCGGAGATCCTCATTCTGACCACGGTCGGCCGGAAGTCGGGCGAGGAGCGCAAGAACGCACTGATCTTCCGTGAGGTCGACGGTGGCTACGCGGTCGTCTCCTCCGCTGGTGGCGCGCAGGCGCACCCGGGCTGGCACTTCAACCTCGTGGCGGACCCGAACGTGAAGGTCCAGATCAAGGGCGACAAGTTCGCCGCCAAGGCACGGATCGCTTCCGACGAGGAGCGCGCCGCCATCTGGCCGAAGATGGCCGAGGTCTGGCCGGACTACAACGAATACACCAAGAAGACCGACCGGGTGATCCCGATCGTCATCCTCGAGCGCCAGTAGCAACAGCACCGCGGCCGCCGACGTCGAGCGGCGGCCGTGAAGTGATCGAGATGCCGTGGCTCTAAGCTTCAGCTGTGTCACTGAGTGTTCTGGAGAACCGGGTCGAAACTGGGCCCGTCGACTGGCTGGCGGTGCTGGCCAGGGAGAAGGTCGCGCTCGCGATGGCGGTCCGGCTCGGGGACTGGATGTCGCAGGGCTACAGCCACCTCGCGCTCGGCCGGGCCGCGCTGGCTCTGGGCGACGAGCGCAGGGGACTGCAACAGCTTGCCGAGGGCACGTACATTCTGCGTGCCCTCGGCATCAATCCGGATCCAGCGGCCTAGCTGAAGAATCTCACCGCAGGTCGCGGAAGAACTCACGGACGTCGCCGACCAGGATCTCGGGCTCCTCCAGCGCCGCGAAGTGCCCACCGCGGTCCACGTCGGTCCAGCGCGTGATGTTGTTGGTGGGTTCGCAGTACTTCCGGATGCAGACGTCGTGCGCAAAAGCGAGCACGGCCGTCGGTACGCCGGAATTGACCGGCTGCTCGCCCCACGAGTTCTGCGCGTACCCGACGTACGCCGCCGAGCTCGCCGTACCGGTCAGCCAGTAGATCATCACGTTGGTCAGCAGCCGGTCCCGGTCGATGATCGTGTCCGGCAGCGCGCTGCGCGGATGCGTCCACTCGCGGAACTTGTCCATGATCCAGGCGAGCTGCCCGACCGGTGAGTCGACCAGCCCGTACCCGATCGTCTGCGGCCGGGTCATCTGGATCTGGATGTAGCCGAACTCCTCGCGCTGGAACGCCTGGATCCGCGCCATCCGATCCTGCTCCAGCGGAGTCAGCGTCGCGAGCTCCTCCGCCGACATCTGCATCGGCGGCAGGTTCGGCCCACCATTCGTGTGAACGCCGACGACATGCTCCGGCGCCGATCGAGCGACCTCCGGCGAGACCGCCCCACCGATGTCACCACCCTGTACGCCGTACCGCTCGTACCCGAGCTCGGCCATCAACTTCGCCCAGGCCCGCCCGATCCCGGCCCGGGTCCAGCCGCTCTCGTGCACCGGCCCCGAGAACCCGAACCCCGGCAGCGACGGAATCACCAGATGAAAGGCATCCGCTGCGTCGCCACCATGAGCCTCGGGATCGGTCAGCGGCCCGATGATGTCCAGGAACTCCGCGATCGAACCCGGCCAGCCGTGGGTGAGTACCAACGGCAAGGCGTCCGGGTTGGGCGACTTCACGTGCAGGAAGTGGATCAGTTGACCGTCGATCTCGGTCGTGTACTGCGGGAAGCTGTTCAGCTGCTTCTCCGCCGCGCGCCAGTCGTACTCGGTCCGCCAGTACTCGACCAGCTCACTCAGCCAACTGACCGGTACGCCGGTGTCCCAGCCGTCACCGGGCAGCGGCGCGGGCAGCCGGCCGTGGTCGAGCCGGTACTTGAGGTCGTCGAGGGCACTCTGCGGGATGTCGATGGTGAAAGGCTTCATGTCTCCGACTCTCTCACCCAGTTAGGTCAGCCTGTGTCCTAGCTGGATGACAGACTTCAGAACATGTTGGAAACCTCGGCACGCCTCCTCAAGCTGCTCTCCTTGCTGCAGTCCCCGCGCGACTGGAGCGGTACTGCGCTCGCCGAGGAGCTGGGCGTCGGCGTACGGACCGTCCGCCGCGACGTCGACAAGCTCCGCAACCTCGGCTACCCGGTCGACGCCGTACCGGGGGTCGCCGGCTACCGGCTCGGCGCCGGAGCGGCCCTGCCACCGCTCCTGCTCGACGACGAGGAAGCGGTCGCCGTCGCCATCGGGTTGCGCGCGGCCGCGACCGGAAGCGTGGCGGGCATCGAGGAGTCGTCGGTCCGCGCACTGACCAAGCTCGAACAGGTCCTGCCGTCGCGGCTGCGCCACCGAGTGCGACTCCTGCAATCGGTCGCCGTCGCCCCATCGGTCGGCGCCGCCGTCTCACCCGAGGTGGTGATGGCGGTCGCGACGGCCGCTCGCGACCATCAACGCCTCCGCTTCGACTACCGCAGCCACGACGGCACCTCCACAGTCCGTACTACGGAACCGCACCGACTCGTCCACACCGGGCGAAGGTGGTACCTGGTCGCCTGGGACCTGGACCGCGACGACTGGCGGACCTTCCGCCTCGACCGCCTCGAGCCGCGCATCCCCACCGGTCCCCGCTTCACCCCACGCGACGCCCCCGAACTCGACCGCACAATGCAGGGCGTGGCCTCAGGCGGCTACCGCTACCAGGCCGAATTCGTCATCCAGGCCCCCGCCGAGCAGATCGCCGACCGAATCCCCAGCACCGTCGGCGCAGTCGAGTCGATCGACGACAGCAGTTGCCTGCTCAAGGTCGGCTCGAACTCCCTCGACGACCTCCTGATGCACACCGGCTCCCTCGGCTACGACTTCACGATCCTGGAGCCGTCAGAACTCATCGAGCGCTCACACCTGCTCGCCGCTCGGCTGACCGCGGCAACCGTCAGGCCGGCTTGATGTTCTGGTTCAGGTGGAAGATGTTCGCCTGGTCCCAGATGGTCTTCAGCGTGGTCAGGCGGGCCAGCTTGGCGGGCGGGAAGGCGCGGTTGACGGTCTCGCCGTTCAAGGTGTTGAGGTAGGCGCCACCGGCGTACTGGTCGAGGGTGGCGGCGTACGCGCGAATGGTGGCGATGCGCTCGTCGTCATCCTTGGCGTCCTCCCAGCGCGTGGCGGTGACGAACTCGAAGAGGGTGTCGCGGTGGCTGAAGGCCGCGTCCTCGTCCGGTACTTCGGAGATCGCGCCGCCGTAGGCCTGCAGGCTCGCGCCGATGCCGGGGTTGCGGAGCAGCGCGCGGATCGCCTCGTCGGGCAGGCTCTTGAAGTAGTGGCCCTTCCAGTAGCGGCGGAAGCGGTGACCCTGGACGTTGTCGTCGCGGGTCTGCAGGGTCAGGTAGGACATCTCCTCGACGGACTCGCTCGTGGCGTTGCCCATTGCCCGGAAGGCGTCGAGCAGTGCGTCGGGGTTGCCGGGGGCGCCGACCCAGACGAAGCCGACGGTGACCCGATCGCCGTTGATGCTCGCCGTGAAGGTTGCTTGGCGCGGGGCGGTGGCGTTCAGGTCGCGCCAGGCCTGCAGGATTTCGAAGGCCTCGGCGGTGGGGTAGGTGAAGTCGGCGACGAGCGCGCGGGTGCCGATCTGGTGCAGCCGGAAGACGAACTCGGTGACGATGCCGAAGTTGCCGCCGCCACCGCGCAGGCCCCAGAACAGTTGCGGGTTGTCCGTCGCCGACGCCGTGACGACATCGCCGTCGGCGGTGACCAGTTCGTAGGAGAGGACGTTGTCGCAAGCGAGTCCGTACTGCCGTGCCAGCCAGCCCATGCCGCCCCCGAGAGTGAGCCCGCCGACGCCGGTGTGCGAGACGTTGCCGGCGGTCGTGGCGAGTCCGTACTTCTGGGCGGCACGGTCGAGCTCGCCGAGCAGCGCGCCGCCCTGGACCCGGGCGACCTTGGCGTCCGGGTCGACGTCGACCTCGGCCATCGGGGTGAGGTCGATCATCAGGCCGCCTTCGGGGACCGCGAGGCCGGCGATGTTGTGCCCACCGCAGCGCACGGCGATCTCGAGCTCGTTGGCCAGGGCGTAACGGACGGCGGCGGCGACTTCGGCGGTACTACGGCAGCGGGCGATCGCGGCCGGGCGCCGGTCGACCATGGCGTTCCAGACGGTGCGCGCCTCGTCGTACCCGGTGTCGCCGGGGTGCAGCAAGGTCAGGGTGTCGGTGGCGGTCATCGTGCTGCTCCTCTGGCTGGAAATTGCTGTTGTCTCCACCCTGACAGCGAAGCGGTACCCGGATAAGGTCCAGTTGTATGAGCCGATCCAGGACCAATTCGGGGGCCGGGGAGCTGCTGGTCGAGCTGCGCCGGGATGGTTCCGTGCCGCTGCATCAACAGTTGGAGAGCGGGATCCGGGAGCGGATCCGGCAGGGGTTGCTCCGCGCCGACACGGTGATGCCGGCGACGCGAGCGCTCGCCGCAGACCTTGGGTTGTCGCGGGGAGTGGTGGTCGAGGCGTACCAGCAACTGGTCGCCGAGGGGTATCTGGTCAGCCGGGCAGGTGGGTACACACAGGTCGCCCCAGCCGCTGTTCCTGGCTCTACAGCGAAGCTGACAACGATCGCTACACAACAGATCGTTGGACCGCCGCGGATCGACTTTCGGTACAGCCGGCCTGATGTGACGCAGTTTCCGCGGGCGGCTTGGTTGCGGTCGGTTCGGAGGGTGCTGAACGAGACGCCGCATCGGGCGCTGGCCTATCTGGACGGGCAAGGGGCGATCGAGTTGCGGGAGGCGATGGCCGATTACCTCAACCGGGTTCGCGGGACGTCGGCGCAGGCGGAGAACATGCTTGTTTGCAACGGGTTTGCGCAGGGATCGCGGTTGTTGCTCCAGGTGCTCGCCGCCGCTGGGTACAAGCGGTTGGCGGTTGAGGATCCGTCCGATGATGAGCTTCGCGGGGTTGCGGCCGCGGCTGGGTTGGAGGCTGTCGGCGTGCCGGTGCTTGAGGCCGGGTTGGACGTGGAGGCGCTTGAGCGGTCGGGGGCGGACGTCGTACTGGTGACGGCGGCGCATCAGTTCCCGACCGGGGCGGTGACGTCGGCGGCGACGCGGGCCGCGCTGATCGAGTGGGCGACGCGGCGGGAAGCCTTGATCATCGAGGACGATTACGACGCGGAGTACCGGTACGACCGGGAGCCGATCGGGGCGATGCAGGGGCTCGCGCCGGAGCGGGTGGCGTATGCGGGGACGGCGAGCAAGACGCTGGCGCCGGGGTTGCGGCTGGGGTGGTTGATCCTGCCGGACTGGTTGGTGGAACCGATGGCGGCGGCGAAGTTCGTGGACGATCGTGGGTCGTCGGTGCTGGACCAGTTGACGTTCGCGGACTTCGTGGCGCGGGGTGAGTTCGACCGGCATCTGCGGCGGATGCGGCCGCGGTACCGGGCGTTGCGTGACCTGCTGGTCGGGCAGTTGGCTTCACGGGTGCCGGATCTGCGACCGGTCGGGGTGTCGGCCGGGCTGCACGTGCTGACCTGGCTGCCGCCGGACCTGACCGAGCGCGACGTGACGCAGGCCGCACGCGAACGCGGCGTCGGGGTCTATGGGCTCAGGCCGTACTGGGTGCAGAACCCCGGTCCTGAGGGTCTGGTCTTCGGCTACGGCAGCCTGACCGCCTCAGATGTTGCTGAAGGCATCGACCTGCTCGCGGACGCCGTCGCCGCCGTACGGAAGTAGGACGCTGATGGTGGACCGCTACGTCGACACGGTGATCGTCCAGATCCTCGACGCCCCTGACCATCGACCGCACCCACATGATCGGCAACTCCTGGGGCGGCATGATCGGCGGGAGTCTTATTCGTAGTCGGTTGAGGTGGTGAGGTGGGCCCAGTGGGCGGCTTCTTCGGCGCGGGAACGGGAGGCGCGGTCGGCGTGCTCCAATGCGTCTTTGCCGAGCAACAGACGAAGCGGCGGCTCGTCGAGCGCGACGACGGTGATGATGGCTGCGGCCGCCTTGGCGGGATCGCCGGGTTGTTGGCCGTCTACCTTGAGGCGGTAGCGGTTGAGCTCGCCGACCGTTGACTCGTAGTCGGCCCCGACAGCAGCGATCGTCATCGACGAACCGCCCCAGTCGGTGCGGAAGGCGCCGGGCTCGACGATCGTCACCTTCACACCGAAGGGCTTCACCTCATTGCTGAGCACCTCCGAGAACCCCTCGACGGCGAACTTCGCAGTCTGATAAGCACCCATGCCCGGCGTACCACCAACCCGCCCGCCGATCGACGAGAACTGCAGGAAGTGGCCGGCGCGCTGCGTACGGAAGTACGGGAGTGCCGCCTTGGTGACGTTCACGACGCCGAACAGGTTGGTCTCGAGCTGCGCACGGAAGTCCTCGTCGGGCGTCTCCTCGATCGGCGCGCTGTTCGCATAGCCGGCGTTGTTCGCGACCACATCCAGACCACCGAACTCGTCGATCGCCGTCTGGACCGCGCTCCGAGCCGCCTCGGCGTCCGTCACGTCGAGCGCGACGGCGCGGATCTGATCGCCGTACTGCGCGACGAGGTCGTCGAGCTGTTCGGGCTTGCGGGCGGTGGCGACGACGCGGTCGGCGCCGGCGAGGACTGCCTTGGTGAGCTCGCGGCCGAGGCCGCGGGAGCTGCCGGTGATGAGCCAGGTCTTGCTCATGATCTCTCCGTAAGGATGTAACTGACTGGTTGGATAGTTCTATGAAACCTCGCCTGACGGCAATATGCAACTGACCGGTTGGTTGGCTACCCTGGACGGCATGCAGAGAGACGCGGAACGGACCCGGCGGCAGATCCTCGTGGCGGCGACCGAGGAGTTCGCCGAGCGCGGGATCGCCGGGGCGCGGGTGGACCGGATCGCGACGGTCGCGGGGTGCAACAAGGCGATGCTCTACGCGTACTACGGGAGCAAGGACGGGCTGTTCGACGCGGTCTTCACGGCGTACGTGGAGCTGTATCTGGCGGAGGTGGGGTTCGACGCGGAGGATCTGCCGACGTACGCGGGCCGGGTCTTCGACTACTTCGAGCGGAATCCGGGGCATCTGCGGTTGGCGACCTGGTACCGGCTGGAGCGGCCGCAGGGTGCGCAGCTGGATGCGGTGGTTGCGGTGAACGCCGAGCGGTTGGGGGCGCTGAAGGAGGCACAGTCGGCGGGGGAGGTACCGGCGGACTTCTCACCGGTCGCGTTGCTGTCGTTGATCCAGTCGATCGCGACGAGTTGGTCGACGATGAATCCGGAGTACCGGGCTGCTCAGCCGGCCCGGACGGTGCGCCGGCAGGCGGTGGTGAAGGCGGTCGAACTGCTTCTTCATCGGTAGTTCACAGGGGTGTTCCAGGTCACTTCGGATTCTCAGGTGATTCATCGGTTCAGCCGATGGAGTTCTCAGACTGCCGAGGTCTACTCGTTGTCAGGCAGGAAGGGCTGAGGAGGCAACGGGACATGAACAGCACCGAAGGACCGCAGGAACCGGGAAACCAGAACCCGGACAACCAGCAGTCGGCGCAGGCAGGCGGCGTGCAGGCAGAGGGCGTGCAGCCGGAAGGTGTGCAGGCGGAAGGTGTGCAGGCGGGAGGCGCCGCGGAGGCAGCCGGTGGGTCGGCGCAGCAGCAGCCCGCACCGCAGCAGCAGGCCACACCGCAGGAGCCGCTCGCACCGCAGGCGCAGACACCGGGTCCGGCGCAGCCTTCGGCGAATCCCCAGCCAGGGCAGGGATATCCGCAGCAGGGATGGGTGCCGGACGGGCAGCCACACTACGGTCCGGCCTATCTCGGCAACGGCCCGCAGGGCCAACCCCAGTACGGCCAAGCACCCCAAGGCCAAGCTCCCCAGGGCCAAGCTCCCCAGGGCAACGCTCCTCACGGGCAGGCTCCTCAGGGCAACGCTCCTCACGGGCAGGCTCCTCAGGGCAACGCTCCTCACGGGCAGGCGGCTTACGGGCAAGGGCCGTTTGGTCCGGGGGCGTACGGGCAGGGGCCTTATGGGAATGGGCAGTTTGGGCCTTCGCAGTACGGGCAGCAGTACGGGCCGCCGGCGTACGGGCCGCAGTGGGGGCCGCAGGCGGTGGCGCCTAAGCGGCACAAGCGGTTGCCGATGGTGATCGGGGCGCTGGGGCTGGCGGCGGTTGTGGCGGCCGGAGCCGTTGCCTGGGGCATCGACCAGCAGTCGAACGCGAACAGCTCCACGATGTCGCAGGTGATGACTCCGTCGGCGGTGGCGGCGAAGGTGACGCCCGGGCTGGTCGACGTGAACACCGTGCTCGGCTACCAGGGCGCCCGCGCCGCCGGTACCGGCATCGTGCTGACCTCCGACGGCGAGATCCTCACCAACCACCACGTGATCGCCGGCGCGACCGAGATCAGCGTGGTCGACAAGGGCAACGGCAAGACGTACAAGGCCACCGTCGTCGGCTACGACACGGCGCACGACATCGCGGTACTGAAGCTGAAGGACGCGTCCGGGCTGGAGACGGCGAAGATCGGCGACTCGTCCAAGGTGAAGGTCGGCGACCAGGTCGTCGGCATCGGCAACGCGGGCGGCAAGGGCGGTACGCCGAGCTACGCGGCCGGCGCCGTCACCGCGCTGAACCAGGCGATCACCGCGACCGACGAGTCCGGCGCCAATCCGGAGAACCTCACCGGGCTGATCCAGACCGACGCGAACATCCAGCCGGGTGACTCCGGCGGTCCGCTGGCCAACTCGGCCGGCGAGGTGATCGGCGTCGACACCGCGGGCGGCACCAGCAACCCGGGCAGCGGCAACTCGCAGACCGGCTACAACCCGAACGTCAACAACAGCAAGGTGCCCAGCACGGCGATCGCCGCACTGACCGCCTACGGGAACGGCTCCGGCAACGGCGACGGCAACAGCTCCGGCGACGGCAACGGCCCCTTCGGCGATGGCAACGGACCCTTCGGCGACGGCAACGGGCCGTTCGGTGACGGCGGCGGTCTCCCCGGCCAGGGCTTCGGCAACGGCCAAGGCGATCAGGGCCAGGGTGACGGGCAGGGGCAGAACGGTGGCCAGGCGACCACCACCGGGTACGCCGTACCGATCAACCAGGCGATGGACGTCGTCAAGCAGATCGAGTCCGGCAAGGAGTCCGCGACCGTCCACATCGGCAGCTCCGCGATGCTCGGTGTCTCGGTCCTCTCCAACGCCAACGGCACCGTCGGCGCGGTCATCAACGACGTCGTCGCCAACGGCAAGGCGGCCGAGGCAGGCCTGGAGGCCGGCGACGTGATCACCAGCTTCGACGGCAAGACGATCGACTCACCCGACGCGTTGTCGACCGCCCTCAACGCCCACCACCCCGGCGACAAGGTCTCCGTCTCCTGGACCGACCAGTCCGGCACCCAACACACCAAGACCATCGAACTAACCACCGGCCCGGTTCGCTGACCCCCTCCCGTCACCGAACCGCCCCGAACGGGCCCGCGCGCTCCCTCCCCCAGAGCGCCCGGGCCCGTTCGCACACCCTCCCCCGACCCGACCCGACC
>NZ_BAAAHK010000024.1:0-257967 GCF_039525325.1 Kribbella koreensis
GGATCCCGCGGTGGTGGATACGGGCGCGGATCTGGCGGTTGTGGGTGCGGGCGCAGATCCCGCGGTGGTGGATACGAGCGCGGATCCAGCGGTGGGGGATAGGGGCGCGGGTCCGGCGGTGGTGGAAACAGGGGCGGATCCGGCGGTGGTGGATAGCAGCATCGATGCCGCGTCAGTAACTACACTCGGTCGGCCTGCGGCTTCGGGTCCTCTTCAGGTACCGAGGCTGAACCGGCCCAACAACGATGATGCTCCCTGGGGCACCGCCGATAAGGCGGCCGGGCTCGACCCCTGGGGCGACAGATCCGCACGGGCAGCGTCTCCCGAACAGCCGGCGGTCTTCGATCCGTGGGCCGACAGCGCGTAGTGATTCAACGGCCGACGGCACGCGGTACAAGCCAACGGTTGAGCTGCCGTCTCCGGTAGTCCGCAACGCATCGCCCGCCGCATCGCTGTCCGCCCACTGCTGTCCGTATCGCCGTTCGCGCCGCTGTCGCATCCGCCCAGCGCTGTCCGCACGTGGGATCCGGGTGCCGCTTTCATCGTGTGCCACTGTGCTTGCGGAGACTCAGGGTCTCTCGTCTCCGCTCGGGACCGGCTCGCCTCCGCACGGGCAGCGTCTCCCGAACAGCCGGCGGTCGTCGATCCATGGGCCGACAGCGCGTAGTGATTCAACGCCGCCAGCACGCGGTACAAACCAACAGCTGAGCCGCCGCCTCCGGTAGTCCGCACGCATCGCCCGCCGCATCGCAGTCCGCCCACTGCTGTCCGTGTCGCCAGCCGCTGTCCGCCTGCCGCTGTTCGCGGGCTGTTGTGTGGGTGGCTGTCTGCCTGCTGTTGTCTGGGTCGGTGCTCGCCGGCTGTTGTGCGCGTCGCTGTTCGCCCGCTGCTGTGCGCCGCTGTTCGTCTACTGCTGTCCGTATCGACGTTCGCGCCGCTGTCGCATCCGCCCAGCGCTGTCCGCACGTGGGATCCGGGTGCCGCTTTCATTGTGTGCCACTGTGTTGCGGGGACTCAGGATCTCTCGCCTCCGCTCGGCACCGGCTCGCTTCCGCTTGGGATCGGCTCGCCTGCGCTCGGCACCGGCTCGCTTCCGCTTGGGATCGGCTCGCCTGCGCTCGGCACCGGCTCGCTTCCGCTCGGGATCGGCTCGCCTGCGTTCGGGACCGGCTCGCTTCCGCTCGGGATCGACTCGCCTGCGTTCGGGACCGGCTCGCCTGCGTTCGGGACCGGCTCGCCTGCGTTCGGGACCGGCTCGCCTGCGCTCGGGATCGACTCACCTCCGTTCGGGACCGGCTCGCCTGCGCTCGGGACCGGTTCGTCTCCGTTCGGGATCGGCTTCCGCGGGTCGTGTTCGGGGAGTTCTGCGGATGAGGGCGACAGGTGGGGGCCGCAGTTGGTTGGGTGGTTGCGATGGTGAGGTGTCGTTGCTCGACAGGATTCGCTTTGTCGGTCCGGTTGGGAGGGCGGGTGGGAGGTGGATCGCGCCGATGGTGTCGATGTGCGAGCTGTGCGGCGCCTGGATGATCTGGTCGGGCGGGGCTCCTTCCAGGTCGGTGGCTTGGAGTCGGGTTTGGCTGCTAGCTGCTTCAGGGGAATGAGGGGCCCTGGGCGGCTCGGGGTCAGGTTTTGGGTGTTAGTAGCTCGACTGCTTTGGTGATGCGGCGGGTGCGGGTTTCTGGCTTCTTGGCTTCTTCTATTGCCTTGATGTGTTCTCGGCGGTGGCTGAAGCTCATTGCGTCGAAGGCTTCCTTCAGGCCTGCCGCCTCCAGGGCTTCCGCGAGGTCGGGCGGTACTTCGATAGTTCGTTCGGTCGTGTCGCGCTCGACTGTCACCGTCACCGGGTCGCCGATGCCCTTGGCCAGGTCAGCGCGGATTGTCTTCAGTACGCCGAGCGCCATGCAGCCGCCCATTGACGCGATCGAGCCGCGGTACTCGACACCGTCGAAGGTCGCCAGGACCGGGATTCGGCCGCCGCCACCCAGGGCGGTGATTACCTCGGTCGGCACCTCGACGTAGGCGCCGCCGCCGCGGGCCTCTTCGATTACGGCCTCGAAGGTCTCCATGGTGGTCACACTAGCGCCGGGGCCGGACGAAAATCGTGGGCTCTTTGCGGCGGGCTGCGGCAGGCTGGGGGCATGACCACGAGCATTCGGACGGCGATCAGCGACGCCGACTACGAGGCCTGGCGGGCGATTCGGATCGCCGTAGTGCCGTACGAGCGCTGCCCGACGGTGGCCGAGCTGCGGGACCTCGACCGGCCCGGGCGGCTGATGCTGCTGGCGGAGGTCGATGGTGCGCTGGCAGGCAGCGGACTGGCGGATCGCTCTGGCGACGGGGAGCGGGCGGCTCTGGTGCCGCGGGTTCATCCGGACTTCCGCCGCCGTGGCGTGGGGACCGAGCTGCTCCGGGTGCTGGCCGACCATGCCGTTGGCGAGGGCTATGACATGGCCGGAGCGAGTGTCGACGACGAGGAGTCCAGGCTCTTCGCTGAGCGGTTCGGGTTCGTGGAGACGAATCGGCAGGTCGAGCAGGTACGCCGGATCGGCGACGAGCCGTGGCCGGAGCAGCCGGCGGAGTACCAGATCGTCTCTGTCGGCGAGCGGCCGGAGCTGTGGGCGCAGGCCTATCACCAGGTCGCGCTGCCGACCTTCCCGGACATGGATCATCCGGTCGCGCTGAAGGTCTCGGCGGACGACTGGGACAAGGAGTGGATCAACGACCCGGCCGCGATGTTCGTCGCCGTCGCTGGTGACGAGGTGATCGGTGTGGCCGGCCTGATGCTCGATAGCGATCGCCCGGAGCGTGCGGAGGTCGCATACACCGCCGTACGCCGGGAGTGGCGGGGCAAGTCGGTCGCGTCGACCCTCAAGCGGACCAGCATGGCCTGGGCCGCCGAGCACGGCATCACCGAGATCTACACCTGGACGCAGCGCGGTAACGACTCGATGCGCCGCCTCAACGAACACCTCGGCTTCAGCTACGGCATCGTCAGCCTGACGCTGCGGGCGCCGCTTCCGCTGAGCTGAGCACCTCGGGTTCAGCTACGGCATCGTCAGCCTGCGGGCGCCGCTACCCCTGCGCGGACTCCTTCGCTAGTTTGCTCGGCCACCAGATCTTGGCGCCGATGTCGTACGAGAGCGCCGGGACGAGCAGCGAGCGGACGATCGTGGTGTCGAGCAGGACGCCGAAGCCGACCATGAAGGCGATCTGGGCGAGGAAGAGGATCGGTACCACGCCCAGCGCCGAGAAGGTGGCCGCGAGGACGACGCCGGCGGACGTGATCACTCCGCCGGTGACCGCCAGGCCGGTGAGGATGCCTGGCCTGGTGCCCTGTTCGATCGACTCCTCGCGGACCCTGGTCATCAGGAAGATCGAGTAGTCGATGCCCAGGGCAACCAGGAAGACGAAGGCGTAGAGCGGGATCGAGGCGTCCGCGCCGGGGAAGTCGAAGAGGTGGTTGAAGACGAGCGCGCTGATGCCGAGGGTCGCGCCGAACGACAACACGTTGCAGATCACCAGCAGAACGGCGGCGACGACCGAGCGGAGCAGCAGCATCAGGACGACGAAGATGACCGCGAGGATGGTCGGGATGATCACCTTGAGGTCGCGGTTGCTGGCGTCCATCACGTCGAGGTTGATCGCGGTGTTGCCGCCGACCAGGATGTCGGGGCTGACCGCGTCCAGTTCGGTGCGCAGGTGCTTGACGACCTTGGTCGCGTCGGGGGAGTCGGCGGCGACCTTCAGGGTCGCCTGGACCAGGACCTTGCCGTCGACGACCTTGGGCGGACTGAGCTTGTTTCCATCGGCCGGGGCCACGGAGGCAGTCGCCGTCGCGACGCCGTCGACCTTCATGGCTGTCTGGACGACTTTGTCCGCCTGGTCGACCGGGGTCAGGATCTGTACCGGCGTACCGGCTCCGGCGTCGAAGTGCTTGGCGAGTTCTTCCTGGCCGGTGACGGACTCGACCTTGTTGAGGAACAGGTCCTCCTGGGAGATGCCGGAGGCCTTGAAGGTGGGCAGGAAGAGGCCGCAGGCGATCAGGAAGAGCGCGCTGATCGCCCAGACCTTGCGTGGGCTGCGACCGACCAGGCCGGAGACGCGGCCCCACAGCTTGCGGCTGCCGACCTGGTCCTTGGCGTGCACGTGGTCGAGGCGGGGGATGGCCGGCCAGAAGATCCGGCGGCCGAAGGCGAGCAGGACCGCCGGCAGGAACGTCATCGCGGAGATCAGCGCGCCGGCGATCCCGATGGCGCCGACCGGGCCGAGGCCCTTCGTGCTGCCGAGCTGGGAGAGCAGCAGGCAGAGCAGGCCGAGGATGACGGTCGCGGCGCTGGCGGCGATCGGCTCGATGGCGGCTCGCCAGGCGACGCGCATCGCTTGGTACTTGCTCTCGTAGTCGTGCAGCTCTTCCTTGTACCGGGAGACGAGCAGCAGGGAGTAGTCGGTCGCGGCGCCGACGACGAGGATGAACAGGATGCCCTGGCTCTGGCCGTTGAGCTCGATCACGTTGTTCTTGGCGAGCGGGTAGACGACCGAGGCGGCCAGGGCCAGGCCGAAGACGGCGGTCAGCAGTACTGCGATCGGCAGTACCGGACTCCGGTACACGATCAGCAGGATCACGAACACGACGACCAGCGCGACGCCGAGCAGGATCCCGTCGATGCCACCGAAGGCGGTGACGAAGTCGGCGAACACGCCACCCGGACCGGTCACGTAGACCTGCAGGCCGGTCGGGGTGAGCGACTGTTTGATCTCGGTGCGCATCTCGTCGGCGACGGCGAACAGGGCTGTCTCACCCTGTTTGACCACGTCGTCGAGCTGGTCGCCGTTGAGTTCGAGGGTGATCAGCAGCGCCTTCTTGTCCGCCGACGGGATCACCGTCTTGGCGGGCGCGGCGAGGTACTGGCCGATGGTCTTGCCGTCGCCGAGGTCGAGCGAGGGGACCTTGGCGAGGAACTCGTTGGCCTTGGCGACGTCGGCGGGGGTGATTCCGCTGTCGCGCTCGATCAGGACGAAGTACGGCAGCGCCTTGGAGTCGACGAACTTGGCCGACTCGTTGTTGACCAGGGTGGACTCGGCCTGTTTGGGCAGGAAGTTGGCGTTGTCGTTCTCCTGGACCTCGCTCAGCTTGCCCACCGTGGGCCCGCCGATGGATCCCAGGATCAGCCAGGCGACCAGTACGGCGGCCACTCCCGCCCGCCAGGCCCACCGCTTGTTGTTCCGCCGCTCCACCGCAGTCCCCTCCCGAGTCAGACAGTTCAGTAGGCACAGTACCGAGACATCGCTCAACGGGAGGAAGGACGACCCGGGCTGGTGGAGGGGGACATCTCTCACCACTGCCCGGGAGGTGTGCGGGACCCGTTTCGACGGCGTAACAACGAGATGACCACTCGGAAACACCCCGGTCATAGCGTCCTGGCCTAATCAGTGAGGTCAGATGATCGGAGACGGAAGATGACGCTCGAGGCACGACCGGAGGTCGCTACTCTTCGCGACCGGGCCGGCGCGGTGGGTACGGTCGAGGCGCCCCGTCGTGGGCGGTGGATCGATGTCTGGGACCCCGAGGACGGCGGATTCTGGGCGGCGAAGGGGCGCCGGGTGGCCCGGCGGAACCTGTGGCCGTCGATCTTCGCCGAGTTCCTCGGCTTCTCCGTCTGGCAGCTGTGGAGCATCGTCGTCGTCTCGCTGCCGGCCGCCGGCTTCGGCTATACGACCGACCAGATGTTCTGGCTGGTCGCGCTGCCGAGTCTGGTCGGCGCCACCCTGCGGCTGCCCTACACGTTCGCGGTGCCGAAGTTCGGCGGCCGCAACTGGACGATCGTCTCCGCTCTCCTGCTGCTGATCCCGGCCTCGGGGCTGGCCTTCTTCGTCAGCCGGCCGGAGACGCCGTTCTGGCTGATGGCGCTGGTCGCGGCCACGGCGGGCGCCGGCGGCGGCAACTTCGCCAGCAGCATGACCAACATCTCCTTCTTCTTCCCCGAGCGGGACAAGGGCTTCGCGCTCGGCCTGAACGCGGCCGGCGGCAACCTCGGCGTCGCGGTGGTCCAGCTCTTCGTCCCGATCGTGATCGTGGCCGGCGCCGGGCTCACGCTCAACCGGGCCGGGCTGATGTGGATCCCGCTGATCCTGCTGGCCGCGATCCTTGCCTGGCGGCTGATGGACAACCTGTCGGCGGCCACCTCGTCCTTCCGGGCGTCGATCACGGCGGCCAAGCGGCCGCACACCTGGGTCATCTCGTTCCTCTACATCGGCACCTTCGGCTCGTTCATCGGCTTCGGCGCGGCCTTCCCGCTGCTGATCAAGACGACCTTCCCGGAGATCACGGTGGCGCACATCGCGTTCCTGGGCGCGCTCGTCGGCTCGGTCTCACGGCCGTTCGGCGGCAAGCTGGCCGATATCGTCGGCGGCGCCTGGGTGACGGTCTGCGCGTTCGTGGTGATGGGCGCCGGGATCCTGTCGGCGATCGCGGCTCTGCACGCGGGCAGCTTCACCTGGTTCCTGCTCAGCTTCCTGGTGCTGTTCGTGGCGAGTGGCGCGGGCAACGGATCGACGTACCGGATGATCCCGGCGGTCTTCCGGCAGACGACACGGGACCTGGACGGCAAGCCTGAGCCGATCCGGGCCCGGCGCGAGGCGGCGGCCTGCATCGGGATCGCGTCGGCGGTCGGAGCGTACGGCGGGTTCCTGGTACCGCGCGGCTTCGCGATGTCGACCGGGCACTACGGCTCGCTCGTGCCGGCGCTCTACACCTTCTGCGGCTTCTACGTCGTCTGCCTGATCGTGACCTACGTCTGCTACCTGCGTCGCGGCGGCCCGCTCAGCCAGGAGCGTGTCTGATGTCCGGGCGGCATTTGGTGGTTGTCGGCGGCGGCATGGTCGCCCACCGGCTGGTCGAGGCGCTGCGGTCACGCGACACCGACGCCGCTTGGCGGATCACCGTGCTCGCCGAGGAACCGCGGATGCCGTACGACCGGGTCGCGCTGACCAGCTACTTCTCCGGCCGCGACCCGGCCGATCTCTCCCTCGGCGATCCGACCCTGTGGGACGACCCATCGGTGAGCCTGCGCAAGGGCGTCACGGTCGCTGCCGTCGACACCGCTGCCAAGACCGTACGGACCACGCGCGACGAGATCATCGGGTACGACGAACTGGTGCTCGCCACCGGCTCGTACGCGTTCGTCCCGCCGATCAAGAACAGCGACGCCGAAGGCTGCTTCGTCTACCGGACGATCGACGACGTCGCGGCGCTGCGGGTGTACGTCGAGCGGCTGCGGGCCGAGGGCAAGGACGTCAACGGGGTCGTGGTCGGTGGCGGCCTGCTCGGTCTGGAGGCCGCTGGGGCGCTGCGGGCTTTGGGTGCTGGGACCACTGTGGTCGAGTTCGCGCCGCGGTTGATGGCGCTGCAGGTCGACGAAGGCGGCGGTAGCGCGCTGGCCCGGTTGATTCGTGGGCTTGACATCGAGGTGCTGACGTCGACGCAGACGACGCGGGTCAAGACGACCTCGCAGGGTGCCGCGCGGGCGATGGCGGTTGCTGATGGCAAGGATTTGCCGGCCGATGTAGTGGTGTTCGCGACCGGTGTACGGCCTCGGGACGAGCTGGGGCGTGCTGCTGGGCTGGAGATCGGCGAGCGCGGCGGCGTGGTTGTCGATGAGGGGTGCCGGACCTCCGTGGATGGCGTCTGGGCGATCGGTGAGGTTGCGTGCATCGAGAGCAGGGTGTGGGGGTTGATCGCGCCGGGGTATGCGATGGCGGAGATCGTCGCGGACCGGCTGCTGGGTGGGTCGGCGACCTTCCCTGGTGCTGATACATCCACCAAGCTGAAGCTGCTCGGGGTCGATGTCGCGAGTTTCGGTGATGCGTTCGGGGCGACTGAAGGCGCGCTCGACATCGTTTATGCGGATCCGGTCGCGGGCGTCTACAAGAAGCTCGTACTGTCCGACGACGCGCGCACGTTGCTCGGCGGCATCCTGGTCGGGGACGCTTCGGCGTACTCGGGATTGCGGCCGATGGTCGGGCGGCAACTCGGCGCCGACCCGGCGTCGTACCTGCTGCCCGAAGGGTCGGCGCCTGCTCAGCTGGAGCTGCCGGACGATGCGCCGGTGTGCTCCTGCAACAACGTTTCTGCGGGCACCATTCGATGCGCGGTGCGCGAAGAGGGCTGCGGCGATCTGAAGTCGGTGTGTGGCAAGACCCGGGCCGGTACGAGCTGTGGGTCGTGTCTGCCGATCGTGAAGAACCTGCTCAACGCTGAGCTGGCGGCCGCTGGTGTCGAGGTGAGCAAGGCGCTTTGCGAGCACTTCGCGATGTCGCGGGCGGAGCTGTTCGACGTCGTCCGGGTGACCGGGTTGCGGACCTTCAGTTCGCTGGTCGAGCGGCACGGCACCGGGCGTGGTTGCGATATCTGCAAGCCGGTGGTCGCGTCGATCCTGGCCAGCCTCGACCCGGCCGGGCACGTGCTCGACGGTGAGCGGGCGACATTGCAGGACACCAACGATCACGTGATGGCGAACATCCAGAAGGACGGGACGTACTCGGTCGTGCCACGGATCCCCGGTGGCGAGGTGACGCCCGAGGGGCTGATCGCGATCGGTGAGGTGGCACGCGACTTCGGGCTCTACACCAAGATCACCGGCGGGCAGCGGGTCGATCTGTTCGGAGCGCGGATCGAGCAGTTGCCGGCGATCTGGAAGCGGCTGGTCGAGGCCGGATTCGAGTCGGGGCACGCGTACGGGAAGGCTTTGCGGACCGTGAAGTCGTGCGTCGGGTCTACTTGGTGCCGGTACGGCGTACAGGACTCTGTCGGGATGGCGATCGCGCTGGAGCTGCGCTATCGCGGGCTGCGGTCGCCGCACAAGATCAAGCTCGGCGTCTCCGGATGTGCGCGTGAGTGTGCCGAGGCGCGGGGCAAGGACGTCGGTGTGATCGCGACCGAGAACGGCTGGAACCTGTACGTCGGTGGCAACGGCGGGATGACCCCTCGGCATGCTCAGTTGCTGGCGTCGGATCTGTCGGACGAGCAGTTGCTGCAGGCGATCGACCGGTTCCTGATGTACTACGTCCGCACCGGCGACCGGCTGCAGCGGACGGCCGTCTGGATCAACGAGATCGAAGGCGGCCTCGACCACGTCCGCGACGTCGTGCTGAACGACAGCCTCGGCATCGCGGCGGACCTTGATGCGGCGATGGCCGCACACGTCGACTCGTACGTCGACGAGTGGCAGGCGACGCTGCAGGACCCGGAGAAGCTGGCCCGGTTCGTGTCGTTCGTGAACGCGCCCGACCAGCCGGACGCCGACCTGCGCTACGTGGTCGAACGCAATCAACCGCGGCCGGCGACCCCGGCCGAACGCGGGCAACTGGAACCGGTCCTGCTCGCCGGTCCCCGACTGGAGGTACGCCGATGACCCTTTCGACGACGGCGGTGGTGGTGTGCCGGTACGACGCCCTGCTGCCGGAACGTGGTGTCGCCGCGTTGCTGGGTGTTCTGCAGGTCGCGCTGTTCCGGACCTTCGACGGGGAGGTGTTTGCCCTGGGCAACCAGGATCCGGTGAGCGGGGCGAACGTGATGTCGCGGGGGATCGTCGGGAGTCGCGGGGACGTGCCGACGGTGGCGTCGCCGATGTTCAAGCAGGTGTACGACCTGCGGACCGGGGTCTGCCTGGACGATCCGTCGCTGGTGCTGTCGGTGTATCCGGTGCGGGTCGTCGACGGAGAGGTGATCGTCGGTGACTAGGCCTGGTCCGCTGAGCGGCTGCACGATCGCCGTCACCGCGCACCGCCGGGCGGACGACCTGATCGCGTCGTTCGAACGCCGGGGCGCGAAGGTGCTGCACGCGCCGACGCTGCAGATCGTGCCGGCCGCCGACGACCAGCCGCTGATCGAGGCGACGCGGCGGGTGATCGCCAATCCGCCGGATGATGTGGTCGTCACCACTGCGGTTGGCTTTCGCGGGTGGATCGAGGCTGCCGACACTGTTGGGCTGGCAGCTGATCTGCTGAGCACGCTGGAGCAGTCCCGGTTGCTGGCGCGCGGTCCGAAGGCGCGGGGCGCGATTCGGGCGGCGGGGTTGGTGGAGCACTGGTCGGCGCGGTCGGAGACGACGGCGGAGGTGGTCGAGTGGTTGCGCGACCAAGGGGTTGCCGGGCGCAAGATCGTCGTACAGCTGCATGGGCTGTCTGATCCGGCGTTGCAGGATGCTTTGCGTGCTGTTGGGGCGTCGGTGCGGGGGTTGGAGGTTTATCGGTGGGGGCCGGCGCCCGATCCGTTGGCTGTTGAGCGGGTGATCGGGCAGATCTGCGCTGGTGGCGTGGATGCTGTCGTGCATACGTCGGCGCCGGGTGCGCAGGCTTTGCTGGATGCTGCGGCTTTGAACGGTCAGTACGACGGGTTGGTGTCGGCCCTGCGTACGGGCCGGGTCTTGAATGCTTGCGTCGGGCCGATCACCGCCGGTCCTTTCCTGGCGCTTGGCCTGGAACCGTTGATCCCCGATCGCTTTCGCCTCGGTGCCCTGATCCGCATCGTCACCGACCGCCTCACCGACGACAACGCCCGCTCGATCGAAACCGCCTTCGGACAACTGGTGATCCGCGGCGGCGCAGCAGTCCTCGACGGCGTAGTCCTACCGCTGGGCCCTGGTCCCCGAGCGGTACTCGCCGCCTTGGTCGCTGCAGGCGGCGACGTAGTCTCCCGCCCCGACTTGCTGGCAGTCCTGCCAGGCGCCGAAGACGTCCACGCCGTAGAAGTAACCGTCAACAGACTCCGCACCGCGGTAGGCCGTCCCGAATTGGTCCGCACGGTCGTCCGCCGAGGCTACCGCCTAGCCGTCGAACCGGTAGGAGCTCCCACATGATCGATTTGGTGGCTGCTGCGCATGGGACCGCGGATCCTCGGGGGATTCGCGAGGTGCATGCGCTGGTTCGGTCGATTGCGGGGTTGCGGCCTTCGGTGCCTGTGTCGCTTGGGTTTGTGGATGTTGATGTGCCTGCGCTGCCCGGGTTGGTTGATCGAGTTGTTGCTGATGGCAATCAGGCTGTCGTGGTGCCGTTGTTGTTGAGCAGTGGGTATCACACGGCGGTGGACATCGGGCGCGAGGCGGAGCGGCGGCCGTATCAGGTGCAGGCGGCTTCGGCGTTGGGGCCGGATCCTGTGTTGGCCGACGTGCTCGTCGACCGGCTGTCGGCCTGCGTCGACTTGGGATCGGCGTCGGGGTCGAGGTCGGGATCGGCCGCGGTTGATCGTGTGGTGCTGGCGGCGGCGGGGTCGTCGGATCGGCGGGCCTTGCTCGACTGCTCTGCGACGGCCGCGTTGCTGTCCGAGCGGATCGACCGGCCGGTGGAGGTCGGGTATGTTTCGGGGGCTGGGGAGCGGTTGGGGTCGGTTCTGACTCGTAGTACCGGCCGGGTGGCTGTTGCGACGTACCTGCTGGCACCGGGGTTCTTCGCGGACCGGGTACGCCGGATCGCCGGCGACCTGCCGGTGAGTGCGCCTTTGGGAGCGGACCCGCGGATCGCGGCGCTGGCGCTGCATCGTTATGACGTTGCCAGGAAATTGTCGGCGGTTGCTGTCTAGCATTCGCGGGTGGGGATCTTCGACAAACTCAGCCGCCGTACGCCGCCCAACGAGCCCGAGCCCGAGCCCGCGCAGTCCGCGCCGACCGCGCCGACCGCGCCGGAGCCTGGCGAGCCATCGGCGCTGGAAGAGCTGCGCGATCAGGTTGTGCTCTGGGTGCTGCCCGGGTTCAACACGCGTGACGAGGTGCTGGAGCACGCGCGCGAGTTCCGCGACGACGACGAGATGCCGGTGACCGACCAGCAGCTGGAGCGCCTGGTGGACGACGTCTGGCAGACCCGTCTCGCCGAACAACAGACCTGGACCGATCCCACAGACGCAGACAGGGTCGCAGCCGCCTTCGCCGAGCTCGACGCCGCCGGCGTGATCGCCCGGATGAACTTCACCTGCTGCCAAACCTGCGGCGTAGCCGAGATCGACGACGAACGCCCCGCCGACCGCCCGTCCACCGGCTACGTCTTCTTCCACCAGCAAGACGCCGAACGCCTGGCAGACACCCCCGCCCACCTCTTCCTCGCCTACGGCCCGATCGACCCGACTCCACAGGATTTCGACAACCAGGCCGTAGAGATCGGCCGCCGCATCGAGTCCACCCTCCGCGCCCACAACCTCCCCGTCACCTGGACCGGCTCCACCAGCCAGCGAATCTCCGTAGGGCCCCTCACCTGGCACCGCCGCCTGCCCGCCTAGCGGTTATGAGCCGCTGAGGTGTCGTAAGTCGCCAGTCCGGGGAGCATGATCGGCTGCATGAAGATTCTGGTGACCGGCGGGACAGGTTTTGTCGGTAGCCATGTGGTTGCGGAACTGGCTGCGGCCGGGCATGAGCTGCGACTCCTCGTCCGCCGACCAGAGCAAGTACCCGTTTCGCTGGCACCGTTCGGGGCAGAGGTTTCCGACATCGTCGCGGGGGACGTCCTCGACGAAGCCGTCGTCACGACAGCGATCCAGGGCTGCGATGCGGTGGTACACGCAGCAGCCATCTACTCGCTTGACCCGCGCCGCGCGGCAGAGATCCTGCGTACCAACGCCCGAGCCACCGAACTGGTGCTGGGCCAGGCGGTAGCGGCCGGACTCGACCCGATCGTGCACGTCTCCACGACGGTGGCGCTCACCCGGTACGCCGGCTCCGGCCCGGACCTGCCGCTGGGCGACATCGACCTGCCCTACGCCCAGTCGAAGAGGGCCTCGGAGATCGTCGCCCGGCGCTTCCAGGACGCCGGAGCTCCCGTCGTCACGGTGTATCCCGGCGGCGTCCTCGGCCCGAACGACCCGTACTACGGAGACCAGACCGAACGCTTCCACTGGATCGTCCGGAACCGCTTCCCCCTCTGGGTCAAGGGCGGCATGCACGTCAACGACGTCCGTGATGTCGCCAAACTCGTCACCGCCGTCGCCGAGCCAGGTCGGGGCCCGCGGCGCTACGTAGTACCGGGCCACCACATCGACGGCAACAGGCTGTACGGCACCGTCACCGAAGTCACCGGCCGCAGCCACCCCCACGTCGACCTCCCAGGCGCGCTGATGGGCCCATCAACCCGGGCCATCGACGCCGTCCAACGCTTCCTGCCGTCCAGATGGCACTACCCGGCCGACCGCGAAGGCGTAGAAATAGTTCGCCGCGACACCCGCTTCGACACCACCCCCGCCCGCACCGACTTCGCCCTGACCCCCATTCCCTTCCCCCAGTCCGTATCCGACCTCATCACCTGGCTGACCACCTCCACCCCCCACCGCTGACCCCGGGGGCCGCTCGCCGGAGTGGGATCCCGATGCCGCGGTCGCGACATAAGTGGGGTGCGAGCCCCACGTGGGGCACCATCGAGTGGTGTTTTCGGGAGGATGAATGAGGCTGATGACAAGTTCATCGCCGGGTCATCGGGAGACCGATCCGCTGGCCGCTCCGCTGGCGGGGATGAGTGACCGCGAGCTGTGGCGCCGGGCGGGCGAGGGAGAGACGGAGGCGTTCGCCCGGTTGTTCGACCGGCATGCGAAGGCGGTCTACAACTTCCTCTTCCGCCGGACGGCTTCCTGGAGCGACGCCGAGGATCTCACCTCGACGGTCTTCCTGGAGGCCTGGCGCCGCCGGGAAGAGGTTGTTCTCGTGCACGAGACGGCTCTGCCGTGGCTGTTCCGTACGGCGGATTACGTGTTCCGCAACGAGCAGCGCAGACAGTACTTCCGGCTGGCCACCGTGCTGAAGCACTCTTCGCCCCCGGACGAGCCGGATCCCGCCGACGGGGTCGCCTCGCGGATCGACGACGAGCGTGAGGCCAGGAGAATGCGCCGGTTGCTGCGCAAACTGCCCCGGCAGGAACGCGAGATCGTCGAGCTGTGTTTCTGGGCCGGCCTCGATCTGCAGGCCGCCGCCGTCGCGCTCGACATCCCGCTCGGCACGGTGAAGTCCCGGCTGTCCCGGGCTCGGCACCACCTTCGCGGCCTCACCGCCGCCGACACCTTCATTCCCGGCTTGGACGATTCTCTGGAGAACCTGTCATGAAGGACCTGCTCACCCGTCGCGCCGAGCGCGAGATGCCCGTGGGACACCACGAGGAGCGCCGCTCCCAGTTGCTCGCGGCGATCGAAACGACCAGCCAGTACCACCGACGCGGTACGGCGACCCCGCTGCTGGCGGTCGCGGCAGTGCTGGCAGTGGTCGGCGGCCTCGCGTTCGGAGTACCGGCTCTTCGTCATCAGGGTCAGCCTCCGGCCAGTGGGATGCCGCAGAGCGCGACCGGCCACAAGCCGGCTGTCCGGACCCTGTCCGGAGCTGAGCAGAGCCTCTTCCTGAAGGACTGCATCAACGCGGTGAAGAAGGCGACGGCTGGTCAGCAGACTCAGTACCGGGACTTCCGGGCGGTGGACGGCTTCGAATTCACCGAGTTGTCCGATCCGGCTCAGACCAGGTCCTGGCTGATCACCAAGGCTGTTTCAGGAAACGCGCGTCACTCGATCAGCCGGGCGGTGCTGTGTGGGCGCAACTCCGCCGGGAAGATCAGCGACGCTCTGAGCACCCCTTCCGCAGCGGGTGGAGCATTGCTGTCGGCACCGGTCACGGCGACCTCGCACAACACCGGTCTGGTACTCCGTACCGTCACCCGGGTGACCTCGCAGAAGGCCGGCGGTCCGCAGATCGAGGCGATCCTTCGTGGCGGCTACTGGTTCACGCCAACACCGGGCCAGCACAAGCTCTTCGGCGATCAGTCGGACGACCGTGGATTCTTCGGTGAGACGATCCGCGCGTACGGCCCCGGCAACAAACCGCTCTACGACAGCTCTACCCCGGAGTCCAAGAACAGGTGCTTCACGGATCCGGAGGGCAAGCGCGTGATCGCCGTCGAAGGGCAGGTCAAGAATCCCACCGTGGCGACCTGCGCCCGCCTGCACCGCTGGCCGAAGTAGGTTGCTCGGAGCTGGCCAGGCGGACTCGGGTTTCGGCCAGGTCGGTTTCGATCGCGGCGATGGTCTCCACGTGATGCTGGCTGGTGCGGGCCAGGTGGAGGGCGGTCAGGTGGAGGGGGAGCGCCTGATCTGGTGCGCCAGATCGGCTGGTGAGGCGGGCGATCTGGGCCAGGGCGTCGATCTCGCTGAAGACGAGGCCGTACGCGCGGGACTCGGCCAGTACTTCCGACGCCTGCTCGAGGGCCTCCTCGTCGCGGCCCAGATCTGCCAGCGCCTCCGCGATACCGATGCGGATACTGATCGCCTGCTGCTCGTTGTGCTCGATGGAGACAGCCAGGTCGTGGGCCTGCTGGAACCAGGTGATCGCTTCGCCCGGCTTGCCCTGGCGACGGCTCAGCTCGCCGAGACCGAGGCGGACCAGAGCGCGGAGGTAGCGGTCCTCTGTGCCGTCGACGAAGCGCAACGCCTTGGTGTAGGCGCGATGGGCGTCCTGCCAGCGGTGTTCCGAGCGGGCGATCATGCCGAGGTTCGCGAGCGCTCCGGCCTGGAGATGGGGGTCGCTCGCGGCGCGGCCGAGTCGCTCGGCCTCGCGGGCGTCGGCGACGGCTTGCTCGTAGAGGCCGAGTGATCCCCGGATGCCGGCCAGCCGCATCATCATCCGGCCACGTCTGGCCCCGGCGGCTTGGCGGGCGCCTCGGGCGTACATGAGCTCGGCCTCGCGGTAGTGGCCGCGGATACGGAAGTACTGGTTGAGGACCTCGGCCAGGGTCAGCGCGGTCGGTCCGCTCGCGCACCGCTGGTTGCCGAGAGCCAGCGCGACCATCGTGCCGCGTTCGGCGTCGAGCCAGGCCAGCGCCTGCTCCGGTGTCGTCAGCGGTGCCATGGTGACTCCAGTTGCCGACACTGAGAGCTGGCCGGCCGGCTTCCACAGCCTCGTCGTCCCTGGCTTCCACAGCTCGACGGCGTGGGCGGCGGTGGCCGTGTAGTAGGTCGCCAGCCGGTACGCCGCCTCACTCCGCTGCAGCGCGGGGTCCTCGTCGAGCGCGCGGGCGGTGGCGTAGATCCGGACCAGGTCGTGCAACTCGACCCGGTTCCCGGAGCTGTTGCCGAGCAGGTTGGCTGCAAGCAGGGCATCCAGGTACGCCGTGGACTGGTCGGGTGGCAGGTCCGCCAGCGCGGCAGCGGCTCCGGGGTCGATTCTTCTGCTCGGGTGCAGGCTCAGGGCCCGCAACATCGCCTGCACGGGCGGTTGGAGGGCCTGGTACGACAGGTCGAGCGCAAACTCGACGCCCTTCTCGATCCGCAGCACCCGGGCACTCTCGATCAGCCGATCGACCTGGTCGCTGAGGGTCCAGTCCGGCCGCTCCCTGGCCCGCGACCCCACCAGCGCCAGGGCCAGCGGTAGATGGGCGGCCGCCTCGGCCAGCCGGTCCAGTACGTCGGGAGCGCCGTCGTCGCGGCCGATCAACCGCCGCAGTACCTCCACCGAGTCCTTCGCGGGCAGTACCCCGATCGTCAGGCGGCGGCCCGGGGTGCAGCGCAGGTGTACGCGACTCGTCACGAACACCGTGCTGGCCGGTGTACCGGGGAGCAGCGGCAGTACCTGTTCGTCGCTGGCCGCGTCGTCGAGGACCAGTACGGCCCGCCGGCCGGTCAGTCGGGCGCGGAACAGTTCGGAGCGTTCCGGCGTACCGAGTCCGGCGAACTGAGCCACCGGGACGGAGAGCAGCCGGAGCAGTTCACCCAGCACCGCACTCGGGTCGGCCGGCGCGCGGACGGCGTCGTACCCGCGAAGGTCGACGAAGGCGACGAAGTCGGGTTGCCCGGTGTCGACCGCCTGCCGGGCCGCCTGGCCGGTCAGCCAGGTCTTGCCGGCGCCTGGCATGCCGTCGATCAGATGGACGGTCGGGCCTTCGTCGACCGTGCTCAACTGGGTCAGCTCCTGGTCGCGGCCGACGAAGGTCAGGCGGGCCGGGGCGAGGTCGGCGGTGACCTCGACGATCCGGTCGTCGCTGAGCTGATCGACAACGGCCTCGTACGCCCGGCGCCAGGCTGCGCCGCCGGCCTGGTCACCGGTCAGGGCGGTGGCGATGTCGTCCACCAGATCGACGTCGAGCCTCTGCCGGCCGGGCTGGAGGCAGCGGTACACCGTCTCGTAGGCGACCGGGGGAGCCGCTCGCTGCTGCCGCACCTTGACGACCCGGCGTCGCAGCTCCCGATAGGACACACCAGCCGTCGAGCGGAGTCGCTCCAGACCGGCGCTGAGCTCGCTCAACGTCCGGATGCCGGCCGGCACAGCGTGCGGGCCGGGTGGGGCGGGCCGGGAGCGGCCGATGGTCACGTTGTGTCCTCGCCTGGGCTCAAGAGGTGATCGATTTCGATCGGAACCGCCGCGATCGTCGTTCCGGCTGGCTAGCTTGCCCGCTAATCACGGGAAAGGAAATCGAACTTGTTCACCAAGAAGCTCGTCTCAGCCGTCCTGCTCACCTCCGCCGTCGGCTTCGCGCTGGCCGTCCCCACGTCGGCATCGGCCGCGCCGCTGGAGGACTGCACCGGCAGCGTCAACCACCAGGACCTGTCCGCCGGCAACAACTACCTCCCCACGGGTACGCCGATCCGCTCCGGCCCGTACGCGTCCTGCACAGTCCGGGGTGAAGGCCCGACCACCGTCCAGCTGCACTGCTGGGCGAAGAACGAGGCCAACCACATCTGGTGGTTCGTCAACCTCACCGGCCAGACGACGAAGGGCTGGGCCTACGAACCCAACCTCTACTACACAGTCGTCCGCCACGAGTCCAACCGCTGCCGTGTCTGACCCGCACCACCTGACCAACGACACCGGCTGGGGCATCCGCCTCGCCTGACGACCGCCCCGCTGACCCTGCCCGCCACGGAGGAGCGGGCGGGGTCAGTGCCTATTCGGCGCGGAGGGTTTTGAGGTCGGCTTGGCAGCGGGCTTCTACTTCGGCTAGTTCGGCGAGGGTTTCGTCTATGTCGCGGCGGCGTTGTTCCAGTTCGGCGCGGCGGGTGGTGATTTGGTTCAGGAGGTAGACGAGTTGGCCCTCTTCGCCGGGCTCACGGTCGTACATGTCGACGATGGTGGCGATTTCGTCGAGGGTGAAGCCGAGGCGTTTGCCGCGGAGGATTAGGGCCAGGCGGACGCGGTCGCGGGGGTGGTAGATGCGGACGGTGCCGCGGCGTTCGGGGGTGAGGAGGCCGCGGTCTTCGTAGAAGCGGATCGTGCGCAGGGTGACGTCGTACTCGGCGGCCAGTTCCGCGATGGACCAAGTAGAGGTTTCGGCAGGCACCCGGATATTGTGCACGCACCCCATCGTGCTTTACGTTTACGTAAGCGTCAATCACGAGAGCCTGGGAGCCACGAAGATGTCGTACGAGCTGTCCGAAGAGCACCGCGAGTTCGCCCACAGCGTGCGCGACTTCGCCCAGGCCGAGATCGCGCCGCATGCGGCCGAGTGGGACCGCAAGCACTACTTCCCGGTCGAGGTGGTCCAGAAGATGGGCAAGCTCGGCCTGTTCGGGCTGACCGCGCCGGAGGAGTTCGGCGGGTCCGGCGGTGACTTCACCAGCCTGTGCGTCGCGATCGAGGAGATCTCCAAGGTCGACCAGTCGATGGGCATCACGCTCGAGGCGGCCGTCGGGCTCGGCATCAACCCGATCCTCACCTTCGGTACCGACGAGCAGAAGCAGCAGTGGCTGCCGGACCTCATCGCGGGTCAGCGCCTGGCCGGCTTCGGCCTGACCGAGCCCGAGTCGGGCTCCGACGCGGGTGCGACCAAGACCAGGGCCGTACTCGACAACGGCGAGTGGGTGATCGACGGCTCGAAGCAGTTCATCACCAACTCCGGCTCGACCATCACCTCGCTCGTCACGGTCACCGCCCGGACCGGCGAGAGGCCGGACGGCCGCCCGGAGATCTCCACGATCATCGTCCCGACCGGTACGCCGGGATTCGTCGCCGAGGCGTCGTACGACAAGCTCGGCTGGCACGCCAGCGACACCCACCCGCTGTCGTTCAGCGGCGTACGGGTCCCCGAGGCGAACCTGCTCGGCGAGCGCGGCAAGGGGTTCGGCCAGTTCCTCGCCACCCTCGACGACGGCCGGGTCGCGATCGGCGCGGTCGCGCTGGGCTGCATCAAGGCGTGCCTGGAGATGTCGGTCCAGTACGCCGGTGAGCGCAAGACGTTCGGCGTACCGATCGGTCAGAAGCAGGGCGTCGCGTTCCAGATCTCCGACCTGAAGGTGATGGCCGACGCGGCCGAGCTGCTCGTGTACCGGGCCGCGGCGCTCAAGGACGCGCGTGCCCCGATGCAGGAGTTCAAGCAGGCTGCCTCCGTCGCCAAGCTGTACGCGACCGAGGCCGCGGTCACCGCGACCCGGATCGCCACCCAGGTCTTCGGCGGCTACGGCTTCATGGAGGAGTACCCGGTCACCCGGTTCTACCGTGACGCGAAGATCCTCGAGATCGGCGAGGGCACTTCCGAAGTACAGCGGATGCTGATCGCGCGCGGCCTCGGCCTGCCCGTCGAATGACCAGTGACAGGATGGCCGCATGAGCAGGGATCACTGGACCGAGTTCAAGGTCGCCCGCGAGGCGACGATGACGCCGCCCGAGAAGGCGGCCGAGAAGCTCGCCAAGCAGAACAAGCTCTACGTCCGCGACCGGATCGCGCTGCTCGTCGACGAAGGCAGCTTCGTCGAGGAGGCGCAGCTGGCCAACGCGCTCAACCCGGGCCTGCCCGCGGACGGCGTGGTCACCGGCCGCGCCCTGGTCGACGGGCGGCCGGCGCTGATCGTGGCGAACGACCCGACCGTCAAGGCCGGCTCGTGGGGTGCCCGGACGGTCGAGAAGATCGTCCGGATCACCGAGGTCGCGCTGCGCGACGAGCTGCCGATCTTCTGGCTGATCGACTCGGCCGGCGCCCGGATCACCGACCAGGTCGACCTCTTCCCCGGTCGGCGTGGCGCGGGCCGGATCTTCCACAACCAGGTGGCGCTGTCCGGCAAGGTGCCGCAGATCTGCTGCCTGTTCGGCCCGTCGGCCGCGGGCGGCGCGTACATCCCGGCCTTCTGCGACCTGGTGATCATGGTCGACGGCAACGCCTCGATGTACCTCGGGTCGCCGCGGATGGCCGAGATGGTGGTCGGCGAGAAGGTGACGCTGGAGGAGATGGGCGGCGCCCGGATGCACACCAGCGTCTCCGGCTGCGGCGACCTGCTGGCGAGCGACGACACCGAGGCGATCGAGCTGGCCAAGCAGTACTTCTCGTACCTGCCTGGTTCGTGGCAGTCGCAGCCTCCGTCGTACGACGCTTCGCCGGCCGGCCGTGATTTCACCCGTGACCTGGTGCCGGTCGAGGAGAGCGTCGGCTTCGACATCCACGACGTGATCGACGCGATCGCGGACGCGGACACGTTCTTCGAGATCAAGCCCGCGTACGCGCCGGAGCTCGTCGTCGGGTTCGGGTTGCTGGCCGGGCAGACCGTCGGGTTCGTGGCGAACCAGCCGGCCGTCAAGGGTGGCGTGCTGTTCGTCGACTCTGCCGACAAGGCAGCCCGGTTCATCTGGTTGTGCGACGCGTTCAACGTGCCGCTGGTG
The DNA here is from genome assembly GCF_039525325.1 of Kribbella koreensis. NCBI lineage: Bacteria > Bacillati > Actinomycetota > Actinomycetes > Propionibacteriales > Kribbellaceae > Kribbella > Kribbella koreensis. The sequence continues at coordinate 20,592 of NZ_BAAAHK010000024.1, forward strand.
TACCTGTGCGACGTACCGGGCTTCATGATCGGCTCGGAGGTCGAGCGGGCCGGCATCATCCGGCACGGCGCGAAGATGATCACGGCTGTGTCGGAGGCGACGGTGCCGACCGTGTCGGTGATCGTCCGCAAGGCCTACGGCGCGGGGCTGTACGCGATGTGCGGGCCGGGCTTCTCGCCGGACGCGTGTATCGCGCTGCCGACGGCGAAGATCGCGGTGATGGGTCCGGAGGCGGCGATCAACGCCGTGTACTACAACAAGATCCAGGAGATCGCGGACGAGACCGAGCGGGTCGAGTACGTCTCCAAGCTCCGCGAGGAGTACGAGACCGACATCGACATCCTCCGGCTGGCCGCCGACCTGGTGATCGACGCGATCGTCGAGCCGGAGAACCTGCGCGACGACCTGATCGCCCGGCTCGCCGCGGCGCAGACGAAGAACCGGCATTTCAGCACCAAGCGGCACGGAGTACCGCCGGTCTAGCCGCGCGGCACGGAGTACCGGCGGTCTAGGCGTGGACGCGAGGCCGGGCCGGTACGGCTGGGCGTATAGCCTGCGGGGCATGACGTCCAAGGACTTCGCCGATCGGCTTCGCAGCAGGCAGACCACGCTCGGTTACTGGGTGATGATGAACGCGCCCGCGGCGACCGAGCGGATCGCGTTGACCGGCTACGACTACGTCGTACTGGACGGCCAGCACGGGTTGATCGACCAGCGTGGGTTGCTGGACGGGCTGATGGCGATCGATGCCGCAGGCAACGGTACTGCGGGGTTGGTGCGGGTCGAGGCGAACAACGCGACCCCGATCGGGCGGGCGCTCGATGCCGGGGCGGCCGGGGTGATCGTGCCGCTGATCGACACGGCCGAGGATGCGTTGCGGGCCGTGCAGGCGGCTCGGTACCCACCGAGCGGGATCCGGTCGTACGGGCCGGCGCGATCGGGATTGCGGATCGGGCCGGTGCCGGCGGAGGCTGATGCGGCGACCGTCGTACTGGCGATGATCGAGACCCGGCAGGCACTGGAGAACGTCGCGGGGATCTGTGCGACGCCCGGGCTGGACGGGATCTACGTGGGGCCGTCGGATCTTCGGTTGGGGATCGGTGGCAAGTACCCGGGCGATCCGGATGTCGCCGAGACATTCGATGCCGCGATCGAGTTGATCGCGCGGACTGCCGCCGCGGCTGGGGTTGCGGCCGGCATTCACACGAACAGCGGCACCGAAGCGGCTCAGCGGTTGGCCGAGGGCTACACCTTCGCCACGGTGTCGTCGGACCTCGATCACTTGCAGGCGGCTGCGGCCGCGCACTTGGCGGCCGCGCGCGACTAGAGGACGCCTGCGAAGGGGTCTTCGAGGGATTGCCAGTCGAGGGTGGCTAGTTCGGATTCGGTGAGTAGGCAGTTGTCTAGGATTGCTTGGAGGCGGGCGGGGTCCAGGCCTACGCCGGTGGCTACGACTGTGCACTCGGCCAGGTGGTTGGTTTCGGACCATTCGCCGAGGGTGCCGAGGGAGGCGCTGTAGCCGGCGGATTCCCAGCGGACGCGTTGGGTTGGGCGGTTGGCGAGCCAGACGACGCCTCGGCTGCGGACTACGTCTTCGACGATGTCCTCGAGCGCTTCGCTGAGGCGGGCGGGGTGGAGTGGGCGGCTTGAGCGCCACAGGACTGTGGTTACGCCGTCGCCGCTTGGCTGGAGGCGTGAGTCGGTGGCCAGTTCGCCGGCCCAGGCCTCGGCGGCCGCGAAATCGAAGAGACCGAGACGGCTGACTTTGCCGGCCGGTACGCCGGTGATGTCCGCGTTGACGACCGTCGTCCGCGGGTTGAGGTGCTGCAGCAAGTGGTGCAAGCGATCGGGCGCCTTGGCGCGATGAGCGTTCGCGAGCACGCAGACATCGGCGTACTCGACCTGGCGTGCGGTCAACTCCGCCACATTGCGCCGATCCGGCGGCCCGAGCGCGAGCCCGCGCTCGTCGAGCAACTCGTCCCCGGACAACTGCTCGACCAGCAACACCGCGTCGACCACGCAGGTCACCGTGTCGACCTGTACTTCGGGCATCGTCGCAACCAGAGCATTGACCAGCGACCGAGCCTCCATCGCCGGTGGCGTCGCCAGTACTACGTGTTGCCAGTGCTCCCGCGCGACGAGCGTCTCCAGCAGCGGCAGCAGCGACTCGATCAGCTGGCAGGCGCCGCAGTCGTCGCCCACGCTGAACTCGCCCGCGTCGATCGGGCCGCTCTGGTCGAACACCTTCCAGGTGAGCACTCCCCGGCCGGGCAACTCGTCCTGGTCCACGACGACGGCCACTGTGGTGGCGTCGACCATGGCCTCCAGGACAGGCTCCCGCAGCGTGGTCGAGAGTCCGGTAAGCAGGGTCAGCGGGGTCTTCCGATGGGCGGCCATGCCTCCACTATATGAAAACGGTTTTCATCAGTAAAGAGCCGGGGGTGGACGAGTTCTCGATCCGGACCGGGAGATTTCCGCGCAGTACCGGGGAATAGTTGCTCTCCACCCATAGTGCGCTCACCCGAGCGTCCCCGCATAGCTGCGCGCGTCGGCTGTGCAACTTCTTCCCCACCCCACCGCCCCGGTCAGGCAGCCCCGAGGAGATCGTCGAGCGTCTTCCAGAAGTGCAGGATCGGCTCGCCGAGCGGTGGCAGGTGCTGCGTCATCAGCACCGCGGTCACACCGTGGTCGGGGAAGTTGTACCAAGTTGTCCCCAGCCCGCCGCCCCAGCCGTACCGCCGTGGGAGCGCAGGATCGAGCCGAACCTGTACGCCGTGACCCCAGCCCTCGCCGTCGAGGAAGATCGACGCGGACGGCCCGTTGCGTTGCTCCTCGCCGAGGTGATCACGACTCAGGTCATCGATCGCCTCCGCACTGAGCAGACTCCCGCCGTCGAGCGGGTCGGCCCCACCGGGCAGGCTCCCGCCATCGAGCGGGTCGCCCTCGCCGGGCGGGCTCCCGTCGCTGGGCAGGCTGCCGCCGTTGAGGAGTAGGCGTCCGAAGCGCAGGTAGTCGGCGGCTGTCGACACCAGGCCGCCACCGGCATGCGGGAAGACCGGTGGCTCCAGCCAGTCGCTGTCGGAAGTACCGTCGAAAACCACCAGTCCGTCGTCGCCACTCGTGAAGCAAGGAATCAACCGCTCACGGGCCCGCACCGGCACCGAGAACCCCGTGTCGACCATTCCCAGCGGTTGGAACAACCGCTCGGCCATCAACGCAGGCAGCGGCTTCCCCGCGGCGCGTGCGAGCAGCACCCCGAGAACCGAGTAGGCGAGGTCGTACCGCCAATGCCGCCCAGGTTGCTCCATCAGAGGGAGAGTGGCGAACTGTGCGATCCACTCGTCAGGCGTGTGTTGCACGGCCGACGGCAGCGGCGGCCCCATCCCGAGCCCACGCGCGACAGCGAGATCAGCCACTGGGCAGGAGTCCACCTCGAAGGCGAACCCGAATCCGAGCCGCATCGTCAGCAGGTCCTCGACCGTCGCCTCGCGCTCAGCGGGCACCGTGTCGTCCGCCGGACCGTCGAGCCGGCGAACCACCCGGCGGTGAGCGAGCTCAGGAAGCCATCGAGTGACCGGAGCATCCAAGGCAAGCACACCGTCAGCCGCGAGTTGAAGAGTGAGCGCAGCGGTCAGCGGCTTCGTCATCGAGCTGATCCGCACCACCGCATCAGCCGGCAAAGGCGCCCCACCCGGCCCGCTGCTCCCGACCGCCTCGATCCATTCGCCCGAAGGGGAGCTGATCCCGATCACGGCACCAGGCAAGGCACCAGACGCGACGAATCCGTCCATCTCTTTCCTGAGCACCGTCATCATGCAGCCAACGTAACCGAGCCCACGGACAGTCAACTGGTAGCGCTCGTGTACCGGCGAAGCCCCGCCCGCCAGACCCACAAGGCGATTCCGCAAGCGCCACCCGCAACGGCCACACTCACCGGCAACGCCAGCAGCCCGCCGCCCCGCGCCAGCACATCAGCAGGCACCGTCGCGACGAGAGCCACCGGAAACCCATAGCTCAGAAGCAACCGCAGTGGCGTCGCGTAGAGCTGCACCGGATAGCGCCCGAACTGCCACGCCGCGTCGTACACAACGTCGAGGCTGAGACCGAGCGCCCAGAAGACCACCGAGGAGAAGAGCACACGCGTCGCCCAGGTGAGCATCGTCGCGGTCACCACGAGAATCAGCCACCCGACGACGCCGGCCACAGTGACGCCGACCGCCGCATGGGCAAGGCCGTAGAAGACGACACCGAACCCCAACGCCACCTGAACAAGCGCAAGCGGCGCGTACGTCCCCAGGCTGGCCAGCAGAATCGCCGGCGCCGGCTGGATCAGCAACGCATCGAACTGCCCGTTCTTCACCTGCTCGCCGAACCACTGCAGATTCGGCTCGACCAGCGCCGCCCGCAACCCACTGACGATCTGGAAGGTCCCCAGCAGCGCGATCGCCTCACCCGCCGACCAGCCGCCGAGACTGTCCGTCCGCGTGTAGACGACCCCAAGCGCAGCCAGCGACGCAGCCCCCGCGACAACAGTCACCACGAACTCGAACAACAGATCCGCCCGGAACGTGACGCTCCGCCGGACGGACATCGAGAACAGCACCCCGAAAAGCCTGATGGTCTTGACCATTCTCACCCTCCCACAGCCGTGAATCGACGGACCCCGAGTCGCCAGACAACCGCTGCAAGGCCAGTCAGCACGACCAGCCACGCAGCCTGTACGCCGTACGCCCCCACGACTCCCGGCGTCGACAGATTGCCGGCCGCGATCTCCGCCGGCGCACCGAGCATCGACCAGAACGGGAGCAGCCGACCGACCTCCTGCAATGACCCAGGCAGGAAGGTCAGCGGCGCGGCCGTCCCGCCGAGCAGGAAGATCAGCGTCTCGCCCATCCCGACAGCACCGTGCGCCCGCTGCGTCCAGATGGCCGTCAGTGCGAGCGTGTAGGTGAAGACGAAACGGATCGACCCCGCGAGCAGCACAGCCGGCAAAGCAAGCAGCAGCTGCGGCAAGGCCAAATCAACAGACGCCAGGAGTCCGACGAGGACGATCAATGGCAGCCCGAACAGCAGGTGCCAGAGCCGGATCGCGAGGTTGGTGGCGAGAAGGTCGACGACGACCGGTCGTGGCTTGACGAGTTCGGCCGCGAACTCGCCGCCGTAGATCTCGTTGGCCAGCGTGTGGTGCTCGTACGAGACGGTGAGCAGCTGTACGGCCAGCAGCACAACGTAGTACGAGGTGATTCCGGGGTTGCCGGGCAAGGCTGAGGACCAGACGAGCAGGCCGAGCAGCGGGGTGACCGCCTGCCCGATCACGAGCGTGATGACGAAGGAGCGCAGGCTCCACCACTGGACCGAGTTGCGCCAGATGCCCAGCCTGAGCAGGCGGACGAGCCGGATCGGCTGTACGGCCGCCGTCATCGGTTGCCTTCGCGATCGAAGTAGTCCAAGGAGGCAAAGGAGCCGTCGTAGCGGACCCGGCTCTCCTCGATCAGGATCACCCGCTCGCACAACGACTCCACATCGGTGACGTAGTGGCTGGTCAGCAAGACGGTGGCGCCGGACTGTACGGCGTACCCGGCGATGAAGCGGCGGAGGGCGGCGGCAGCCGTGACGTCGAGGCCGATCGTGGGTTCGTCGAGGAACAGCACCTTCGGGCGGTACACGAGCGTGATGGCGAGTCCGGCGCGCATCCGCTCACCCAGGCTCAGGGCGCGGACTTGCCTGTCCAGCAGGGAGTCCAGGTCGAGCAGCTCGACCAGCTCGGCGAGGTTGGCGCGGAAGTCGGGTTTCGGGATCTCGTACAGGATCTGCTGGTAGCGCAGGGAATCCATCACGGTGAGCTCGGCCGGGCCGCCGATCGGCTGGCTGCCACGGACGAGCGCGATCTGCTTGAGGTAGTCGTGCTTGCGATGCCAGGGGACGTGGCCGAGGACGCGGGCCTCGCCGGCGGTCGGGTGCAGGATGCCGGAGAGGATCTTCATCGTGGTCGTTTTGCCGGCGCCGTTGGGGCCGACGAAGCCGACGACTTCGCCGGCGTGCAGATCGAAGGTGAGCTCGGAGACCGCCTCGATGTGGCGGTAGTGGCGATGGACGGCCGAGCGGAGGGCGGACCGGAGCCCGGCCTCGCGGACGGGCGCCCGGTACGTCATGCCCAGGCCTTTCACAGACACAGCTGGTCTCATGCCTCTGAAACTAGGAGCTTGATGCAAGATTTTAAGGTTGCGATGAGCTGCATGCTGCCCGTAGGCCCGGCAAAGCAACGGAACCTTGAGACCTGGGTTGAAGCGTGAGGTTTACTCGCGGCCGGAAGAGATGAAGCTCGGGTCGTCCCAGCGAGCGCCGGCGACCTCCGCGGCGATCGGCTCCAGGGCGGCGAGTTCGGCGTCGTCGAGGGTGAGGCCGACAGCACCGACATTCTCCTCGACCCGCGTGCGGCTACGAGTGCCAGGGATCGGTACGACCGACGTGCCCCAGACCGCCGTGCGCTGGTGGACCCAGGCGAGCGCGACCTGCGCGACCGTTGCCTGCCGGGTCTCGGCGATCTTCCGGAGCGGCTCGAGCAACGCCTGGTTGGCCTCGCCGTTGGCGCCCTGGAAGCGCGACATCGTGTTGCGGACGTCGTTGGTGGCCTTCGGGTCGACGTGGTTGACGCCGGTCAGCAGGCCGCGGCCGAGCGGCGAGTAGGGCACCATCGCGATCCCGAGCCGGGCCGCGGCCGGCACGACCTGGCGCTCGATGTCGCGGCTGAACAGCGACCACTCGGACTCGACGGCGGCGATCGGGTGGATCGCGTGCGCGGTGGCGAGTTCGTCGGCGGTGACCTCGCTCAGGCCGAGGTGCTTGACCTTGCCCGCGGCAACGAGTTCCGCCATCGCACCAACCATTTCTTCCAGCGGTACCGCGGGATCGCGCCGATGCATGTAGTAGAGGTCGATCTCGTCGACGCCGAGCCGCTGCAGGCTCGCGTCCGCGGCGGCGCGGAGGTAGGCGGGGTCGTTGTGGATGGTCAGCTCACCATCAGGCGCGCGGTTCAGGCCGAACTTGGTCGCGATCACCAACTCGTCGCGGTGCGCGGCGAAGAAGGGCGCGAGGAAGCGCTCGTTCTCGCCGAACCCATAGGCGTCGGCGGTGTCGAAGAGCGTGATGCCGAGCTCGAAGGCGTGCTCGAGGGTCGCCCGGGCCTCGGTCAGATCGGTGTCGCCGTAGCCGACGCTGATGCCCATCGCGCCGAATCCCTGCGCGCTGACGATCGGTCCATCGGTTCCCAGTTGAAGTGTCTTCATGGCTTCCATCCGACCACCGGGCCGCTATCGAGCGTTAGAACGATGGTGGCGCATCCTTGCCTGATTCTGCTTCTGGTGAGACTCGGGGTGGTGCCGAGTGCTTCAATCGGAGTCATGGCCGGGCTGGTGGAGTTGCGCGCGTTGATGGCCCGGCATGCGCGGCCGGACTGGGGCAGCGACCTCGACGGGGTGATGATCTCGCACTCGGACCACCCGACTCCGCCGACGGCGTCGATGACCGGGACGGTGCTCGCGGTGATGGCGCAGGGGCGGAAGTCGCTGGCGCTGGGGGATCGGGTGTACGACTACCGGGCCGGCCAGTTCCTGATCTGCTCGGTCGACATGCCGATCACCGGGCGGTTCACGGTGGCCAGCCCGGACGAGCCGGCGTTGAGCTTCGGGATGCAGCTCGATCCGGCCGAGATCGCGTCGCTGTTGCTGTCGGCGGATCTGCCGCACTGTTCGAAGGCGGCTCTGCCGGGGTTGGCGGTGTCCGAGGCGCCGGAGGACTTGCTGGATGCGGTCGTACGGTTGCTGCGGTTGCTGGATCAGCCGCGCGATCGCGAAGTACTGATGCCATTGGTGAAGCGGGAGATTCTCTGGCGGCTGATCGTCAGCGAGCAGGGCGCGCTCGTGCGGCAGCTCGGGTTGGCGGACAGCAGTCTCACGCAGGTGGCGCGGGCCGTGCGGTGGATTCGCGATCACTATCGGGAGTCGTTCAAGGTGCAGGATCTGGCCCGGACGAGCGGGTTGAGCGTGTCCGCGTTCCATCGCAACTTCCACGCGGTCACCGCGATGAGCCCGATCCAGTTCCAGAAACAGATCCGGCTGCAGGAGGCGCGACTGCTGCTGGCGACGCAGCCCAACGATGTGACCCGGATCAGCTACAGCGTGGGTTATGACAGCCCGTCGCAGTTCAGTCGCGAGTACCGCCGCCTGTTCGGCACCCCGCCGAGCGTGGACGCGGCCCAGCTGCGGAGTTGACTGTGCTGTTCCACAGTTAACTGTTAAGGCCCTGATGTCTTCCGTTGCCTTGGGCTGCTAACTAAGGTGCGGACTATGCCGGAGCCAGTGGTGCAAACGGATGAGTTCGCGGTGGTACTGCGAGCGGCCATCCGTGCGCGCGGGCTCGGGCTGGAGCGGATCCGGGATCGGCTGCGCGGGCAGGGGATCTCGGTCAGTCTCGCGACGCTGAGTTATTGGCAGTCGGGACGATCCCGGCCGGAGCGACGGGATTCGCTGGCGGCTGTTCAACTGCTGGAGACCGTGCTGGAGGTCCCGGCGGGGACGCTGACGGACTCGGTCGGTCCGCCGCGCAGGCGGGGGCGCTGGCTCAGTACCGTGCCGGTACCCCCTGAAGTGGCCGCGTTCTGGGCCCGGCCGGATGCCGTCGAGGATGCGGTCAGCGAGGTCGACATCAAGTGGGACGAGCGGCTGACCCGGATCAGCCAGCACGACCGGGTGTTCGTCGGCGCCGACGGTGGCGAGCGGTCGTACCACTCGCGCCAGGTACTGCGCGCCGAAGCGGACGGACCCGACCGCTGGGTGGTGATCATGCACCTCGACGAGCACGATCGCGCGTTGCCCGAGATCCGGCCGCTACGGCATTGCCGATTGGGCCGGACGGTATTGCGGCCGGCCGACGGGTTGCTGGTCGCGGAATTGCTGTTCGACCGGCCGTTGCGGAAAGGCGAGACGGTGATCACCGAGCACGAGCTGGTGAATTCCGCGCCTTATCCGCCGGCCACGAACTACGAGCGGAAATTCCGGTTGCCGGTCCGCGAGTTCGTGCTGGAGGTCTGTTTCGATCCGGACCGGTTGCCGGTCGACTGCGTGCGCTACTCCCAGCTGGACGAGGCGGACGAGGTGGCCGTGCGGGTTGAGCCACTGGAGTCCGTCCATGGGGTCGCGCTGAATTTCGGGCCCGGGCGGTACGGATTCCGCTGGCGCTGGGCCGACTAAAGTAAAGTGAAGTGTTAAGGCTGTAGCCTTAACTGTGAAAACAGTACGACCGATATCGGTGCCTTGAATTCGTCTCTAGGGTCGGCCTGACCTCCCCCGGAGAATTCAAGGAGAACCACTGATGAAAAGGCGCAGAATGATGGCCGCCACGATCGGCTCGGCGGCGACGCTGGCCGCGATCGCGGCACTCGTCACGGTTGGCGGCCCGGCCAGCGCGAACCAGCAGCCGACGCCCACGGTCGTCCAGCAGCAGGCAGTACTGCACCAGGTATCGGACAAGTTGCCGAAGTCTCCGGCTCAGGCCGGGCGGTGGATCGCCGATGGCAAGTTGATGGTTGCCGTGACCAACGAGGCCGAGGCGGCCAAGGTCCGGCAGGCGGGCGCTACTCCGCAGTTGGTCAGCCGTAGTCAGGCTCAGTTGGACGCGTTGCTCGCCAAGGTCGACAAGATCACCCGGGCGGATCGCGGGAGTGGCCTGCAGAGTTGGGGAATCGACCCGGTCAGCAACAAGGTCGTAGTACGGGCTCGTGGTGCGTATGGGGCGCTGCGGGGGCTCGGTGACGGCGTACAGGTCGTGCAGGTCAACACTCAGGTCGAGCAGCAGGCCGGTGAGGTCAACCCGGGTGATCCGTGGTGGCCGGGGAGTGAGACGTACTGTTCGGTCGCGTTCCCGGCGACCGATGCTCAGGGCAACAAGTTCTTCGTCACCGCCGGGCACTGCACGAACGACGCCGACCAGGCGGCGTACGGGGCGATCAACCAGGCGAACAAGCTCGGTACGTCGAACGTCGGCGGCACCCACAGCATCAACGCCCGCGAAGGCGACATGGGCGTGGTCGCGGTGACCGAGACCGGCTGGACGCTCTCGCCGAACGTCAACACCTACGGCTCGCCGGCCGTCACGGTCAGCGGCTCGGCCGACGCGATCGTCGGCGACGCGGTCTGCCACTCCGGCAACACCGCGCCCAACTGGGAGTGCGGAACCGTCACCGCGATCAACCAGTCGATCAACTACGGCAACGTCACGGTCGACGGGCTGACCACGACCAGCGCCTGCTCCGAGGGTGGTGACTCCGGCGGCGCGTGGCTGCGTGGCGACAAGGCTGTCGGACTGCACTCTGGCGGCAACAGCAGCTGTGTCCAGGGCGACGCGGGCAACTCGATCTTCCAGCCCATCAACGAGGCGCTGGCCAAGTGGAACCTCACCCTGCTGACCGGTACGCCGGACCCGGGCGGCGACACCCAAGCGCCGACCACTCCGGCCAACCTGCGCGCGACCGGTACGACGTCCGACAGCGTCTCGCTCGCCTGGGACGCGTCGACCGACAACGTCGGCGTGACCGGGTACGACGTCTACAACGGCAGCACCCTGGCGACCAGCGTCGCCGGTACGACGGCGACGGTCTCCGGCCTGTCGGCGGACACCAGCTACTCCTTCACCATCCAGGCGAAGGATGCCGCCGGCAACAAGTCTCCGGCCGGCGCGGCTGTCACCGCACGGACGCAGCCGGGTGGACCGAGCGGCGGCCGGACGTTCGCCAACGGCACCGACTTCCCGATCCGCGACTACCAGACGGCGGTCAGCCCGATCCGCTCGACCGCGACCGGTCGCGCCAGCAGCCCGTTCCAGGTCACCGTCGAGGGCAACCACACCTGCCTCGAGGACCTGAACATCAGCGTGGTCTCCCCGAGCGGCCGCTGGTACTACCTGCAGCGCTACGGCGGCGCCACCTGCCACCCGCTGCCGGCCAGCAAGACCTACACGGTCACCCCCACCGGCTCGGAGAACGCTGCCGGCACCTGGACCCTCCGCATCGGTGACAACGGCCCCGGCGACACCGGCACCCTCACCAACTGGTCCATCACGCTCTGATCATCACCCGGTAGACGCGCCGGCCGGCATGGGGACAGCCGGCCGGCGCCCTCCCGAAACTCCGAGGCGGAGTGGCTCGGTCGTCTGGTAGGCAGGGGGTATGACGATCGGTATCGGCCACTACGGCGGCGAATGGGACAAGTTGCGGGCGCTGATCGAGGTGGCCTTCTCGGCCCCTTGGAGCGAGGCTCAGCTGGAGACCGAGCAGAAGGTCTGGGAGCCGGGCCGGAGCATCGTCGCCGCGGACGGGGACGAGCTGGTCGGGCATACCGGGGCGTTCTCGTTCGAGATGACTGTCCCTGGTGGGCAGGTCGCCGCGGCCGGGGTGACGATGGTCGGCGTGGTGGCGACGCATCGGCGCCGCGGGATCCTGCGGGACCTGATGCGGCAGCAGCTGACCGACCTGCGCGACGCGGGGGTGCCGCTCGCCGTACTGACCGCGAGTGAGCCGGTGATCTACGGGCGGTTCGGCTACGGCCTCGCGTCGGATCATCAGGAGATCACGATCAAGAAGTCCTCCCGCGAGCTGCGCAAGGTGGCCGGTGTCGAGGACGTGCAGGTGCGGTTCGCCGACCCGCAGGAGTCGCTGGAGCGGACCGCCGCGTTCCACAACGCCCAGGCCCTGACCCGGCCGGGGATGTTCCAGCACAACGAGAACTTCCAGTACTACGTGACGCACGACAACGTGGTGACCGACCTCCGGGGCGCCTCGCCGCTGCGCTGCGTGCTGGCCGAGCGCGACGGCGAGCTGGTCGGCTACTCGCACTACCGGACCCGGCGTACCGACAAGGGGTTCGTCGATGTCGCCAGGGTGCACTCGAGCGACCTGGCCGCGCATGCCGCGCTCTGGCAGTTCCTGCTCGACCCTGACCTGCTGAGCGAGACGAAGTACGAGCAGTTGCCGTCCGACGACCCGCTGCTCTACCTGCTCGTAGACCCGCGGGCGGCGCACGCGACGACGCTGGACGGGATCTGGGCCCGCCTGACCGATGTCGGCCCTGCGCTGGCCGCCCGGACCTACTCGGAGGACGTAGACGTTGTCCTGGGCATCGAGGACGACTTCCTCCCGTGGAATGCCGGCTCGTGGCACCTCACCGGCAACCAGAAGGGCGCAACTTGCGAGAAGACGGACCGTACGCCGGACCTCGTGCTCGGCGTACGCGAGCTGGCGACCGTCTACCTCGGCCGGCCGTCTCTCGCGCTGCTCGGAGCGGCCGGTCTGGTCGAGGAGAAGACCGAAGGGGCACTGGAGGCGACATCGCGGGCATTCGTCTCTGCCCGTGCGCCCTGGATGGACACCGGCTTCTAGCCGTTGCAGGTTGCTGCAGCCGACCAGTGCTGATCCAGCAGCGAGTTAGTCTTCCGGGATGCAGCCGAGCCGTCGTAGCGCGTTGGCGGTTGCCGTCGTCCTGATGCTGGGAGTCGCCGCGGTAGCACTGGTCGTGCTGGCCTCCGCGGGCGGCAGCGTCCGGCCGTACAGCGAGAGCACCGCCTCGGCGGCACCGCGGGAGCTCCCGACTATCACTCCGCCCACGGGGAACCCACAGCAGCAGGGGTCGGCCCCGCCGCGGCCTGAGATCAAGCCGGTGAAGCAGCCGGCCTGGATCCAGTTCCTGTGGCAGGCCATCTTCTACACCGCGGTGACGATCCTCGTACTGCTCCTGATCCGCGCGCTCTACCGGATGATGACCCATGTCGAGTTGCCGACGCCTGAGCGCTCCGGCGAGGCCTGGGAGCGGATGAAGGTCGACCGGCTCGCGGAAGCGGTCGAGTCGGGCCTGGCGGCGGTTGACTCCGGTACTGCGACCGACGGAGTGATCGCTTGCTGGGTGGCTCTCGAGAGAGCGGCTGCGTCCGCAGGGGTGGGGCGCTTGGACTCTGAGACGCCTGCCGAGTTCGTGGTCCGAGTACTGGGGGTTGGTGGCATCTCCGAGCCGGAGTTGCTCCGGTTGGCGCAGCTCTACCGCGAGGCGCGGTACTCGACGCACGGGTCGACTGAGGAGGCGCGGGTGCAGGCGCGGGGCGCTCTGGTGCGGCTGCGCGACGAGCTGGCTGCCGCGATCGCCCGTCGGAAGCCGGCCGAGCCTGCCGAGGCCGGGTCGGAAGGCAGCGGGGTGGCTGCGCCATGAGGCAGCGGTTGGGGCCGTTCGACAAGCTGCTGGTGCAGCATCTGCTGATCGCCGTGGCCGGCAGCCTGATACTGGTTGCGGCCTTCGCGCTCGCCGGGACCCAGCCGCGGCCACTGTGGTTCGTCGCGATGGGTCTGGCGATCGGCTTCGGCTCCCTGGTGCTGCGGCTGATCGCACCGCAGATCCTGGAGAGCTCCTGGCCGGCCCGGTACGACGAGAAGCTGACGGCCCGCCGTGGTCGCCACAGCGACAACCGGACCCAGTTCCTCGCGACCTGGATCCAGGAGTCGGACCGGGAGCGCAGGGCCGGCGAGGGATCGATGACGTTCACCCGCCGGATCCGGCCGCTGCTGCTGGAGCTCACCGTGGACCGGTTGGTGCACCGGCACGGCGTCGACCCGGAGCTGGAGCCGGACCGGGCCCGCGAGGTGGCCGGCGAGCAACTGTGGGACCTGATCAGTGGTACCGAGGCACGGACCGCGACGCGCGCGGAGATCGAGTTGGCAGTCCAGACCATCGAGAAGTTGTGAGGGAACCCGTGACTGATGAGCTGAGCCTCGGCGAGGTGTCGGCGTTGAGCCGGAAGGTGCTGGACCGGGTCGGCGAGGCGGTCGTCGGCAAGGCTGACGCGCTCGAGCTGGTGCTGGCCGGGATCCTGGCCGGCGGGCACGTGCTGCTGGAGGACTACCCGGGCCTGGCCAAGACGCTGGCGGCCCGGTCGTTCGCACAGGCGCTCGGGCTGGAGTTCCGCCGGGTCCAGTTCACTCCGGACCTGCTGCCCTCCGACGTCACCGGTGCCTTCGTGTACGACCAGCGGGACTCGCAGTTCGTGTTCCGGCCGGGTCCGATCTTCACCGGCCTCCTGCTGGCCGACGAGATCAACCGGACGCCACCGAAGACCCAGGCCGCGCTGCTGGAGTCCATGCAGGAGCACCAGGTCACTGTGGAGGGCGAGACCTTCCCGCTGCCCGTACCGTTCCACGTGCTCGCCACGGCCAACCCGGTCGAGTACGAGGGCACGTACCCGCTCCCCGAGGCCCAGCTCGACCGCTTCATGCTCCGGATCGCCTTCGGCTACCCGACAGCCAACGAGGAGTGGGAGGTGCTGCAGCGCCGGATGAGCCGCCGCTCGGAGGACCAGAAGGTCGAGCCGGTCACCGACGCCATCGGCCTGCTCGCGGCCCAGCAGGCGATCGAGACCGTCACAGTCGACGACACCGTTGGCCGGTACTGCGTAGAGCTCGCCGCTGCGACCCGTCGCGACTCCCAGGTACTCGTGGGCGCCTCACCCCGTGGCTCGCTGGCCCTGTTGCTCGCTGCCCGGTCGTACGCCGTCATCCAGGGGCGGGACTACGTAGTACCGGAGGATGTGAAGGCGGTGGCCATTCCTGCGCTGGCTCACCGGATCACCGTGCGACCCGAGCTGTGGCTGCATGAGGTGACCGGAGCCACTGTCGTCCGTACTGTCCTGGGCTCGGTCCCTGCGCCGCCTACCGTCGCGGGCGCCCGGCAGTGAGTTGGCTGCCGACACACGCGCAGGTCAGGGTGGTCGCTGTCGCGGCACCCCTGCTGCTGATCGCTGTGCTGGCTCGCAGACCGGACATGGCGGTCCTCGGGCTGCCACTGGCCTTCGTGGCTGCGTGGGGCCGGTACTTCCGTCCGCACGAGGAGCCGGTGCTCGAGACCGAGCTTGACGCCGACGTGCTGTTCGAGGGCCAGGCGACGACGTACCGGCTGAAGGTGGCGGAGGGGCTGGACCCTGACGTCGACTTGGTGGTCATGGCGCTGGTCCGGACGCCGTGGTTCCGCTACGACCCGCCGCAGGCCGCTGTGGCTTCTTCTGTCTCAGAAGGCTCGGTGACGCTGGAGGTCGGGCTGAGGTCGGAGCGTTGGGGACTTCGGCAGCTAGAGCGGCCCAACGTGATCGCTACGTCCGTACTGGGTGCCTACCGGGTCCAGGTTCGCTCAGCTGCTGCTCAGGCCGTCAGTACGTTGCCACTGCGCGATGGGTTCGAGGCAGTGGACGCGGTACCGCGTCCTGCCGGGCTGGTCGGGTTGCACCGGTCCAGGCGGCCCGGTGAAGGGACAGAGCTCGCAGGGGTCAGGCCGTTTCGTACAGGCGACCGCTTGCGCAGGATCAACTGGAAGGTGTCGGCCCGAACGCGTGAACTACACGTCACGTCGACCTGGTCCGACCGCGACACCGAGGTCGTCATCCTGCTCGACACGGGCGCTGAGGTCGGCATCAGCGAAGGCATCGACGGCCGATCGAGCAGCCTGGACACAGCAGTCCGCGCAGCCGCGTCCATCGCCGAGCACTACCTGCGGCACGGCGACCGGGTCCGACTGATCGACACCGGTACTACGGTCGGCGGCGTGCGAGCCGGTAGCGGCAGGTCCCACCTGCGGCGGATCCTCGACGTGCTGGTGCACGCGGATCGGCGGGGGCGTCAGCAGGACGAGAACCAGCTTGCTCGGCGGCACCGGATCCGCTCCGACAGCCTGGTGATCGTGCTGAGTCCGCTGCTGCGCAAGGAGATGCTCGGCTACATCGTCACGCTGGTGCACTCGGGGTGCACGGTGATCGCGGTCGATACGCTGCCGCCGGATGTGAGCGACGTGATCGATCCGGAGGAGCACGATTCGAAGGCCTGGCCGTTGGCCTGGCGGATCCGGTTGCTCGAGCGTCGGGCGGAGCTGGACCGGCTGGGCGATCTCGGCGTACCGACCGTTGGTTGGCGCGGGGCTGGAACGCTGGACGAGGTACTGCGGGATGCCGCGCGGGTGGCCTCGGCGCCGAGGATGCGGTCATGAGCGGGGCGGACCGGATCAGCCAGTGGCTGGCGCAGTTGCAGGCGACGAATGTGGCGACCTGGACTGCGCGGTCGGCGATCGCGGTGGCCGGGCTGGTGGCGCTCATCGTGCCGGGGCTGGCGCCGTGGGATCAGATGGATGCGATCCCGGTCGCGGGGGCGTTTCTGTTGGTCGCTTGTGTGTTGTTGCCGGATTCGCTGGCGCCGCTGTTGTTCATGATCGTCGTCTGCCTTGGGTGGTTGATGCGGGCGCCGAGTGACTTGACCTTGCCGCTGGTGCTGACCGGGATCGCCTTGCTGGTGGTGCATCTGGCGTCGGCGTTCGCCGGGCAGGTTCCGTCGTATGCCGTGGTCAGTCGCGAGGCGTTGCGCAAATGGTTGCTACCAGCAATGGTTGCGATGGTGCTCGGGCCGGTGGTGGCGATCGCGGCCGGTGTGGTTCGCGGGGCCGAGGTACAGGGCTCGTTGTTCGTCACGGTCGCGGCTTTGGTGGCCGCGACCGGAGCCATCTGGTTCGCGGCCGGGCAGTCGGTGGGGGACCGCTAGCCCCCGCTCAGGCTGCCCAGTAGTTCGGTGGCCCATTCGCAGGAGATCGGGTTCTCGCCGGTCACCTGCATGGCCGCCATCACGGTCAGCAGCATGCCGGTGGCCATGAACCTGGTGACCTCCTCGGGCGTGGCGCCGGTGAGCTCGCCGACCGTCTTGTGGATCCGGCCGAAGCGCTCCCGGACGGTCTCGCCGATGGCCGGGTCGGAGCTGGCCGCGAAGCCGTGCAGCAGGACGACGAGCAGTTCGCGCTCGGGCATCAGCTCGTTGTAGGCGTCGCCCAGGCTGGCCAGCGTCGGCTCGCGGTCGGCGGCCCGCCGGAACGCCGACTCGATCTTGTCGCAGACCCGGTTGGTGGTGGCCAGGAAGAGCTGCTGCTTGGTGCCGAACAGCCGGATCACGTACGGCTGGGAGACCCCGGCCAGTCGCGCGATCTCGTCGGTCTTGGTGCCGGCGTACCCGTTGGCGCCGAACGCCACCACGGCCGCCTGGAGCACCTCTTCGCTGCGCTCGGCCGCGGTCAGCCTGGTCTTCGTCATGATCCGTCCTCTCGTCGTCGCTTGACATGTTATCAGTCAATGCATACTTTGGTCCCGACGCTAGTTATCAGTCGATAACAACAAGGAGCTGGACATGACCACGACCGCCCTCGAACCCGCCGCCTCGCCGGCGGCCGGTGAGCCCGCCGTGCGGCGCTCGCTGGCCCTCGTGCTCGCCGTGGTGGGCATCCCGATGTTCATGGTGACGCTGGACAACCTGGTGGTGACGAACGCGCTGCCGGTGATCAAGGCCGAGATCGGCGCCTCGCTGACCGACCTGCAGTGGTTCATCAACGCGTACACGCTGTCCTTCGCCGCGCTGCTACTGACCGCCTCGGCGATCGGTGACCGGCTCGGCCGGCGGCGGATCTTCCTGGCCGGTATCACCCTCTTCACGCTCGCTTCGGCGGCCTGCGCGATGGCGACCGAGCCGTGGATGCTGATCGGCGCTCGCGCGATCCAAGGGGTCGGCGCGGCGGCGGTCATGCCGTTGTCGCTGACGTTGCTGGCGGCCGCCGTACCGGCTCGTCAGCGGAGTGCGGCGATCGGTATCTGGGGCGGCATCTCCGGCCTCGGTGTCGCTGTTGGTCCGGTCGTCGGGGGAGCGGTCGTCGACGGGATCAACTGGCAGTGGATCTTCTGGCTGAACGTTCCGATCGGGCTGATCGCGCTGCCGCTGGTGGCCCGGGTGCTGAGCGAGTCGCGCGGGGCTGCGAAGAAGCTGGATCTGCTCGGGCTGGTGCTGTCCGCGAGCTCGGTGCTCGCCATCGTGTGGGGCGTCGTGCACGGAGCGGACGACGGCTGGTCGTCGGGGCGGATCCTGACTGCTTTGATCGGTGGGGCTGTGCTGCTGGTCGCCTTCATCGTTTGGGAGCACCGGGCGCCGGCGCCGATGTTGCCGCTGCGGTTGTTCCGGGTGCGGGCGTTCAGCGTCACCAACGCGACCGCGTTCACCTTCTCGGTGGGGGTCTTCGGGTCGGTCTTCCTGCTGGCGCAGTTCTTCCAGGTGGTCCAGGGGTACACGCCGCTGCAGTCGGGTCTGCGCACGCTGCCGTGGACGATGGCGCCGATGGTGGTCGCACCGCTCGCCGGGCTGGTCGTCGACCGGGTCGGGCCGCGGGTGCTGATCGCGACCGGGCAGGTGTTCCTGGCATCCGCGCTGGCGTGGATGGCGCTGGTCACCACCACCGACGTCACCTACGGGTCGTACGTCGCTCCCTTCGTCCTCGCCGGCGTCGGGATGGGACTCACCTTCGCCCCGTCGGCCAGCGTGGTGATGGCCAGCTTCGGGGACGCCGACCGGGGCGTCGCGTCCGGCGCGAACAACACGATCCGCGAGGTCGGGGTCGCGATGGGCGTCGCAGTACTGGCCTCCGTCTTCGCCTCAGCCGGGTCGTATGCGAGCCCGGCGCAGTACGTCGACGGCCTGGTACCGGCCGTCTGGGTCGGAGCGGCAATCGTGGCGGCGGGCGCAGTACTGGCCCTGCTCCTCCCGGGCCGCCGTCGCTGACCCTCTCTCAATGGCCGGGACCGCCTTGTCGGTCCCGGCCATTACTGTGTCGTCGTGCTAGACGCAGACGACGTACGCCGAACCGCCTTGTCCCTGCCCCAGGTGGTCGAGAAGGAAGCTGGGGCCACCCAACCTTCGACGTCGCCGGCCGCATGTTCCTGACCGTGCCCGACGACCAGACGTCCTTCGCCGTCCGCTGCCCACGGCTCGAGCGCGACGAGCTGATCGCCGCCGAACCGGAGAAGTTCTGGGTGCCCCCGCACGAGTCCCACTCGAGCTGGGTCCGCGCCCGCCTGGCCGCCCTCGAAGACGCCGCCGAACTCCACGACATAGTCCTGGACTCCTGGCGCCAGGCCGCCCCCGAAGACCTGAGCTGATGGGTGTGTTGCTGCTGCGTATTCCGGTGCCGCAGCAGCAACACACCGAGGCACTGTACGACGTGCCGGGCGATTCGTCAGCTTACGTACTTCTTGGAGGCGGCGAAGGTGTTGCAGCTGGCGGGGTTGGCGGTGACGAAGGAGCGGCCCATGAAGTGCGCCTGGCTGGACGGGCTGCCGTGGTCGCCTTGCTCGGGTTTGTCACCGGACGTGACGACCCACTTGTTCCAGACCTGGAGCATCAGGCCGTTGATCGGGTAGCTGCGTTTGTTGGCGGCCAGGAAGACGCCGGCGAAGCAGTTCGCCTGGAGTTCCATCCGGCGGGTCTGGCGCATCCGGTCGTCGTAGTTCGTCAGCTGGTACTGGATGTCGTACGACGCCTCGAGGATGCCGGTCAGCGACTGCATGGCGTGGCCGTACTCGTGCGCGATCGAGCGGGAGTACCACATCCGCGCGTAGGCCTTCGCGTCCGCGTAGGGGTACTCGTTGTAGCTCTTCACGAAGTTGTCGACCTTCATGTACATCATGTGGTTCGAGCTGCAGAAGAACGGCACCGCGACCGGGCCGTTACCGCACGGGCTGTTCACGCTGGTGCCGGCCCAGTAGAGCATCGTCGGCGCCTTGAACTTGTACCCCGCGAGCGCGAGCTGCCGCGCCCACGAGCGGTCCAGGCACGGCTTGATCGCGGCCCAGTACTTCGCCGCGTTGGCCGCGGTGTTCGGCTTGATCTTCGGTTCCCTGCAGTTCACCGAGCGCATCTGACCGGTCTTGTAGAGCCGGTTCTTGGCGACGATGTCCTGGTTCGACAGCTGCGCGGGCGGCTGCGAGGTCGCCGTCTTGGTCGGCTGCGCCTGGGTCGGCCGGGTGGCGGTCGGCCTGCCGGTCGCTTTGCCGGTCGGCGCGGTGGTCGGGATCGGAGCCTCGGTCGACCGGATGGTCGGCGCAGTGTAGACCGGCTGCGTGTAGTGGTTGTCGGCGTTCTTCTTGATCACGCCGAAGATCCACAGCCCGACGACGCCGACCAGGACGACGCCCAGGATCGCGAACAGCGGCGCCTTGGACTTCTTCCGGGGCGGCAACTGCGGCTGCCAGCCCGGCTGGAAGCCAGGACCGGGCGGGTAGCCGGGCGGACCGGGTGGCGGGGCGAACTGTGGTCCCCAGCCGAGCCCCTGGCCCTGCTGCGGCGCCACGGACGGCGCGGCGTACTGGTACGGCGGCTGGCCCTGAGCCTGCGGGTAACCACCCTGCTGATACCCAGGCTGCTGGTACCCGGGCTGTGGATAACCCGGCTGCTGACCACCCGGCCGCTGACCGGGTTGCTGACCCGGCCGCTGGTATCCGGGCTGCTGGTACGGCGGCGGTTGGTTCGGCGGTGGCTGGTTCGGGTTCTGCCCATAGGGTCCACCCGGCTGCTGACCGTAAGGCGGCTGCGTCAACCCCATGTCCCTTCAAGTATTTCGACCGGCGAGCGAGCGACACAGTACCGGCAGCTGAGCTCAGCCGCGCGGTAGTGTCGGCCTGGTGACGGACACCACCCCACCGAACAGCCCGATCGACCAGATCTCCGAGCGGTTCCTCGAGGCGTACGCCGCGCTGGATCCGACCGAGGCGACCTTTATGGGGATCCCCGGCCACGACCACGAGCTGCCGGACTACTCGCCGGCCGGGTTCGAGGCGTTGATCGACCTGCACCGGCGTACGGTCGCCGAGGCTTCCGAAGTACAGGTGTCGTCGCCGCGGGAAGAGGCCGCCCGGGACGCGCTGCTGGAGCGGATCGGGCTCGAGCTGGAGCAGGGCGAGGCCGGTGTGCCGCAGCACCAGCTGAACGCGATCTCCTGCAAGCCGGTCGACATCCGCTCGGCCTTCGACCTGATGCCGACCGAGACCCAGGACGACTGGGAGACGATCGCCATCCGGCTGAACCTGGTCGGTACGACGCTGGACGGCTTCCGCGAGACCCTGATCGAGCAGGCCGCCGCCGGGCGGGTGTCCGCCGCGCGCCAGGTCAACGTGCTGGCCGAGCGGATCGCCAGCTGGACCGGCGCCGAGGGTGACGACTTCTTCGCCGGGCTCGCCGCGAAGGCGCCGGACACCGCGATCAAGGCCACCGTCGAGGCGGCTGCCGCCTCCGCCCGCAAGGCCTACGACCAGTTCGGCCAGTGGCTGACCACCGACTTGTTGCCGCAGGCCCCGAATCGGGACGCGTGCGGCCGGGAGGTGTACCAGCTCGCCTCGCGCAGCTTCCTCGGTGCGGCCGTCGATCTCGAGGAGACGTACGCCTGGGGCTGGCAGGAGCTGGCCCGGATCGAGGGCGAGATGGCGACCATCGCGGCCTCGCTGAACGGCGGCGACCGCAGCATCAGCGCCGTCGCGGAGCTGCTCGACAACGACCCGGCCCGCAAGATCCACGGAAAGGAGGCGTTCCGGGACTGGATGCAGCAGCTCGCCGACGCCGCCGTCGAGGAGCTGGCCGGGACCCACTTCGAGATCCCGGACTCGATCAAGCAGATCGAGTGCATGATCGCGCCGACCTCTGACGGGTCGATCTACTACACGCCGCCGAGCGAGGACCTGACCACCCGCCCGGGCCGGATGTGGTGGGCCGTGCCGGCCGGTGTCGAGGACTTCGCCACCTGGCGCGAGGTTACTACCGTTTACCACGAAGGCGTGCCCGGCCATCACCTCCAGGTCGCCCAGACGATGCTGCGCACCGACCAGCTCAACCGCTGGCTGCGGCTCGGCTGCTGGGTCTCCGGCCACGGCGAGGGCTGGGCCCTGTATGCCGAGCGCCTGATGGAAGAACTCGGCTACCTCGAAGAGCCCGGTGCCCGGCTCGGCATGCTGGACGCGCAGGGCTTCCGTGCGGCCCGGGTGATCATCGACATCGGTATGCACCTGGAGCTGGCGGTGCCACGCGACAACCCGTTCGGGTGGCGCCCGGGGGAGATCTGGAACGCTGAGCTCGGCTTCGAGTTCCTGCGCGCGCACTCGCGGATGGAGACCGAGTTCCTGCGGGCGGAGCTGAACCGGTACCTCGGCTGGCCGGGGCAGGCGCCGTCGTACAAGGTCGGCGAGCGGATCTGGCTGCAGGCGCGGGACGAGGCCAAGCAGCGCAAGGGGGCGGCGTTCGACCTCAAGACCTTCCACCGGGACGCGCTCAATCTGGGCTCGATCGGCCTGGACCCGCTCCGTCGCGCCCTCGCGAAGCTGTGAGCGGCCCGGTGAGATTCGTGCTGGCCTCGCAGTCGCCTGCGCGGCTGCAGACCCTGCGCAACGCGGGGGTCGAGCCGGAGGTGATCGTCTCGGGCGTCGACGAGGACAACGTCACGGCCGAGTCGCCGGGTGAGCTGGCCCGCGCGCTCGCGGTGTTGAAGGCGCGGGCGGTCGTCTCCACGCTGACCGATCACGCGACCGTGCTCGGCTGCGACTCGGTCCTGGAGATCGACGGCGTCGCCTACGGCAAGCCCGGTACGCCGGAAGTCGCCCGCGAGCGGCTGCGGATGATGAGCGGGCGCACCGGCGTACTGCACACCGGCCACTGCCTCTTCGACACGCGCACTCGCCAGGAACTCCGCGAGCTCGCGTCCACGACGGTCCGGTTCGCCGACCTCACCGAGGCCGAGATCGACGCGTACGTCGCGACTGGCGAGCCCCTGGTCGTCGCGGGTTCGTTCACGGTCGACGGGCTCGGCGGCCCGTTCGTCACCGGCATCGAGGGCGACTACCACAACGTCGTCGGCATCTCCCTGCCGTTGGTCCGCCGGATGCTCGCTCAGGTCGGCATCGACTGGCCGTCGCTGTGGACGGCGACCTCCCGCAAACTCGAGTACGACGAGGCCGAAGCCGCCCGGTACGACGAAACGCGCGGCGGCACCCAACGCGCACAAGCGGCCGCCGACGCCATCCAGGAGCTACTGCCCAAGGGCGGACGCGTCCTGGAGCTAGCCGTCGGCACCGGCACCGTCGCCGCCGAACTGGTTGCCCAAGGCAATCTCGTCCACGGCGTCGACCTGTCGACCGCGATGCTCCACCACGCCCGCGTCCGCCTCCCCGGCCACGTAGCCGCCGCCGACGCCACCCAACTCCCCATCGCCGACCGCCGCTGCGACGCGGTACTAGCGATCTGGCTCCTACATCTACTGGACGACAGCGACCAGGTCCTCGCCGAAGTCGCCCGAGTCCTCCGCCCGGACGGCGTCTTCATCACCACCACCGAAAAACGCGAATCCACCCGCTACGCCTCCGGCCGCACCCCCGACAACCATCGCTCCGAAGACGCCCTACCCCTGCTCGTAGCCAGAGCAGCCCACCACGGCCTCCACCTGGACGGCGCCACAACGTTCCCCGGCCCACCACGAGGCAACACCGCAATCCCGCTCTACCCGCTGATCCGCTTCCGCAGATCAGCTGGTTGAGAACTTTTACGGGTGGGCGCTGGCTCGCCAGCGGCCGGGGCCGGGGTGTAGGGGGCGGGTGTGGTTGCGCCAGTAGGTGGCCCAGTCGCTGGCCCGGTCTGTGGTGGTGGCGGACTCAACGGGCGCGGCGATGGAGCGGGCGGTGACTACGGCTAGCAGGGCGGCCAGTTCCTCGGGAGTCGGGTCGCCCTTGGTGACTCGTAGTACGGGGTCGGACATGGGGACTCCGATCAGAGGGGGATGTTGCCGTGCTTCTTGGGCGGGAGGGTGTCGCGTTTGGTGCGGAGTAGGCGCAGCGCGCGGATGATCTC
This sequence comes from Kribbella koreensis, assembly GCF_039525325.1. Classification (NCBI taxonomy): domain Bacteria; kingdom Bacillati; phylum Actinomycetota; class Actinomycetes; order Propionibacteriales; family Kribbellaceae; genus Kribbella; species Kribbella koreensis. The sequence continues at coordinate 44,353 of NZ_BAAAHK010000024.1, forward strand.
GGCGCGGGTCTCGCTGGGCTTGATGACCGCGTCGATGTAGCCGCGCTCGGCCGCGATGTACGGGTTGGCGAGGTGGTCCTCGTACTCCGTGATCAGCTGCTGGCGGCGGGCGTCGGTGTCCTCGCCGGCGTCGGCGGCCGCGGTGAGTTCGCGGCGGTGCAGGATGTTGACCGCGCCCTGGGCGCCCATCACGGCGATCTGCGCGGTCGGCCAGGCCAGGTTGATGTCGGCGCCGAGGTGCTTGGAGCCCATCACGTCGTACGCGCCGCCGTAGGCCTTGCGGGTGATCGTGGTGATCATCGGGACGGTCGCCTCGGCGTACGCGTAGATCAGTTTGGCGCCGCGGCGGATGATGCCGTTCCACTCCTGGTCGGTGCCGGGCAGGAAGCCGGGGACGTCGACGAAGGTCAGGATCGGCACGTTGAACGCGTCGCAGGTACGGACGAACCGGGCCGCCTTCTCCGACGCGTCGATGTCGAGGGTGCCGGCGAACTGCATCGGCTGGTTCGCGACCACGCCGACCGGCCGGCCCTCGACCCGGCCGAAGCCGACGATGATGTTCGGCGCGAACAGCGCCTGTACTTCGAGGAAGTCGCCCTCATCGACCACCGCCTCGATCACGGCGTGCATGTCGTACGGCTGGTTCGGCGAGTCGGGGATCAGCGTGTCCAGCGCGAGGTCCGTCTCGCTGACCTCGAGATCCGCGTCGAAGCCGAAGACGGGCGGGTCCTCGAGGTTGTTCTGCGGGAGGTGCGCGACCAGCGCCTTCACCCAGTCGATCGCGTCCTCCTCGTCGCTGCCGAGGTAGTGCGCGTTGCCCGACTTGGTGTTGTGCGTCCGGGCGCCGCCGAGCTCCTCCTGCGTGACGTCCTCGCCGGTGACGGTCTTGATCACGTCGGGACCGGTGATGAACATGTACGACGACTCGTCGACCATCACGGTGAAGTCGGTGACCGCGGGGGAGTAGACCGCGCCGCCCGCGCAGGGACCCATGATCAGCGAGATCTGCGGGATGACACCGGAGGCGCGGACGTTGCGGCGGAAGATCTCGCCGTACAGGCCGAGGCTGACGACGCCTTCCTGGATCCGGGCGCCGCCGGAGTCGTTGATGCCGATCAGCGGGCAGCCGATCTTCATCGCCAGGTCCATCACCTTGACGATCTTCTCGCCGAACACCTCACCCAGTGAGCCGCCGAAGACGGTGAAGTCCTGCGCGAACACGCACACCTGGCGGCCGTCGATGGTGCCGAACCCGGTCACCACGCCGTCGCCGTACGGCCGGGTGGCGTCCATCCCGAAGGAGGTCGACCGGTGCCGGGCGAACTCGTCCAGCTCGGAGAACGAGCCCTCGTCGAGCAGCAGCGCGATCCGCTCCCGGGCCGTCTTCTTGCCGCGGGCGTGCTGTTTCTCCACCGCGCGCTCGGAGCCGGCGTGCACAGCCTCGTCGAGCCTGTGCTCCAGGTCCGCGATCTTCCCGGCGGTGGTGTGGATGTTCACGGTCTCTCCCATAATCGGGCACTCTAACGGGCTGCGCGCGCCTGTGAACGGTTCGCCTGAATGACGATGACCACACCGGATGGCAGGATCCTACTGTGGAGTACGACGAGTACCAGGCCGAGCGCCGGCGGATCATCGCCGCCTGGGGCACCGAGATCACCGACCCGGAGCAGCTGGCCGCGGCCGTCGCCCGGCTGCGCGCGCTGGCCGCGACGGTCGACGGCGACGAGCAGCGGGCGCGCGCGATCCGCTATCTCAAGTCGGTGGACGACCTGGTCGCCGACGCGCGGACGCCGGAGAGCGAGACAGTCGGCAAGGCGTGGGACGTGCTGCTGCAGGCCTCCAGCCCGGACGGCACACCGGCCGAGCGCCGGGCGCGCGCCCAGGAGGGGATGCGGGAGATCGCGCGGATCGCGGAGGCGGCCCCGACGCAGGCCGAGAAGCTCGCCGCGCTGAACATGAACGAGCCGCTGGCCGAGATCGCCCACACGGTCGACCCCGGCTGAGATGGCCGAGCAGCCGCGCAGGCGGCCCGATTCCGCGGTACCGGACATCGGCGACGGTCTGTGGGAGCGGATCCAGGCCGCTGTGCTGGCCGAGGCCGGTGCGGACAAGTCGCTGTGGAACGGGGAGCTCGGCTACACCGATCCGGCCGAGTCTGTCCGGGGCGAGGCGTACGGCTACGGCAAGCTGAACCTCAGTGAGGAGTCGGTGGTCCGGCCGCTGCGGGAGATGTACGAGCAGCGTGGTCAACGGGTGACCGAGGAGCAGCTGATCGCCCGGCGGAGCGCCTTTCAGGTGGTGGCGCACGAGTTCGGGCATCTGGCGGTCCCGGAGGAGTACCAACTCGCCGATCGGGCCGCCGACATCAAGCGCGGGGACCTGACGCCGATCGAGGAGGGGACGAACGAAGCCTGGAGCCAGGCCAGGACCGACGCGCTGATCGACCGGGCGTTGCCGCGTGACCTCGCGCTCCAGCTGAGGTCGGTGGACTCGCTGCGCACCTACCCTGGCTGGGACTCGGCCGCGCGTGCGTTCGCCGACGACGTCGGGGCCGAGATCGGTGTCGAGGGTGACGAGGTGCTGAGCGTGATGAACCGCGAGGCGCGCTCAGGCAAGGGCCGGGCCGCGGCTGACCTGCTCTACGAGCACTCGGAGCTGCCCCGGTTGGTGCCGGCGGATCAGCAGACCGCTGTACGGGCGGAGTTGCAGAGCAAGATCGACGAGGGCTTTGCCGCGCTGAAGCCGTTGAACGACGACAAGACGGTCAATCGTCGGGCCTATGGACGGCAGCGCGGGCAGGAGCTGGCTGAGTCGTTGGTGGGGACGGTCCAGGCCGCCGAGAAGCACTACCTGTCGCTGGAGAGCGGGCGCCAGGCGCAAGCCGCACAGCAGACCCAAGACCTGTCTGCCCTGCCCCCGCCCGATCCCGCCGACCGCCGCCCTGGGCCGGGGTCGGGCAGCTATGCGCAGCAGGCCGCGGACGACGATGCTCGCGTCGCGGCGGCGATGGCGAAGCCGGTGGACCCACGGGTCGCGTTCGCTCAGTGGATGGCGGCCGGGCAGGCGCCGGCGGCGGATGCTGTGCGGCAGCCGCGCGGGGATGGGCGGGCTGAGGACCCGCCGCTGGGCGAGCAGGCTGCTCGCGTCGAGAAGGGAGAGCGCCCAGGAGGACGGGCGGCGGCGGGGCGTAGTACGGAGTCGCCTGAGCGGTGAGCTAGGGGCCGACGGCGAAGAGTTTGGTGAGCCGCGCGGCCAGCGCGAGGTCGCCGCGGACCGAGAGGCGTTGCTTGAGGACGGCCAGTACCGGGTCCTCGTTGCCGGTGACGATCTTCAGCAGGGTGGCCGGGTCGGTGCGGACCGAGATGGCCGGCGGCTCGGCATGGTCGGTGAGCAACCGGCAGGCGCCGTCACTGACCCGGATCCGGAACTCGTCGAAGCCACCGGAGCCGGCCCCGGTGATCTGCCAGGCGACGATCGCGTCGAAGCCCTCGGCCCGGGCAGGACGCAGGTACTCCGGCATCCGGCGAAAGATCTCGCGCAACGCGATCTCTCGGACTCCCCCGATGAGCCGATGCCGAAGCTCCCGCTCCGAGGTCCGGTCGACCAGCCGGGCCAGCTCACCGACATCGAGCTCGGTGAAATCCTCCGACTCCAGCCACAAGGCGCTACCGCGTTCGGCCACACGACCTCCCCCGGTAGTTCCTACCAGACCGTAGGAATTTCCTACGAGCTGATAGCTTTGTCAAGTGGTCAGCCCTGAAGACCCGGTTGCGGAACCTCGCCGCCGTGCCGCGCATCTGGGTCCTGAGCGCCGGCGCCCGCTGATTCTGGACGCGGCCCTCGAGGTGTTCTCCGAGCGCGGATACGCCGGTACGACGATGCAGTCCGTCGCCGAGGCCGCCGGGGTCACCAAACCCGTCGTCTACGACTCCTTCGCGAACCGGGACGAGTTGCTGCTCGCCCTGCTGGCCCGCGAAGAGCAGCACCTGGTCGTCTCGATCGTCGCCGCGCTGCCGGCCGACCCGACCGTCGGTACGCCGGAGGAGCACGTACTCGAAGGCCTGACCGCCTTCCTCGAGACGGCGGCCAAGTCCCCGCAGTCGTGGCGAATCGTCTTCGGCGCCCAGTACGGCGCCGCCCCCGTGGTCGCCGACCGCGTCCGGGCGGCCCGCGCGTTCCTGGTCGAGGGACTGCGGTTGACCCTCGTGCAATCGTTGCCGGGTGTCACCGATCCCGACGCCAACCTGCCGGTGCTGGCCGAGATGCTCGCCTCGATGACCGAGAGCTGCGCCCGGATGCTCGTCGTCGACGGCACCGACCGCACCCCGGCCCAGCTCGCGAAGACCGTCTCGCAAGTCGTCGGCGGCGGCTTCGGCGCGGTCTAGTACTGTCGCGTCACAGCCACGGATCGTCACGTTAGGTCACGATCGGCGCTCACTAGTCGGACCGACGGGCGAGAGAGCGCGGCCCCCGATATCGTGGGCGAACGTGACCGAGACCGGCAGTCAGGCGAACGCCCGCACCCGTACCCGCGCACGCTTCGAAGTGCCCGAGGAGCTCCGCGCCGACGTCCGCCTGCTGGGCGAACTGCTCGGCCGTGTCCTGGTCGAGTACGCCGGCCAGCCGCTGCTCGACGACGTCGAGAAGCTCCGTGAGCTGACGATCGCCGGTGATGGCGCCGGGGCCGAGGCACTGGTCGCTTCCTGGCCGCACGAGCGCGCCGAGGACGTTGCCCGCGCCTTCACCTGCTACTTCCACCTGACGAACCTCAGCGAGGAGCTGCACCGCGCTCGTGTACTACGGGAGCGCGACCGCTCCAGCGACGCGCCAGCCGTCTCCGAACTGGCCCAGGCGGTCGAGAAGATCAGCGCCGAGGCTGGTGAGCAGCAGGCCCGTGCCCTGCTCAACGGACTGGAGTTCCGCCCGGTACTGACCGCTCACCCGACCGAGGCCCGGCGCCGCGCTGCATTGGCGACCATCCGCCGCATCTCCGCACTACTGGAGGAGCGAAGCGACCCCCGCGCCGGTGACAGCGAGCTGGCCGAGAACCAGCGCCGCCTGATCGAGCAGGTCGACATCCTCTGGCGTACGTCGCAGCTGCGCACCAGCCGGCCGACTCCGCTGGACGAGGTCCGCTCGGCGATGGCTGTCTTCGAGGAGACCCTGTTCAACGTCGTCGCGAACGTCTACCGCCGCCTCGACGACGCGCTGGCCGGTGAGGACGCCGGCGTCAAGCAGCCGGTGGTGGCACCCTTCGTCCGGCTCGGCTCCTGGATCGGCGGTGACCGCGACGGCAACCCGAACGTCACCGCGGCGATCACCCGCGAGGCCATGCAGATCCAGGCCGACCACGTACTCCGTGCGCTAGAGCAGGCGACCGACCAGCTCGGCCGGGCGCTCACCCTGGACTCGCAGACCACCCCGCCCTCCGCGCCGGTCCGCCGGATCCTGGAGGACGCCCGTGCGGTCAACCCCGAGCTGATCTCCGACATCGAGACCCGCTCGCCCTCCGAGCCGCATCGCCAGCTACTGCTGCTCGCAGCCCGTCGGCTGGCCGCCACCCGGGCCAGGGACGCCGACTTCGGCTACCCGCGGGCAGCGGACTTCCTGCACGAGTTGAAGGTCCTGCAGGACTCCCTGGTCAGCGCAGGCGCTCTACGGCAGGCCTATGGCGAGCTGCAGCAGCTCATCTGGCAGGTGACCTCGTTCGGCTTCCACCTGGCCGAGTTGGAGGTCCGGCAGCACTCGTCTGTGCACACCAAGGCTCTGGAAGAGGTACTGGGCGGTGGCGAGCTCTCCGACCAGACCGAGGAGGTGCTGGCCACGCTGCGCGTCATCGGCCAGATCCAGCAGCGCTTCGGCCCAGATGCCTGCCGCCGGTACGTCGTGTCCTTCACCCGCAACGCGGGCGACCTCGCTGCCGTCTATGAGCTGGCTGACGCCGCCATGGACGGGCGGCCGATCGAGCTGGACGTAGTACCGCTGTTCGAGACCGGTGAGGACCTGCAGAACTCCGTGGAGGTGCTGGACAACGCGATCCAGCTCACCCGGGTCCGGCACCGCCTGACGGCCAACGACCGCCGGTTCGAGGTCATGCTCGGCTACTCCGACTCCGCCAAGGACGTCGGGCCCGTCTCGGCCACCTTGGCCCTGTACGACGCGCAGGCGCGGATCACCGCCTGGGCTCAGCGCAACGCGATCCGCCTGACCCTCTTCCACGGCCGTGGTGGAGCCCTAGGCCGTGGTGGAGGCCCGGCCAACCGCGCAGTACTGGCTCAGGCGCCTGGCTCGGTCTCGGGCCGGTTCAAGCTCACTGAGCAGGGTGAGGCGATCCCTGCTCGGTATGGCAACGCAGCGATCGCCCAGCGCCACATCGAGCAGGTCACCGCAGCCACGCTGCTCGCCTCCACTCCGGGCATCGAGGAGCGGGCAGTGGTCGCAGCTGAGCGCTTCTCCGTGGTGGAGAAGACCATGGACGAGGCCTCCCGGACGACGTACCACCGGCTCGTACGGGCCGAGGGGTTCGCGGAGTGGTTCGGCCGGGTCACGCCGCTGGAGGAGCTCGGGCAGCTGCCGCTGGGCTCCCGGCCGGCCCGACGTGGTGTCGCCGTGTCGTCGCTGGAGGACCTGCGGGCGATCCCGTGGGTCTTCGCCTGGTCGCAGGCCCGCGTGAACGCGCCGGGCTGGTACGGGCTCGGCTCGGCGCTCTCTGCTGTGGGGGACGTCGCAGTACTGCAGGACGCGAACCAGAACTGGCCGCTGTTCCAGGTGATGCTCGAGAACGCCGAGATGTCGCTGGCGAAGACCGACCGCCGCATCCTCGGCCGCTACCTCGAGCTGGGCGACCGGCCCGACCTGACCAAGCAGATGCTCGACGAGCACGAGCTGACCACTGAGTGGGTGCTCAAGGTGCTCGGCGGCGACAAGCTGCTCAGCGGCCGCCGGGTGCTCGGCCGGGCGGTCGAGCTGCGCAACCCGTACGTCGATGCGCTCAGCTACCTGCAGTTGCGGGCTCTCCGCAGCCTTCGGACGGATGAGTCGCTCGACGAGCAGCAGATCGTCCGTACCAGGCGACTGCTGCTGCTGACCGTGTCCGGAGTTGCCGCCGGCCTGCAGAACACCGGCTGATGTTCGGCGATCTGGAGCGGCCGCCCCTCGACGCGAAGTACCTGCAGGGGCGGCTGGTGCGACCTGGCTCGCTGTGGAGCCAGGTCGACGTACTGGCCGAGACGGAGTCGACCAATGCCGTTGTGGCGGCTGCTGCGCGTGCCGGGGCTGCTGAAGGCCTTGTGGTGACGGCGGAGTACCAGTCGTCAGGGCGTGGGCGGTTGGGGCGCACCTGGACGACTCCTGCGCGCTCTGCGTTGCTCATGTCGGCTCTACTGCGGCCGAGGGGCATACCGGCGCATCGGTGGCCGTGGCTGGGGTTGCTGGTGCCGTTGGCGGTTGCGTCCGCAGTACGGCGGGTGGGGGAGATCCCTGCGCAGGTGAAGTGGCCTAACGACGTACTGGTCGAGGACCGGAAGCTTGCGGGGATCCTGCTGGAGCGAATCGATGGACCGGCTGCTGTGGTCGGTATTGGCCTCAATGTCAGCCTTACAGCGGCTGAGCGGCCTACGGACGTGGCTACGTCGCTCGCGTTGGAAGGTGCTGCGACGACTGACCGGAGCACTGTGATGACCGCTGTGCTGCGGGAACTGGCTACTCGCTATCAGGCTTGGGTGCAGGCTGATGGCGATCCTGAGGTGATCCTGCCGGACTACCGCGAGTTGTCGGCGACCTTTGGGCGACAGGTGCGGGTGGAGCTGCCCGGAGGGGTGTTCATCGAGGGCACCGCGTCGGAGCTGGACGCGGACGGCCGGCTGGTGGTGCTCACCGCCGACGGCCCACGTTCACTGGCCGCCGGCGATGTCACACACCTGAGGGCTACTGAGTAAACAGTTTTGCCGCGGTGATGAGCGTCTGGACGATGCCGTAGCCGAGCAGGACGGCGACGAGGGCCCAGGAGATGACGAGCCGGGGAGTCTGGTTCATTTCGCTGCCTCCGCTGCGGTGGTCCGGCTGGGCTCGTGGAACCGGTCGGCGACCGGGCGGATCAGCAGGTTGGCGACGAAGCCGACCGCCAGCACCCCGACCATGGTGAACAGCGCGGGCCGGTAGGCCTCGGCCGTCAGCGTGCCCGGCTTGCCTTCCCGGTCGAGGAATCCGTTGATGATGAGCGGCCCGGCGACGCCCGCGACCGACCACGCGGTCAGCAGCCGGCCGTGGATCGCGCCGACCTGGTAACCCCCGAACAGATCCCGCAGGTACGCCGGTACGGTGGCGAACCCGCCGCCGTAGAAGGACAGGATGACCGCGGCGAACAGGACGAAGAGCGCGGTGCTGTTGTGCCCGACCGTTGCCAGCAGCAAGTAGAAGATGATGCCGACGCCGAGGTACAGCGCGTAGATCGGCTTGCGGCCGATGACGTCCGACGTGCTCGACCAGGCGAACCGCCCGGCCATGTTGAAGATCGAGAGCAGGCCGACGAACCCGGCGGCAGCGCCGACCGCGACCGTCGACTTGCCGCCGACGTCGCCGCGGAAGAAGTCCTGGATCATCGGGCTGGCCTGCTCGAGGATGCCGATGCCGGCCGTCACGTTGCAGAGCAGGACGACCCACAACAGCCAGAACTGCGGGGTCTTGATCGCGTTCGCCGCCGACACGTTCGAGGTGGTGACGAGCGTTTTCGCCTTCAGTTGCGAGGGATCGAACCCGGCCGGCTTCCAGCCCTCGGCCGGCACCCGGATGTTCACCACGCCGAACATCATGATCACGAAGTAGCCGATGCCGAGCGTCAGGAACAGCGCGACGAGCGCGCCGCCGCCGGCCACCGAGGTGGAGACGTTCGAGTCGTAGCCGTCGTCGTACAGGCTGAGCAGTTGCCGCGACAGCGGGCTGGCGACCAGCGCGCCGCCGCCGAAGCCCATGATCGCCAGGCCGGTGGCCAGCCCCGGACGGTCGGGGAACCACTTGATCAGCGTGGAGACGGGGGAGATGTAGCCGATCCCCAGGCCGATCCCGCCGATCACGCCGTACCCGAGGTAGACCAGCCACAGTTGCGTCGTACCGATGCCCAGGGCCCCTACCAGGAAGCCGGTGCTCCAGAAGCAGGCCGAGACGAACATCGCCTTGCGCGGACCGTTGCGCTCCACCCAGGTGCCGCCGATCGCGGCGGACAGGCCGAGCATCACGATCGCGATGCTGAAGGTGACCCCGATCGCGGTCTGGCTGGCGTCGAAGTGCTTGATCATCGACGTCTTGTACACGCTGGTCGCGTAGGCCTGACCGATACACAGATGCACCGCCAGCGCGGCCGGCGGGATCAGCCAGCGGCTGTAACCCGGTGGCGCGATCGTGTGCTCACGATCGAGTACGGACAAGATCCCCATCCCAGACTCCTCAGGTAATAGCCCCCAGCAAATACCCCGTTTGGCATCTTGGCCGACAGTATTCAGTTTGTGAAGAGTTTTTCGTGCAGTGTTCAATCAATCGTGTCCCCCGCAGACAAGCGGCCCCCGGAACTGTGAGACTGGGGGTATGGCGATCTCGGCGAAGTTGTTGGGTGAGGACGAGTACATCGTCGTCAGCACCCGGACGCACTGGAAGGCACTGATCTTCCCGGTGTTCCTGCTGCTCGTGCTGGCGGCCGGCGGCGGGTTCCTCGCCGCGGTGGTCCCGGACGGCAGCCTGCAGACCCCGGCCCGGATCGCGATCGGCGTGGTCGCGTTGCTGGTGCTGATCGTGTTCGGCGCGAAGCCGTTCCTGAACTGGTTCTTCTCCACCTACACCCTGACCAACCGGCGCCTCATCACCCGGCACGGCATCCTGACCCGGACCGGCCGGGACATCCCGCTGATGCGGATCAACGACGTCTCCTACGAGCACGGCATCATCGACCGCATGCTCGGCTGCGGCACGCTGCAGATCGAGTCGGCCGGCGAGCGCGGCCAGGTGATCCTGCCGGACGTACCGCACGTCGAGCACATGCACCTGCAGATGTCCGACCTCCTCTTCGGCGGCCCCGAAGGCAAGCCCGGCGACGGCATCCTCGACGACGAGGCCCCGCCGGAGCACCTGCGCCGCCGTGAGCCACGCGCCACCTCGGAGGAGCCGGACAGCGAGACCCTCTTCAGCTCGGACGACAACGACCGCCGCTAGAAGATCTCCAGGCTGACTGGGGCGGTCGGCCAGCCGAAGGCTGCGGTGGCTCGGGTTAGGGAGCCTGGGGTGTGTTCGGTGACTCGGCCGGTGGGGGCGAACTCGGCTAGTTGGCGGCCGCCTAGGTAGATCGCGCCTAACTCGGTGACTGACAGGGTGAGGTCGGCTGGGGATTCGGTGGGCTTGCAGCTGACGGTCTCGCCTGTGGTCAGGTGGAAGCGGCCGGTGTTGGCGGGGATCAGGTCGTCGGTGATGTCGAGGACCAGATCGACGGCAGCGGCGTACCGGCGTTGTTCCAGGGCGCGGGGGACGTCGGTGACGCGGACCCAGAGGGATTCGCTGACGCGGCGGTTGAGGGCCGTGGGGGTGGTGACTAGTTGCTGGAGTGGCTCGTCGATGGCGGCGAAGCCGAACTCCAGGGTGCCGGCCAGGTCGAGCGTCAGCAGGTGTTGCCAGAGGGTTTGGTATGCCCTCGGGGTGAGGGCGACGAGCTCTTCGAGGTGTACTTCGTTGGCTGGGCCGGTCGCGGTCCAGTGCATCTTGCCGCGCCAGAGCGCGTACCCGTCGATGGTGCCGGTCTCATCGCGGTGCACCAGGATCTGCCGCGCGGTCTTGCCGCCGCGCTCGTCCGGCTTGTCCTCCAGATGCTGCTGCCATTTGAGGTCCGACCGCCCGGACACCCCCGGCCGCCGCTCTTGCAGGGCCAGCAGCAACGGCGCCAGCTCCTTGATCGCACCCTCGGCCGGCAACTCACTGATCTCGCCCGGCCGCGCCTTCACGCTCGACGGCCCGACCCGGTGCAGGTCGATCTCGTACGACAGGCCCCACGCGGCCGCGGCGTACCCGAACCGTCCGTAGATCCCCGACTCGCTGGCCCACAACACCGCAATGGCTTCCGGTACTTCGCGCAGCTGCCGGCTGATCAACTCCGCCATGATCCCGCGCCTGCGATGGGTCGCCTTGACCCCGACCCCGGTCACGTGAGCAGCGGCCACCACCGCCCCCGGCACCGACAGATCCCGCGTCAGCGCCCGCGTCGTCCCGACGATCTCCGCCCCGTCGGTCACCACCAGCGCCCGCTCCGGCTCGAACATCCGCGGCCCGAACTCGTCCGCCCCCGGCTCGAACATCATCGCCCCAGCGAAAACGCCCCGCAGCTCCGCATAGTCCCCGGCACCAGCCGCCCGCACGGTGAAGTCACTCATCCCCGCATCCTCACACGCCCCACCGACAACAGTCAGCAGCAGATCATTCTCGGCCGGGTGCAGCCGCCGAGCTCCGGGTCAGGCGACGGTGCCGATCCATTCGGGTGGCGTCGGCTCGGCGGTGAAGGCGACGAAGATCGAGTCCTCGTTGGCTGGTTGTAGCGGGTCGAACAGGACGAGGGCCGGGCATCGCGGAGCGGTTGGTGCTGCGGCGCTTGACCCAGCGATCGGTGCCGTTGGCATCGGTGAACTTCACCACGATGTCGGCGCCGACGGTCGTCTTGTGGCCCTCGGAGTTCTGGCTCGTCACGAGGGTGACCTCGGTGATCGTGCCGGCGACCCGGCGGCCTTCGGTGAGCAGCCGATTCCGGTTGGCGGTCTGCAGGCGCAGGCGGCGGTTGTACCTGATCGCGTACCAGACCACGAGCGCCGCGATGGCGATCAGCAGCGCGGGCAGCCAGATGTTGGCGTAGTACGCGATCCAGGAGAAGACGCCCCAGTCCTCGTCGGTGTGGAAGGCCGGATCGACCTGCGTCCCGACCTCGAGCGGCTCGGTCCAGGTCTGCGCGTGGATCGTGACGGCGACCGCAACGGCGACGAGCCCGAGCGGCGCGAAGACGGACGGCTGCTTCTCGCCGCCGCGGTACCGCTGCATGAACGAACTCGACAAAGCGGCGGCCGCGATCGTGCCGATGATCCCCACGGCCAGCGCGATCCCCATCGTCGCCGGCCCCCAGAAGTCCGGGAAGACATCCCGGTCGTCGAAGACGCTGTCGATGATCGAGTGCCGGATGAAGTCGGCCATCGCGCTGATGCCCACCCCGAGCACCGCCGCGCACGCCACCTGCAACACCGCGAAAACAACAGCTGCAGCCAACACCCCCGGCCGCCCCACATACCGCTGCTGCTTCGCGCGGCGTTGCGCCGCCGGATCCACAGTGCTCATACCCGTCCCCCTCCAGCCCAGCCTGAAGACGGAACTTTATCCGCCGACGCGGCCACCTTCCGGCGTCGCGTCGACGGCCCGGTGGGTCATTCCCCGCGAACGGCGCTGGCGCAGCCGCGGGCGCGTGGCACAACAGCGCCAACGGACTACCAGGCGAGTCCGTCCAGGTGGTTGTGGCCGGTGAGTAGGTGGGTGATGTGGTGGTGCGCCGCTTTGCGGATGTTGGGGTGGGGGTGGTGGGCGTAGAGGGCGAGTTCGACGTACATGTCGTAGAAGTTCAGGCGTTCGCGGAGGTGCTCGCGGTCGAAGAGCTCTGGATAAGCGTTGTGCAGCCAGCCGGGGAGGTCTGCGAGTGTGGTCTCGTCGAGTCCTTGTCCGTCGGGTGTGGGCGGGTACTCGCGCGCCCTCGCGCACCAGCGCAGGATGGTGTCGAGTTCGACATCGGCCGGCTGAGCCAACGCCTCCGCGAAGTCGATGAGACCGGTGACGCGGCCTTGGTCGACGATGACGTTGGATCCGTGGAGATCGCCGTGGACGAGCACGGGTTCGTCGGCGGCGAACAACCCGAGCCGGTCCTGGATCCAGTCGGCGACGTCCGCGAGTAAGCGCGAATCATGGCTGGGCAGACGCCGGGCGGCCTCGACCTGTTGGAGCGTTGCGCTCACTACGGGTGGATGGAATGCAGGCCAGGGTTTGTCAGCCGGCTCGTCGGACAGGGCGGCGGCTAGCCAGGGTGGGAGTAGGGCGGGTGGGGCCGGAATGCGGTGGAGTGCGCGTAACGCAGTACCGAGGCTTTCGATCATCGCTCGGCGGGTGGACGGGTCCGCCGCCGGCCAGGCGTCGTACAGGGTCCGTCCGGGCAGCCGTTCGGACACGTACCACGCACCGTCCGGACTGTTGCCGTGGGCAATGTGTCGGGCGTGCGGGACGTCGGTGCCAGCGAGCAGTTCGACGACTGCGGCCTCGTGGCGATACGCGTCGCGGAACTGCCCGTTGTTCACACGTACGACGTACTCGTCGCCGACCCACGCCCGGCTGACCCAGCCGGCCTTCGCCACAAAGCGCCCGGTCACCGGCAGACCAGCCGCCATCAGCGTCCTCCGCAGTACCGGATCGCCATCGCTCAAGGCTGGATCGCCGTCCCTCCGGGCCGGATCGCCGTCGCTCCCGACCGGGTCGCCGTCCATCCAGCCGCCGTCGGTCACGGGCGCGAGCCTAGTAGGTAGTGCCAGGTCTACTCCAGGAGTCGAACCAGCGCGCTGTCGGAGGTTGCGGGCGGGCGCCTAACTTGGGCGCATGACAGCAACGCTGCTTCGGGCAGTGACCGGGCGACGGTTCCTGGTCTCGGTCTGGCCCTGGCGTGGGTTCGCCTACTCCGCCACCACTGCGGTGGCCTCCGGCCTTCTGTGGCTCCTGCTGGCCGTGCCGCTGGCTCCGGTGGTCGCGGCCGTGGTGGTGCTCTCCGCCGGGCGCACGGACAGCTATCTGATCCTGGCGGCCGGTCTCGGGCTCGTCGGGGTAGGCCTGCTCGCGCTGCTCGGCCCCCGGCTGGCGCTCTCAGTGGCCCGCGCCGAGCGGTGGCGTCTGCGGCTGGTCGGCGATGCCCCGCTGCGCCCCGGGAGCCGCGGCGACCGCTACACCGACCTGGCCACCTGGCGAGCGGTGGCGTACCTGGTGCTGCTCGGCGCTGTCGGCCCGCTGTGGCTCGGGGCCCTCGGAGTCATCGGGCTGATCGTCGTCTCGACACCGATCGCGGTGGACCACCGGATCTCGGTCATGGACTCCATGTCAGGCATCGTCGGGCGGGTCGGTCTGGGGCTGGTACTGATCCCGGTACTGCTCTACCTGACCGCGCTGTTCGGCGGAGCGCACGCCGCGCTGGCCCGGATGCTGCTGTGTCCGGAGCCGTCCGAGGAACTGGTCGAAGTAGGCCGGTCCCGGACCCGGCTGATGAACGCGTTCGATGCCGAGCGCCTGCGGATCGAGCGCGACCTGCATGACATCGCTCAGCAGCGCCTGGTCGCCCTGACCATGCAGATCGGGATGGCCCGCCTCGATCTGCCGCCTTCGTCGCCGGCTGCCGCCGCGATGTCGTCCGCGCACGACCAGGCCAAGGCGCTGATGGCCGAGCTGCGTGATCTGATCCGGGGCATCAGCCCCCGCACGCTGCGGGAGCTGGGCCTGCGGGCGGCCGTCGAGGAGTTGGCCGCCGCGAGTTCCCTCGAAGTACGCGTCGACGTCGCCTCGTCGCGTTTCCCGGCCACCGTGGAATGGGTCGCGTACGCGGCGATCTCCGAGGCGCTGGCCAACGCGGTGAAGCACTCCGGTGCGACCGAGGCCACCGTCACCGCCCGACGCGAGGCAGCCCTGTTGCTGGTCGAGGTCCGCGACGGCGGCGGTGGCGGCGCCGACCCCGACCGTGGATCCGGACTGACCGGGCTCGCGGACCGGGCCGCCGCAGCCGGTGGCCGGCTGTTGATCTCGAGCCCTGCCGGTGGCCCGACGATCCTGCGGGTGGAGTTGCCGTGCGCGTCGTGATCGCCGAGGACTCGGTACTGCTCCGAGAGGGGCTGAGCGCGATGCTGGCCCGGTTCGGGATCGAGGTCGTCGCTGCGGTCGGGGACGGCTCCGCGCTCCGGGTCGCGGTCACCGAGCACCGACCGGATCTCGTGATCACCGATGTCCGGATGCCGCCGGACTTCACCGACGAGGGGCTGCGGGCCGCCGTCGCGCTGCGCGCCGAGGATCCCGCCCTCGCGGTGGTCGCCCTCAGCCAGTACGTGCAGCACAGCTACGCAGAGGAGCTGCTCGCCTCAGGTACCGGCCGGTCCATCGGGTACCTCCTCAAGGACCGCATCGGCGACGTGGCCGAGTTCGCCGAGCAGTTGCGCCGGGTGGCCGAGGGCGGCACGGTCGTCGACTCCGAGGTCGTCCGGCAGCTCATGCAACGCCGCAGCGACCCGCTCAAGCAGCTGTCGGCCCGCGAACGGGAGGTCCTCGCCCTGATGGCGCAGGGGCACTCGAACGCGGCGGCCGCCCGGATCCTCTCCCTGACCGAGGCCGGTGTCGCCAAGCACATCGGCAACGTCCTCACCAAGCTGAACCTGCCGGTCAGCGACGACACCAACCGGCGGGTCCTCGCCGTGCTCGCGTACCTGCGCAGCCGATCCGACTAGGAGCATCCCTTGATCAGCACCACTGCCCGGCGGCGTGACGCCGGGCTCTTCACCATGGCCGTTGTCCTGACCGCGGCGTTCTTCCTCGCGCCGCCGCTAGTCGGCCCCGACCGGCGTGACGCCTTCCCGCGCGCTTTCGGCGCCTACTGGGCCTCGGGCGGCGGTACCGGCTTCCCACCCGATCTCCAGCCCCTTGTCGACCACCAGTTCCGCTACCACCTGGTGCGGGTGGTGATCGGTACGTTGCTAGTCACCGTGTTGGTGACGCTGGCTGTCCGGCTCCAGCGGTTCCGGGTGCCGATCGGGGCACTCGCCCTCGTCGCGGCTGCTCTGCTGATCCTCAACGTCCAGGGCGTCGTGTCGCCCTTCGGTACGCTGCTGCCGAATCTGGCGTCCGCCCCCGCGGACGATGTGGCCGCCATCGTGTCCCAGGCCCGCGATCAGCTCGCGAACGGCCCGCTGTCGCCGGCGCTGGACGTGATGCTCGCCGAGTACGTCCGCTGGCACGTCTTCAAGGGCATCCTGACCGGCCTCCTGGCCGTCGTCCTCATCGGCCTGTCGGTGGTGGCGTGGCGCCGGCGCCGTTTGTTCGTCCTGCTCACGGCAGTACCGGCAGTGGCCGCCCTCTTGGTCGTAGCAGCCAACGTCACCACCGTGGCCGACCCCAACCCAGGCCTCCTGCTACTCCTCCAGGGCAGCTGGTGAGGGTGGCAGTGCGCACTCGTACTCCGACCGGGATGGTTTCCCGGACAGACCGGGATGGCGAACCCTGCCGGCGGGATCGGCGGAGGCGAAACATGACAGACATGACAGACATGGCCGGCACCGCGAAGACTCTCGTACTGCTCGATGTCGCCATCGAGGAATTCGCTCGCAGACTCCGGCTCGTCGGGCCTGGCGACTGGCGACGGCCGACGCCCTGCACCGAGTGGGACGTCCGCGCGCTCGTCGATCATGTCGTCGGCGCCAATGTGCGCTATCAGCTGCTGCTCCACGGCGCCCCGACCGATCGGGTCGAGGCCACGCGGTCGGTCGACCACCTCGGCGACGACGCGCTGGCCTCGTTCGTGGCGACCGCGGACCGGATGGTCGCCTGCTTTCACGAGGACGGCGCACTCGACCGCGTTGCCCATCACGTGATCGGCGATCGGTCCGGAGCCGAGTTGCTGTCGATGCGGATCCTCGACGCCGCGATCCATGCTTGGGACCTGGCCCGCGCGATCGGCGCGGACGAGACCCTTCCCGACGACGTCGTCGCCTTCTTGCTGGCCTACTCGCTCGATCTCGATCTCGGCCCGCGGCAAGACACGTTCGCGACGACGTCCGCCGGCGTGTCCCCGGACGCGTCACCGCAGGACCAGCTGC
The DNA here is from genome assembly GCF_039525325.1 of Kribbella koreensis. Lineage (NCBI taxonomy): Bacteria > Bacillati > Actinomycetota > Actinomycetes > Propionibacteriales > Kribbellaceae > Kribbella > Kribbella koreensis. The sequence continues at coordinate 61,245 of NZ_BAAAHK010000024.1, forward strand.
TCCACCGGCTCGGCCGCCACCCGAACACCGAGGAGATCCGATGAACGACACCCAGCAGTTCCTCGCCGAGATGATGCCACGCATTCACGAGGCCGAGACGGCGCTGCTCAACGGCGACGCCGCACCGCGGTTCGCTCTGTGGTCGCACACCGATCCGGTCACCGTCTACGGCGCCGCGTTCAGCCCGACCGGGTGGGCTGAGGTCGCTCCCATGTTCGAGGAGCTCGCCGCACATTTCTCCGGCTGCAGCTCGTGTGAGTGGGAGGTGGTGGCGGCGGACGTCGGCGAGGACTTCGCCTACCTGCTCGCGATCGAACGAAGCACCGCGTCGGTGGACGGCTCGGAGGCGTCGTCGTTCCTGCTCCGCAGTACGACGATCTTCCGGCGCGAGAACGGCGAATGGAAGATCGTCCACCGCCACGCCGACCCGATCGACGACACCGCGAACCTACTCTCCGGCCGCCTCGCGAATAACTGACCCAACCCACTCTTTCCGGAGCAACTGGGGCCCGCCGGCGTGGGAGCGCGTCGGTCAGCGCATGGTGGGGTGGTCGCCGGTGTTGTCGGCAGCTGACAACTCGGCAACCCGGTGGCGGAGCCGGCGGCGCTCGAGCGCCATGAGGCCGAAGGCGGCGGCGCCGAGGAGCTGGGGGACGGCTCTCCACCACGGGCGATCGTCGTCGAGAAGGGTCGAGACCGCGAGCAGTACGAACAGGATCGGCATCAGGATCAGCAGTACGCGCATCCAACGAGCCTGATACCGGTCCAGCTGCAGCCGCCCGAAAGCCAAAGCCGCTGCCCTGATCGCAGGGTCGGTAGGCACCGGACCGCGCAGAGCAGCCCGGGCAGCAGCCTGGCGTTCCTTGCGGGTCAAGTCGCCGGGCAGCGACGACAGCGCGCGATCCCCTCGCCGCTTCACGAGCGCCATCAAGACCCCGAACGGTGGACCGCTCGCCGCGCCGGCGATCAACGCCGCGCTCCAACTGAGGTGCATCAGATAGTGCGTGCCCACCCCGAACAGCACGCCGTACAGAAGTCCGGACAGGATCCCGGTGAGCCATCTGCGCATGGAATGCACAGTGCCCGTCCACCCACTGGCAAGTGGCGAATTGCAGCTTGTGGCAAAGCTTGGGGGATGCGGGTCGCCCGGTTGGAGGCGATAGCTGGGCTCTTCAACGATCCCAGCGCAAGGGATTACCGCGCAACGAGGCCGGCTTGCCAGGGCTGGGGTGCCTACTCTCGCAGCCGCGCGACGGAGGAGCTTAAGCCACGGGCTGGCGTGGGAACGACGGGGCTAGCGGACAGCGGGGAGGTCGCCGGTGTTGTCGGCGTCGAGGGCTGCGGGGGTGTCGGGGGCCTTCGGGTGCTGGTGTTCGGCTTCGTCGAGGGCGAGTTCTTCCTTGAAGACGAACTTGCGGTAGGACCAGAAGCGGAACAGGGTGCCGAGGCCGAGGCCGATCACGTTGGCGGAGATGTTGTCGGCCAGCGCGTTGTGGAGGTCCAGCACGTAGCGGGAGAAGCCGAGGCAGCCGGCGGCGATCAGCAGGCCGATGCCGTTCAGGACGAAGAAGAGGACGTACTCGCGGTGAAGGCCGGTGCGCTCACGGTGCCGCCAGGTCCAGTGCCGGTTGCCGAGGTAGGTGGCGACCGTGGCGATGGTGACCGAGATGAACTTCGCGGTCAGCGGCTTGTGGTGCAGCATGCCGTCACCCGGCGTACCGAAGATCAGCGGGTTGTCGAAGACCAGCCAGTTGTAGATCGGCAGGTCGACGACCATGCCGAGCAGTCCGACCAGACCGAACTTGGCCACTTCGTGCACCAGGTGCTCCACCTGGCGGTACAGCGTTGTGACGATCTTCAACGGTCCTGGAGACTCTCTGTGAACACGGACTTCTGGGTCAGGGCAGTTTCCAAGGTACCCGGCCAGCAGTCCGACGCTGAAATCCAGCGCGAAAAGTCATCCCTAAGAGTGACCCGATCGGCCCGCCCCAGGCGGGAGCAGGTCAGCACATTAGGCTCCACCCGTGAAGTTCAAGCGTGAAGACCTGCCGGTAGGGACCCCGGTCGTGGGCATGGTCGGCGGCGGCCAGCTGGCCCGGATGACCCAGGAGTCCGCGATCGCGCTGGGCATCCAGCTGCGCGTCCTGGCCGAGGGCGAGACCGTCTCCGCCGCCCAGGCGGTCGCCGACGCCCCCGTGGGCGACTACCGCGACCCCGAGACCGTACGCCGGTTCGCCGCCGAGACCGATGTGGTGACCTTCGACCACGAGCACGTACCCACCGAGCTGCTGCGAGCGCTCGAAGCGGAGGGAGTCAAGGTCCGCCCCGGCCCCGACGCCCTCGTGCACGCTCAGGACAAGGCGGTGATGCGGCAGCGCCTCGACACCATCGACGCCCCCGCCCCGGCCCACCAGGTCGTCGCCTCCAAGGCCGACATCGAGGACTTCGCCAAGCGCATCGGCGGCTTCCCGATCATCCTCAAGACGACCCGCGGCGGCTACGACGGCAAGGGCGTCTGGGTCTGTACCAGCGCAGAGGACCCGGTCGTCGACGAGGCGTTCGCCACCAAGGTGCCGATCCTGGCCGAGGAGAAGGTCGACTTCGTCCGCGAGCTGTCCGCGATCGTCGCCCGCTCCCCCCACGGCCAGGCGGTCGCGTACCCGATCGTGGAGTCGGTCCAGAGGGACGGCATCTGCGTCGAGGTCACCGCACCCGCGCCGGGCCTCGACCCCGACAAGGCCGCTCACGCGCAGCAGACGGCGCTGAAGATCGCCGGCGAGCTCGGTGTGGTCGGCATCCTCGCGGTCGAGATGTTCGAGGCCCGCGACGGCCGCCTGCTGGTGAACGAGCTGGCGATGCGGCCGCACAACACCGGGCACTGGTCGATCGAGGGCGCGGTCACCAGCCAGTTCGAGAACCACCTGCGCGCCGTGCTGGATCTGCCCCTCGGCTCACCGGCCGCGCGGGCGCCGTACACGGTGATGGTGAACGTGCTCGGCGGCGACGTCGAGGACATGCATCTCGGGCTGCTGCACTGCATGGCCCGCGACCCGGGGCTCAAGGTCCACTTCTACGGCAAGTCCGTGAAGCCCGGCCGCAAGGTGGGCCACGTCACGGCGTACGGCGATGACCTGGCCGAGGTCCGCGAGCGCGCGCGGCACGCGGCGGCGTACCTGACCGGCACGATCGACGAATAGGCGAACAGTATGACCGTGGGAATCCTGATGGGGTCGGACTCGGACTGGCCGACGATGAAGGCGGCCGCCGAGGTCTGCGTCGAGTTCGGCGTGCCCTTCGAGGCAGATGTTCTGTCGGCGCACCGGATGGCGGTCGAGATGATCGACTACGGAAAGGCCGCGCACGAGCGGGGCCTGAAGGTGCTGATCGCGGGGGCCGGTGGCGCGGCGCACCTGCCGGGCATGCTCGCGTCCGTCACGCCGCTGCCGGTCATCGGCGTACCGGTGCCGTTGAAGTATCTCGACGGGATGGACTCGCTGCTGTCGATCGTGCAGATGCCGGCCGGGGTTCCGGTTGCCACGGTCTCGATCGGGAACGCTCGTAATGCCGGACTGCTGGCGGTCCGGATTCTCGCCGCGTTCGACGAGCAGCTGCTGACCAAGATGACCGCGTTCCAGGAGAACCTGGCCGAGGTGGCGCGGGCGAAGGGCAGTACTGTGCGTGATGGCGCGGCAGAGCTGCGTAAAAGCTGAACCTCTTACGGTTTTCCACAGGCCTGGGGCGGGTAGCCGTGAGATTCCAACCAACGTCGTCTAAGGTCGTCGATCGTGACTCCGCCCGCAGAACCGGATACGCAGCGCATCCCGGTCCGTTACTGGATCTGGCTGTTCGGTGCTGTCGTGTCCCTGCTCGGCGATCTGACGATGACGTTCGCCATCGGCTGGTCCGCCAGCCGGCACGGCGGCCAGGTCGCCGGACTGGTGCTTCTGGTGGCCGCGGCGCCGCGGGCGGTGCTGCTGCTGATCGGCGGCGCGGTAGGCGACCGGTACGGCGCACCCAAGGTCCTGCTGGCCAGCTGTATCGCGATGTTCGCGGTCACGACCGCGTTGGTCCCGACCACCCTGGCGATCGGTGAGCCGATCAGCTTGCTGCTGGTCACGGCGTTGGTCGTCGGAGTCATCGACGCGTTCTTCCTGCCGGCGTCACGCTCGATGCCTCGCCTGCTGGTGCAGCCGGAACTGATCCCACGCGCGCTCGCCAGCTTCCAGGTCACCGGTGTCGTCTTCGCAGTCACCGGTACCGCGGTCGGCGGCGTGCTGGTCGCCTGGTCGGGACTGACGGCCGCGGCGGGCTTCGACGCTCTGACGTTCGCCGTGATGATCGTCGTGCTGCTCGCGCTGCGGAACACGCCGGCGGGGGCCACCGGGCCGCGGACCGGGATGTTCCGGTCGATCGTGGACGGCGTGAAGGTGGCCTTCGGGCGGCCGCTCACCCGGGCACTGCTGATCACGATGACGCTGGCAGCCGGCCTGCTGATGCCACTCGACGCGTTGCTGCTTCCCTTGCTGGCAAGAGATCACGGCTGGAGCGCGTCGACCGCCGGTCTGCTGGTCGCCAGCCGCAGCCTGGGCGTCGGCGTGATCGCGCTGCGCATCCTTGCCCGCGGCGCCTTCGCCCGGCCCGGTATCTTCGCCGCGCTCGGCCTGATCCTGGCCGGTGTCGGCCTGCTCGGTCTTTCGGCGCTCGACCCTTTACCGCTGACCTTCCTGGCCGGCGTGGTCAGCGGTATCGGCGTCGGCACCTTCACCGGGCACGTGCTGCCGCTGCTGATGAACTCGGTCGAGCGTGAGTACCAGTCCCGCCTGCAGTCCGTGGTCGTGCTCTGCCAGAGCCTCGCGCTCGTCGTGATGAACCCGGTACTGGGCAGCTTCGCGGACCTGGACGGGGTGGGCATCACCGGTGTCTGCCTCGGCATCGGCGTGCTGTCGGCTGCGATCGGCCTGTTCGCCCTCACCCGCCCGGTCCTGCGGAACGCGACGGTCGCGTAAAGCCCCAGGGCCTAGGGGCGGCCCGGCGCGCGGTAGATCCAGCCCGCGTCGCGCCACTTCTGCGCGTCCAGGGTGAGCCGGGCGTCGACCACGATCGGTGCCTCGACGACGCCGCGCAGCGCGGCCGGATCGAGTTCGCGGAACTCCGGCCACTCGGTCAGGTGCAGGACGAGATGCGCGCCGTCGCAGGCGTCGGCGGCGGAGTCGGCGTACCGGAAGGTCGGCCGGACCTTGCGGGCGTTGTCCATCGCCTCGGGGTCGAAGACGGTGACGGTCGCGCCGTGCAGCTGGATCCGGCCGGCGATGTCGAGCGCGGGTGAGTCGCGCACGTCGTCCGTACCGGCCTTGAACGCCGCGCCGAGCACGGTCACGTTCTTGCCGACCCACTCGGCGCCGAGCAGTTCGTGCACCACGTCCACGATCCGCGCGCGCCGGTGCTGGTTGATGTCGTCGACCTCGCGCAGCAGCGTGATGATCTCCTCCACGCCGAGCTCACCGGCCCGGGCCATGAACGAGCGCAGGTCCTTCGGCAGGCAGCCGCCGCCGTAGCCGGGGCCGGCGTTCAGCATGCCGCGGCCGATCCGCTTGTCGTAGCCGAGCGCGTCGGCCAGCAGTGTGACGTCCGCGCCGGTCGCGTCGGCGAGTCCGGCGAGCGCGTTGATGAAGGAGATCTTCGTTGCCAGGAAGGCGTTCGCGCCGCCCTTGACGATCTCTGCGGTGGGCAGGTTGCAGACCACGACCGGCGAGCCGCCGGCGATCGGCCGGGCGAAAACCTCACGCAGCCTGGCCTCCGCGGCGGCAGACTGTACGCCGAACACCAGCCGGTCCGGCTGCAGCGTGTCGTCGACCCCGTGGGCCTCGCGCAGGAACTCGGGCTGCCAGGCGATCTCGACCTGACTTCCGGCCGGCGCCTCGGCGTGGAAGCGTGCTTCGACGATCTTCGACGTACCGACCGGGACGGTGGACCGGCCGACCACCAGGGTGGGCTTGGTCAGCAGCGGGGCGAGCATCGTGATGACTGAGTGGACCTGGGCCAGGTCGGCCGAATCGCTGCCCTCGAGCTGCGGCGTACCGACGCAGATGAAGTGCACGTCGGCCCAGTCGGCGATCTCGGTGTAGTCCTTGGTGAACCGCAGCCGGCCGGAGTCGGTGTGCTTCTTCAGCAACGGGTCCAGGCCGGGTTCGTACAGCGGGGCCTTGCCGTCGTTGAGCAGCTTCAGCCGGTGCTCGTCGATCTCGACGCCGATCACGTCGAAGCCGAACTCGGCCATTCCCGCGGCCGTGTTGGCGCCGAGGTAGTTGGTGCCGATCACCGCGATCCGCAGCGGTCGCGCAGTGCCTTCAGTCATGCGGGGGACTCTACCGATCGCGGTTATCGCCCGGTGACGGGCTCATGGCGTACATTGATACTCGTGAGTAACTCATTCGATCTGTACGCCCTGTCGGAGGAGCACCAGGCGATCCGGGAGGCCGTCCGCGACGTCTGCGACGCCAAGGTGGCCCCGAACGCCGGTGACGTGGACGAGCTCGCTGAGTTCCCCAAGGCGTCGTACGACGCGCTGAAGGCGTCGGACTTCCATGCCCCGCACATCCCCGAGCAGTACGGCGGCGCCGGCGCGGACGCGCTGGCCACCGTGATCGTGATCGAGGAGGTCGCCCGCGCCTGCGCGTCGACCTCGCTGATCCCCGCGGTGAACAAGCTCGGCTCGCTGCCGTTGCTGCTGTCGGCGTCGGAGGAGGTCAAGCAGCAGTACCTGCCTCCGGTGGCGGCCGGTGACGCGATGTTCTCGTACTGCCTGTCGGAGCCCGAGGCGGGTTCGGACGCGGTGTCGATGAAGACCCGCGCCGTCGCGGATGGCGATGGCTACGTGCTGAACGGCGTGAAGCGCTGGATCACCAACGCGGGCGTCAGCGACTACTACACGGTCTTCGCTGTGACGGATCCCGCACAGCGGTCGAAGGGCATCAGCGCCTTCGTGGTCGAGAAGGCCGACGACGGCGTCTCCTTCGGCGCCCCGGAGAAGAAGCTCGGCATCAAGGGCTCGCCGACGCGCGAGGTGTACTTCGACAACGTGCGGATCCCCGCGTCGCGGATGATCGGCGACCCCGGTACCGGCTTCAGCACCGCGATGGCCACCCTCGACCACACCCGCGTGACGATCGCCGCCCAGGCGCTCGGTATCGCCCAGGGAGCGCTCGACTACGCGCTCGGCTACGTCAAGGAGCGCAAGCAGTTCGGCAAGGCGCTCGCCGAGTTCCAGGGCCTGCAGTTCATGCTCGCGGACATGGGCATGAAGATCGAAGCCGCCCGCCAGCTCACGTACGCCGCGGCCGCCCGCTCCGAGCGCAACGACTCCGACCTCACCTACTTCGGCGCCGCCGCCAAGTGCTTCGCCTCCGACGTCGCCATGGCCGTCACCACCGACGCCGTCCAACTCCTCGGCGGCTACGGCTACACCCACGACTACCCGGTCGAACGCATGATGCGAGACGCCAAAATCACCCAGATCTACGAAGGCACCAACCAGGTCCAGCGCATCGTGATGGCCCGCCAGCTCCTCAAGGGCATCAGTTGACCGTCACCTTGCTCGCGTGGCGAGGGCCAGGCGCGTCTCTTCGGCGATCAGATCGTCGTTGATCGCGGCACCGCTGTCTGGCCTTTGGCGTCGACCACGAGCGCATCGCCGTACACGAGCCCGGCTACCTCCTGGGCGGTCACCGCGAGACCTAGCTCGGTCAGGAAGCTCGCTTTGGCGCGCAGAGTGGGCTGGACCGCGAGGACGTCGCGTGGAGCGACCTCGCCGCTCGCCAGCCTGACACCGGTCAGACGGCCGTCCGCTACCTCGACCTGCTCGACCGTGCCTCGTACGACGGGGATCTGGCCCGCCGCGAGCTCTTCCCACTGCTCGTCGGTCGGTACTGGTGCGGTGTGCAGGAACAGCGTGACATCGTCGCTCAACTGCCGAAACAGCTGTGCCTGGTGGATACCCAGCGGACTGGTCGCCAGCACGCCGATGGCCTGGTCCCGGACCTCCCAGCCATGGCAGTACGGGCAGTGCAGCACATCCTTGCCCCACTGGGCGGTCAGACCGGCCACCTCAGGTAGTACGTCGGTCAGTCCGGTGGATACCAGGATCCGTCGACCCCGGTACGTCGTACCGTCCGCCAGCTCGACTGTGAACAGCTCACCCCGGCGAACCGCGGTGACCGTGCCGGTCGCGAACTGACCGCCATACCCGCTGTCAGTCGTCCGGTAGGCCGAGGGCAGTGCGGAGTGTGTTGGCCCACCAGGTTCGCTGGGGACCCGGCCGGTTGGCGGCGGATTCGCTGATTCCCGCGCTGCGGCGGAAGGCGGCGCCGTAGGTGGCGTCGAGCGCGAGCGCCTGATGGAGTGCGGCCACGGCCAGCCGGGTGTCGGCCAGCGGTCCCGGCCGCCCGGCTCGGGTCCGGGTGGCGTGCAGGATCTGGACGACCGGCTCCAGGAATCCCACTCCTGGGTCTTCCCAGCCTGCCGCATGGAGCGCGACGGCGAGTTCGGCGTACCCCTGGTCGTAGACGCGGGCGATGGTCCGGATCAGGCCGTTGACATCGGCCTGGCTGTCGGCCCATTCGGCGACCGCCTGTTCGATCGCGGCGCGCATCCGGCGGCCGCCGTGCCGCAGGAGTGCGACGAGGAGATCCTGACGGCTGCCGAAATGGTGCGCGACACCCGCATCGGTGATGCCGATCCGCTTGGCGACGGCGCGGACGGTGACGGCGTCGAGCCCGCCCTCGACGAGAAGTTCCTCGGCTGCTTGCAGGATCGCCCGGCGAGACTCCTCAGGTGTTCTGCGGATACGAGTGGACGCCATAGCTCCGGGATTCTAGTTGCCGCAGCCGCGTACATGGCGCATCTCCATCCTCCGGCGATCTACTTTGCCTGCTCAAGGTAAGGTCTGCTACCTTCACGCCTCAAGGTAAGCCGAGGAAACGAGGACTCCGTTGTCTGACCGGATCAGTGCGGCGGTCGCCCACGCGCGGCTGGGCGAGCACCGGGCCACCCACCTGCCGAGGGAGCATTCGTCGGGGTGGGTGATCCTTAGCGTGACGGCCGTCCTCTGCGGAGTCTTCGGCTTCGGGTCGCTGCTGGCCGACGGACCCGCGTTCTTGTCGGTCGTCTTCACGCCGCTGGCCATCGGAGCCGGCTGGTGGGCCGTGCGGGCGGGGTACAAAGCCGCTCACAAGGGCAGGGTGCGGCTCGACCTGTTCGAGCACGGCATGACCTTCGTCGATCATCGCGGACAGGTGTCGGCCTTCCGCTGGGACTCGATGCAGGTGCGACAGAGCATCCTCAAGCAGACGGCGGACTTCGGCACCGTCAGCCAGACCAGCTTCTCTTACCGGGTGGTCGGTCATGACGGAGCCGCGGCCACGATCGAGGGGTCGCATGAGGGGAATGCCGCCGTGGACCCCTGGGGGCCTGCCATCCAGGAGGCCGTGACCGTCACGCAGCTGCCCGGAGCTGTTGTCCGGTTCCGGCAGGGAGACACGCTGGTGTTCGGCGATCTCACCATCAGCTGGGACCTGGTCGGCGCCAAGGGCAAGTTGACGCCCTGGGCGCAGGTCGAGACCGCGTACGTGGCCAACGGCCAGCTCTACCTCAGGACGAAGGGGAGCAAGCGCGGGAAAGTGCTCAGCCAGATCAACCAGATCCCCAACTACTACGTGTTCTACTCCCTACTGGAGCTGCGTCTGAGCTCGCGGAAATAGCGGCAATCCGCGCGGACTGTGTTCTGCTTGGAGCATGGTGGTGGCAAACGGCCGATTGATGAGCTTGTGAGCGTGCAGGCGTCGGCGCATCCGGGGGAGACGCGGTTGCCGGCTGCTGTGGCGGTGGTGGGGGCGATCTTGTTGTACGCCGTACTGCCGAGCGCCATGCAGCTGGGGCCGCGGTTCGTTGTGCCGGGGTTGGAGCTGGCGCTGTTCGTGCCGTTGGTGCTGGCCAATCCGCGGCGGATGAGTCGGCAGAATCGCTTCCTGCGCAGGCTTTCGATCGCGTTGGTGTTGTTGATCGCGGTGACCAATCTCGCCGCGTTGGTACAGCTCATTCACTCGCTGGTGACCGGTGAGGCGACTGCGGGAGGACAGTTGCTGGCGGCGGGTGGGCAGGTGTGGCTGACCAATGTGCTCGTCTTCGCGCTGGCGTTCTGGGAGTTGGATCGTGGCGGTCCGGTGTCGCGGTTCCGGGTCAAGCGGCCGAACCTGCCGGACGCCGACTTCAGGTTCCCGCAGGACGAGGATCACGACGCCATCGCCGAGGTCGCCCGCCGGTCCTCGGAGAAGGCCGGCTGGGTGCCGGGGTTCGTCGACTACCTCTACGTCTCGATCACCAACTCGTCGGCCTTCAGTCCGACGGACACGATGCCGCTCACCCCGCGCGCGAAGCTCTTGATGGCGGCGGAATCCGTGTCGGCGTTGATGATCTCGGTCCTGGTCGTCGCCTTCGGAGTCGGCCTGCTCAAGTAGCTCAGCTGACCGGTCGCCACCCGTACGGCGGATCCTCGCCGACCCGGCCGTCGATCGCTTCGCGCAGCAGGTCCGTATGACCGGTATGCCGCCCGTACTCCTCGATCCGGTCGCAGATCAGCCGTCGGAGACTGGCGTGCCGCCCGTCGGGCCAGGTGATGGCGGCGGGCTGGTCGAGTCCTCCGTCGGCCAAGGCGGCCGTGACCGTCACCCGGGCGCGCGCGACCGCGTCGTCCCAGAGGCGGTACAGGGTCTGTGGGGAGTCGGCAGCGGCCGAGGCGAACTCCCAGTCCTTGTTGCCGTTCCAGCCGCTGGTGTCCCAGGGCGGGCCGATCGGCTCACCCCGGAACTTCACGGTGAACATGTTGTCCTCCTGGACGGCGAGATGCTTGAGCAGCCCGCCGATCGTCAACGAGGACGCACCGACGGTCTGCTGCAGGGCGGCCGCATCGAGCCCGTCCGCCTTCCAGCGAAACGTCGTCCGCAAGCGTTCCAGGGCACCGATCAGCTGTTCCGCCTCAGTGCCCGCGAGGGGTGGTTCCCAGGAGTCCATACGGCCACGGTAGGACTGATCCCGGACGATTTACTTCCGGATGATCAGGGCGTCGTGACCGGGTGGTACTCGCAGGCGTTCGCGAGGTCGGCAGGGGCCGCGCTGGTCGGCGTCGAGGGCTTGCTCGTCGTCGGCTTGCTGGTCGGCTTCCCCGGGGTGGGCTTCCCGGTTGGCTTCGGCGTACCGGACGTGGCCGGCGTGGTCGGAGTCGAGACCGGCTTGGCCGCCAGCGCCGCCGCAACGGTCGCGCGCAGGCCGTCGTAGTCCGGGTGCAGGTACGCGAACTTCAGCGCATGCCCGTCCAGCGGCACCTCGGATACCTTCGCCGACTTGATCTTCAGCGCGAGCTCGAGGAAGGCCGGCAGCAGCTCCTGCGGTATGTCGGTCCGCAGCATGTTCTTACCGACCTTGGCCAGGCTGGTGTAGCTCTTCAGCAGGTTCGGCGGCGTCGCGGCCTGCGCGATGGCGTGGATGGCACACCGCTGGCGGGCGCTGCGGGCGTCGTCCGGGTTCTTGATGCCGTACCGGCCGCGGGCGTACCAGAGTGCTTCGAGACCCCAGAGGTGCTTGTTCTGCGCGGGTTTGAGGTAGTAGTTCGGCGGCCGCTTGTCGTCGTCGCTGCCGCCGACCGGGATCGGGTAGTTGATGTTGACGGTGATCCCGCCGAGCGCGTTGACGAGCTGGGTGAAGCCGGCCAGGTTGATCTGGACGTAGTAGTCGAGCTTCAGCCCGATCGCCTCACCGACCGACAGCTTGAGGATGTCGGCGCCGACGTTGTCGGACGGCCCGACGATGTCGTCGCCCTGCTGCTCGGGCACGTTCTTGTAGATCGCGTCGAGCATCCACTCCAGCCGCTCCTGCAGGCTGATGCCCTCCTTGCCGAACCCGTCCGGGTAGGCGTCGTGCAGCTTGGTGCCCTCGGGGAACGGCATGAAGGTCAGCTTGCGCGGCAGCGAGATCAGCGAGACGTTGCCGGTCACCGTGTCGATGCTCGCCACGATCACGGTGTCGGTCCGGACACCGTCGCGGTCGGCACCGTCGTCGGCGCCGAGCATCAGCACGTTGAGCCGCGGCTTGCCGGCCCACGGATCCTTCTTGTTCTTGATCGTCGGCCGGGTCGCGCTCTTGCTGTTGCCTCCGGCAAAGACCGTCTGCACGAGATCCTGCTGGGTCCGCGCGGTCTGTACGCCGAGAGCCGTCGGTACTGCGACCGCGAAGCTGAGCAGGCCGACCAGGAGCGCGCCGCCGACCCGTGAACCAGGCGTCGCGACGCCCGACCGCAGTGCCCGGTGCGACGTGATGATGACGAGGATCCACAGCGCCCCGAGCAGGACGAGTCCGAACGTGACGTACCGGAGCTGATCCGGTGCCACGGCCAGCTCGAGCATCCGCTTGCGCTGAGTGAGGCCGAGGTAGCCCGCCACCGCCAGCAGGCTGACGCTGATCGTCAGCACCGCCGCGCCGAGCTTCTTCCGGCCGGCGAACAGGTAGGCGGTGCCCGGGATCACGGATCCGAGCAGCGTCAGCCCGAGGACGGCACGGGTCCGGCGTGGTCGGCCGGCTCGTCGCCTCGGGGCCGCGCGCCTGGCTCGGCGATGCGTCGTCGGTTCCGGCTCCTGCTGATCACTCGACATCGGTGTGTCTACAACTCCGTCCAAGGGAGAGTTGGGCGCACACAATATGACGTACTCCGGGGGCAGTTGGTTGTCGGTTTACCAACCCCTGACATTGGCTGACCGATCGTGCACGCCGGATCACTTCAGGTGAAGGTCTTGGTGATCTCGGTGAGCAGCTCCTGGGTCCTGCGGGGCGTGCTGGCCGCGATCGACAGCGAGTCCATGGTGATCACGTACTCGTCCAGGTCCTCGCGCTTGTCCAGGTAGACGGCGCTGGTCAGGTGCTCGATGTAGACGACGTCGGGCAGGTCGGCGTCGGCGAACCGGAGCAGCGTGAACGCGCCGCCGGTGGACGCGTACCCGCCGGAGGCGAACGGCAGGATCTGGAGCGTCACGTTCGGCAGGCGGGACATCTCGGCGAGGTGCTCCAGTTGCGCGCGCAGGACGGCCCGGCCGCCGATCGGGCGGCGCAGTACGGCCTCGTCGACGATCGCCCAGAGCCTGGTCGGCGACGAGCCCTCGAGGATCTGCTGGCGGGTCTTGCGCAGAGCGACCAGCCGCTCGATCTCTGCCGTCGGCAACGGCCGCTCGCCGCGGCCGAGCCGGGTCACCGCGCGGGCGTAGTCCGGGGTCTGCAGCAGGCCGGGCACGAACTGGATCTCGTAGGTACGGATCAGCTCGGCGGCCATCTCCAGCCCGAGGTAGGAGTGGAACCAGTTCGGCGTGATGTCGTCGTAGCGTTGCCACCAGCCCGGGTTGTTCGCCTGCTTGGCCAGGTTGATCAGCCGGGCGCGCTCGTCGGCGTCGGCGAGTTTGTACAGACTGAGCAGGTCCTCGACGTCACGGACCTTGAACCCGACCCGGCCGAGCTCGAGCCGGCTGATCTTGGATTCGGAGCCGCGGATCGCGTAGCCGGCGTCGGCGCGGCTGATCCCGGCCTGCTCGCGCATCCGGCGGAGGTGGGCGCCGAGCATGATCCGCAGCGCGGTCGGCCCGCCCGGCGTGCCCTGCTCCGTCACCGCCCGTCCTCCCTGTACTCGTCCACCCGACGCAAGCTTGGATCATTTCACGATTCGGGCCAGGCCGGGGCAGGCCGACGCGCCCCCACCAACTGGAATCGTTCCCCTACTGTTAGTAGGGTCACTCCCAACAGCGTGTTCTGCCGACGATCTGCGAGGTCGCTCATGTCCGATGCCCCGAAGTCCCCGAGCCAGGTCCCGGTCGGGGTGGACACGACGCGAGCGAGCATCGCACGTGTCTACGACGCGTTCCTGGGGGGCAAGGACAACTTCGAGATCGACCGCGAGGTGCTGCGGCAGGTGGCGACGGTGGCCCCGCAGGTGACCGACCTGGCCTGGTCCAACCGCAACTTCCTGGTCCGCGCCTGCCGGTTCCTGGCCGGTCAGGCGGGCATCACGCAGTACCTGGACTGCGGCTCCGGCCTGCCGACCGCGGAGAACACGCATCAGATCGTCCAGCGGCTGCAGCCGACGGCGAAGGTGCTCTACATCGACAACGACCCGGTGGTGCTCGCGCACGGCCGCGCGCTGCTGGAGGAGAACGACCAGACGCTGTTCATCAGCGCCGACATCTTCAAGCCCGACGAGGTGCTGAACGCGCCCGGGGTCAAGGAGTTCCTCGACTTCAGCAAGCCGATCGCGCTGATCCAGAACGGCACGCTGCACCACTACCTCGGCGACGACGCGCCCGACCTGATCAGGCAGTACGCCGAGGCGCTCGCGCCGGGTTCGTACGTGGTGATCTCGCACTTCCTCGACCCGGAGACCCCGGCCCACGCCAAGACCGCGCGGGCGCTGGAGGAGCGGTTCACCCACAGCCCGATGGGCAGCGGGCTGTTCCGCACCCACAAGAAGATCGCCGAGATGTTCGGCGACCTGGAGATGGTCGAGCCGGGCCTGGTCCTGTGCGACGAGTGGTGGCCGGACGGCCCGCGGGTCAAGCCGCTCAGCCAGATCGAGGAGTGCATCGCCGGCGGGATCGCCCGCAAGAACTAAGACGTCTCCGACACCAGTACTGCGGTGGTGTTCGGCTCCAGTGCCTTGAAGAGGTGGGCTACGTCGCCGGGATAGGCGATGTAGTCGCCGGGGTGCAGCTCGACTGGATCCTCGAGCGGACCGATCAGGGCACGACCAGTGCTGAGTACTACGTGTTCGACCGTGCCCGGCATGTGCGGCTGGGACTCACGACCCGGGCCGGGCGCGACGACGATGCGGTAGAGGTCGCGCCGGGCGTGTGGCGGGCTGGCCGCGACCAGAGTGGCGCTGTAGTCCGAGCGCTCGGAGTAGATCGCCGGGCCTTCGTTCGCCCGGATCACCTGGACCTTCGGGCGTGGGGGGTCGAGTAGGTCGGCGAACTGGATCTCCAGGGCGACGCAGAGCGCCCAGAGCGTCTCGACGCTCGGGTTGCCGGTGCCCGACTCCAGCTGCGACAGGGTCGACTTCGCGACGCCCGCGCGCTTGGCGACCTCGGTGAGGGAGAGGCCGCTCCTGCCCCGGGTTGCCCGCAACGAGGCCGCGATCACGTCGAGTGGTGCCTTGCCGTCCATCGGTGTTCGCTCCATCGGTCCAGGTGTTCGGGTTGACGAACAGTTGTGATGTGTTCATCATAAACTTCATGCGTTCGATATGGCGAACATCAGATCGTGGGTTGCTGCGAGACATCGGGCTGGTCTGTCTGGCCGACGGCGTGGTCGGGCTCTCGTACGGCGCGATCAGCGTCGGCGGGGGACTGCGGTTGTGGGTGCCGGTGGCCTTGTCGCTGCTCGTCTTTGCGGGGGCCTCGCAGTTTCTGTTCGTCGGGATCGTGGCGGCCGGGGGAAGCCCGATCGCTGCGACGATTGCCGGGTTGCTGGTGAATACGCGGCACGTTGCCTTCGGGCTGGCGCTGAGCGAGGTGATCGGGAGCGGGTGGCGACGGCTGCCTGGTTCGCATCTGATGACGGACGAGAACGTCGCCTTCGCGCTCGGGCAGGACGAGTTGCGGCAGAAGCGGGCGGCGTACTGGGCGTGTGGGATCGGGATCTTCGTCTGCTGGAACGTCGGGGTGCTGATCGGCGCGCTGGCCGGGTCGGTGATCACGGATACCGATGTTTTCGGTCTTGATGCGGCTTTTCCTGCGGTGTTGCTGGCGTTGGTGTTACCGGCGCTGCGCGATCGGTCGACGCGGAAGGCTGCGGCGGTCGGGGTGGTGGTCGCGTTGGTGGCGACGCCGTTCCTGCCGGCCGGGTTGCCGGTGCTGTTCGCGCTGGTGGGGTTGCTGTTCTATCGCGCTGAGAAGCAGGCATTGGAGTCGGTCGGATGATGTTGCTGGCGGGGATCCTCGTACTTGCCGTTGGCACCTTTTCGCTGCGGCTCGCGGGACCGTTGCTGCGGACCCGCTTCGAGTTGCCCGAGCGGGCTCAGCAGGTGATGGCGGCTGCCGCGATCGTGTTGCTGGCCGCCTTGGTGGCGACGGCTGCGTTGACGGACGGGCACGGCGACGCCGGGATCGCGCGGCCGGCGGGGGTGCTGGTGGGCGGAGTACTGGCTTGGCGGAAGGCGCCGTTCGTGCTCATCGTCGTCGCTGCGGCCGCGACGGCGGCGGGGTTGCGGCTGCTCGGCGTACCGTAAACGGGCTCTGCGGCTGCTCGGCGTACCGTCGAACGGGCTTTTGCGGTTAGCGTTCGGCCATGAAACGTCTTGGGATCGCCTGTTTCGTCGTCGGCGCGGCGCTGGTCGTGTTCTTCGGCGCGCTGATCCTGCGGAACCTACCGAGCGCGCCGAAGCCAATCGAGGGCGGGCTGGTGCACCTGTCCAAGCCGGGGCTGACGCTCTGGGCGTCGGAGGATCACGTGCAGGCGGAGTGCGAGGTGAAGGGGCCGGACGGGGCCGACGTGCCGCTGGTGCCCGACGAGTCCACGTCGCTGCAGATCAACGATGGTGAGTGGTACTCGATCGCCCGCTCGGCTGAGTCGGTACCGGCCGGCGACTACGCGATCAACTGCATCCCGGTCGGCCTCGCCGCTGAGACCGACGTGACCTTCTCCGCGGCACCGCGGATGTCGATCCTCACCTTTGTGCTGGCGATCCTGGGTGCCGTCTTCTCCCTGATCGGCGCCATCGCCCTCGGCTCGATCTTCCTCGCGGCCGGCGCCCGCCGCCGCAAACGCGACACCCTCCGCAACAACCCACCACCCGGCTATCCGCAGCAACCCGGCTATCCGCAGGCGCCGGGCTACCCGCAATCCGGTCCACCCGGCTACCAGCAGCCCGGTTCGCAGCCGCCCGGCTATCCGCAGTACGGCGGCAGCAACTTCCCCGGCTATCCGCCGCCCAGTAGCTACAACCCCGGTCCCAACCCGGACCGCCCGCAAGACCGGCCTCAGGACAGACCTCAGGACGGCCCTTACGGGGGCTAGCGTTCTGCTATGAAGCGGCTTGCGATCGCCAGCGTCGCGGTGGGGGTTCTGCTGGCTGGGTTCTTCGCTGTGCTGGTGGTCAAGAACGTGCCGAGCACACCGACGCCGCTCGAGACCGAGGTCGTCCAGCTGTCGAGCGACGGGCTGATGCTGTGGGCGTCGGTGGACGAGGCCGCGCCGACCTGTGAGGTGAAGACAGCGGATGGCGTCGATGTGCCGCTGACCACCTCGGGCGACGGTGAGGTGGCGAAGGCTGACATGCGGTACTGGTACCTGTTCGCGCGGTCGACGAAGCCGGTACCGGCCGGCGAGGTCCGGATCAGCTGCCGTTCCAAGGCGGCCGGTGTCCAGTACGCCTTCAGTCCACGAAGCTCGTTCGTAGCCTTCGTCGGTGGACTTCTCGGCGTCGTCTTCTCGCTGCTCGCGTTCTTCGCCCTCGGAACGTGGCTGCTGACCATCGGCATCCGCCGCAGACGAGCGGCGAACACTCCGCCACCGGGCACCACACCACCGGGCAACCCGCCGCCGGGCGATCTGACTCCCGGTGGGCGGGGCCTCGGCGACCTTCGTCCGGACTATCCGCCGATCACCTATCACCCGGCCGAGAGGCCGGGTCGGCCGGATGGCAGCTAACGTTCGGGGCGTGACCGTCTATCCCGGGCAGCCGGCGGGGCCGCAGCGCAAGACGTTGCTTTGGCTCGCAATCGCTTGTTTTGTTGCGGGTCTGGCGTTGACCGGGCTGTTCGTCAACCGCGTGGTGCATACGCTGCCGCAGGAACCGCAGTGGGCGGACAGCGGGACGGTCCACCTCGACCAGGCCGGTCTGACGGTCTACTCGTCGATCCCGGTACTCCGTGCGCCCTGCGACGTCCGCGACGACAACGGCGCAGTACTGGAGCTCGTACCGCCGGCGCAGGCCGAGACGCTCACTGTGGACAACGACATCTGGTACGTCGTCGCCCGCTCGCGCGACCGAGTCCCACCGGGTGACTACATCGCAACCTGCACGGACAAGGAGACCAGCGCCGTCTACGCCTTGGGTCCGCGCAGTACGCCGACCGGCTTTGCGTACGCGGTACTGGCCGCCATTGCGTCGTTCCTGGTCGGCACTGTCCTGGCCATCGTCTTCCTGGTCCTCTTCTTCCTCCGTCGCCGGACTCCAGCGCCTACCGCACCGCCCCCGGGTCCGCAACCGCCGGCCACGTTCCCTGGCTACTCACCCGAGGGCGGCTGAGCTCACTGCGGCAGTGTCCAGCGCTGGTTCGCTGCGCCGGTACAGGTTGTCGCCTGTACTGCGTTGCCACTACTAGCCGGCGCTGTCAGGCAGAGGCCGGATGACCCGTTGCGGAGCGTCCCGTCGGCCTGTGCGGACCAGGACTGGTTTGCTCCGCCATGGCAGCCGTAGAGGATCACTGCGCCAGGCTGGGTAGCACTGGCGTCCAGGCAGCTGAACAGTGCGCGGATGGAGCCGTCCTCCGAGTGCACCCAGTTCTGGTTGTTCCCGCCGGTGCAGGTGTACAGCAGGATCGCCGTACCGTTGGCACTACCGCCTCCGGAGACGTCCAGGCAACCACCGCTGCCCCGAACATCACCTGACGACGAGTTGCCGATCCCGTTCTCCTGTACTGCGGTACTGCCGCTCACCGTCACCTGGCTGTCAGCGGCGCATCCACTGCTCTCCGAGTTGCCGGTGAAGTGCGCTGTCGCTGTGGGAGACGTCGGTAGCGCCATGGAGAGCTTGGAGTAGGGCTCGTCGGCACAGGTCGCGCTGTTGTTGTTCCAGTCGAAGTACTCGGTCCAGCTGACCATGCCCGACGTACTGATCGTGTTGCCCGCACCTGTCTGCAGACTGCCCAGCTTGAACGAGGTGCCGGCAGTCAGGTCCCGCACGGTCACGCCGTACCAGCCACTGCCTTCACTGGCGACGGTGAAGCCATACGTGTGCCCAGGAGTCGGTGCCTGGTCGAGACGGCAACTACCGCCCGACCCGTCCTCGGAGAACTTGATGCAGTACGTGCCGGTCGACCCGGCCTTCCAGTCGGTCGAGTTCCACAGCGAGTACAGGAACATCCCACCGCCGTCGCGATGTGTCTGCATGCCGGTGTAGCCGCCGACGTCGCCGCCGGTGAACTGGAACTGGTTCGACCAGTACACGTTGGCGCGACCGGGCGCCTGCTGAATCGTCATCCGGAACTCGGCCTGCGTCAGCGACGCGGCATCGAAGGTGTAGTTCACATACGTGCCCGGCGTGACCCCGACCGCCGCGGCCGGGCCGGCCGGCAGCAGAGCTGCCAACAGACCCAGCACAGCGACGATGGGCAGGGCGAAGCGACGAATTCTCATCTCGCAACCTCCAGACGAAGTGGGGCGAACTTCGGAGAGCGCTCGAGAAGATCATGCGCAAAACTGCCCACGCTGTCTAGACGTGAGCAGTTCTCCGCACGTTAATCGTTAAGCTAAGCGAGTATGGACGCCAGATAGAGCTCAAGGCGGTCCTGGAGAAACTCGGGTGTCAGGTCGATCCGCCCGAGATCGCGCCACGGATCGGCGACCTTCTCCGCATCCGGCGCGAACGCGAGGGCATCCAGCAACAGCCAGTAGCGGTGGTCGTCGGCCCTCGCCAGCTCGCGCCCACCCGCGGCGGCGTACAGGCTGCTGAACTCGCGGCCGGCCTCGACTCCGTGGAGCAACGCGAGCGCGGTCGAGCAATGGGCGACGTCGAGATCGGCCGGCCCCCACGAGGTCTCCACCCAATCGACCACGCCACTGACCCGGCCGTCGTCGAACAACACGTTCCCGGGATGGAAATCCCTGTGCAGGAAGGCGCCTTCGTACGCCGGCGGCTCCCGCCGCAAGTAGTCGACAGCATCCGCCCAGACGCCCGGCCGTCCGGTTGCTGATGGCACCCGAACACGATCGGGCGCCGTCCACGGCTGGTACTCGCGTGGCCGCTCTGCGGGTTTGACCCGGTGGATCGCGGCGAGTTGCCGCGCCAATTCATGGGTTCGGTCGGCGGCTCCTGCCTCCTCCACGTGCACTACGCCCGGTAGCAGCGTCATCAGCAGTGACGGCTGATCGCAGTACAAGGCGTCCGCGTCGACTCCGACGCAGGCAGCCGCGGGTACGTCAGTGTCGGCCAGTTGGTCGAGGACCTTGGCCTCGCGGGTCAGCAGCCCGTGCGCGTGCTTGACGAAGAACTCGTCGACGAAGGTGCGTAGTACGAAGGTCTGGGACCCGTGCGGCAGGTCGACCTCGACCCGCCGCATCTCGGACGTCCAGCCCCCGCGCAGACGTTCTGCGCGGGTGACCGTGCCTCCGGTGAGCCTTTCGACCCAATGGAGTGGGTCAGGCATTGACGACGGATGATCCCTTGGGCCGGAGGAGGAACGCGCCGGCGTAGAGCAGGGCGGCGATGATCAGCAGGCCGTCGAAGCCGATGATCAGGGCCGCGTATTCGAGGCAGCCGCCGAGCATGGCGCCGAGCAGGTTGGCGCCGAAGCTCGCGGTGCCGTCCTCGGTGTCGGTGAAGCGCTTGGCGAAGATGACGTTCGCGGCGAAGATCGGGGTGAACGCGATCACCACGGCGACCAGCGCGCGCAGTCCGACGGGCATCGAGAGCAGCCAGCTGTCCGGGAAGATCCAGCTCAGGAGTAGGCCTGCGCCCAGTACGGCGTACATGATCTTCACCGGTGGAGTCTTGAACCGCCGGGTCACTTCGACAGCGGCCAGGACGGCGATCAGTACGCCGGCGAAGACGATCGCGTTGACCACCCAGGTAGTACCGAACAGCAGCGCGAACCCGGTGATGCTCTTCGTCTCCAGCAACATGAAGCCGGCGCCGAGCAGGAACAGGTCCGTGTACGGCCGCATCCGCCGGTACGACGAACCGCCGCCGGCGATCCCGACGCCGATCAGCCCGGCGACCAGTACCAGGCCCAGCGTCACCAGGTACAGCGACGGGATCCGGTCGGTGAACAGGTACAGGAACGGCCGGTTGTCCGTGGCCGGCGGCGGCGTGATCGCGCTCGGCCCGGCCCACGGCTTGTCGCCGCAGGTCTGGTCGGCCTCGGTCAGACCGACCGTCACGACGGCCTGCTGCAGATCGTCGCCGACCTTGTCCACGCACGGCTTGTGGCCGAACGCCTTCTCGGCCGTGAGCGCGAGCCGGTCGATCAGCCAGGTCTCGCGGTAGTAGTTGTACATCGCGAACGCGCCGCCCGGAGCCAGATGCTTCTTCGCGCTCTCGAAGGCCTGCTGCGTGAACAGGTAGCTCTCCAGCCGCAGCGAGCTCGCGCCGTTCACCAGCGTCAGCGAGTCCGGCAGGGCCAGCAGGATCAGGTCGTACTTCTTGTCGGTCCCGGACAGGTACGCGCGGCCGTCGTTGATGTACGACGTGACGCGCGGGTCCTGGTACGGGTGATCTGGGTGCCGCGCCTTGCCGATGTCGCGGATCCGCGGGTCGATCTCGACCGCGTCGACGTGCTCCGCGCCCTTCTTCAGCGCGATCGCGACGTCGGAACCCGAGCCGGCGCCGATGATCAGCACGTTCTTGGGCGCCTTGCCGACGGCCGCACGCTCGTACGGAAGCCCGTACTGCGGCTCCCACTGCAGTCGCGCGTCGGCGGGGATCGCCTGCTGGTGCGGTACGCCGTTGACCGTGATCGTCAGCAGCGGTACGCCCTGCCAGTCGAATCCGGACGTCTGCACCTTGTAGTACGGCGACCAGCTGTTCTCCGGCCGCGTCGACTCGTGGAACAACACACCGACCATCACCAGCAGCGGCGCGGCGACCAGTACGGCGCTCAGCGCGGTCGCGGTCACCTTCTGCTGCGGAACCATCAGCGCCAGGAACACGACGGTGACGATCAGCCCCCACCAGATCGGCGGCGCCCCCAGGAACGACAGCCCCGTGAACGCGACGATCCCGATCAGGCTCCCGATCAGATCGAACCGGTACGCCGTCAGCCGCGGCAGGTCGGCGAAGCACCGACCCACCAACTCGGCCGGCCCGGCCAGCACGACCGCGGCCGCGACGAAGATGATCGGCAGGATCACGTACGTCGGCGGCCCACTCGTGCTCAGGCTGGTGAAGTAGATGACGCTCGACGAGCTACCCCGGTTGACCGTCACCGGCTTCCACGCGATCACCGCGACCAGCAGCCCGAGCATGATCGGCGAGTAGTACGGCAGCCGCTTGGCCTTGCCGGACCGCAGGATGCCGACCCCGATCCCGAGGAACGACCCCAGCAACACGAAGTTCGAGAAGTAACTGAGGTGCACCACGTTGGACCCGGTCCAGCGAATCAACGCAAGCTCGAGGAACAGCATCAGCGCGCTGGACAGCACAAGCCGAGGCTTCACCGAGAGCGGACTGTGCCACCGGGGCGTACTGACCTGACCGGGTGTAGACGAGTCGACTGCCATGGGCGGCGACCATACCGGATCCAGAGTGGTCTACATCACCCTGATCCCACTTTCCAGCCGCCAACCGTACAAACCACCCACCCGTACTCGCATCGCGCACGAGCGTCTTGAGCCCGCCCGAACCCTTGGGCTGGAGCGGGGGTGGGTATCCGACTCGTTATGGCATGGGTATTGGCCCATGCCGGTCAGTCAGCGTCCGAGGCGCACGATCTCGATGGCTAGGTCCACCAGCGTGCGGGCTCGGCGGATCAGGGGCTCGGCCTTGATCGCGGTCACCAGGTCTGTCCCGTACTCGACGTCACCTTTGGCCGCGACCAATTCGCGCAGCGCCTTCTCGCCCGCGGCGGCCTCGGCCCGCTTGGCCAGCGACTGCCGGAGTTCCTTGGCAGCGGCGGCGTGGTCCTTTCCCTTGCTTGTTGAACCGGTGAGCGCGGTGACGATCGCATCCTTCGCGCTGATTCCGGCGTGGATCGCGTCGCCGGCGGCCGGGGTGTATCGCTCGGCGGCGAGATTGGCTTCGGCTGAGGCGAGATACTCCTCCGCTTTCTTGAGGAAGCTCTTGGCGTGGTTGCGCTGCTCGGCCGTCGCCATCACGCAGCTCCATGCTGGACTCGCGGCTTGGTGCCGATCAGCGCGACGCCGTCACGGAGTATGTCGCTGACGACCGGCTCGCCCGAAGCGGCCAGTCGATGGAAATCGGCCTCGGTCAGGACGAGGACGTCGCAACCGTTGCCGAGACGCGTACGGACGATGTCCTCAAGCTCTGCACGGTGGTCCCAGGCGGATGATGCGATGACGGCCAGGTCGATATCACTGTCCGGTGTTGCCTCGCCGCGGGCGAGCGATCCGAAGATGAGCACCGCCTGCACATCTGCGTCGATCACCGCGCTGACCGCTTCCCGGAGAGCCGCCAGTGGGTCCAGGAGAGTCCGCAGCGGAGCCACAGAGGCATGCTCCTCGTTGATGGTGTGCACGTTTGCCCGCCCTATCGTCTGCGTCTCCACCACACCGAGCTTGGTCAGCGACTTCAGGGCTTGTTGTACGGCCCACAGACCGTAGTCGTCGCTGAGTAGCCCGTGGATCTGCCGCCCCGTCAGCGGGGTGTCGGTGCGCAGCAAAACCGCGAGCACCGCGCCACTCGCTCCGGGGATGACGCCACCGAACGGCTCATTGAAGAACATGTGACCAAAATACCAGTCATATGATTGCTGTGCCAATCATATGACTGCTGTGCCGGTCATGGGTCAGGTGAAATCCGTGAGCAGTCTCTCTGATGCCGCGGCCCTGCCGCTGCGGTGGGTCGGCATGAACGACCCACCCGACAGCCTCGCATTTCGATCCGGCCGACCAGGACGCTCCGATCTGCCCCAGGCTCGACGGTCATCTCATGAACCGGGAACCGACAGACGATCCAGGCCACTGTGTGCCTGATTGCGGCATTGCGTTCCTAGCCTCCAAGCGAGAGGTCAGCTCAATACCGGCGATCCGGCGACAGGAGGCCTAGTCGGACGGAATCACGTCGCCTGGGGTGGCTGCGGTGGCGGCTATTCGGGAAAGCGCGAGTCCGCCGATGGAACCTCCAGTTGTCTACCCGCTAGACGAGTGCGGGTGGGGGTACACGTGCACCGGCGACCACCCGCGCAAGCTAGGTGGTCGCCGGTGGGTCTGTCGGTCGGGTCAGCGGGCGGGGCGAGCCAGTAGGCAGCCGGACTTGTTCAGGTCGAGGGTGCGGGTGGCGGTGAGGCAGGTGTAGAGCCACCAGGTCTGCTGGCCGTAGGCGGCGCCCTGGTCGACGGTGATGTTGCCGTTGGCGTCTACCTCGCAGGGGTTGTTCAGGGTGCAGCGTTCGCCGTCTTCGTTGCCGGTGTTGTTGACGCCGATGACCTCGCCGGTGGAGGTGCTGACGATCGGGGAGCCGGAGGTGCCGCCGATGGTCTCGCAGCCGGGCTGCAGGTACTTGATCGAGCTCTTGAAGACCCAGCCGCCTTCGCGCAGTTCGGGGATGGTGGCTTGCACGGAGCAGGTGTAGATGCGCTTCCAGTACCCCGACACGACCGCCATGCCGGCGCCGTTCGCGGGAGCGGCCTGGGCCAGGGTCAGCGGGTCGACGTTCAGCCGGGACTTGATCGCGGCGTACGTCTCGGTCAGCCGGTACAGAGTGATGTCGGTCTTGGTCATCGTCGAGTACAGGACCCGGTTGGCGCGGACCGTACCGGCGTTGCTCGAGCTCGGGCGGAGCAGGGTGAACGAGCGGGTGGAGGACCGGTTGACGATCACCTGGCCGGGGCTGGGCATGCCGCCTTCGTAGCAGTGACCGTTGGTGAGGATCAGCGCGGGATCGGTCGACAGCGACCCGGCGTACCGGACGAGTGAACCGGAGCAGTTGCTGAGTGCCGCGATACCGGTGTAGTCGGTGCCAGGTGCGGCGGCGACGGCCGGTCCGGAGGCCTGTGGTGAGACCTCGACGGCGAGTGCCTGGCTGCTGCCGAGCAGCGCGGCGCTGAGCGCGACGGTGGTCGCGGCAAGGGTACGGAACAGTCTCATGGGCGGTTTCCTGTCCTCACTAGTGTGCTCGCGGTCGGGGGCGGCGCGAGCAGGCCGTAGTCGGCCCAGGACTCTTCGTATCCGATGCACCCCGGTCGAGGCCATCACATAAGGATGAAAAGTTCCCGTCAGGCCGTACTTCAGGGGTAAACCTGCGGCCATGTCGGTGTCTGCACCCGGTAAACGGGCTGTTACCCTTCGTCTCCGGATCCGCCCGGCTCGAACCACGGCACCACCCGGTACGTCGTACCGAATGGGAGTGGGGAACAGGAGGCAAGGCGTCGCGCCTGAGAAGGTGGAGTCGTCATGCCACGGGAGAACGGAAGGATTTATGCCGCAGGAGAAGCCAGACCTGCGCAGTCTCAGTGAGCCGGTACGTTTCAAACGGGCGCTCACATTGCTGCTGATGACCTTGCTGCTGCCCGGATCCGCGCAGATCGCGGCCGGCAGCAAGAAGGCGGGCCGGTGGGCCTGGCGGGTGCTGGCCGGGATCGTCGCGCTGGTGATCTTCGTCATCGTGCTGTCGCTGATCTGGCGGGCCGGGGCGATCAACCTGATGGTCTCGCCGAAGACGCTGCGGTTCATCCAGATCCTGCTGATCCTGCTCGCGATCGGCTGGGCGGCGCTGTTCGTCGACGCGTACCGGCTCGGCCGGCCGCTCACGCTGGAGCGCAACCACCGGCTCACCACCAGCATCATCGACGGCGTACTGATCGTCTTGGTGATGAGTGTGCTGATCTGGGGCAGCACGATCGTCTCGACCCAGCGCGACTTCGTGGCGTCGGTGTTCGGCAACGGCAAGAAGTCCGAGGCGGACAAGGGCCGGTACAACGTCCTTCTCCTCGGCGGCGATTCGGGCGCGGACCGGATCGGCACCCGGCCGGACAGCATCACGCTGGCCTCCATCGACGCGAACACCGGTCGTACCGTGCTGATCGGCCTGCCGCGCAACATGGCCTGGGTGCCGTTCCCGGCCGGTACGGCGCTGAACAAGAAGTTCCCGGACGGCTTCCACTGGACCGACTGCGCCGAGAACTGCCTGCTCAACGGCGTCTACACGTACTCCGCCGAGCACCCGGCCCTGTTCCCCGGCGACCCGAATCCGGGCGTCACCGGCACCAAGCAGGCCGTCGAGGCGATCACCGGGCTGAAGGTCAACTACCACGTACTGATCGACCTGGCCGGCTTCCGCGACCTGCTCAACGCGGTCGGCGGGATCACCCTCGACGTCGGCAAGCGGGTGCCGATCGGTGGCATCGGCGGGCCGATCAAGGGGTACATCGAGCCGGGCGCCAACCAGCACCTGGACGGCTATCACGCCCTCTGGTTCGCGCGGTCGAGGGCCGGTGCGACAGACTACGAGCGGATGACCCGGCAGAAGTGCGTGATGACGGCGATGCTGAACCAGCTCTCGCCGACGACCGTGCTGACCAAGTTCCAGGGCATCGCCAAGGCGAGCAAGAAGGTGGTCAACACGGATATCCCCGCTGGTGACCTCGGTACCTTCACGGACCTGGCGCTGGACGCGAAGAAGCTGCCGGTGTCAAGCTTCTCCGCGGTCCCGCCGCTGATCAAGACCGGCAATCCCGACTTCGCGCTGATCAAGACCAAGGTGGCCGAGGCGATCGGAAAGTCCGAAGCGCTGGACAAGTCGTCCGATGACGGAGACGGTAAGAAGACGAACGCACCGAGTAACAGCACCACCAAGAAGGCGACTACGCCGGTCAAGCCCGGCAAGAGCAGCAGTACCCCGTCCAAACCCGGTAACGACGTCGATGACGTCGCTTCGATCTGTAAGGCCTGACCTGAACATGTCCTTGTCTTCCTGGCCCCCCGTCTCCGTCGTGATGCCGGTGCTGAACGAGGAACGCCACCTCGAAGAGGCAGTAGGCCGCGTACTCGACCAGGAGTACCCCGGCGAGCTCGAGGTGGTGCTCGCGATCGGTCCGAGCAAGGACAGAACCCAGGCGATCGCCGCGCGGCTGGCCGAGGCCGACAAGCGGATCACGATCGTCGCGAACCCGACCGGCAAGACGCCGGCCGGACTCAACACGGGGATCGCGCACGCCCGGCACGACATCGTCGTACGGGTCGACGGGCACGGCGTACTGACCCAGGGCTACATCACCCGGGCGGTGGAGGTGCTGCACGAGAGCGGCGCCGACAACGTGGGCGGCGTGATGGCGGCCGAGGGCCGTACGCCGATCGAGATGGCTGTCGCGTGCGCGTATCGGTCGCGGCTCGGGCTTGGCGCGTCTACCTTCCACCAGGGCGGCAAGGCGGGCCCTGCGGACACCGTGTACCTGGGTGTCTTCCGGCGTGAAGCGCTGGAGCGGGTGGGCGGCTTCGACGAGTCGATGCACCGGGCGCAGGACTGGGAGCTCAACTACCGCATCCGCAAGACCGGCGGGCTGATCTGGTTCAGCCCGGACCTGTCGGTGACGTACCGCCCGCGCTCGTCCCTCAAGGACGTCGCCAAGCAGTTCTTCCACACCGGCCAGTGGCGCCGCGAGGTCATCCGCCGCCACCCGGAGACCGCCAACAAGCGGTACCTCGCCCCGCCCGTCGCTGTTGTCCTGCTCGCACTGGGCACCATCCTGGGCATCATCGGTCTGGCCACCGGCTCCGCCATCCTCGACCTGGGCTTCCTGGCCCCGCTCGGCTACGCCCTCCTCCTGATCTTCGGCTCAGCCATGGAAGGCCGCTACCTCCCCTGGAAAGCCCTCTTCTGGCTCCCTCTGATCTGCGCCACCATGCACATCTCCTGGGGCCTGGGCTTCCTCATCGGCCTCCAGGAACGCCCCGCTCCGCCCGCCACCGCGCCCGGCGCACCGGCCTCCGCGTAGTACCGGATAGTCCTCGTAGTGCCGGTAGCTCGTCCGCTGGGCGGGGGAGCTACCGGGCTGCGGTTGCTTCTCGGGTGTAGGCGGCTACTACTTCCTTGACGTCGCCGTCCATGCGGAGGACGCCCTTGTCGAGCCAGAGGGCCCGGTTGCAGGTGTCCAGGACTACGTCGAGGCTGTGGCTGACGAGGAAGACCGTGCCGGCCTCGGAGCGGAGGTCTTTGATCTTCTGTTCGGAGCGGATGCGGAACTCGGCGTCACCGGTCGCGAGAGCCTCGTCGACGAGCAGGATGTCGTGGGTCTTGGCGGAGGCGATCGCGAATTTGAGGCGGGCGGCCATGCCGGAGGAGTACGTCGACATCGGCAGGTCGATGAACTCGCCGATGCCGGAGAACTCGACGATCTCGTCGTACCGGGCGGCGATCTCGGCCGGTGACATGCCCATCGCCAGGCAGCCGAGGACGACGTTGCGGTCGCCGGTCAGGTCGTTCATCATCGCCGCGTTGACGCCGAGCAACGACGGCTGGCCGCCGGTGTAGATCGCGCCCGACGCGGGCGGCAGCAGCCCGGCGATCGCGCGCAGCAGCGTCGACTTGCCGGACCCGTTGCGCCCGATCACGCCGATCGCGTCGCCCTTGTACGCCGTGAACGTGACGTCCTTGACCGCGTGCACCTCACGGATCGTCGGCCGGTCCTGCCGCTTCAGGATCCGCCGGAACGCGGTCGCCGCCGTCCCCTTGCCACCCTGCCCGGCGATCACCTTGTAGATGATGTTGACGTCGTCGGCGATGACGGTCGGAATCTGCTCAGCCACGGCCGTACCGATCCTCGGCCCGCCAGAAGAACACGAACCCGCCGACCAGTACGACGACCGCCCACACGGCCGCGATCGACCACGCGTGCGGCAGCTCGTTGCGCGCGTGCTCGCGCAGCAGCGATCGGCGTACCAGATCGATGTACGCCGAGATCGGGTTCAGCGACAGCACCTGGATCACCCAGCCCGGCGCGTCCAGCGCGCGGAGCTTGTCGGGGATCGAGAAGAAGATGCCCGAGGCGTACAACCAGGTCCGGGTCACGAACGGCAGCAGCTGGCTGATGTCGGACACGAAGGTCCCGATCCGGGCGAAGATCAGCGTCATCCCGAGGTTGAACATGGTCTGCATCGCCAGTGCCGGTACCACCATCAGCCACCGCAGACTCGGCCCGTCGGTCAGCCCGACGAACGCGAACAGGATGGCCATCGAGACCAGCATCTGGTTGAGCTCGTTCACCACGTACGCCAGGGGCAGTGTCGCCCGCGGGAAGTGCAGGGTGCGGATCAGTGACATGTTGAGGGCGAGCGATCGCGACCCCTCGGTCATCGAGCGCTGCGTGTAGGTGAAGACGAACATCCCGCAGATCAGGAATGCGGCGTAGTTGTGGATGCCGTTCTTGGTGCCGAGCAGGACGCCGAACGCCAGGTAGTAGACGGCGGCGTTCATCAGCGGCGTGAGTACTTGCCAGACGGAGCCGAGGCGCGCACCGGCGTACAGGGCGTAGGTGCGCGCCCGCGCGTAGCTGACGATGAACTGCCGGCGTCCCCAGAGTTCCCGCAGGTAGCCGCCGAGTGGTGGTCTGGCGGAGCTTCTGGTCAGGCCATGTCGCTCTGCCAGTGCCGCCAGGTCGACGGTCTCGGCCGGCCCGGCCGCGTTAGACATGCGGGCCAATCTAGCTGCCCCTGCCGTCGACGTTCACATCGGCGGGCCGGTAGCTGTCGCGGTGCGCCCGGTTGCGCCGTAGCGTAGGCGGGTGAAGCAGAGCCGCCCTTCTGATCTTTCCGAGGAAGAACTCGGATTCCGCATCCGTGGCCCAGTGCGCTGGCTGCTGCCGTCGGTGCTCGGCAGCATCGGCGTCAAGGCTGTCCTGTCAGGCATTTTCGGCGCGTACGCCGACAAGCGCGAGCTGCAGAGCTCCTTGCCCGCGGACTTCTACCAGCACGGTACCGACGAGCTGTGGTTCGACTTCGTCGCCGATCTGGGGGACGGGTTCGACGCGACGTACTCCGTCGCGTCGTTGCTGGCCGCCCCCGAACTGGAGCCGGTCGACGGGTTGCGGCTGCCGCGCGCGTCGCTGCTGGTGATGGGCGGCGATGAGGTTTATCCGGCGGGGTCGTCCACGGCGTACGAGGATCGGACGAAGGGTCCGTACGGCGCTGCGCTGCCGGAGCCAGTCGATCCGCCGACGCTGTTTGCGTTGCCGGGCAACCATGACTGGTACGACGGGTTGACCGCCTTCCTGCGCGTCTTTGCCCAGCAGCGTGCTGTCGGTGGGTGGAAGACGGAGCAGGGGCGCAGCTACTTCGCGATCGAGCTCCCGCAGCACTGGTGGCTCGTTGCCATCGACACCCAGTTCGGTGGGTACATCGATGCGCCTCAGCTCGCGTACTTCCGGGCGGCGCTGGCTGGGATGCAGGCCGGTGACGGGGTGATCCTGTGTACGCCGACGCCCGCGTGGGTGCATGCGGGAGCGGGCGAGGACACGCATGAGTACGACACGATCCGCTTCTTCGATCGCGAGATCATCCAGCCGCTGGGTGGGGTGACGCGGGTGATGCTGTCGGGGGACTCGCACCACTACGTCCGGTACGCCGAACGCGACGGGAGCGGTCAACGGATCACCAGCGGCGGGGGAGGGGCGTTCCTCTCGGCGACTCACCTGCTACCTGCGTCGCTGACTCTGCCGCCGAAGGTTTCCCGGGTCGCTGATGTCAATGAGGTGGCGACGTTCGACAAGGTTGCGTCGTACCCGACGGCCCGCGAGTCCGCGCGGTTGGCGAAGGGGATCTACAAGCTTCCCTTCCGCAATCCGGGCTTCTGGGGGCTCACTGCCGGGCTGCAAACGGTCCTCGCCGTGCTGGTCCAGTTCGGCCTTGCTGACTCGCCGCACGGCATCTTCGCGGAGATGGCTGCTTGGACCCCGGCCTTCTTCGGTGTGGTGTTCACGATCTTCGCCGGGGTCCTCTTCGCCCGCTTCGGCCTCAAACGCAGCGGTCTTGCGGCCGGGGTTGCCGGCTTCCTGCATTCCCTGGCCCACTTGGCGTTGATGGTCGCCTGGGCCGCCGTCCTGTACCGGTTGAGCCAATCCGCGGCCGACTGGATCACCGTCCTCGTCACCCTCGTGCTGACCCCTGTCGTCGTCGGCTTCATCGACGCCGAACTGGTCGCCGCGTACCTCCTCATCGCCGGCAGATTCGGCTTCAACGTGAACGAACTCTTCGCCGGCCAGAGCATCGAGGACTACAAGGGCTTCCTCCGCCTCCACATCTCCCGCAACGGCGACCTCACCATCTACCCGCTGAAGGTCCCCAAGGTCTGCCACAACTGGAAAGCCGCCCCCGACGCGCCCCCGGAAACCCCGTGGCTGATCCCCACCCGGGGCACCCTCCACACCTCCCTGATCGAACCCCCCATCTCAGTCCCCCGCAAACGCAACCCCACCACCGCCGTCCTCTAACACCCACGCCAACTCCAACGCCCGCTGCATGGATGCCCGCCTCAACCCGTACGGCCTGCTCGGGCTGAGTGAGGGCGACGCGCACGTCATCCGCAACGCCGGCGGGGTGATCACCGCCGACGAACGCCGCAGCCTGGCGATCAGCCAGCGTCTGCTCGGCACCAAGGAAATCATCCTGATCCATCACACCGACTGCGGCATGCTCACCTTCACCGACGACGAGTTCAAGGCGAGCATCCAGGCCGAGACCGGCCTCAAGCCCGACTGGTCCGCCGAAGCCTTCCCGGACCTCGACGAAGACGTCCGCCAGTCCCTCCAGCGCATCGCCGCCGACCCCTTCATCCCCGTCAAGGACTCGGTCCGCGGCTTCGTCTACGAGGTGGAGACCGGCCGCCTCCGCGAGGTCAAGAACTAAGACCTCCAGCACGCCCCAAGAGCCCAGGTCGCTTCGGTGACCTGGGTTTCTTATGTCCGCGCACAGCGGATCCGCACCGCCCAGACGGTTGCCACCCGAAGGCCGGATCGCTACAGTCAGATTCTGTTAGTAAAGTTTCCTAATAGTTTCGTTGCTGTTCACCGAGCCCCGCCCCCGTAGGCCGGAAGGAGCGCGACATGTCCCCGTTTCGTCGTACCGCCATCTCCACCGCAGTTGTCGCGGTGCTGATCTCATCCCTGGTGTCCGCGCCGTCCGGCGCTGCGAGCCGGTCCGCCTGGCCCGGCGGGTCCGCGGTATCCGTTGCCGACGGCAAGAATGTGTTCGGTGAGAATCTCAGCGGCCTCTCCTTCGAGAGCCCGGACGTCTTGTGGGCGGCGAAGAACGGGCCCGGTACGTTGTACCGGCTCGTCCGCGACGGCGCCCTCTGGAAGCCCGACTCGGTCGGCGGCCGGACGCTGAACTACCGCGACGGCAGCGGCGATCCCGACGCCGAAGGGGTTGTGCGTACCCCGGACGGGTTGCTGGTGGCAACCGAACGCGACGGCGACGACAGCGACACCAGCCTCGCGAAGGTACTCCGGTACGACCCGAAGTCCACCGCCAAGTCGCTCAACGCGACCGCCGAGTGGGACCTCACCGACGATCTGCCCGAAGTCGACGCCAACAGCGGTCCCGAAGCGATCTCGTGGATCCCGGACGCGTTCCTCACCGCGAAAGCCTTCCGGGACGAGCGTACGAAGGCCGCCTACAACCCCAGCTCCTACCCCAACCACGGCACCGGCCTGTACTTCGTCGGGCTCGAGGACAACGGCGCGGTCTACGCCTACGCGCTGAACCGGTCCGGCGGATCGTTCACCCGCGTGGCCGCCTTCGCGGGCGGGTTCGCCGCGATCATGGACCTCGAGTTCGACCCGGAGACCGGCCTGCTGTGGTCGACCTGCGACGACACCTGCCAAGGGCGCAGCGCGACACTGTCGATCACGGCCGGCAAGTTCACCGTCGCCGAAACCTACGACCGGCCGGCCCAAATGCCCGACTACAACAACGAGGGCTTCGCGATCGCCCCGCCGTCGACCTGTACTTCGGGACGCAAACAGACCGTCTGGGCCGACGACGGCAACGACGGCGGCCATGCGCTGCGTACCGGGTCGCTGCCCTGTACGTAGTACCGGTGCTGTAGTACCCATCGGCAAGTTCTGATCACATCTAGCTGGGAGACGATATGCGCGGTCTGGCCGTGGTGGTGGCGTTGACGGTACTCGGCGGAAGTACGGCGATGGCCGTCGGGCGGACGCCGAAGGGGCCGGAGGCAACGAGTCACCGGATCGCGAAGAACATCATCTACATCCAGGGCGATGGCATGGGGCTCGGACAGCGCGACCTGATCCGGCTCGCGCTCAAGGGCCGGTACGGCGAACTGGAGCTCAACAAGCTGCCCGTCGCCGGACTCGTGCGCACCACCTCGGAGGACCCGGAAGAGATCGTGACCGACTCGGCGGCCTCGGCGACAGCGCTGGCGACCGGGTACAAGACCCGCAACGGCGTGGTCGGTATGGACTCCAAGGGCCGCCCGGTCGAGACGATTCTGGAGCGGGCGAAGCGGGCCGGGAAGTCGACTGGGCTGGTCACCACGGCCCAGGTGACCGGCGCGTCGCCGGCGGCGTTCGCGGCGCATGTGCCGAGTCGTGATCTGCAGAGTGACATTGCCAGGCAGTACATCGAGAACAGCCGGCCGGACGTGCTGCTCGGGGGTGGCGAGGACTGGTGGTACCCGAAAGGCAACCCCGGGCTGTGGCCGGACAAGCCTGGTGAGGAGGAGAGCCGCAGCCCGTACGGCAATCTGGTCGAGAAGGCGCAGCGTACGGGGTACACGTACGTCCGCAATGCCACCGAGCTGCGCAACTCTCGCTCGGACCGGCTCCTCGGGCTGTTCGCGAACGAGGACATGGTCGACTACGGGCCGGATGGCGTCGGCCGTTATGCGCCGCGGGTGCCGTTGCAGCTGATGGCGCGTAAGGCGCTGGATGTGCTTTCGCAGAACCCGCGCGGCTTCTTCCTCTTCCTGGAGGAGGAGGGCATCGATGGGCTGTCGCACGAGAACAACGCCCATGGAGTGATCGACGCGGGCCGGGCGCTCGACAGTACGGTCGCCGAGGTGATGCGCTTCGTCGCCACCCACCCGGACACGCTGGTGATCATCAACGGCGATCACGAGACGGGCGGTCTGAGCATCGAGAACTACGACAGCGACGAGAAGGATCCCCGTCAGGACGGCCCGTTCCCGATCCCGGGCTCGAAACTGCGCTTCACCGTCGACTGGACCACCAACAGCCACAGCGGCTCCGACACTCCATTGACCGCGAGCGGACCGGGCTCGGATCGCTTGGGCCGGGTCCAGGACAACACCGAGGTGTACTACGCGATGCGAGCCGCCGCCGGCTTGTGACGACGGGCGGGCCAGGTCGGCAGCCGTCGCCTTGAGTAGTTCCTCTCATGCGCCGGCCCCACGCCCGCGCCGACGATAAGCGCATGACGAAACCGATCCAGCCCTCGCAGACCTCAGCGTTCTACCTCCAGGCGATCCTCTCGTTCGCCCTCTCGATGACCGCCATGACGATCGCCATCGTGTACCTCCCCGCCGCCGGCTGGATCCGCGCCTTCCTGGCGCTCGGCCTCCTGTACCTCGTCACGTCGACCGTCACGCTCTGCAAGGTGGTCCGCGACCGCCAGGAGCTGTCGGAAGTCACCAACCGGGTGGACCAGGCCCGCCTCGACAAGCTGCTGTCCGAACACGACCCCTTCAAGGTCGATGCCTGACCGGGGCCGTACCGTTGGGGGGTGAATGGGATGGCGGGGCGGGTCGATTCCGTGCAGCGGAAGCGGCGCGTGCTGGGGTTTCCGTTGGCTGTGATCTACAAGTTCTTCGATGACCAGGGCAGTTATCTCGCGGTGATCGTCACGTACTACGCGTTCGCGGCGATCTTCCCGATGCTGCTGATCTCGTCGTCGGTGCTCGGGTTCGTGCTGCAGGGGAACGAGGATCTGCAGCACGCCGTGTTGCAGTCGGCGCTCAAGGAGTTCCCGATCGTGGGGACTCAGTTGGCGACGCCGCAGGGGCTGCAGGGGAGTACGGCGGCGGTAGTCGTCGGAACGCTGGCGGCGCTGTACGGCATCATCGGGCTCGGGCAGGCAGTACAGAACGCTGTCAACGTGACGTGGGGAGTTCCCCGCAACGGCCGGCCAGATCCGTTCCGCGGGCGGCTCCGGTCCGGCGCGCTGCTCGCGCTGGCCGGTCTGACGGTACTCAGTTTCGCGACGCTCACCGTGCTGGCCTCAGGCAAGGCGCCGCTTCCGGGCGGTGTCGCGGAAGGCATGGGGTGGCTGGTCTCGATCGGCTCGGTCCTGGTCCTGACAGCCATGCTGACGCTGGTACTGCGCCCCGGCGCCCGGCCGCGGCCGCCGCTCCGCCAGATCGTTCCCGGGGCGTTCTTCACCGCAGTCGGCTGGCACCTGCTCGAACGCCTCGGCGGCATCTACGTCGACGACGTCCTCGCCAAGGCCAGCGAGGTGAACAGCGTCTTCGCCCTGACCCTCGGCCTGATCGGCCTCATCTACGCGGCATCCGTCATCGCCGTCATCGGCGCCGAACTCAACTCGGTCATCGTCCATCGCCTGTACCCGCGCTCCCTCCTTGCGCTCTTCACGGACTCGGCCGTCAACCTGACCCCGGCCGATCACCGGGCATACGCGATGTACGCCCAGGCGCAACGCCACAAATCAACGGAAACAATCGACGTCACCTTCAACCACCCCGACGTAGACCCACCCCACAACCCCGACCCCTCAGCCGACTGACTCCCCCACACGCCAAGCTTCGAGCGTCAAGCACCGAGCGGCCGCCCGGCTGCCGGGAGCCCCGGCGATGGAGGTTGGGGAGGATCCTGCCCCCGATGCGGGCGAAAAGGCTCCTCGATCACCAGGAAAATCCTCCCCAAGCCCGGGGCCGGGGAGGGGTGGCCGTCCGCGTGGTGGGGCGAAGGCGTGAGGGCCGGCTGTCGCAGGCAGCGGGTACATGCGACGGAGCGCCCACCGAACGAGTCGGCGGGCGCTCCGGCGTACCAGGTAGGGGTTACGGGACCCAGTGGTTGTGGGTGACGGTGATCATCACCTGGAGTTGGATGCTTGCGGCGTAGTAGCTGTTGGTGGCGATCGGGGTCGCCAGCATCTTGTTCCAGATGGCGTCGAGCCAGGCCTGGCTACCAGAGTCGGTCATGGCGGTGACGGCGAAGGGGGCGAAGAAGGCGGCGTCACTGCTGGTGTCGATCGCGGTGCCGTTCAGCTTGTAGCCGGTGGCGATGCTGTTGGCGTTGCCACCGGTCTTGGACTTGATCCAGGTGTTGAGCTTGCGGGCGGCGGCCAGCGAAGCGCTGTCGCCGCTGGTGACGGCGTCGGCGCCGATGCGCCACGGGTCGCGGCAGGCGTTCCACCAGAACTGGCCGTCGTTCGGGTCTTCGAGGACCTGGCCGGCGGCCGGCTTCGGGGTGGTGTTGGTGTTGATCACGAAGTCGGGGAGTAGGCCGGTGTTCGGGGCATACCCGGATTGCAGGTTGGCGGTGACGGTCTGGTGCTTGGTGCGGATGGTGTCCCAGACCGAGTTGCCGGTGGCGGCCCGGAAGGCGCGGAAGTGGTCGATCATCCAGTCCGACGTACGGGACATGTTGTACGTCGAGTCGCCCGAGGTGCTCCAGTCGCCGAAGGTGAGCAGGTTGGTGTTCGGGTTGATCTCGCTCGCCTTGATCGCGTTGATGTGCTTGATCGCGAGCTGCTTGTAGTTGTACGTGCCGGCGCTGCCCCATTGCCGGTCGGCCAGCAGCAGGCCGTAGGCGACGTCCATGTCGCCGTCGGTCGCGCTGTCGGAGCCGTTGACGCTCTTGCACGAGGTGTCCTGCTCGGCGGCCAGCAGGTCGGCGTTGTTCACCGAGGGGTGGGCGAGCATGTACTTGACCAAGCCGTCGAAGATCGTCTTCGCGGCCGGGTCGGCGCCGGCCATGGTCGCGGTGACGACCATGCCGTAGCCCTGCGCCTCAGCGACGTACGGGTGATCGGCGTCGGGGGAGATGATCTGGTACCAGCCGTTGCCGCAGTTCTGCTTGACGAACGCCGACTTCCACTGGGTGTAGTAGTCGATCACCTTCTGGTCGAGCGCCGACTGGCTGCCCGACGGCGTCAGCATCCCAGCCGCGTAGGGGATCGTGTGACTGCCGAACGGAACGGCCGGTCCGCCGCCACCACCGGCCTGCGTGGTCGCGGTGACCGTGTTACTCGCCCCGGACGTGTTGCCGGCCGCGTCGCGTGCCTTGACCGTGTACGTGTAGGAGGTCGAGGCGGTACGACCGGTGTCGGTGTAGCTGGTACCGGAGACGGTCGCGACCTCCGTGCCGTTGCGGGAGATGACGTATCCGGTGACGCCCACGTTGTCCGTGGATGCGTTCCAGGCAAGGGAAACGCTGCTCGAGGTGGTACCGGTCGCGGCGAGGCCGGTCGGCGTACTGGGCGGTGTCGTGTCGCCACCACCGCCACCGATCGAGCCGTACACCTCGAACTCGAAGAGCGAGTATCCGTACGCCGTACCGCGCGCAGTGCCGTAGACGCGAACGTACCGGCCGCTACCCGACAGCGTCAGGTCGTCGGTCGCGCCGTTGCCGGTCGTGGTCGAGAAGACGTCGGTCCAGCCCGTCGAGCCGTCGGCCGAGGTCTGGATCTTGTACGACTTCCCGTACGCGGCCTCCCAGCTCAACTTGACCCGCGAGATGGTCGCGGTGGCGCCGAGGTCGACCCGGATCCACTCGGGATCGTGGCCCTCGACGCTGGCCCAGCGAGAACTGGCGCTACCGTCGACGGCCTTCGAGGCCTCGAATCCGGTGCCCTCGACCGACGACGCGGTGGCGGGCTTTCCCTGCGAGAGCAAGGTGTCAGCGGCCACTGCATCGGTCGACGCCGAGCTGGCCACCATGGGTATGGCGAAGAGAAGTGAGGTGGCGACCGCGGCAGCAGTCAACCCTCGAGTCAGATACGACATCAGCGTCCTCCGGGCGGTGGGGGAAAGGACCTGCAAGTGCTCGATCGTTAGGAAACCTTCCTAACGATTAGCTGAAGGTAAATCCCCACCCCGCCGAGTGCAAGACCTCGACGCAGATCGAGTTCTGCAGAGCGGGGCTATTCGGTCAGGCGGGCGCGGAGGGCGGTGAGGTCGGCGGGGGTCAGGCCTGCTTGTTGCAGGTACGGGAGTGGGCCGCCGTAGGTGGTGTCGAGGTGGCGGAGGATGGCGGTGAGGGATTCGGGGCGGGTGTCTCGGTACTCGATCATCTCGGGGTGGAGGGACTCGTCCGGTTCGGCGGCGAGTTGTTCGGCGAGCATGCCTGCCAGGCGGGTTTTGGTGAGGGCGTAGTCGGCGATGATTTCCGGCTCGGGGACGCCGGCGACGATCAGGGCCAGGGCTACCAGTACGCCGGTGCGGTCTTTGCCGCCGTAGCAGTGGACTACTATGGCGCCTTCGGGGGCTTCGGTGATGGCGCGGAGAGCGGCGGCGAAACTGTCGGAGTGGAGCTCGAGCATCTCGATGCAGGCGCCGACGATGGTGTTGTGGTCCTGAGGGTCGGCCGGGTCCGAGAGTGGGATGTGGAGGGCGATCGGATCCTGGGTGAACGGGGTCGGGAAGGTCGACACCTCGCCGCGGGAACGCAGGTCGATGATGCGGCTCACGCCGGTACTACGAACCGCCGCGACCCCCTCGTCGGACAAGAACTGAAGGCAGTCGGAGCGGATCAATGCGCCGACCCGGATCGACCCGCCATCCGCCGTGGGCAGTCCACCGAGGTCCCGGGCGTTGTGGCAGTTCGGCCAGTCGAGGTGGCGATCGACGGTCACAGGTCCTCCGGGGCGACGATGCGGGCGGCGGTCATGGGCTCCTCCGAAGCGTGGCGGGCGATCGTCACGGGGACTCCCAGCCGGCGGTGATCACCGGGACTCCAGGACGGCGGTGATTCGGGCGTCGAACGCGTTTACTTTCGCCGTGATCCGGGATGGGGTCAATGCGGATTCTTCGAGGACGGTGAAGCGGCCGGGGCGGGTTTGGGGTGCGTAGCCGACCACGGCCTCGAACTCCTCCAGAGTGAAGCCGAGGTCCGACGGGCGTACCGGCAGGCCGTGGCGGTGCAGGCAGCGGACGGTTGCGTCGAAGGCTGATGAGTCCCCGCGCAAGAACCAGGCGAAGGCTGCCCCGACCCCGACCTGCTCGCCATGAAACGCACGCCGCGAGGGATGCAGCAGGTCGATGGCATGCGAGATCTCATGGCACGCCCCCGACGACGGCCGCGAGGTCCCCGCCACGACCATGGAGATCCCCGACAGGATCAGACCCTCGGCCAGTACGGCCAGAAAGGCATCGCCGGAGACGGAACCAGGATGGTTCATCACCGCCTCGGCCGCGGTGCGTGCCAGCGAGACCGCCAGCCCGTCGATCTCCTCGCCCCGCAACGCATGCGCGGCCTGCCAATCGGCGATCGCCGACAGGTTCGAGACGATCTCGCCGATCCCCGAGCGCACCGACCGCACCGGCGCGGCAGCGATCAGGTCGAGATCGACCAAGACGGCCAGCGGTGCCGGTACGCCGTACGAACCGCGCCCGGCGTCGTTGTCCAAGGTGCTGATCGGCGACGCGATCCCGTCATGCGCGAGATTGGTGGCCACGGCAACCATCGGCAGCCCGAGCCGCGCCGCCGCGAACTTGGTGACGTCAAGCACCGTCCCGCCGCCGATCCCGACGACAGCGTCGTACCGCTCCCGCCGGATCTGCTCGACCAGCTTGATCGCCGTGTTGATCGTCCCGCCGTCAACGGTGAACCAGTCGGCCCCCGCCAGCCCGTCCCGGAAGGTCGACTGCACGATCGGCCCGTACGTCGACCCGACCGCGATGGCGACCCGCCCCGACGTCGAGATCCGCTGGTCGGCCAGGATCGCCCCGAGCTCAGCCAGCGCCCCGCGCCGTACGTCGACCACCAAGGGCGCCGGAATCATCCGCGCGAGCAAAGGCATGAACGCTAGCCGAACCCGAGAATGCGCCGAGCCTTCGCGAGATCGTCATGATTGTCGATCTCGACCCAGTCGACCGTCCCGATCCCCGCGACGTCGATCCGATGCCCCTGATCGACCAGCAGCTGGTACCCGTCCTCGTAATACAGGTTCGGATCCCGCTCCCAGGTCGCCTTCAACGCGTCCGCCAGCACAACGGCAGCCGACGGCTCGAGCAACGTCACCCCGATGTACTCACCGGTCGCCGAAGCAGGATCCATCAGCTTGGTGATCCGCTCGACCCCACCCGACGCCGAGCAGATCACCTTCATCTCCTCGTCGGCCAGCGACTTCTCGGTGTCCAGTGCGAGAATGATCGAGCGATCCCCACCGCGAGCGGAGAGCAACGCCTGCTGCACCGACACGGGATGCACGGTGTCCCCGTTCGCCAGCATCACGCCACTGGAAAGCAGGTCCCGCGCACACCACAACGAGTACGCGTTGTTCCACGTCTCAGCCTTGTCGTTGAAGACCAGCTCGAGCTGTACGCCGTACCGCTCCTCGAACCCGGCAACCCGCGACTCGATCGCCGCCGCCGCATACCCCACCACGATCGCCACGTCCGTGATCCCGACCGCCGCGTAGTTGGCCAGCGTCAGGTCCAGCACGGTCGTCTCCGGCGAGATCGGGACGAGTGCCTTGGGCAACGTGTCCGTGTACGGGCGCAGGCGGCGGCCGGTACCGGCGGCGAGGACGAGTCCGATCATCCGCGCATCCTAGGCGGGTCCCACCGCAAACGAGGCTGCTTCATCCACAGATGGTCGATTATGTTTAAACGTGGGTGTTTGTGTGGTTA
This sequence comes from Kribbella koreensis, assembly GCF_039525325.1. Lineage (NCBI taxonomy): Bacteria > Bacillati > Actinomycetota > Actinomycetes > Propionibacteriales > Kribbellaceae > Kribbella > Kribbella koreensis. Next base: position 102,007 of record NZ_BAAAHK010000024.1, read on the forward strand.
AATGACACTGAGAAGACCACGCAGCGGATGGGAGCATCGGGATATGACATGGCTGGTGACTGGCGGGGCCGGATACATCGGATCGCACGTCGTGCGCGCCTTCAGGGCGGACGGGATCGACGTCGCGGTGATCGACGACCTGTCCAGCGGCAAGGCTGAGTTCCTGCTCGACGGCGTACCGTTCACGCACGCCAGCCTGCTCGACGGCGACGCCACCCGGCGCGCGCTCGAAGGAGTCAGCGGTGTCGTCCACCTCGGCGGTTTCAAGTACGCCGGCGTCTCGGTCGAGCGCCCGATGCACACCTACACGCAGAACGTGACCGCCATGGTCAGCCTGCTCGAGGCGATGGCCGAGCAGGGCGTCGGCAACATCGTCTTCTCCTCCAGCGCGGGCGTCTACGGCACGCCGAAGGACGAGGTAGTGACCGAGGCGACCGCGCCGGACCCGCAGAGCCCGTACGGCGAATCGAAGCTGATCGGAGAGTGGCTGCTCAAGGACCAGGCCAAGGCCGTCACCCTCAACCACACGGCGCTGCGCTACTTCAACGTGGTCGGCTCCGGCGACCCCAAGGTCTACGACGCCAGCCCGTACAACCTGTTCCCGATCGTCTGCAACCTGCTCACCCAGGGCAAGGTCCCGCAGATCTACGGCACCGACCACCCGACCCCGGACGGCACCTCGGTCAAGGACTACGTGCACGTCGCCGATCTGGCCCGGGCGCATGTCGCCGCCGCGCGGATCCTCGACGACGGCAAGACCCTCGAGCCCGTCTACAACCTCGGCAGCGGCACCGGTACCTCCGTACGCCAGATCATGGACGCGGCGCGCAGGGTGACCGGCATCGACTTCACCCCCACCGAAGGCCCCCGCCGCCCCGGCGACCCCTCCCGCGTGGTCGCTTCGGGCGAGCTGGCCGCCCGCGACCTGGGCTGGAAGAACACCTACACCGTCGACCAGATGTTCGCCACCGCCTGGGAAGCCTGGCCGAAGCCCTGACGCCGATCGACCCCCGCCGATCGACCCCCGCTGAGCGTGCCGCAGCGGGCTCGAAGCGCCCGGCCAGGAAATCATGGTCGGGCGGTCCTTCGCGGTTGTAGCCTGTGCCGCAGTTCCACTGTTGTCCGACTGGCGGACACCGATCGAGGGGTGCGGTCCATGAGTCACGAGAGCCTGCCGAGTTTCCTGGCGAAGGTCGACCTCTTCGCGGGGCTGTCCAAGGAGACCCTGTCCGACCTGATCAGCCGCGGCTCCACGCTGTCCATCAACCCGGGCGCCCACGCGACCGAGCAGGGCAGCGACGACGCCGGCCTGCAGGTCGTCCTGGAGGGCTCCGCCGAGGTCTCGGTCAACGGGGTGGACCGCGCGCCGCTCGGCCCGGGCGACTACTTCGGTGAGATCTCCCTGGTCGACGGGAAGCCGCGGTCGGCGACCGTGGTGGCCGGTCCGGACGGGCTGACCACCTTCGCGCTGTCCTCGCTGGCCTTCGCGCCGGTCGTCCGGGAGAACGCGGACGTCGCCGAGGCGCTGCTCAAGGCACTGGCCGCGCGCGTCCGCTTGCTCGAGCAGGGCTGACCAAGCGCCTCATGCCGCCGGCGGAGGAGCGCAAGGTCGTCTCGGTGCTGTTCTGCGACCTGGTCGGGTTCACCGCCGCGGCCGAGGCGGCTGATCCGGAGGACGTCCGGCGCTGGCTGACGCCGTACCACCGAACCCTCAAGACCACGGTCGAGCGGTTCGGCGGTACGGTCGAGAAGTTCGCCGGCGACGCGATCCTGGCGGTCTTCGGGGCGCCGCTGTCCCGCGAGGACGACGCCGAGCGGGCGGTCCGGGCCGGCCTGGCGATCCTCGACGAGCTTGCCGGGGGCACCCTTCAGGTCCGGATCGGCATCGAGACCGGCGAGGCGCTGGTGGAGATCAACGCCAGGCCGGAGCTGGGCGAGCCGTTCGTGACCGGCCTGGTGGTCAACACGGCCGCCAGGTTGCAGACGTCTGCCCCGATCGGCGCGGTCGTCGTCGGCGCTGCGACGTACGCGGCAACCAGCCGGGTCTTCGAGTACCAACCCCTGGAACCCGTTGCAGCCAAAGGGATTCGCCGTCCACTGCAACGCTGGCAGGCCGGCGAAGCCCGCGCCCGCGTCGGCGCCGATGTGATCCGCGACCTCACCACGCCGATGGTCGGCCGGCAACGCGATCTCTCCCTGCTCCGGATGGCGTTCGACAAGGCCGTCGCCGAGCGGTCGCCCCAGTTCGTCACCTTGCTGGGCGAACCGGGCATCGGCAAGTCCCGCCTGGTCGCCGAGCTCGGCGCGGAGCTGGACAAGCTCGACGACATGATCATCTGGCGCGAAGGCCGCTGCCTCCCGTACGGCGAAGGCCCGTTCTGGCCGATCGCGGAGATCGTCAAGGCCCAGGCCGGTATCCGCGAAAGCGACCCGCCCGCGCGGGCTGCCGAGAAGCTCGAAGAGATCCTGCCCGAGGCCGACCGTTCCTGGTTGCGGGCCCGGGTGCGCCCGCTCGTCGGCGCCGAGGCCGACGGCAAACCGGCCGCGGTGGCGCAGGAGGAGTCGTTCGCCGCCTGGCGGGAGTTGCTGGAGAGCTTCGCCGAGTCGTACCCGACCGTGCTGGTGCTGGAAGACCTGCACTGGGCCCGCGACGCACTGCTGGCGTTCGTCGACCACCTCGTCGAGTGGGTGAAGGAACTGCCACTCCTCGTCGTCATCACCGCCCGCCCCGAGCTCCTCGAACGTGGTGCGCACTGGACCCGTGGTCAGCAGAACGCCTGGATGATCGGCCTCGCGCCACTGTCCGGCTCCGAGACCGACCAGCTCTTCGGCGAGCTCCTGACCGGCGACCGACTCCCGCCGCGGACCAGAGCCGATCTGGTCGGCCGCGCTGACGGGAACCCCTTGTACGCCGAGGAACTCGCGCGGATGGTCAACGAGCTGGGTCCCGGTTCGGTCGCGCTACCGTCCGGGATCACCTCGATCATCGCCGCTCGGCTGGACACGCTCGAGCCGGATCGCAAGGCGCTGCTGGCGAACGCGGCGGTGATCGGTCGCGTCTTCTGGGCCGAGGCCGTTGCGGCGCTCGTGGATCGCGAGCCGGCGGACGTAGTACAGGAACTGCAGGAGCTGGCGCGTAAGGAGTTGGTCCGGCCGATCCGGCAGTCGTCGTTGGAGGGGCAGCGGGAGTACAGCTTCTGGCATTCGCTGACTCGCGATGTCGCGTACAGCCAGGTGCCGCGAGCAGCTCGGTCGGCCAGGCATGTTGCAGCCGCGGACTGGCTCGAGTCGCAATGCAGTGCTGGGCAAGGCGATACGACCAGTGTCATCGCTCATCACCTTGGTACCGCGTTGCAGCTCGCCGATGCCGTTGGGGATCTCGAGCTGGTGGAGCAGCTGGCGCCTCGTGCGCGCGGGTATCTGCGGCGGGCGGCCGAGCAGGCGATGAACCTGGATGCGACCGAGGCGATGGAGCTGCTCGACCAGGCGCTGGGGTTGACGCCGGAGGGCGATCCCGACCGGCCTGAGGTGCTGGCTCGGTGGGGTTGGGCGGCGTTCTTGACCGGGCGGCTGGACGATGCGCTGGCGGCGTACCGGTCGGCTGTTGCCGGGTTCGATGCCGTTGGCGACCTTGTCGGCGTGGCTCGGGCGCTGCGGGCGTCGACGTACGCGATGAGCAGTATGGAAGAGAGCCTGGCGACGATCGACCGGGTGGTGTCGATCTTCGAGAGCCTGGGGCCGAGTGAGGATCTGGTCGGTGCGCTGGCGGGGCAGGCGGTCATTCTGACGGTTGCCAGTCGGCGCAACGAGGCGATCGCGGCGGCCAATCGGTCGCTGCGGATGGCTGAGGAGTTGGGGTACGGCGTACCGCAGCGGGCGTTGGAGGCGCGCGGGCTGTCGCGGGTCGGCAACGGTGATACCGGCGGTGTCGTCGACATGAAGGACGCGTTGAGTGCGCTGCTCGACCAGGGGAAGGCTCGCGACGCGGCGGTGACCTGGCTGAACTACGGGTTCGTGGTCTGGCAGATCGAAGGGCCTCGGGCGGCGCTGGAGACGCTGAAGGAGACCGAGGAGTTCACTCAGCGGCGACGGCTGGCGGAGTTGCGGCAGCAGCTCAGTTGCACGGTGCTCGAGCTGATGATGGAGCTGGGGCAGACCGAGGAGGTCATCGCTGCTTGCCGTGCGCAACTGGATGATCCGGGGCCGGCCTTCATCACGTTGCGGCGGATCGAGGTGCTCGCTGCGCTCTCCCGTGCTGAGCTCGAGCTGGGTGTCGCCGGGGCACGTGCCTCGGCAGAAGAGGCTTATCGGTTGGGGATCGAGACCGATTGGCCGGACTTCCAGGCGATCGGTGGGGCGCCGGCGGCCACGGCTCGGGCTGCTGATGGGGATCGGGCCGGCGTACAGGAAGTTCTGGAGCGGTTGCTTGGGTTGGAGGTGCTGACTGGGAGCCATGAGTTTGCTGCCCGGTTGCCGACCTTTGTGCGGGCTGGGCTGGCGGTGGATCTGCCTGAGCTGGCCGAGCGGGTTGCTGGGTTGATTGTGCCGTTGTTGCCGATGCGGGAGTATTCGCTGGCGACGGCGGCCGCGCTGCTGGCGGAGTACCGGGGTGATACCGGTGCGGCGATCGCGGGGTTTGGAAAGGTCGCGGCGGACTGGCGGACCTTTGGGAACCTGCTGGAGGAGAAGTACGCGCTAGCGGCTGTTGAGCGTCTCCGTGATCAGAGCGCCGACCTGGTCTAGCTCGATCAGGAAGCCGTCGTGGCCGTACGGAGACTTGATCAGGTGGAGTGGGCCGGCGTCGTTGCTGGCGTCGATGAGCTCTGTGGAGAGCCTGCTGGGGTAGAGGCGGTCGGAGTCTACGGCGGCGACTACCAGGCGGGATTGCAAGCCTTGCAAGGCGTTTGTGAGTCCGCCGCGGTCGCGGCCGATGTCGTGGGTGTTCATTGCTCGGGTGAGTGTCACGTAGGAGCCGGGGTCGAATCGTTTGGCCAGCTTGCCGGCGTGATGGTCGAGATAGGACTCGATGGCGAACCGGCCGTCGCCTTGCGGGTTGCGGCCGAAACGGGTGGCCAGCTCGTACTCGCTGCGGTAGGTGACGTGGGCGATTCTTCTCGCGATGCCCAGGCCGGTGGTGGGTGCGTTGTTGGTGTCGTAGTAGTCGCCTTGGTTCCAGGTGGGGTCTGACTCGATCGCGGCGAGTTGGGGTGAGCACCAGGCGATCTGCTCGGCTGATGCGTAGCCGGTCGAGGCCAGGACGATTGCTGTGTTGACTCTTTGGGGGTGGAGGAGTGGCCATTCGAGGGCGCGCATGCCGCCCATCGAGCCGCCGATCACTGCTGCCCACCTGTCGATGTTGAGCTGGGTGGCGAGGGCTGCTTCGGCTGCTACCTGGTCTCTGATCGTGATGGCGGGGAATCGGCTGCCCCAGTGGTTGCCATCGGGTGCTGTCGACGACGGGCCGGTGGTGCCTTGGCAACCACCTAGTACGTTCGCGGCGACGACGTACCAGTCGGCGGGATCGACGTACCGGCCGGTGCCGATCAAGCCGTCCCACCAGCCCGAGGTCAGTTGCCCCGGGCCGGCCGGGCCGACCACATGTGCGTCCCCGGTCAGGGCATGACAGATCAGGACGGCATTGTCCCGGGCCGCGTTCAGCCGACCCCAGGTCTCATAAGCAACCACTACTCCGGGCAGCTCTTCTCCGGACTCCAGCCTCAAGTCACCGATCTTCGCGAACTGCCGCCCGGCCACCGGATCTCCCGGCCGCCAACCGCCTCCAACGCGGTCAGGATCGCCCGCCCTCCACGTACCGGCCACCTGACCTGGTACGTGGAAAACCTCGTCATCGATGTCCCGCCCCCGGGCATCGACTGGTGAGGCAGGCGGGCGATCCTGAGTCATCGGGGGTGCTCAGACCGACTTGGCCGCGGCGAAGCCGACCTCTAGGTCGGCGAGGATGTCGTCGATGTGTTCGAGGCCGACGGCGAGCCGGACCAGGCCGGGCGTCACGCCGGAGGCGAGCTGGTCCTCGGCGGAGAGCTGGCTGTGCGTCGTCGACGCGGGGTGGATGACGAGTGAGCGGACGTCGCCGATGTTGGCCACATGGCTGTGCAGCTGCAAGGCGTCGACGAATCGCTTGCCCGCGTCGACGCCACCCTTGATCTCGAACGCGACGACGGCGCCGGCTCCGCGGGGTGTGTATTTCTGCGCCAACTCGTAGTACTGGCTGGAGGGAAGGCTGGCATAGGCGACGCTGTCGACCTCGTCGCGCGCTTCGAGCCACTGGGCGACCTTGAGCGCGTTGTCGAGGTGACGCTCGATCCGCAGCGACAGGGTTTCCAGGCCCTGGGCGATGAGGAACGCGTTGAACGGCGACACCGCAGTACCGAGGTCACGCAGCCACTGGACCCGCGCCTTGAGGATGTACGCGAGGTTGCCGAGGTCCGAGCCGACGCCGAGCGCGGTCGCGTAGGTGAGCCCGTGGTAGCTGTCGTCGGGCTGGTTGAAGCCGGGGAACCGCTCCGGGTTCTGCGCGTAGTCGAACTTGCCGGAGTCGACGATGACGCCGGCGATCGCCGTACCGTGCCCGCCCAGGTACTTCGTCGCCGAGTGCACGACGACGTCGGCGCCGTGCTCCAGCGGGCGCAGCACGTACGGGCTGGCGACGGTGTTGTCGACGATCAGCGGTACGCCGAACTCGTGCGCGACGCCCGCGATGCCCTCGATGTCGAAGATCTCGCTCTTCGGATTGGCGATCGTCTCGCCGAAGAACGCCTTCGTGTTCGGCTTGATCGCGGCCTTCCACGACTCCAGGTCGCTCGGGTCCTCGACGAAGCTGACCTCGATGCCGAGCTTGGGGAACGTGTAGTGAAACAGGTTGTACGTCCCGCCGTACAGGCTCGGGCTGCTGACCACGTGATCGTCGGCCTCGGCGACGTTGAGCAGCGCGAGCGAGGTCGCGGCCTGGCCGGAGCTCACCAGGAGCGCGGCCGTACCGCCTTCCAGGCTGGCGATCCGCTGCTCGACGGCGTCCTGGGTCGGGTTCTGGATCCGGGTGTAGATGTTGCCGAACTCCTGCAGCCCGAACAGGCTCGCGGCGTGATCGGTGCTGTCGAAGGTGTACGACGTGGTCTGGTAGATCGGCAGCGCCCGCGCGTTGGTCGTCGCGTCGGACGTCTGGCCGGCGTGGATCTGCCGGGTCTCGAAAGACCAGCTGGGGGTGTTCTGGCTCATGACGGTCCTGTTCTCGGGTACGACGGCGCAGCCCATCGACTCCGCCTTCTTCTCTGCGGAACGATCGGCACGCCTTGTGGGTAAGGGTTTTCAGCTCACAACAGGCGCTGGCGGCAACAACACTCGCTCATAGCAGCTCCTGGCTCCCCGGGCCGCCGCTGACGGACCGCCCTCGTACGAAAGACGATAACGTCACTAGACATTGACCCCCGGTAATCGTCCACATGCTGAGCAACCTTCAGTCCCGGGAAGTGGGGACTTCTGTACCTGCCCCCGGGCAGCTCCGAGTCGGCAGGCTGAGCAGCATCGAGCGGATGAGGCAACGCCTGAGCCGCGGAGCGGAGAGGAGCAGGTCATGAAACGCACTCAGGTGAGGATCCAGCGCCCACCGCGGCCGCGGCGTCCCACGAGGCTGGATCTGCGCACGCCGTCCGGGCGCGTGCTGCCGTTCTGACCTCGAAAATGCCCACCGCGGGAGGAACGATGACGACAGCGGCCGAGCGAACCCGGCGATCGCCGAGGGCGTCCGACGTGATCGACCCGGTGCTGTTCAGCCGGCTGTTCGAGATGCTGATCGATGTGGGACGCGAACTCGGCCGCGAAGACCTCGACGCGCCGGCCCGCCGCCGCGCCGGCCCGCCGCCGCGCCGGACTGCTGCTGGAACAGGCCCGGCTCCGTCTCCGGGACGCGCTGTCACCGGCCGTCCGCACCGAGTTCGAGAGCATGGAACCACGGCTCACCGAGGAGCCGACCGTCGCCGAACTGAGGCTCGCATACCGCGCAACCCTCGCCTGGCTCGCCGCCCTCACCTGGCCACCCAGAATCTAGACACGACGCTCGTTCGGAGCGGCTGTTGGGCCTGGGGTGGGGTTGGATGGGGTGTGGCTGATGCGGAGACGTTTGAGGTGGTTCGGTCGGATGGGGCGGTGCTTCGGTACTGCATTTATGGGCCGGACGGCGGGTATCCGGTGGTGTCGCAGAACGGGGTGCCTAGTAGTCGGTGGAAGTGGCCGGCGTTGGCTGAGTCGATGCGCGGGAGTGGGTTCAGGTACTTGGTTTATGACCGGCCTGGGTATGGCGGGTCTACGCGGCGGCCGGGGCGGACCGTCGCCGACGCGGTGGAGGATGTGCGGGCGTTGGTGGATGCTCAGGGGTGGGAGCGGTTTGCGGTGAGCGGGGGCTCGGGTGGGGCGCCGCATGCGTTGGCTTGTGCGGCGTTGATGGGGGATCGGGTCAGTTCTTGTGTGGTGATCTCGGGCGTCAAGCCGGCGGATTCGACGAAGGCTGTGCCTGGGGAGGCGGAGCTGCGGGCGCAGGTTGCTGCGGTGGCCGCGGAGATCATGGGGTTGGTCGAGGAGGGTGGGCCCGAGTTGCCTGGTGGGGAGGGGGCGGCGCGGGATGATCCGGACGCGATGGCGCGGTTGCGGGCGACCTTCGTCGAGGGGATGGACGGGTGGGTTGACGACAGTTTCGCGCTCGCGCGGCCGTGGGGGTTCGAGCTGTCGGATATCAGGGTGCCGGTGGGGTTGTGGCGTGGGACGAGCGACACCAACGTGCCGTCGTCGGACGCCGAGTACCTCCTCGAGCACATTCCCGGCATACAGGGGCATGTGTTCGAGGGCGGGCATCTGCCCGGGCCGGCGACGTATGAGGAGATCTACGGCTGGCTAAGAGATCAGTAGTCCTTGCGGAAGGGCCCGGTGGGGGTCAGGTCCAGTAGGCCGGGGCCGGTGAGGACGCCGCCTTCTACGGGGAGGGTGTGGCCGGTGATCCAGGAGGCGTCGTCGGAGGCCAGGAAGGCTACGGCGGCGGCGATGTCCTCGGGTTGGCCCACCCGGCCAAGCGGGTAGAGGGCTTTGAACTTCTCCAGGGTGTCCGGCTGGTTGTCCCAGTTCGGGGTGTTGATGGTGCCGGGGGCGACGACGTTGAAGCGGACGCCCATGCCGCCGTAGCGGGCGGCGAAGTTCTGGGTCATGGCGATCTGGCCGGCCTTCGCGGCGGCGTACTCGAGGTTGCCGAAGGCGGCGAGCCCGTTCACCGAGCTGATCGTCACGACGTTGCCGCGCGTCTGCACGAGGTGCGGCAGCGACGCCTGGATGCAGCGCGCCGCGCCGACCAGCGTGAGGTCGAGCTGCCGGTGCCACTCCGAATCGCTCGTGTCCTCGGGGACCGTACTGACGATGCACCCGCCCGCATTGTTGACCAGTACGTCGAGCCGCCCGAACCGCTCGACAGCCGCCGCAACGGCCGCGTCGACCTCGTCCCGCACGGTCACATCAAGACGGACGGCGAGCGCGTCACCCAGCTCCGCAGCGAGCGCCTTGATCCTGTCCTCCTGGAGATCGGTGACCACCACCGAGCCACCCTCAGCCGCGATCCGCCGCGCGACCGCCTCGCCGATCCCCTGCGCCCCCGCCGTGACAAGGGCGACCTTCCCCTCGAAACGCAACATCTAGAACCCCTCCAGTACGCGGTCGACCTTCTCGTCCGAGATCCGCCGGTCGAGCTTGGCGGCGTCGAGGTTGCGGCAGAGCACGATCGAGCCGCCGCCGGCGATCACGCCGATCAGCGTCCCGATGCCGGCCGGCGCGACGAGGGAGGTCGTGGTGAGTACGCGGTCGGAGATGGGTTCCGCCGCGGCGATCAGTTCGTCGTGGGTCAACTCGTCGTACGCCGTACTCCCACCGCGCGGCGGATCGAAAGGCACGAAAAGGTCCGGATGGTTGTAGACCTCGGCCCCGTAATCGTGGATCCCCGCCGGCAAAGGCTCCCGGAACCGTCCACCCAGCGGGAGCAGCGCCGACGCCACCGTCTCGCGCGACCCGCGGATCGCGAAGTCGGGCCCGGTGATGGCGAGCGTGCCGACGCCGGTGGTGACGGCGGCGCCGACCGACCAGGTCGACAGCGCCCAGACGACCCCGAGCCAGTGCGGCGGCAGCCCGATCGCGACAGTCTCGCCCGCTTCCAGGTCGTACTCGTCGGCGAGCAGGTTGGCCGTCTTCGCCACCCAGTTCGCGGTGGTGACCGCGCTGAGCTCGATCCGCTCGCCGGTGACGTCGTCGTAATAGGTCAGGAACGGGTTGGCGCCGTCCCGTCGTACCGCGGCGCCGAACAGCTCAGGAAGGGTCACGCGACAACCCTACGTTCGGCCCGAAGTACCGTGGTGGGGGACACCTGGAAAGAAGGATCGTCATGGCTTCACTGCTGGCGCTGCCCGAGGGCGGCGAGTGGATCGTGCTGCTCGTCATCGTCGTGCTCGTCTTCGGCGCGAACAAACTCCCCGACCTGACCCGCAACGTCGGCAAGGCCCTGGTCGAGTTCCGCAAGATCTCCGAGAAACCGGAGCCGCAGGACAAACCCCAGACCACGGACGAACAAAAGCCACAGCTCTGACCGCAGCACCCGAGTCGCCTCGGCCAGGTGGTGCAACGCGGTGCCGTCGCCGGTCGGAGCGCCGGGGTGCCAGCCCGGGTGAGGTTCGCTACGGCTGTCGGGATGCGGCGCGGAGGGCGTTGGCCGCTGCGGTGACGTGGTCCGGGAGCGGGCCAGGCAAGTGGGCCAGGAGGATTCGGCGCAGTTCCTGGGGGCCGCCCTCGACGGTCAGGATCCGGACGCCGGGTGGGGCGACGGCTTCCAGCGAGGCGGAGATGGTGGTGATGCCTGCGCCGGCGGCCACCAGGTGGAGTTTGGCGAGCCAGTCGCGGGCTGTGTGGGCGATCTCGGGCCGCTCGTCCAGGCCTGGCCAGACGCCCATCAGATCGGACGAAGGGCCGGCTATCCAGCGCTGGCCACGGAGGTCTGCGACGTCCACTGAGTCGGCAGCGGCCAATGGATGATTCGCCGGTACTGCGACGCGCAGCGGGCGCTCCGCGAGCGTCTCCAGCTCGAGGGCCGGCGTCTCGCTGTCCGGCGGGCGGAAGGGTGGCGCCGCCGCCAGCAGCGCCAGGTCCACAGTTCCCGCGCGGAGCGATCGCACCAGAGCAGGTGTCGTCCCCTCCCGGGAGACCAGGTTGATCCCCGGATGTGAGCGCCGTAGAGCAGCGATTGCCGATGGCAACAACATCGCCCCGGCGCTCGGGAACCACCCCACCCGCACCGTCCCGCCCTCGACCGGCATCCCGGCCAGATCACGGGCGGTCGCGTCGATCTGGTCGAGTACGCCCGCCGCGTTCCGTAGGACGAGCCGGCCGGCCGGCGTCAACTGAACACCTTCCCGCCGTCGCTCGAGGAGCCGCGTCCCCGCGGCCCGTTCGATCGACGCGATCTGGCGCGAGACGGCCGACTGCGTGTAGCCGAGCGCGGCCGCCGCCGCCGTGAAGGTCCCGCGCTCGGCTACCTCGCGGAAGACCCGCAGCGCGACCAGCGAGACATCGGAGAAGTCCATGACGTTTACGCATACTACCTGTGCCGATTTCTCGTTTGAGTCATGTTCGGAGCGTTCCTAGCCTGGCGACATGAGACCGCAGAGAATCGCCCTGGTCACCGGGGCCAATCAAGGGATCGGCTTCGCGTTGGTGCAGGGACTGGCAGCCCGCCTCGATGCCGCCGACCTGGTCCTGCTCACCGGCCGCAACCCGGAACGCGTCGCCGCCGCGGTCGCGCGAGTCGACGGTACGGCGCAAGTGGAGGGCCGGGTCCTCGACGTCACCGACGCGGCCGCGGTCGCCGACCTGGCCGCGGACCTGCAGGCCCGGTACGGCGGGGTGGACCTCGTCATCTCCAACGCCATCGGCCCGCTCACCCCCGACCGTCCGCAAGCTGAACAGGCCGACGAGTTCATCGCCGTCGCCAACGGTGGTACCGACGCTGTCCTGCGTTCTTTCACCCCGGTACTACGTCCAGCCGGCCGCCTGATCGTCGTCGCGAGCTCACTCGGCACCCTCGACCAGCTGGACGCGAAGGTCCAGCCCCTCTTCGAGGACGGTCACACCCTGGACGAGATCGAGCAGACTGTCGAGGATTGGCGCCAGACCATCCATGCCGGTACTGCGGCCGAGAACGGCTGGCCGGAGTGGATCAACATCCCCTCCAAGGTCGCCCAGGTGGCCGCGGTCCGGGCGGTCGCCGCGACCCGGCGTACCGAAGATCTTGCCGACGGCACCCTGATCGCCGCGGTCTGTCCCGGCCTGGTCGACACCCGCGCGTCCCGCCCGTGGTTCGACGATTTCAGCCAGGCGCGCACCCCCGAGGAAGCGGTCGAACCGATCCTCGACCTTCTCCTCACCGGCCACGTCGACCCATCGACGTACGGCGAACTCATCCGCGACGGCAAGGTCCTGCCGTGGCTCGGCGGTAAGACTACGACCCGAGGATGAGCTGAGGTCCCGCCCAGAGGCCGATGTCTGGGCGGCCGGCCCCGAATAGCTTCAGGGTATGAAGAATCCACGTCGCGTACTGGCGACCACGCTTGCCCTGACCAGTCTTGGTGCGGGACTCACCGTCCCGTCCGCCTTCGCCGCGCCGGCCGAACCAGGTGCGGCAGGGATCGGGGACAAGGTCTGGCCGGAGTTGGGCAACGGCGGCTACGACGTGGTGGATCAGAAGCTGGCCTTTACCTTCAACGACAAGTTGACCGGCTACACGGCCAGTACGACGCTCAGCGCCCGGGCCACCCAAGGGCTCAGCCGGTTCGACCTCGACCTGCTCGGGCCCGACGTCACCGCAGTACGGGTGAACGGCCTCAGGGCGAGCTGGAAGTCAACCCCACAAGGGGAACTGGTCATCACGCCGAAGCGCGCGCTGCGCAAGGACGCGCCGTTCACCGTCAAGGTCGACGTCAGGAGCAACGTCCCCGGGGTGACGGACCCGAAGCTCGTCTTCCCGCCCGGCCTGATCCACTACGGCGACTGGATCCAGGCGATCAACCAGCCGTCCGGCGCGCGCCGGATGCTCGCGGTCAGCGACCACCCGGCCCAGAAAGCTCCCGCGACGATCACCATCACCGCACCCGCCCGCCTCAATTCCATTGCCAACGGCAAGCTTCTGAAGACCACCAGAACCAGAACCACGGCGACCCGCGTCTTCCGCGAGGACCGCAGGATCGCCACCGAGCTGCTCCAGATCGGCGTCGGCCCGTTCACCGTCGTCCACGCGCCAGGCCCGCACGGCATGGATCTCCGGTACGCCGTACCGACCGCGCAACTCGCAGCGATCAAGCCCCAACTGAAGTCCTTCGACCAGTCGATCCGATTCATGGAGCAACGCCTCGGCCGGTTCCCCGGCGTCCGGGCCGGCTCGTACATCGCGCCGGTCGGCGGCGAACTCGAGACGCAGGGCCTCACCTTGATGCCGGCCAGCCACATGACCAAGGAGGGATTCGAGCAGAACGGCGTGGACGGCGTCGTCCTGCACGAGGTCTCACACGAGTGGTTCGGCAACTCGGTCTCACCGAAGACCTGGTCGGACCTGTGGCTCAACGAGGGGCACGCGGTCTTCTACGAGGACGTCTGGACCGCTGCCCGCGGTCGCCAGAGCCAGAGCGAGTCGATGCGCCATTCGTACGTCGAACGCGGCAACCAGCTGCTCGCGAACGGCCCGATCGCCAAGCCCGATCCTGCCAGGTGGCCGGGCGACAGCGCGCCGATCCGCCCGTACGGGGACGCGGCCTACGAGGGCGGGGCGCTGACACTCTTCGCCCTGCAGCAGAAGGTCGGGGCGAAGGTGTTCAACCGGATCGAGCGCGCCTGGGTCCGCGACCACGCGAACAGCGTCGCAAGTACCGTGGACTTCATCGCCACCGCATCGAAGGTCGCACACCAGGACCTCGGCCCGTTCCTCCGGTCCTGGCTGTACGGCACCAAGCTTCCCGCGATGCCGGGCCACCCGGACTGGAAGGCCGCGGCCTAGGTGGTGAAGAGGTTCAAGCGATAGCTCTCGACCTGTGGCGCCAGGCCGATCGCGTCCAGTCGATCCCGGAAGGCCGCAGGCACGCCGGCCCGGACGGCGGGCTGGAGTTGGGCGATGGTGCGGCTGTCGAGCAGTCGCAACCCCCACGACTCCAGCTCGCTCGGGTCGTCGCACGGCCACAGGAACCTGGCTGACATCAGCTTGGCCGAGTTGTGGTTGTCGATCCGCTCGACCATCCCGGCCCCGGCCGTGTCGAAGGCGACCGGGCTGCCGGGGAACTGATCGCGGATGAAACCGATCGCGGCCTCGCAGCCTTCGCGGGGCACATACGGCAGGACGGCCTCCGCGACGAAGAAGTACGGCGCCGGATGCTCGCGTACGGCGTCGAGCCAATCGGCCTCGGTGACGGATCCGGCGACCATCGACCGCCGATCGGTCGGCTCGAAGAACTGGCGGCGCAGCTCCATCGAGTCGGGCAGATCCAGCTCGACCCAATGGCAGGTCCCGTTGTCGAGCCGCTCGAACCGCGTGTTCAGCCCGGCCCCGATCTCGACGACCGTCCCGGCCGGGTTCGCCCGGAGGAACTCCGAGACCCAGCCGTCGAAGATCATCCCGCGCAACACCGCGCCGGTCAGCCCGCGGTTGCCGTCGAGCTTGGCGAAGTCGTAGTCGAGCGACTCGACGATCTCGACCGCCTTGGCATCACGCAGCAGTGGGTGCTCCTTCCGCGCCTCGACCGCGCGGCCGTAGAGCGGGATCAGCATCGTCTCCTGCGCCGGCCCGAGCTGAACCGCACGTCGCTCGCTCACCCGAAGCCTCCCTCCGTCACCGGTGCACCATGCTACGCAGGTTAAAGTCACTGCATGTTGATCGTGATCGGCCTGGTGCTGATCCTGGCGTTGACCGTTGCCACCGGCTATTTCGTGGCTCAGGAGTTCTCCTACGTCGCAGTGGACCGGAACCGGCTGCAAGGGCTGGCTGACGGGGGTAACGCGGCCGCGGCCAGGGCGCTGAAGGTGACGTCGCGGTTGTCCTTCGTCCTGTCCGGCGCGCAGGTCGGCATCACCGTCACCGCGCTGCTGGCCGGTTACGTCGCCCAGCCTTACCTGGGCGCCGGCTTAGAGGACCTGCTCTGTACTGCGGGCCTGCCGGCCGGCGTCAGCCTCACGATCTCCGTCATCATGGCGTTGCTGTTGGCAACGATCATCCAGATGGTCTTCGGCGAGCTGGCCCCGAAGAACCTGGCGATCGCCCGGGCCGAGGCGATCGCGCTGCGGCTGTCCCGCTCGACGCTGATCTACCTGACCGTCGCCGGTCCGCTGATCCACGTCTTCGACGCCACCTCGAACCGGATCCTGCGCCGGGTCGGGATCGAGCCGGTCGAGGAGCTGCCGCAAGGCGCCACCGCCCAGGACCTGGACCGGATCATCGCGACGTCGTACGAGCAGGGCCTGCTGGACGAGGACACGATGCGGCTGCTCGATCGCGGACTCGACTTCCGGTACCGCAACGCCGACGAGGTGATGACGCCGCGCGTCGACGTGATCACCGTGCACCGCGACGAGCCGCTGACCCGGGTGGTGGAGCTGCTCGACACCGGGCACAGCCGGTTCCCGGTGATCGGCGACTCGGTCGACGAGGTGGTCGGGGTGATCGCGATCGGTGATGTGGTGGAGATCGAGCCGGCTCAACGGGCCCGCTTCACGGCGGTCTCGCTGGTCTCGCCGCCGGTCGTCGTACCGTCCACGTTGCCGCTGCCCGCGGTACTGCAGGCCCTTCGTACCGCGCATCGGCAGCTTGCGATCGTGGTCGACGAATTCGGCGGGTTCGCCGGGGTGCTGACGCTGGAGGACATCGCCGAGGAGCTGGTGGGCGAGATCCGCGACGAGGACGATCTGCCGGAACCCGAGCTGATCTCGAACCCTGACGGGTCGTGGACGTTGCCGGCCCGGTGGCGGATCGATCAGGTGGCGGAGTCTGTTGGGATCCAGCTGCCTGAGGACGAGGACTACGACACGGTGTCGGGGTTGATCATGGCCCGGCTCGGGCGGATTCCCGTGGTGGACGACGAGTTGGTGGTGGAGCTGCCTCGGCGGTTCGACCACGACGGGCGGCCGGTGCCGCTGGAGTTGGTGCGGCTTCGCGTTCAGACCGTACTCCGGCACGTGCCCGGCATCGTCGTACTGGAGCGTCTCTCATGAGTACCACGGTTGCGCTGCTGGTCTCGTTGCTGCTGCTGATCCTCAACGGGTTCTTCGTGTCGGCGGAGTTCTCGCTGGTCGCGTCGAAGCGTCATCGGCTGGAGCAGGCGGCCGCGTCGGGTTCGCGAGCCGCGCGGGCCGCGATCGCTGGAGTGAGCGAGCTGTCGTTGATGCTCGCGGGTGCTCAGCTCGGGATCACGCTGTGCACGCTGGGACTCGGCTCGCTGTCCGAGCCCGCGGTGGCCGACCTGCTGCATCCGCTGTTCGAGCTGGTCGGCATTCCTGAGGATGCCGGGCACGTCATCGCGCTGCTCATCGCCGTCGGCGGCATCGGCCTGCTGCATGTCCTCCTTGGCGAGATGGCGCCGAAGTCCTGGGCAATCAGCGACCCCGAGCGCTCCGCATTGCTGCTGGCTTTGCCATTCCGAGGCTTCACCTACCTCGTACGGCCGTTGCTGATCGTCTTGAACTGGATGGCAAACCTCTGCCTCCGCGTCCTGAAGGTGACCCCGCAGAACGAGCTGGCCAACGCCCACGGCCCCGACGAGCTGCGCCTCCTGATCGAGTCCTCCCGCGAACACGGCACCCTCGAAGCCCCCGAACACGACCTCCTCACCGCGATGCTGGCCCTGCAGAACATCACCGTGGCCCAAGTGATGACCCCTACCGCCGCGGTCTCAACCGTGCCGGCCTCCGCCAGCGCCCGAGAGGTCGAACTGACCAGCCGCCGAGAAGGTCACTCCCGTCTAGCCGTCGTAACCCCCGGTACCACCGCAGTCTGCGGCATAGTCCACGTCAGTGACGCCGCCCGAGCCACCACCCGAGGCGGCACCACCCTTCAAGCCTCCCAACTGATGACCGAGCCGCTCCGCCTCCCAGCCGCCACACCGGTAGCCGCCGCAATCCGCCTGATGCGGGAGAAGCGCTCCCAACTGGCCGTCGTCCAGGAAGGTGACGTGCCCCTCGGCGTAGTCGCCCTCGAAGACCTCCTGGAAGAGGTCATCGGCGAATTCGACGACGAAACAGACCCGATCATCACCGCCTCCCGCCGCTCCGCACCACCCGCTCAACCCCAAACCGACTAGCCCGGGCCTGCTGGTGGTCCTGGGGAGGGAAATGCCCCGGATCGGGGGTAAACCCCTCCCCGGGTGTTGGCGAAAAGCCTCCCCGAAGCGTCCGCTCGGTATCCGGCGGGTGGCTAGCTCGGGGCGGTCATCCGCTCCGCGGCTGGAGGGTGGGCGGGAAGGCGGAGGGTGAAGGTGGAGCCCTGGTCGAGGGTGCTGGTGGCAGTGGCTGTGCCGCCGTGGGCTTCGATCAGGCTGCGGACGATCGGGAGGCCGAGGCCGCTGCCGCCGGTGTGGCGGTTGCGGGATTGTTCGGCGCGCCAGAAGCGGTCGAAGACCTTCGGGAGGTCCTCGGCGGCGATACCGGCGCCGGTGTCGGTCACATCGATGACGACCTCACCGCCGCTGCCCCCGCTGCCGCCGACACCACTGCTGCCGCTGACACCGCTGCCGCCGCCGACGTCGCGGTTGGTCACGTCGCCTTCGATGCGGCCGGTGATTTGGACGGTGCCGCCTGCGGGGGTGAAGCGGAGGGCGTTGGCGACCAGGTTGCCTACGGCTTGGCGGAGGCGGACCGGGTCGGCTTCGAGCTCGATGTCGGTGGTGGTTGTCGAGGACAGCGTGATGTCGGCGTGTTCGGCCTGGCTGCGGAACGTACCGGCGACCTGGTCGAGGAGTAGGCCGAGGTAGACGCGCTCGGGGTGGATGCGCAGGTTGCCGGCGTCGGCGGTGGCGAGGTCGCGGAGGTCGTCGAGGATGTGTTGCAGGAGCGCGGCCTCCTCGCTGAGCGAGGCGATGAAGGTCGCGTCCGGCTGGGCCACGCCGTCCTCGACGGCCTCCAGCCAGCCGCGGATGTTGCTCAGCGGCGTCCGCAGTTCGTGCGCGATGTCGCTGACCATTGCCCTGCGCAACGATTCGGTCTTGGCGCGGGCGTCGGCCAGTTCGTTGAACGCCAGTGAGAGCTGGCCGATCTCGTCGACGCCCCGGACCTTCACGCGGACGTTCTCGTCGCCGCTGGTCATCCGGCGGGAGGCCTTGGTGAGCGCTCGCAACGGTTGTACCAAACGGATTCCGCCGACGGCGGCGATCAGCACGGTGATACCGAGGATCGCGGCGGCGACGCCGGCGATGCGCTTCTGGTTCGCGGGGGACAGGTCGAACTCGGCCGACGCCTCGCTGTGGGTGCTGACGAACAGGAGGGCGGGCGGAGCGACGTACGGGGTGAGCAGGGCACGCCGCGAGACGGTCATACACGCTTCGACGGCCGCGGGGTCAGGCAGTGGGGGCGCTGCGGAGGATTTGACGGACGGCCGGGCAGACGGCCTTTCGGCGGGATTAGTAGTGGGGCCGGGTTGCAGCTGGCTCGTGGTGACACCGAAGTACGGGGTCCAACTCAGGTCGGCTTGCAGTTTGATCGGCATGGTCGGACCGCGTTTGGCGAGGCAGGCGTTGACCCGGCTCTGCAGGTCCGAGTATGCCTTGGCCTGCTGGCTGTCGATCTCGTCGAGCGCGGCCGACGGGCACTGGTCCACGGCGTACTGCGTCCCCCCTTCGATCTGCGGCCGGCCGGTCGGGTCGTAGGTGATCTTGCCGAGCCCACCCGAGTAGTTCTGGATGCAGCTGAGGACCCTGGTCGCCACGTCGTCGAGTCTGGACTTCGCGGCGTCGGAGAGCTTGAACGGGCCGACCACCCGGGAATCGATCTGCCCGGTGGCGTCGGTCGGCGTACCGCCCAGGCCGGTACTGAGGTCGAGGGGCCAGACGACCGCTGACGCGATCTGGGTCGCCGGGACCGGCTGGCCGGAGATGAGTTGGCGGTCGCGGGTGGTGAGACTGATCTGCCGGCCGGTGTCGAAGGCGAGCCTGGAGATCTCCTTGCCGATGCCCGACCAGCTGCGATGGGTCGCGGCGAACCCCACCAGGGTGTTGTAGATCTTGGCGTCGTCGGCGAGCGCCTGGCCCTGTTGCTGCTGGATGGCGACCGTCGTACTGCGGGCCGCGAGCCAGGCGGTCGCCGCGATCGAGCAGAGCGCGATCAGGACGGCGCCGGCCAGCAGCCGGACGAGTACGCTCCGCCGGGCGATCATTTCACCCGTCGGTCAGCTTGTAGCCGACGCCGTAGACGGTCAGCAGCCGGATCGGTTTGCGGGGGTCGGGCTCGATCTTCTTGCGCAGGTTGAGCACGTGCGTGTCGATCGTGCGAGTGGTGATGTATTGGTCGATGCCGTGCAGTTGCTCGAGGAGCTGGGCTCTGGTGAAGACACGGTGGGGGCGGGCGGCCATCGTGGCGATCAGGCGGAACTCTCCGGGGGTACAGGTGATTTTGGTGCCGTCGGCAAACAGTTCGTGGCGTTCGGGGTCGACGGCGACGCCGCCGACCCGGAGCATGCTGTCCGGTTCGGCGGCTGTTGGTCTGCCGCTGCTTCGCCTGAGTAGCGTGCGCACGCGGGCGGCCAGCTCGCGAGGGCTGAAGGGCTTGGTCATGTAGTCGTCGGCGCCGAGGTCGAGGCCGAGGAGCATGTCGTCCTCTTCGGTACGGGCGGTGAGCATCAGGACGGGGATGTCGGACTCGCGGCGCAGGATCCGGCAGACGTCGAGGCCGTCGACACCGGGGAGCATCACGTCGAGGACGAGCAGCTCGGGCCGGCGGCGGCGTACCTCCTCGAGCGCGGAGCGGCCGTCGTGGACGACGGTGACTTCGTGGTTCTCGCGTTCGAGGTAGCGCCGGACGAGCTCGGCCTGCTTCTCGTCGTCCTCGGCGAGCACGACCTGGGCACACATGGCTTCGACTATAGGTCGGGTTGTCGTTGCTCCGGGTGATGTGTGGTCGGCCGGGACAACATCCTGACAATTGATGGTCAAGCTCTGCAATTGCTGACCCCACCCCACCACCGCGGTCAGGTGGCCAGTGCTTCTGTTGGGGTGAGCAACGATGCCCGGATCGCGGGGTAGACGCCGGCCAGGACGCCTACGGTGATGGACGCGGCCAGGCCGGCGAGCACGGCTGTGGGTGGGATGACGATGGGCCAGCCTTGCGCGTCGGCGTACCCGATCACTCCGAGGACTCCGAGGATGGCGCCCATCAGGCCGCCGATCGTGCAGAGGACGACGGACTCGGTGAGGAACTGGCCGCGGATCTGCCGGCGGTTGGCGCCGAGGGCGCGGCGGAGGCCGATCTCGCGGCGGCGTTCCAGGACGGAGATGACCATGGTGTTGGCGACGCCGATGCCGCCTACCAGCAGCGCTACGCCGGCCAGGCCGAGGAAGAGGGTGGAGAAGGCGTTCTGGGTGATGCGCTTGGCGGCGAGAGCTTCTGAGGGGCGGCTGACCTGGACCGTGCCGGGTTGCTCGGGGTTGAGGGTGCGGCCGAGTACCGCGCGGACGTCCTCGACTGCTGTGTCGGTGGAGCGGACGTAGACGACGGATGGTCGGCCGTCGAAGCCGAGGGTCGTCTTGGCGGCGTCCCAGCCGATCAGGACGGATTGCTCGACGTCTGGTGCCAGCGGTGACGTCGAGAGGACGCCGATGACGGTGAACCAGGTGTCGTTGAGCAGGATCCGGGGCGCCGGCTGGCCGGCCGGCAGGTCGGTGATGCCGAGCCAGGTGGCGGCTTTGGCGCCGAGTACGACGGTCGGGAACTTGTCGGTTGCCTGAGACAAAAACTTGCCCGAGTAAACCTTTGTGCCGAGCAGGTCGAGCAGGTTGGGTGTCCCGGCCAGCACGGTGATCCCACTGCTGTTGGTGGTCCCGTCGATCTTGTCCGACCGCCGCACACTCGCATGCACATTGGCCACCCCACTGACCTCCTGCACCGGCCCGATCCGCGCAGCCATTCCCACCGATTCACTGGGGAACCCAGCCGTTTGACTCGGGTCGTTGGCGTTCGGCGCTGCCGCGGCCCGCAGAAGGTCCGGCCCCAACGTCGACAACTCATCCAGCACAGCCTGCTGACTGGACGCCGGAATCCCCGTCACCACGATCATGGTCGCAATCCCGATAGAAATCCCCAACGCGGACAACGCGGCCCGCAAAGGCCGAGTCCGTACCCGGGTAAGCCCGAGCAAGAGAAGATCGGAAACCGCCAACCGCACGGGTTGAGTCAACTGACCGGCGCCGGCACGCGATCCCAGCCGCCGCCCGCGGAGCCGGGCGCCGTCCTCGGCAGCGGCTTGTCTGGTGGCGCTCGCCGCCCCTGCCCTCGCTTCGGGTGGGTGGTTCGGCCCTTCGGTCGACTCCAGCCCCCTCGTCACCGCCCAGCTCGGCCGGGCGCCGTCCTCGGCGGATGTTGGGCTAGGGCTCGACGCTGCTTCTGCTCTCGCCTCGGGTGGGTGGTTCGGTGTTGCCTCGGACGGGTGGGGCTGTGGCTTGCTCGCTCCCTCCGTGTTCTTCTCCGCCCGGCGCAGCCGGGTGGGCTTTGGGCGGGTCATGCGTCTCCTACTAGGTGGCCGTCGCGCATTTCCAGCTGGCGGGGGAGTTGGGCGGCTATGTCTCGGTCGTGGGTGATGACGGCGATGGTGGTGCCGGTGGAGTGGAGTTGGTGGAGGAGGTCGAGGACTGCGTGGCCGTTGGTGGTGTCTAGGGCTCCGGTGGGTTCGTCGGCCAGGACTATGGCGGGGGAGTTGACCAGGGCTCGGGCGATGGCTACTCGTTGGCGTTCGCCGCCGGAGAGTTGGTGGGGGTGGTGGTTGGCTCGGTGGGATAGGCCGACTCGGGCCAGGGCTTCTAGGGCTAGGGGCTTGCGGGTGCGGCGGGGCGTACCGGCGTACAGGAGGCCGGTGGCGACGTTTTCGGTGGCGGTGTGGCCGTCCGAGAGATGGAACTGCTGGAAGACGAAGCCGATCGAGCGGCCGCGGAGGGCGGAGAGTTCGCGGTCGGAGAGGGCGTCGACGTCGTGGCCGGAGATCGCGACCGTGCCGGCGGTCGGGCGATCGAGGGTGCCCATCAGGTTGAGCAGGGTGGACTTGCCGGAGCCGGACGGGCCGACGATCGCGATCAGCTCGCCGGGTTCGATTCGCAGGGAGACGTCGTCGAGGGCGCGGACACCGCCTGGGTATTCCTTGACGGCATGGCTGAGTTCGACCACGGCGGTCATGACGTCGTCACCACCTTCTGGCCGGCCTGCAGTCCGGCGCCGATGATCTCGACGTTGCCGTCGGCAAACATTCCGGTCTTCACGCCGACCAGCGCGGACGTAGTACCGGTGACAACCTGTACTGCGTAACCGCCCTCCCGCAACGCAAGCAACGCAGCGACCGGTACTACGAGTACGCCCTTCCGCGACGCCCCCGGCACCGTGACCGTCACCGGACCCGAATCGACTCCGGCGCTCGCGGCCTGATGGTCGAGCGTGATCAGCGCCGTCACCTGCGCCTTCTTGCCGCCGTCGGCCGGGCTGCCGTCGCTCGGAGGCGGCGTCGCGTCGGTGCCGACGCTGCGGATGGTGCCGGTCGTCGCCTTGCCGTTCGGCAGTGTGAGCTTCACCTTCGTGCCGGTGCTGATGCCCTGCGTGGAGTCGGCATCGACGGGCAGCGTGACGATCTTGTCGGTGGCGGTCACGCCCAGGATCTCCGCCGCGGCCGGATCGCCGAGCGCCGCCTTGACCGAGTCGACACGGACGGCGCCGGGAAGAACGACAACACTGGTCGGATCGATCACCCCCGTCTGCTCCAGGTCGAGCGACTCCTGCCATTTCTTGATCGCCTTGATGGTTGCCGAGGTCAACTTGTCAGTCGTTGTCTTGGGCAAGAACCCGAGAGCGGTCAGATTCTGCTTGACCACGCGAACGTCCGGCCCCTCGATCGGCTTGTCCTTGGGTGGTGGCGAGGACGGAGAGCCGGGCGGTGGCGGCGAGCCAGGCGTCGACGGTGGATTGCCGGGGATGCCAACCGGTGGAGTCTGCGGTTTGCCGATTGTCCGGAAGAGCGGCGTACTGCCGTAGAACAGGACCACGGGCTTGTCGTCCACCCGGAACAGCACGCCGCCCTGCTCCACCGCCGCGCCTACCTTGGGCAGCCAGGTGATCGTCCCCTCCGCATGACTCTTGACCGTCTGGCCGGCGCCGTACCCGAGCTGCCCTTCCAGATCCCTCGCCTGCGACAGATCGGTCCGCACGATCTCCACCGTCTGCGCGGGATCCGGCCCGTCCGACGCCACCGCCTTCTCCGGCTTGTCGAAGATCCGGAACCCGGCCACGCCCGCCCCGGTCATCACAACAGCGCCGGTGACCAAGGCGATCGCCCGGCGAGAACGCTTGCTCACTTGCCGGCCACCTCGCGCTGGCATTCCGGCATCAGGTCCATGCCCTTGGTGATCGACTTCATGTCGTTCTGCGGCCCGCCGAGCGCCGGACCGACGATGCCCGACGAAGTGTCGGTGGACAGTTCGACGTACTTGACGCCCTTGTCCTTGAGGCACTGCACGACCTTGCGGCCGAAGTCGAGCGCGTCCGGGTTGTTCGCGTCGATCTCCCAGGCAGGCAACGGCAGCTTCGGCTCGCAGACCTTGCCGGCGTTCTTGGCCTTCTTCGGGTCGGTGGTCGGGCCGCTGCCGAGTACGCCGGGCTCCTGGCCGCGCTTGGAGGTGTCGATGCCGTTGTCCTTCAGACAGGACAGGTACGGCGCGTACAACCGCTTGCGGTCGGCATCGGTCATGTCGATCCGCTCGCGCGGCCGGCCGGCGTCGGGGTCCTTCGGCGTCGCCTTGGTGGTCGTCTTGCCGGGCGGCGGCGTGGTCAGGGTGGCGATCTCCGGGGCCTTGCCGGTGTCGCTGGTATGGGCCTGGGCGTCCGCCTTGGACGACGAGCAGCCGGTCGCCACGACGGCGAGCAGGACCAGCGGGGCCCAGTTCAGGAGTTTGGTGTTCATAGCGTTCACGGTGGCTGGCGAATGTCAGGGAAATGTCGGCTGACGGTGGTGATCCGGTCCGCACGACATACGGTGGTCGGCAGCGTCGTACAGGCGCCAGGCAGTCGTTGTACCTCGTCGTACCGGAGGAGTCGCACAGTGCCCGTCAGCCGTCTCGGTCTCGTCGTCCACCAAGCCCGCCCGCTCGCCGTCCAGGCCGCCGGGGTGGTCCGCGAGTGGTGCAAGAAGAACGACATCGGCTGTACCGACATCGACGTCTGGAAGGACCACGAGCACCGCCGGGGCGGGATGGCCGAGATGCAGCACGCCGGCAACCCCGACTTGGTCGTCACGCTGGGCGGCGACGGTACCTTCCTGCGCGGCGCCCGGATCGCAGCGAAGAACGGTGCCGCCGTACTGGGCGTAGATCTCGGCAAGGTCGGCTTCCTGACCGAGGTGGCCTGCAGCGACGTCGAGGAGGCGCTGGAGGCGGTCCACCACGACCAGGCGACGATCGAAGAGCGGATGACGCTCACCATGCGCGCATCCCGGCCCCTGGAGATCCCGAGCGGCATTGAGGCCCTACTGCGCTACGGACACGGCCCGGCGCTACCACCGCCCGCCGTACGCGAGGAGAGCCCTGAGGCCGACGGCTGGGGCGTCGCGCTCGACGTGACCGCGCTGAACGACGTAGTACTCGAGAAGCTCGCCCGCGACCACCAGGTGAGCGTCGGTGTCTACCTGTCCGGCCGCCTGCTCGCGTCGTACTCCGCAGACGCCCTCATCGTGGCCACCCCAACCGGCAGTACGGCGTACAGCTTCGCCGCCGGCGGCCCGATCCTGTCGCCCAACATGGAAGCAGTCGTTTTCACCCCCGTCGCGCCGCACATGACCTTCAACCGCACGGTCGTAGCCGCCCCCGACGAGCCAGTAGGCCTCCGAGTCCTCCCACACTCGGGCCAGGCCGCAGTAAGCATCGACGGCCAACTACGCGGCGTACTGGACCCAGGCGACTGGATAGGCGTCTACGGCTCCGTCCGCCGCCTCCGCCTGGTCCGCCTACGCCCCACCGACTTCTACGGCCGCCTCCGAGACCGCTTCCGCCTGACCGACGCCCCCGCCACCGGCGTAGATGGCGACCCAGACCCCTTCTTCCGTCCCAACACCCCCGTCCCCGCAGACCTGGCCCACCTCCGCCTCCCACCACCCCCAGAGCCCCCTACGGACAACCCGGCCTGCGAAGTAGAGCCCGCCACCGAACCAGCGGAGTAGTCCCAGCCCGGTAGGCTCCCTCCCCATGCGAAACGTGGTGATCCTGGCCGGCGGCTCGGGGACGAGGCTGTGGCCGCTGTCCCGGGCGGACAAACCCAAGCAGGTACTGCCCCTGGCGGCAGGCAACTCCCTGCTGCGAGTGGCCTACAACCGGCTGACGGGTCTGGTCGATCCGGCCAACATCTATGTCTGCACTGTGGCAGCGCACACCGACCTGGTCCGCGAGGAGCTGCCGGAGCTCGGTGAACACAACATCATCGGCGAGCCGGTCGGCCGGGACACGGCCAACGCGGTCGGCCTGGCGTCGGCCGTGGTCGCCCGCAACGACCCGGACGCCGTCCTGGCGATCGTCGGATCGGACCACCTGATCACGCCCGAGGACGAGTTCCGGGCGGCGATCGAGGCCGGCTTCGAGGTGGTGGAGCAGCGGCCGCGATCGCTGGTGACGTTCGGGATCGAGCCGACCCACCCCCACACGGGACTCGGCTACGTCGAGCGCGGTGACGCGATCGAGGGCACCCCGGCGTACGCGGTGGACCGGTTCCGGGAGAAGCCGGATCGCGCGACCGCCGAGGAGTACCTGGCCACCGGCCGGTTCTGGTGGAACTCCGGCATGTTCGTCTGGCGCGCCGAGACCGTGCTGGACCTGCTCGACAAACTCCTGCCGGAGTCGGCCGCGCAGCTGCGGCAGGTCGCCTCGGTCTGGGACACCCCGGAGCGCGACGCGACGCTGGCCGAGATCTACCCGACCCTGCGCAAGATCAGCATCGACTACGCCATGCTCGAGCCGGCCTCGCAGGGCAAGGTCGACGCGGACGTGGTCGTCCTTCCGATGCCGGTGCACTGGCTCGATGTCGGCTCGTGGGCGGCGCTGGCCGGTACGTACGAGGTCGATGCCGATGGCAACCGGCACGAGCCGTCGGCGCTCAGCTGTCTGCTCGACTCGCACGACAACGTGATCGTCACCGACGATCCCGACCACCTGATCGCGGCGGTCGGGCTGAGCGGCCACATCATCGTGCACACCAAGGACGTGACCCTGGTCTGCCCGCTGGCCGACGGCGAGCGGATCAAGGACCTGGTCGCGATCGTCCAGTCCGACCACGCCGATCGCTACGTCTGAACCCGCGACGACGACAAGAAGCCCCGGACCTCAGGTCCGGGGCTTCTCTTCGTGCTGGGGGACTCAGCCGCCGTTGGGCTCCTGCGCGTCCGTGGACGGGTACTTGTCCATGAAGTTCTTCAGGGCTTCGCCGGAGACCGAGCCGCAGAACTGGCGGTGGCCGAAGGCGGTCTTGCCGTCGGCGGCCATGCCGGACCAGTGCGAGAAGGCGATGTTCTTGCCGGCCGGCCAGGCGGCGCCGTCGGAGGCCTTGAAGGGCGCGGCGATGAACTTGCCGTTGGAGCTCTCGGGGAGCTTCGCCTTGGAGATCTTCTCGATCAGGTCGACCTGGTCCTGCTTCTTCATCGTTTCCTCGTTGTACCAGAGGATCGTGTAGCCGTGTTCCAGGTTGTGGACCAGGTTCGGCACCGGCGGGCGGTCGCTGTCGGCGTAGAACTTCTTCGACAGCGGGGCCCAGACGGCGTAGTGCGGGCCGGACGAGGGCGGCGAGACCGGGTACGGGATCACCGTGCCGTCCGGCTTGTGGTCCTGGGTGCCGGAGGCCTTGTCCTCGGTCGGTGTGTCACAGGACGCGGCGGAGGCGGCGACGCCGAGGTCGGAGATCGCGGCGTTGCGGGTCTTGGAGTCCTGGATCAGCTTGATCGCCGGGTAGGCGATGATCGCGAGACCGACCACGATGCACGCGGCGATGATGAGACGGGTGCGGTTACGGTCGCCGCGGGCCTGGTCGCGCTGCATCTTTTCGACGAGCTCGCGGCGTGACTGCTTCTGAGACTTACCCACAGTGATGGTCTTCCCGGATCAGGGGCGGTCTCGGAGCCGCCGTGCGGATGCAGTGTACGCAAGGTGCCTGAGAAGTTGCCTAGAAAACTATCGAGACCGTGAGCCGAACGTGACCGTCGCCTCACTCCCCGGACCGGCCACCACCTGTACGCCGTAACCCTCCGCGTGCAGCACCACAGCCAGCCGCTCAGCGGCCATCCCGACAGCGACGCCATCAGCCCCAGTGACCTTCACAGCGCCTTCGCCAAGCTCTACCTGTACGCCATCCAGCGGCACAGCTGCCCAGAGCTCCGCAGAAGCCTCCCGAGGACCGCTGACAGCCTTCCGATCCAGTACTGCGGCCAGCGCCGCCTCCCGAGTCCCCAGGCTGAACAGATCCATCTCCGCATCCCGCACCAGCGCCCGGGCGCCAGGCCCGTGCTCCCCGGCCGGGAAGACGACATCAGCCAGCCCACGCAGCACCGCGACCGGTACGCCGTCTGCCTTGCCCTTCACCAACTCGCTGGCCGCAGCAATCTCATCAGCCAGCGCCGGCTCGGTGACAGCCAGCACGTTGCCATGGCTGTCCGTAGTACCGCGCAGGTCCTCGATCACCTGTACTCCGGCCGCGCCGATCGCCAAGTCGACCTGCCCGTTGCGCCACGGCCGCCCGAGGGTGTCGGTGACAACCACGCCCACGTTCACGTCGTACCGCTCCTTCAGCGCCTCCCGCAGCAACCGCGCCGACACGTCCGGGTCCACCGGGAGCAGCAGTACGGTGCCGGGCGCCGTATTGGACGTGTCTGTCCCAGCAGCCGCCATCACCAGCCCATGCCGCGTCTGCACGATCCGGGTGTCGCCACGCGAAGCCACCACCCGTACGAGCTCGGCATCGATCGCCTCGTCCCGTGTGCCCGTGGTCAGCCGCCCCTCCGCCTTGCTGACGATCTTCGAGGTCACCGAGACGACGTCGCCGTCATGCAGGTCAGCAGCGGAGCCGATCAGCGCGGCCAGGTCGTCCCCGGCCGCGACCTCGGGCAGGCCGGTCACCTGGAAGACCTCGAGGTGCTTCCTCACCGGCGGACCGCCTCGGCCAGCGTCAGAGCAGCGGAGGCCAGCGCGGCCGTCGTGTCCTCATCGGTCATCCACAGCGGCACAGCCTGGGCGTGGATGCCAGCGGTCGCAATCGACTCCAGCTGAGCCGCGTCCGACGTGTCGATCAGCCAGCCGTCCAGTACGCCGCCCGCCGCCCGCGACCCGTAATGCCGCGCAACGGCACCCGCCGTCGACTCCACCCCGATCGCCGCCAGCACCTTGTCGGCCATCCCGCGGACCGGGCTGGTGCCGATGATGGGGGAGATCCCGATCACCGGCGCGGACGTCTCGCGGACCGCGTCGCGGATCCCCGGTACGCCGAGGATGGTGCCGATCGAGACGACCGGGTTCGACGGCGGCAGCAGCAGCGCGTCGCACTCGGCGATCGCGTCCAGCACACCCGGCGCCGGCTTGGCCTTCTCCGAGCCGACCGCCACGATCTGGTGCGCGGTCACCTCGGCGTGCAGCCGGACCCAGTACTCCTGGAAGTGGATCGCCTTCTTGGTGCCCGGGTTGTCCGGGTCGTCGACCACCACATGCGTCTCGACCCGGTCGTCGCTCATCGGCAGCAGCCGGACCGGCAGCTTCCACCGGCTGCAGAGCGCCTCGGTCACCGCCGCCAGCCCGTAGCCGGCGTCGAGCATCTGGGTCCGGACCAGGTGGGTGGCCACGTCACGGTCGCCCAGGCCGAACCAGGTGGGTTCCACGCCGTATGCCGCGAGCTCTTCCTTGATCACCCAGGTCTCGTCCTCGCGGCCCCAGCCCCGCTCCTTGGAGATACCGCCGCCAAGGGTGTACATCACCGTGTCGAGGTCGGGGCAGACCCGCAGACCGAACAGGGTGATGTCGTCCGCGGTGTTCCCCACCACGGTGATCTCGGCGTCCGGGCGGGCCTTCAGCAGGCCGCGCAGGAAGGTGGAACCGCCGATGCCGCCGGCAAGCACAGTCAATCGCATGGGAACAGTTTCCACGAGTCGTCAAAGCAGTCGACCACCGCACGACTATGCTGCCGAGGGTCCGATGTGTGTCAACTGTCAGTTGAACGGCCCCCAACATCCCGAGGAGCCCTCGTGGTCACCGACGCAACCAAGAAGCTCAGAGAGCCGGTCGCGTACATCTTGCTCGCCTTCGCCGGCCTCGTGGCGCTGGCCTTGCTGATCCGGCTGTTCGTCGGCAGCGCGGGCTTCACCAACGCCGCTGCTGTCGTGCAGGGCCAGGTCACCCCGCCCACCCTCCAGGCACTCGTGCTGCTGGTCTCCCTGGCGGCCTCCGTCTGGCTGGTGAACGAAGCGGGTGAGCGGACCCCGAACGCCCGCACCGTCACGCTGGCGGCGCTCTCCATCACGGGCCTGCTCGTCCTGATCGGACTGATCGTCGCCTTCGCCAGCTTCGGCGAGACGAGCACGGCCGGTCTGAAGATCACCAGCTTCATCTTCGCCATCGGCGGCCTCGCGCTGTACGGCGTCGCCGGTATCTACATCCTGAAGACGTTCCAGAGCCTGCCGGCTCCGGTCCGCGCCCCGAAGCCGGCCTCGCAGGGCCAGTTCGCCGGTCAGCAGGGTCAGTACGGCGCTCCGGGGCAGTACCCCCAGCAGGGCGGCCAGTACGGCACCCAGCAGGGCCAGTACGGGCAGTACGGAGCTCCGCAGGGCCAGTACGGCCAGAACGAGCAGTACGGCGCGTATGGCGCCGGTGCGGCCGGTGCCGCTGCAGGTGCAGCTGGTGGCTACGCCGCAGCGCAGGGCAGCGAGCAGCAGTGGCCGCAGGAGCAGAGCTGGAACCAGGGCGAGCAGCAGCAGTCCTGGCCCGTCAGCGACGCAGAGGCCCAGCCGCACGCCGAGACTCCGGCTGCTCAGCCGGCAGAGCAGGCTTGGTCCGCTGAGGGCCAGGCAGCCGAGCCGACGCAGCAGTGGAGCCCTGAAGGCCAGCAGCAGTGGGGTGGCCAGGAGCAGGGCCAGCAGTGGCCGCAGGAGCAGCAGCAGTGGGGCGGCGCCGACTCCGGTCAGCAGTGGGGCGCTCCGGCCCAGGAGCAGTACGGCCAGCCCGCACAGCAGGAGTGGCCCGCGCAGGATGCCGCGCAGCCTGAGCAGCAGCACCAGACCTGGCCGCAGGAAGGCCAAGCCTGGCAGGCAGATGCAGCTCCGGCAGCCGAGCAGCCCGCCGAGGCAGCGGTTCCCGAAGGGGCAGACGAAACCCGCGTAGAGACGCCGGTTTCCGACGCTCCGAAGGACGAAGACGGACAGCCGCAGCAGGGCCAGAGCGGTCAGCAGGGCTGGTGGTCACAGCCTTCCTGACCAGGAAGTCATCCGCCCTGACAGGGCGCTGAAGTAGACCGAGAGGCCTGTGCAGACAGGCCTCTCGTTCTTTTGCAGCCGTGTTGCGGATGATGCCAATAGCAGACCACGGCTTGACTTTCGTGGATTGCAGGAATGTAATTTCAACCGTGTCGTTCGTTGGACACTCGGTATCGGGGACCGCTTTCAGCACACAGAGCGGTCGAGGTCAGGCATGTGGGACCGCAAGCCCACATGTACAGGGGAACGAACAGGGTCGAGGAGGTCGTACCGTGACAGAAACGCTGCTGGCGATTGTCGACGGTGAGGCGATCGAGGAGGAGCCGAACTGGCAGGAAAGGGCGCTGTGCGCCCAGACCGATCCAGAGGCTTTCTTCCCGGAGAAGGGTGGTTCCACCCGCGAGGCGAAGAAGGTGTGCCTCGGGTGCGATGTTCGGGGCGAGTGCCTCGAGTACGCGCTGCACAACGATGAACGCTTCGGAATCTGGGGCGGGCTGTCGGAACGGGAGCGCCGCAAGCTGAAGAAGAAGGCCGTCTGAACGGGTTTTCTTCCTTGGGTAAATAAGTTCATACAAACATCGGCGTGAGGCCCCGGAGGGACTTTGTCCACCGGGGCCCGCTGCTGTGTTCAGGGGTCCTGCTGACGTCGCGTAAGGTGAAGCCTCGCTGTACCAGGTCGTCACTTTCCCCTGAGGTGTCACTGCTCCGCATGGAATCAGAAGCTCCGGCCGGCTGGGAGTTCTTCGACTCAGTCGACTTCCCCACCGACCTCACTAACGATCCGATGGGTCGCGCGCCGATCCGGCACGTCGTCACCGCGGTCGTGGTCGGCCACGAGGGAGCCGCCTGGCTGCCCCGGCTGACCGAGGCGTTGTGGGCGCTGGGCCGCCGTCCCGAGCGGCTGATCGCGGTCGACACCGGTTCCACCGACGAGACCGCCGAACTGCTCGCCACCATGCCCGCCGTCGAACCCGTCGTGAGCCTGTCGGCACGTACCGGCTTCGGTACCGCGGTCGCCCGCGGCATCGAGACGGTCGGCTTCGCGCCGGTACCGTCCGCAGTCGGCCCGTACGGCGACGACCAGCACATCCCGGTGGTCGAGTGGCTCTGGCTGCTCCACGACGACTGTGCACCGGCCCCGAAGGCGCTGGAGCAGCTGTTGCTGCAGGCGACGATGTCGCCGGACACCGCCGTCTGGGGCCCAAAGCTCAGGATGTGGCCGCGCGACCGTGAACTGCTCGAGGTCGGCGTCACCACCTCGCTCGGCGGCCGCCGCGACACCGGGATCGAGAACGGTGAGCTCGACCAGGGCCAGCACGACCAGCCGCGGAACGTGCTCGCGGTCAGTTCGGCCGGCATGCTGGTCCGCCGCGACGTGTGGGAATCGCTGCGGGGCTTCGACCCGCGGCTGCCGATGTTCCGCGACGACATCGACTTCGGCTGGCGTGCGAGCCGGGCCGGCTTCAAGGTCGGCGTCGCACCCGATGCAGTCATCTACCACGCCGAGGCCGCCGCGACCGGCGAGCGCGCGCTGGCCGGCACCCGCCGGCATGCGTACCAGCTCGACCGCGCTCACGCGTACTACACCGTTCTCGCAAACGCACCTGGCAAACTGCTTCCGCTGCTGGTGCTCAGATTCCTGCTCGGTACTTTCGTCCGCTCCGTCTGGTTCATCATCGGCAAGACGCCGTCCGGCGCGGTCGACGAGTGGACCGCTTTGCTCGGGACGCTGCTGGCCGGTGGCTGGACGCAGGCCCGCAAGGATCGCCGCCGGCTCGACAAGGTTCCGTACGAAGACATCAAGCCGCTCTTCTCGCGCTCGGTGCACGCACTGCGGCACAACCTCGAGGAGACCGGTAGCACCATCACCGAGCGGCTCCGCGAGGCCTGGGCCGACGAGCCCGAGGAGCAGGTCGTCACGACCGCTCGCCGGGCCAAGAGCACGGCCCGCGTCGCACAGGACCAGCCACGCTGGCGCCGGCAGCTGATCCGCCGGCCGTTCCTGGTGACGTGGGTCTTCCTGTTTCTGGGCATGTTCATCGCCGCGCGCAGCCTGATCGGCAGCGGCGTACTGCGGTCCAACCTGTTGCTGCCTCCGCACGAGAGCCTCGGGTCGCTGTGGCACGCGGCCGCGGCTGCACCGCCGGGTGTGACTCCACCGGCTTGGCTGGCTCAGTTCTGGGCGCTGTCGACGGTGACCTTCGGACCGTCCGGCGCGACCAACGTCGTCCTGCTCGGCGCGATTCCCCTGGCTGCGTTGGCCGCTTGGGGACTGCTGCGCGCCTTTGTCGTCGACCGCGTTGCGCGGGCTTGGGGCGCGGCGGCGTACGGGTTCGCTGTCTTCACCAACGGCGCTGTCACGCAAGGCCGGATCGGGACCGTCATCGCGGCGATCGCGTTGCCGCTGCTCGGTGCCGCGGTGCATACGGTCGCGAGGCGTCGGCGCGTGGTCATCCAGGGCAGTTGGCGTGCGGCCTGGTTCGCCGGCATCTGCCTGGCTGTGCTGATCGCGTTCACGCCGGCTCTGGGGCTGCTGGTCGGAATCACTTTGGCCGTTGGTGCGCCGCTTGGTCTGGGCTGGCGACGTCAGGGTCGGCAGCTGGTTTTCTCCGTCGTCCTGGGCCTGGTGCTCGTCCTGCCGTGGACGATCGAGCTGATCATGCACCCGTCGCGACTCGGCCAAGAAGCAGGTGGCCCACCCACCGCAGCGATCGGCCCGGGCGACAGCCTCACGCACCTGCTGACCGGTACGCCGGTTGGCGCGCCCGTACCGTGGTGGTTCGCAGTACCGCTGATTCTGGTTGCCCTGTTGAGTTTGCTGCGCGAGTCGCGGCAGCGGTACGAGCTGATCGGCTGGTTCGCCGCACTGGCCGGATTGGCGGGCACGTTGATCGCCAGCCGGCTCGGTGGTGGCAGTGGACCGCTGATGTTCCTGATGACGGCCGGCTGGATCATCGCGATCACTGTCGCGTGGGACTCGGTCGGCAAGTCGCGCGACGTCATCGTCCAGGCCGTACTGGGCCTGGTGCTGGTCGCGACGCTCGTCACGGCCGGCTTCTGGCTCGTACGGGGTGACGACGGCCCGTTGCGTCGTGGACCTGAGCAGGACCTCCCGGAGTACCTGATGTCGTCGCAGGCTCCGCCGGAGAACGCGTCGATCCTGGTGGTCCGCAAGGACGCGACGACGGCGATGCGCTTCTCGCTGGTCCGTGACGGCGGCCCGCGGATGGGTTCGCTGGAGGCAGCGCCGAAGCCGGCACAGACCAAGCCGATCACCGACATCCTGTCCGCGCTGGGCGGGGGTGGTACCGGTGAAGAAGGCCGGCAACTCGCGGCACTAGCCGTCGACTATGTCTATCTACCGGCGCCCGTCGATCCGACCCTGATGGCGACGCTCGACTCGCTGCCTGGCCTGACCAGGGCCAGCGCGGCCGACGGTGACGCCTCCTGGCTGGTCGACCGGACGACGATCGAGGGCAAGGCTCCGTTGCAGGACAACGTGAACGACATCTGGCGGGTGCTCGGCATCATCGCGTGGATCATCGCGCTGATCTCCTGCATGCCGACAGCACGGCGCACCGTCGCCACACCGCGCGGGACACATGCAAGGAGGGTGTCGTGAGCGGCCTGTTGTCGGACGTCCGGATCAGGGTCGGAGCCTGCGTGCTCGCGATGGCTGCTGCGGGCGGTCTGGGCGTCGTGACGCACGCCAAGGAGCCGGTCACGCGTCCTGAGGGCGCCGGCGGGGTGACCCGCACGATCGTGAACCGTACTGCGCTGAGCTGTCCGGCCCCTGGTCCCGGCGGCAAGATCCAGAGCGCGGTCGACTCGGTCTCGCCGCAGCTACCCGAGGGCACACCCGTTGCCCCAGGCGCGGCGACGCCGTTGTCGATCGGCCCGCTGCCGGCCACCTCGGACCCGATCGGATCGGTCCTGGTCCGCGGCAAGATCGCTTCGACGGCGAAGACCGCAAAGCCGGTACCGCTGTCCATCCGCGGCACCGGCCCGCTCGCGGCCGGCACGGTCGGCACGAGTACGACGGTGTCGACCGAAGGCGTGAACCGTGGCATGGCGAGCGTGCCCTGTCAGCTGCCTGGGTCGGACTTCTGGTTCGTCGGCGCGAGTGGCGCCGCCGGCCGGCGCGACATCCTCGAGCTGACCAACCTCGACAGCGTCAACGCCGAGGTCAACGTGACCGTCTACTCCGCCAGCGGCGCGCTCGACCTGCCCAACGCGCGCGGCGTCGTAGTACCGGCCCGTGGGACCACTGCGGTGTACCTGAGCCTGGTGGCCCCGAAGATCCGGGACCTGGCGTTGCACGTCGAGTCCACCGGCGGCCGGGTGGCTGCTGCTCTGCGGGACAACGCGAGCAACGGCAAAGAGCCGGCCGGTGTGGACTGGATCAGCCCGTCCGCCCCGCCGGCCAAGTCGCTGGTGATTCCCGGGATGGCCGCGGGCAAGGGCATCCGGATCATCACGCTGGCCAACCCGAGCGACCTGCAGGCGACGGCGACGCTGACCATCAACGGTCCGAACGGACCGTTCAAGCCGGCCGAACTGTCGACGATGCAGATCCCGGCGGGCACGGTGAAGTCGATCCGGCTCGATCCGGTACTGCTCGGCGACCCGTCCGCGGTGACGGTCAGTTCGGACCAGCCGCTGACCGGCTCGACCCGGACCATCGACGCGAGCGGCCAG
This sequence comes from Kribbella koreensis, assembly GCF_039525325.1. Lineage (NCBI taxonomy): Bacteria > Bacillati > Actinomycetota > Actinomycetes > Propionibacteriales > Kribbellaceae > Kribbella > Kribbella koreensis. The sequence continues at coordinate 137,441 of NZ_BAAAHK010000024.1, forward strand.
GACTTCGCGGTGCTCGGATCGGCCGAGGCGCTGACCGGCCCGGCCTATCTGGTGCTGCCCGCCCACTCGCAGCCCGCGCAGTTGCAGATCACGGCGCCGGGCAAGACGGCGACGGTGAAGTTCGAGCTGCGCGACGTGGCGGGCAAGCTGCTCGCGGCACGGTCGCTCGACGTGATCAACGGCTCGACCACGATGATCCCGTTCAAGGCGCAGCCGCGACCGACGTACCTGATGGTCGAGCAGGTCAAGGGCTCCGCGGTGGCGGCAGTGACGTTGATGCCGCCGACCAAGCTCGGCGACGACGAGGTGCCGTTGGTGGCCGCCTGGCCGTTGACGACGTCACTGGTGTTCCGCGCTCAGCTCGGCGCGCAACCGGACGTACGGGCTGCTTTGAAATAGAGCCCTAGTCGTCGTCGGTGTCGAACTCGGGGTCGATCTGCTCCGGCGACAACGCCAGGACGTCGGCGAGCTCGAGCACCAGCGCCGAGCGGACCAGCCAGGCCAGGCTGGTGCCGGAGCGTTCGGCCCGCAGCTCGATCGGACGGCGGAAGACGACGATCCGGTACGGCTCGTGCGACGTGCCGCCGGTCGAGTGCGTCAGCGGGATCTCACCCGCGTGCATGTCGAGGTTCGGCACGTCCTCGATCGCGAACTCGACCCGCGCGACGACCTGGGGCAGCCGCTTCTCCAGCCGGGTCACCTCGATCGCGACGACCTCGTCGAACTGGGCCGCGGCGGACCGCTGCAGGGGCAGTCCGCGCGGGGCGAAGCTGCTCGGCCGGCTGATCGGCCCGAGCATGCCGCGTCCATGGCGGTCGATGTGCCGTCGATGACGGCGAGCCTCGGTCACGCGATCAGCCTAGTGGGGGTAGCGTCTGGACGTGAGCATCGCCAGGATCTGTTCGCGCGCCGCCTGCCATCGGCCGGCGGTGTCGACGCTCACTTATGTCTACGCCGACTCGACCTGTGTGCTGGGCCCGCTCGCGACGTACGCCGAACCGCACTGTTACGACCTCTGCGCCGATCACGCCGACCGGCTGACCGCGCCGAACGGCTGGGAAGTCATCCGGCTCGCTCCGGACCCGGCCGCGTCCGGTCCCTCCGACGACGACCTCGAAGCCTTGGCGAACGCGGTGCGCGACGCCGCCCGGCCGATCCCGACGGCGACTCGTGAGCCGGCGCCGGGCGCGCCGGTCGAGGTGATCCGCCGGGGTCACCTGCGGATGCTGCAGGATCCGGGCTCGACGGCCACGGACAACACCGAACAGGCCTGAGCCCCGCAAGAAGGCACCTTCCCCATCCGGTCGCGAACTTTTCCCGTTCGGGCCGTGTCTCACCCCGCAAGAAAGCACCACGACAAGGGGGATGGGAAAGATGAGGAAGTTGGGGATCACCATGGCGGCCGGCCTGTCAGCGCTCGGGGTGCTGGCAGTCGGGGCGTCGGCAGCGCAGGCGGGGGCCTACATGGACCGGACACGGTTGGTCACGCTGTCGCAGGTGAAGCAGGCCGACCCGGGCACGAAGTGGATCACGCAGGTCGACAAGGGCACGCTGCCGTCGGCGTACTGCGGCCCGGCGTCGACCGAGGGCAAGGCGGTGGCGCAGCGGCTGGCCCGCGGCTACACCGACGAGATGACGAACTACGGCACGCAGTACCTGAGCCGGTACCAGACCGAGGCGGCGGCCAAGGCGGCGTACACGTCGATCCTGGCCACGCTGAAGACCTGCAAGTACTCCAAGCCGGCGCCGACGCACGCGCGCCGGATCACCGAGAACCGGCACATCGTGGCCGGTGACGCGACCACCATCCTGCGCTGGTGGGACTACGCGCTGCCGAGCGACCCGGGCAGCGAGAACGGCGCCTTCCCGTACGCGGTCACGCGCAAGGGCACGGCCGTCTCGGTGCTGGCGTTCAGCGGCGACGGCGTGGGCATGAAGGCGGCCAACTTCGACAAGATCGCGAAGGCCGCGGCCGCCAAGCTGCCCTGACGTTTTCTGTTCGAACGTGTTTCGTCACGTGGGATGAGGTTGACCACTCCGTCAGGTACTGACAAGACTCGTCGCTGTGAACGATCAAAAGCTACGAGTCGGAGTGGTCGGCCTCGGCTTTGCCGGACGGACCGCACTGGAAGCGTTCTCGGAGTTGCCCGACGTCGAAGTGGTGGCGCTCGCGGGGCTCGAGACGGACATCCTGAAGGGTCTCGGCGCCGAGCATTCGGTGCCGAACCTCTTCGAGAAATGGGAGGACCTGATCGCCCTCGACGGCCTGGACGCCGTCAGCATCGGTACGCCGACGCAGCTGCACGCCCCGATCGCCCTGGCGGCACTGGATCGCGGGCTGCACGTGCTCTGCGAGAAGCCACTGGCCCGGACGGTGGCCGAGGGCACCGCGATGGTCGAGGCCTCGAAGAAGGCCGGCCGCGTGCTCAAGGTGGTGTTCAACCATCGCGAGCGGGGTGACGTCGCCACCCTGAAGCACCAGATCGACGAGGGACTGCTCGGCCGGATCTACTACGCCAAGGCGCACTGGATGCGCCGCAACGGCATCCCCGGGATGGGCGGCTGGTTCACCAACCGCGAACTGTCCGGCGGTGGCCCGCTGATCGACCTCGGCGTGCACATCCTCGACATGGCGCTGCACCTGATGAACGAGCCGACGGTGACCACGGTCAGCGCGAACACCTTCGCCGAGCTCGGCCCGCGCGGCCGCGGCAGCGTCAGCAGCGTGATCCGGCCGACGGTCGACACGCTCGGCGCGAAGTTCGAGGTGGAGGACCTGGCCACGGCGTACCTGCGGCTCGAGGGCGGCGGGGCGCTGCAGCTGGAGACCAGCTGGGCGACGTACCGGGCGCCCGGCGACAACTTCGGGATCGAGCTGTTCGGCACCGAGGGCGGCGCGAAGATCGACGTCCAGAACTACACGAACACCGACACGCTGAAGATCTTCACCGACGTCGGCGGCATCCCCGCCGAGGTCCGGCCGGCCACCGGCGCCGGGCTCGGCCATCGCGCGGTGGTCAGCGAGTTCGTCGCGATCGTGCTCAGCGGCGACTGGGCCGCCCACAACGGTTCGGAGGCGCTCACCCGCACCCGGATCATCGACGCCGCCTACGCCTCGGCGCAGGCCGGACGAGAGGTAGTGCTCGATGATTAAGATCACCGTCTGGGGCGAGAACGTCCACGAGCAGGACGACGCCGCCGTCCAGAAGATCTACCCGGACACCATGCACGAGACGATCGCGGCCGGCTTGCGGTCGTCGCTGGGCGATGAGGTCAAGGTCCGTACGGCGTGGCTGCAGCAGCCCGAGCACGGGCTGACCGAGGAGGTCCTGGCCGACACCGACGTGCTCACCTGGTGGGGGCACCGGGCGCACGGCGACGTCGACGACGCCGTGGTCGACCGGGTGCAGGAGGCGGTGCTGTCGGGCATGGGCCTGATCGCGCTGCACTCCGCGCACTTCTCGAAGATCTTCAAACGCCTGATGGGTACGACGTGCTCGCTCGACTGGCGTTCCGAGAACGACCGGGAGCTGCTCTGGACCGTCGCCGCCGGGCACCCGATCGCGGCCGGCGTACCGCACCCGCTGGTGATCCCGCAGGAGGAGATGTACGGCGAGCTGTTCGACGTACCGCAGCCGGATGAGCTGGTCTTCGTCAGCTCCTTCTCCGGCGGCGAGGTCTTCCGCTCCGGCTGCTGCTACCGCCGCGGCCAGGGCCGGGTCTTCTACTTCCGCCCGGGCGACCAGGAGTACCCCACCTACCACCAACCCGAGATCCAGCGCATCCTCGCCAACTCCGTCCGCTGGGCCGCCCCAGCCACCGAACGCAAGCTCCCCGACGTCCACCACCGAGCAACACCCGGCTGGTTCGAAACAGCCTGAAACACAGGTTCTGGCGCGGGCCAGATAAGGTCCACGCATGGCTGATGTAGCTGCGATCTTCAAGGCGTATGACGTGCGGGGTGTGGTTCCGGACGAGTTCGACGAGGCGGTGGCCCGGGCGACCGGGGCGGCGTTCGTCGAGGTTCTGGATGTGCTCTCCGGTGCTGGGGCCGTGGTGATCGGCTATGACATGCGTCCGTCGAGTCCTGGGCTGGCCGCCGCCTTCGCGGAGGGGGTGACCAGTACCGGGGCCGACGTGATCGACATCGGGCTGGCCTCGACCGACCAGCTGTACTTCGCGTCCGGGCGGCTGCAGTTGCCGGGGGCGATGTTCACGGCGAGCCACAACCCGGCGAAGTACAACGGGATCAAGATGTGCCGCGCGGGCGCCTCCCCGGTCGGCGCGGACTCAGGGCTGCGGGACATCGCGGACCTGGTCGCCAAGACCCTGATCGACGGGCTCTCCCCGGTCGCGGTCCCCGGGCACGTCAAGCAGAAGGACCTGCTCACGGCGTACGCGGACCACCTCAACGACCTGGTCGACCTCAGCGGCATCCGCCCGCTGAAGGTCGTCGTCGACGCCGGCAACGGGATGGGCGGGCACACCGTGCCGGCCGTCTTCGCCACCGGCCCGGTCGAGATCCTGCCTCTGTACTTCGAGTTGGACGGCAACTTCCCCAACCACGAAGCCAATCCGCTCGACCCGAAGAACCTGGTCGACCTGCAGGCGAAGGTGCGCGAGACCGGCGCCGACCTCGGACTCGCCTTCGACGGCGACGCGGACCGCTGCTTCGTGGTGGACGAGAAGGGCGACGCGATCTCGCCGAGCGCGATCACCGGCGCCGTCGCCGTCCGTGAGCTGGCCAAGCACCCCGGCTCGACCATCCTGCACAACCTGATCACCTCCAAGGCGGTCCCTGAGCTGGTCGCCGAGCACGGCGGCGTACCGGTCCGGACCCGGGTCGGGCACTCCAACATCAAGCAGAAGATGGCCGAGACCGACGCGGTCTTCGGTGGTGAGCACTCCGCGCACTACTACTTCCGGGACTTCTGGCGCGCCGACACCGGCATGCTGGCGGCCCTGCACGTGCTCGCGGCCCTCGGCGAGCAGGACAAGCCCGCCTCCGAACTGTTCGAGATCTACGAGCGGTACGTCGCCTCGGGCGAGATCAACAGCCGGGTCGAGGACGCCGCGGCGACGGTTGCGGCGATCGAGGACACTTATGGCGACCGCGAGGGCATTACCGTTGATCACCTGGACGGTCTGACGATCGATGCCGGCGACTGGTGGTTCAACGTGCGTACGTCGAACACCGAGCCGCTGCTGCGGCTGAACGTCGAGGCCGGGGACGCCGCCACCATGGAGCGTGTCCGCGACGAAGTACTGGCCCTGATCACCGGTGCACCGGTGGAGGAGAAGAACTAGATGCCTGTGAACCTGGACCCTGACCTGTTGAGCATCCTGGTCTGTCCGAAGTGCCGGTCGGAGTTCCGCGTGGACGACGAGGCGAGCGAACTGGTCTGCACCAACCCGACCTGCGCGCTGGCCTACCCGGTCCGCGACGACATCCCGGTGCTGCTGATCGACGAGGCGCGCGAGACCAAGGATGCAGAGGCCTCCGAGAACTGATGAGCGTCTTCGACGATTCGCGGCTGGACGACCCCGCCGCCCTCGAGGCTTCCGACCACTTGCTGCGCCGGCTGGCCGGGGCGGGTGCCCGGGTGCGGGCCGAGCTCGAAGCCTCCGAGGAGGCCCTGTCGCAGCTGTCCACCGACGGCTTCCGTCCGCGCGCGATCGTCGCCGCCGGCCGGGACGCCCGTCTGGTGCGTGCAGTACTGGAGCCGGTCTGCCCGGTGCCGTTCGTTGCGTGGCCTGGTCCGGGTCTGCCGGGCTGGACCAGCCCGCTCGACCTCGTCGTCGTGCTGGGTGGCTCTGACGCTGACCCGGGCGCTGTGTCCGCTGCTTCCGAGGCTGTACGCCGGGGAGCCGGCCTGCTCGTCGCTGCGCCGCCGGACTCGCCGGTTGCGGCCGCATCGGCTGGCTCGCGGCACGCAGTACGGCTGCCGTCGCAGTCGGATGACCAGCTGGCGGCTGCAGTCGCAGTACTGCAGGGGTTGCACCAGATGGACCTCGGCCCGGCTGTGGACGGCAAGGCCGTCGCGGAGATGCTCGACGAGGTAGCGATCGAGTGCTCTCCCAACAACGACGTAGCGTCCAACCCTGCGAAGGACCTGGCGCTCATGCTCGCCGATGCGCTTCCCCTGGTCTGGGGCGGCTCGGTGCTGGCTGCCCGTGCCGCACGTCGTGTGGTGGAGGCTGTGCGGCTCGCTAGCGGTCGCCCGGCGCTTGCCGCCGACTGTGGGCACCTGCTGCCCGTGCTGGCGAACCAGCCGCCGCGGGACGTCTTCGCCGACCCCTTCGACCAGCCGGAGGAGCTGCGGCCGGGTCTGGTCATCCTGGACGACGGGGTGGAGGACGCAGGCGTCGCAGAGCACCGTCGCCAGCTCGAGGACAAGGCTGAGCGTCACGACGTACGGGTGCATGTGGTGCGGCAGGCGAACGGGACTGATGTCGCCCGGTACGCCGCTCTGACGCAGCACGGCCGGTATGCCGCGGCGTACCTGGGAATCGGGCTCGGCCGCTATGGCACGCCGCGGGAGGACCAGGCTCCGGGACCGACGGGCAACCCCGCGGAGGACCCGGCGTGGTAGTTCCGCTCCAGAACACCATCCGCGACTACGCCTGGGGGTCGCGGACCGCGATCCCCGAGCTGATCGGGGTGGAACCGGACGGCAAGCCGCAGGCCGAGCTGTGGATGGGCGCGCACGAGTCGGCGCCGTCCGTACTGCCCTCGGGCGACTCGTTGTTCGACCTGGTGTCGTCGGACCCCAGCGGTGTGCTGGGGGAGGAGACCGCTGCCGAATTCGAGGGCCGGTTCCCGTTCCTGGCGAAGATCCTGGCGGCGGAGCAGCCGTTGTCGATCCAGGCGCATCCGTCCCGGGCACAGGCGATCGACGGTTATGCCCGCGACGAGGCAGCGGGAATTCCGCGCGACGCGGGCGATCGCAATTACAAGGACGCCTGGCCGAAGCCGGAGATCCTGATCGCCCTGGGTCAGTTCGACGCTTTGGTGGGATTCCGGCCGGTGGCGGATTCCGTCGCCTTGCTCGACGCGCTGGGTGTGCTGGACGAGCTGCGGGCTTTGTTGCTCGACGGGAAACTGCAAGACGCATTCACGACCTTCATGAGCACCGACCGGGATGCGATCCGTCCGCTGGTCTTCGCGCTCGGTGAGGCCTGCCGGGCTTATCAGGGCTCGGAGTTCGCCCTCGAGACCGAGACGCTGAGCCGGTTGTGTGAAGAGTTCCCGGACGACCCCGGGGTGCTGGCCGCGTTGTTGCTGAACAGGGTGCGGCTGGAACGGTTCGAGGCGGTCTACCTGCCGGCCGGCAACGTGCACGCTTATCTGCACGGGACCGGGTTCGAGGTGATGGCGAACTCGGACAACGTGTTGCGGGGTGGGCTGACCCGCAAGCACGTCGACGTGGCGGAACTGGTGTCCGTGGTCGACTTCGAGCCGCTGCCGTCTCCGGTGCTGCACGGCGTGGAGGTCGCGCCCGGCGTCACGGAGTACGAGACCGGCTGTGAGTACTTCGCCGTCCGGCGGTTCGACCTGTCGGCCGGGCCGACCAAGGCGCCGGGCAGTGGACCGCGGATCGTCGCGTGTGTTGGCGGAACGGCCTCGGTCGATGCCGCGGGCACCGAAGAAACCGTGCGGTTGTCCGCCGGACAGTCCGCGTTCGTCCGCGGAACCGAAGGACCCTGTACTCTGCGTGGTTCCGGCACGGCGTTCGTCGTGTCCGCTCGCTGACCCCCTTACCCAATTGGCTCCGGAGGACAACGGAAATGGCTGGTGGCGGTAACAAAGCCGTCGTCGCGGCACTGCTGGCGAACACCGGTATCGCGGTCACGAAATTCGCTGCCTGGGGGCTGACCCAGTCCGCCTCGATGCTGGCCGAGGCGATCCACTCGCTGGCCGACGCCGGGAACCAGGTCCTGCTGCTGGTCGGCGCCAAGCGGGCCAAGCGCGAGGCCGACGAGCTGCACCAGTTCGGCTTCGGCCGCGAGCGCTACGTGTACTCGTTCATCGTCGCGATCGTGCTGTTCAGCGTCGGCGGGCTCTTCGCGCTGTACGAGGGCTACCACAAGGCCCACGACCCGCACCCGATCGAGCACTGGAAGTGGGTGCCGGTAGCGGTCCTGGTGGCCGCGATCGTGATGGAGTCGCTGTCCTTCCGCACCGCCATCATCGAGGCGAACAAGCTCCGCGGTACGACGCAGTGGGTGCGGTTCGTCCGCAACGCTCGCGCGCCCGAGCTGCCGGTCATCCTGCTGGAGGACTTCGCCGCCCTGACCGGTCTGGTGCTGGCCCTGATCGGCGTCGTCCTGACCCTTGCCACCGGCAACGGAATCTTCGACGGCCTCGGCTCGATGGCGATCGGCGCGCTGCTGGTCTGCGTGGCGATCTTCCTGGCGATCGAGATGAAGTCCCTGCTGCTGGGCGAGTCCGCGACCCGCGAGGCACAGGCCAAGATCGTCGCCGCGCTGGAGAACACGCCGGGAGTGAGCCGGCTGATCCACCTCCGTACCCTGCACCTGGGTCCGGAAGAGGTGCTCGTCGCCGCCAAGCTGGCCGTTGAGTCCGGCGTGGACGCGGCAGCGATCGCCGAGATCATCAACTCCGCCGAGCGCGCGGTGCGCACGGCCGAGCCGATGGCCCAGCACATCTACCTCGAGCCGGACATCTTCGTCGAGAACTACACCCGCGAAGAGCGCCCGGCCGTGCCCGAGGCGCCTTCGCACTGAGCGGCGTCTGCTCCGCCGCCGCTGAGGCGGCCGGCGGACTAGCTGCTGAGGCGCTTGGCCGGCTAGTTGGTGACCAGCTCCGCGGGGCGCGTCAGTGAGTGGCGCGTGTCGCAGGCTGCCATCATCTCGTCGTCGTGGGTGGCGACGATGACGGTGCAGCCCCGGGTGGCCAGGTTGCGGAAGAGGTCGATGACGCGGGTGCGGTTGCCCTCGTCGAGCGAGGCCGTGGGCTCGTCGACGAAGACCGCCTTCGCGTTCTTGTAGATCGCCCGGGCGATCGACAACCGCTGCTTCTCGCCACCGCTGAGGTGGGCGGCGAGTTCGTTGTCGCGCCCGGTCAGGCCGGTGAGCTCCAGTGCCTCGGCCAGCGCCGCCTGGTCGCCGACGACCTTGGAGCCGAAGACGCTCGCCTTCATCACCACGTTGAAGGCGACCGACTCCTCTTCCATCACGCCGTAGTCCTGCAGGACGAAGGCGCCGGAGTCCTTCCAGAAGCGCCGGCGCTGACCGGCCTTCCAGCCGGTCGTGTCGACCCCGTCGACCAGCACCCGGCCGGAGCTGGGCTGCTGGAGCAGTCCGAGGCAGTGCAGCAGCGTCGTCTTGCCGCATCCGCTCGGTCCGACCAGGGCGGTCATCGTCCCGCCCTCGCAGACGAGTGAGGCCTGCTGGACGATCTGGCGCCCATCGATCACGACGGAGACGGCTTCGGCTTCGATCTTCATATGCGTTCTTTCCCGTCTACAGTCTGCGTCGGCTGACGTTCTCGAAGGTCCAGCGGGTGGCCAGCAGGTGCGTCACCGGCGCCGCGAGCAGACCCAGTACTGCGGCTGCCGCGATCAGCAGCGCGCCGTCACCGCGGCGGAGCAGGATGATCATCGCGGCCAGCCCGATCCCGACGCACCATTCGACGATCACCCGGTCGGCCAGGATCTCGCGCCATTGCTGTCCGGCCAGGCGCAACGGGAAGTCGCGCTTGGCCCGGAGTACGGCGGTGATGAAGGCCGCGATCAGCGACGACACCACCAGCGCGATGATCAGCGCGATCAGCGAAACGGCTTGCAGCCAGGCGAACCACGCCGTGAACTGCGCCAGCAGCACGCCCTCCTCGGCGGCGTACCGGACTGTCGTCTCGCGCTGCAGCCCGTGCGCGGCGATGAGCGCCTGCGTTTGGCCGAGCCCGGTGAAGACCAGGTTGCGGCTGGAGGCGGCTGAGGCGAGGAAGTCGTCGTTGAAGGTGTCGTGCAGGTTCGGCACGAACATCACGATCGCGTCCTTGGGGAAGATCAGTTCGCCGCCACCCCCACTGGCCAACGGCATCGTGCCCGACTGTGCGAAGTGGTAAAAGGACACCTTGCGCAGCGCCGCGTCCCCGGCCGACTTGTCCCGGGTCCAGAGTCCGAGGTTGCCGCTGAGGTACTGCTTGGCACCCGCCGGGATCTCAGCGGCCGGCAGTGGGGTCAGCCCGGGAGTCTCCCCGGTCGCGCCCTTGTTCATCAGCCGCAGCCATCCCGGGCTGAGGACCGCCAGCGTCTCGAACTTGCCCAGGTCGACGTCTTTGAGCGCCTCGTCGTCCCAGGTGTAGGACAGCGCGACGGCGTCCTTCTTCTCGGCGTCGTTCACCACGTCGCCGACCTGCTTCAAGATCTGTTCGAAGCCTTTTTCGCCCATCCCGCCCTGGAAGGAGATCGTGACCTGGTCGGCCAGCGCCTTCCAGTGCGACTGCTGCTCGGCCGACCCACGAGCGTTCGTGTACGCCGTGAAGGCCGGCGCCACCGCCGCGAGCACCAGCACGAAGGTCAGCCCTTTGAGGACCATCGACACCTTGCGCAGCGACTTGACCGCCGGCTCCCGCCGGGCCAGCATCGCCGGCCCCGGCCAGGACGCGGCCGACATCACGACCGCGAAGGCCATCGTCGCGATCAGCACTATGACGTCGAAAGTCACCAGGATCGACAGGTACTTCGGAACGAATGTCCAGCCCTGGGAGATCCCGGTCCACACCACGGCCAGCACGTCGACACCGATCGCCCCGAGCAGTACCGCGACCAGGAACCCGGTCAGGTCCTCGTACTGGATCCGCCAGCCCGAGACGCCGGCGAGCGCGCGGAGCGCCCGGCCACGGGCCTTCACCGACAGCCAGTACAGGACCAGCGACACCATCAGCGCCGTCGCGGCCAGCAGGCTGGTGGCGAAACTCCCTTGTTTCATGACGAGTCTGAGCGTCCCGGCGAGGTTGTTCTCGCTCCACTTGCTGATCACCCGGTGCTCGCCGAGCCAGCTGCGGAACTCGGCCACGCCGGCGGTCGAGCCGGTGATCAGGTACTCGCCGCTGGCGTAGGAGTGCGCGAGCGCGTCCTGGGTGCGGACGGTCGCGTCCTGGTCGTTGCCGAAGCGGCGGATCCGCTCGGGGAACGAGCCCTCCTTGCCGACCTTCACATAGACCTGGCCGGTCTGGTCACCGCCGAGATCGGGCGCGACCTTGACCAGCCCGAGGTCCAGCCGGTCGCTCAGCGCGCCGAGCTCGTGGATCGCGGCCGCGTCGTCCATCCCGGCGCTGGCGAAGTCGAGGTTGACGATCGATTTCGTCGAGAGCTGCTCGGGGTAGGACCGGTCGTGCATGGTGGCGACCAGGGTGACCGCGACGGCCAGCAGCGCGAACAGCAGCGCCGACACCGCGACGGCGATTTTCCTGTGCACTGCAGGTCTCCAGGCGGGTCAGAGGGTCGGATTGGGCGGCTCATCTTCGCACGCAGAGCGACGCCGCGCGACTCTGTGCGATCTCCGGGTGACGCGCATCCGTGCCCGCCCGGCAGGGACCGGGCCGGGCACGGAGACGCTGAGGAAATCAGCAGGTGCGGTAGTAGTACGAGTCGTCGGCGCCCGGGCTGTTGATCGCACCCTTCTCCGCGATCGACTTGTAGCCCGACGCCGTGTTGATGCTGCGGACCAGGCTGCCGTTGAGGATGACGGACGAACCGTGGCACTTGTTCACGGTGTAGTAGGAACGGATCTTGACGTTCCAGAAGCCGTACTCCCAGGTGCCGCCTTCGGCCGGGTGACGAGTCTCCGAGCCGACGTGCAGCCAGGCGTTGGCGGCCGGGGCCGCAATGCCGATGCCGGTGAATCCCAGGCCGGCCATCAATGCGACGGCGAGCCCCTTGCGTGCCTTGTTCATGAGTTTCCCTCTCCTTGGAAAACAGGGCGGAAAGGGAATTACGGAAAACCGTCGAACACCCCGAAAATGCGCACGGAAAAGCCTGCCGAAATACCGTCGGCTGATGATTTCCCCGTGTCGGGCCGCTTCGGCTCCGCAACCCCCTCGTTACAGAAAAGCTACGAGACCTACACAATCCGAAGCAATCCCAGGGCTGGTCACGAAATCATAACGGCGCAATTCTTTGCAGGAACCTGCAACGAATATGACAGATTCTCAGAATGATGCAATTGTGGTCGCTTTTTCGGCGACTTTGTTTGAAGACTGAATGGTTTCTGTATTCAACGCGGCCGATTGTGCGGCGGCGGCAGCATGCCGCTGCGGCCGAGCCAGCGCAGCGCGCGCTCGCGATCGATCTCGGCGGTGGTCGGCGGGCTGCTGAGCCGGCCGGTGCGGTAGCCGAGATTGCGCAGGTCGGCGGCGACCGACGGTTCGGCGAGGGCGCGCAGGGCGAAGGCGAGCGCGGCCGGCGTCACGTCGTAGCGGCGTTCGAGTTCGAGAGCGAGCCGGACGGCGGCCAGGTCGCGGTCGTCGTACTGGCGCTGGGTGTTGCGCGCGGCGCGGGATCTCGGCAGCAGGCCGAGGGCCTCCCGGTAGCGCAGCATCCGGGGGGTGGTGCCGAGGCTCTTGGCTGCTTCCGTGATGCGCATGACAGCAATCCTGACATTTCGGTGTCAGAAATGCCGACCCACCCGACCAGGACCCCGGCCGCGACCCCTAGGCTCGGTTCCGGCAGGAAGCACAACGAATCCCCAGGGGAGCGGCAACGGTATGACGTTCGACTACAAGGTGGCAGACCTCGGCCTGGCCGAGTTCGGGCGCAAGGAGATCCGGCTCGCCGAGCACGAGATGCCGGGCCTGATGGCGATGCGCGCGCAGTACGGCGAGAGCAAGCCGCTGGCCGGCGCGAAGATCATGGGCTCACTGCACATGACCATCCAGACGGCGGTGCTGATCGAGACGCTGACGGCTCTCGGCGCCGAGGTGCGCTGGGTGTCCTGCAACATCTTCTCCACCCAGGACCACGCGGCCGCCGCGGTCGTCGTCGGCCCGAAAGGTACCGCTGACGCCCCGGCCGGCGTGCCGGTCTTCGCCTGGAAGGGCGAGACGCTCGAGGAGTACTGGTGGTGCACCGAGCAGGCGCTGACCTGGCCCGGCGCCGATGGTCCGAACATGATCCTGGACGACGGCGGCGACGCCACCATGCTCGTCCACAAGGGCACCGAGTTCGAGAAGGCCGGCGCCGTTCCGGACCCGTCGACGGCGGAGTCCGAGGAGTACAGCGTCGTCTTGTCGGTGCTGACCCGGTCGCTGCAGGAGGACAAGCAGCGCTGGACCAAGATCGGCCAGAACATCCTCGGCGTCACCGAGGAGACCACCACCGGCGTGCACCGGCTGTACGAGATGCACAAGGCCGGCGCGCTGCTCTTCCCGGCGATCAACGTCAACGACTCGGTCACCAAGTCGAAGTTCGACAACAAGTACGGCTGCCGGCACTCGCTGATCGACGGCATCAACCGGGCCACCGACGTGCTGATCGGCGGCAAGGTCGCGGTCGTGTGTGGCTACGGCGACGTCGGCAAGGGCTGCGCGGAGTCGCTGCGCGGCCAGGGCGCCCGGGTGATCGTCACCGAGATCGACCCGATCTGCGCGCTGCAGGCCGCGATGGACGGCTTCCAGGTCACCACGATCGAGGACGTCGTCGGGATCGCCGACATCTTCGTCACCACGACCGGCAACAAGGACGTCATCACCGCCGACCACATGGCGCAGATGAAGCACCAGGCGATCGTCGGCAACATCGGCCACTTCGACAACGAGATCGACATGGCCGGGCTGTACAAGACGGCCGGTATCGAGCGGGTCAACATCAAGCCGCAGGTCGACGAGTTCCGCTTCCCCGACGGCCACACGATCATCATCTTGTCCGAGGGCCGGCTGCTGAACCTCGGCAACGCGACCGGGCACCCGTCGTTCGTGATGTCGAACTCGTTCACCAACCAGGTGCTGGCGCAGATCGAGCTGTTCGCCAAGACCTCGGAGTACCCGACCGACGTCTACGTGCTGCCCAAGCACCTCGACGAGATGGTCGCCAGGCTGCACCTCGACTCGCTCGGCGTCAAGCTGACCGAGCTGTCGAAGGAGCAGGCCGAGTACCTCGGCGTACCGGTCGAGGGTCCGTACAAGTCGGACGCCTACCGCTACTGAGACTGCTTGCCGAAGGGCGTCGTGCCGGGTTCTGCGGTACGGCGCCCTTCGGCGTTCAGCGGATCGCCGCGAACAGGTGCTTGTCGGCGACCTGACCCAGGACCGCGACCTCGGTGAACCCGGCCTTGCGGAAGGACTGGATCGTGTCGGTCAGCGTGATGTCGCGACCCTTCCAGCGGTCGGCGAACCGTTCCTCGCGCTCGGTCAGGAGCTGCGCGAACGCGGGCTCGGCCGCCGCCGCGTCCCACCACGCCTGCCAGTCCTCGACGCCGTTCGCATGGGACTCGGCCCAGATCTCGTCCCGCAACGCCACCGCGAGCGCATCCAGCCGCGGCACCTCGTCGGGACCGAGGCGCATCGTGTCCGCGTTGAGGAACACGCCACCCGGGCGGATCCGCCGGCCGAGCGTCTGAGCGACCGCGTCGAGGTCAGCCGGGTCGAGCCAGTGCAGTGCGGTCGCCGAGCACACGGCATCGACCTGCTCGTCACCTAGTACCGCGTCCCAGCCGGCCGTCCGCAGATTCGCCTCGGCGAAGTGGACCCGGTCCCCGGCGACGGCCTGACGAGCGATCTCCAGCAGGAACGGATCCAGGTCCAGCCCGACGATCTCGGCTTGCGGGAAGCGCTGCGCGGCCCGCGCCGAGATCGAACCCGGCCCACAGGCCAGGTCCACGAAACGCTGCGGCACACCGGCGATCCGCTCGACGATCTCCAGCATCGACCGGAACTGGTCCTCCCGGTCCGGCAGGTAGCCCGCTTGCTGGTCGTCCCACCGCTGCAGCCATCCGGCCCAATCCACTTGATGCGACATGGTCGCGACAGTAGCTCATTCCCTGCCGGGAATTGAGGCGGCGGCGTGCTGCCAGCAGGATCAGGGGTATCGGGAAAACGCTGTGACACAAGGAGAAAGTCATGACTGACAGCACTACGCGCGATCTGGTGGCCCGCTACGTCGGAGTGTGGGGCCTGGCTGAGGCCGGCGAGCGCCGGAAGGCGATCGAGACGCTGTGGGTGGAGTCGGGCACGCATGTTCTGCAGCCGCCGGAGGAGATCCGTACCGCGGCAGCGGGACTCGGGTTCGTGGCGAGCACGTTGGAGGCGACGGGGTACGACGAGCTCGAGGCCCGCGTCGCGCGGACCTACGAGGAATTCGTCGCCGGGGGTGAGTACTCGTTCCGGCCGGGAGCCTATGCGGTCCGGCTGAAGGATGTGGTGCGGTTCGACTGGGAGATGGTCGCGACCGCGAGCGGTGAGGTGGTCGGCGGCGGGCAGGAGGTGTTGATGGTGGGCGCGGATCAGCGGATCGTCGCCGACTATCAGTTCCCCAATCCCTGAGTCAGCAGGGCTGCTGTTGCCGCGTCGGCGGGGAGGAAGGCTTCCAGCTTGAGCTCGGCGACGGTGACGTCGAGGGCGGTGGCGAAGGTGCTGATGGTCGTCGTCAGGTGAAGGTCGCCTTTGGGGGAGCGGAGTTGCATCGGGGCCGCGAAGCCGACGTGTTCGGGGCCTGGTTCGACGTACGGGACGTAGGCGGCGAGTTCGTCGCGGAGCTCGCCGGGTGGCATCCGGTCGAGGATGTGCTGGGCCCATTGGGAGAGGTTGACGATGCGCGGGGCTACGCCGTCGGGGTGCAGGGACAGGCGGAGGACGTTGATGGGTGGTTCGAGGAGTTTGCCGGCTACGCCGTCGGTGAAGAGGGCGAAGGCGTCGTTGGCCAGGACGAGGTTGTGGTTGGCGTCGACGACGATCGCGGGGTAGGGCTGGTGGCCGGTGAGGATGTGGCCTAGTGCGTCCCGGACGTGGTGCAGGGCGGGGTCGTCGAGGCCGGTCTGTGGATAGACGGGGGCGAAGCCTGCTGCCAGTAGGAGGTCGTTGCGCTCGCGGAGGGACAGTTCCATCGACTCGCCGAGGCGGACGACCATGGTGCGGCCGGGGGCGGAGCGGCCGGACTCGATGAAGCTCAGGTGGCGCTGGGTTGTGCCGGCGCGCAGGGCCAGCTCCAGCTGACTCAGGCGGCGGCGGTGCCGGGTAGTCCGCAGGGTGTCGGGGAAGTTCACACCAGCCAGTCTGCCTTGCGGATCAGACAGATTTCAGGACCACTGGTCGGGTTCGCTGCCCGGTGCATGCCAGCCCTGAGAGTTGACCTTGGTGGTCTCCGGCGCCGGGGCCTGGGCCGCCGGCCGGGCCTGGGGCGGCGGGGGTGGCGCGTATGGCGGCGGTTGCGCGCCGTACGGGCTAGGTGGAGCAAACGGCCCGGCGGGAACGGCGTACGGGTTCGGCTGCGCGGCTTGGGGGTTGGGTGCGGCGAAGGGGCCGGTGGGTACGGCGTACGGGTTGGTGCTGTAGGTGGCTCGGGCTGTGGCCAGGCGGGCTAGTTCGCGGCGGCGGCGCTCGGCCAGTACTGCGGACAGGAACGCGGGCGCGATGATGTGGACCGGCGGTGCGGGCGCAGTGACCTGCCCGACGCGGTAGGCGAGCGCGTCGCCGATCGCTACCCGGGCGGAGACCTCCAGCTCCATGTAGCGGGCCAGGTACTCGCGGCAGGTGTTGGCCAGCTCGTCCGACAGCCGCGACAGCTCCAGCGACTGCGCCCACATGACCAGATGCCCCGGTACGAACAGCGGCGGCGACGCCATCGGCTGGTGCCGTTCGCGGATCACCACCGTGCCGGCGACCATGTCACCGATCCGCTTGCCCTGCTTGTTCATCAGGCTCGCCACGATCCCGGGGCTGGCCGCGAACCACGGCGCGAAGTCGACGAACAGCCAGAGCAGCCCGCGGACCAGCGCATGCCGGAACCGGATCGAGCTGCCGTCGTCGCGGACCACCTTGAGCCCGAGGATCAGCTTGCCGAGCGTCTTGCCCCGGGTGAGCGTCTCCATCACGACCTTGTACCCGACCAAGACCAGCAACACGGTGATGATCGCCAGCGCGGCACCCAGCGCCGGGCTGGCCTCGACGATCAGGAACCCGAGCAGGAAACCCAGCAGCGTCCCCAGCACGATCATCTGGATGACGAAGTCGATCGCACACGCCAGCGCCCGGGTCGGCATCCGCGCGATCCGCACCTGGAGGACGACCGCTTCCCCCGTGACCAGCTGAGACACCCGCGCCCCTCCCTGTACAGACACCTCGGACAGCTAGTGTGACCTAGCCAAGAGCCAGCCGAGGCCAAGGTGCCCCGTGAATGGTGTAGCTCGACGCTATCGGCGCCCAGGCACGCACCTCGCGGCACTTGCCCAGCGCCCACGATGCTCCGCATCGAGGCCACTGCTCAAGCACCACGATGCACGCACCTGGACACCGCTATCGTTCGAGCTACACCATTCACGGGGCACCAGGGAGGGCTGATGGACGTCGAGGCGTTCGTGTCCGTGCATCAGCCGCAGTGGGATCGGCTGGCGGCGCTGACCCGGCGGCAGCGCCGGTTGACCGGTGCTGAGGCCGATGAGCTCGTGTCGCTCTACCAGCGGGTCGGTACCCACCTGTCGGCGCTCCGGGCGAGTGGAGCCGACCCTGTGACGATTGGCCGCCTCTCCGGGCTCATCGGTGACGCGCGAGGTGCGGTGACGGGTGCACAGGCACCTGTGTGGCGTGACATCTCCCGGTACTTCCTGGTGAGCTTCCCCGCCGCCCTCTACACCTCTCGCCGCTGGTGGCTCACCATCGGCCTGCTGTTCTACCTGGTGGCGGCCTGGATGGCCTGGCGGATCATCGCGCACCCAGAGGTGCTCGACTCGGTCACCACTCCGGCACAGATCCAGCAGCTCGTCGACGAGGACTTCGCCAACTACTACTCCGAGAACCCGGCCCCGGACTTCGCCCTGCGGGTCTGGATCAACAACGCGACGGTCTCGGCCGCAGTACTGGCTATCGGCGTACTGCTGGTGCCGACGATGTTCGTGCTCTGGAGCAACGCGATGAACCTCGGCATCAACGCCGGGGTGATGATCGGCCACGACCGTGCCGACGTGTTCTTCGGCCTGATCACTCCGCACGGCCTGCTCGAGCTGACCGCGGTGTTCGTCGCGGCGGCGGCCGGGCTGCGGCTCGGCTGGTCGTGGATCGCGCCCGGCCCGCGAACCAGGATGCACGCGCTCGCCCAGACCGGCCGGGCGACCGTGGGGATGGCGATCGGCCTCGCGGTCATCTTGTTGATCACTGGTTTGATTGAAGCGTTCGTCACCCCGTCGCACCTGCCGACCGCGGTCCGGGTCGGCATCGGCGTACTGGTCGAGATCGGCTTCTTCGTCTATGTCTGGACGCTCGGCCGGCGGGCCGCCCGATCCGGCGAGTACGGCGACGTGGAGCTGTCCGAGCGCGAGGCGAGTGCACCGCTGTCGGTCTGACCGGCGTTTCCGGGCGGGTACAGGGTGCTTTATGAGGACCGCCCAGAAAGCCCAGCAAAGTCGTCTGTATGCCGTCGCGATCACCGTCGGCCTGATCGCGTACGGCGTGGTACATCTGCTGATCGCGTGGATCGCGCTGCAACTCGCCTGGGGCAAGAGCTCGGGCGAGGCCGACCAGCAAGGCGCGCTCCAGGAACTGGCGAGCAAGCCCTTCGGTGGCGTGCTCCTGTGGATCGTCGCCGTCGGCCTGCTGGCGCTGGTGATCTGGAAGGTGCTGGAACTCGTCTACGGCCACCTCGACACCGAGAAGAAGGTGTCGTCGATCGGTCGGGGCATCGTCTATCTCGCGCTGTCGATCAGCGCGGCCAAGGTGGCGATGGGCTCCTCGAAGTCCGGCACCAGCCAGTCCAGCGGGATGACCGCGAAGCTGATGCAGAGCGGTTTCGGCCGGGTGGTGGTCGTGATCGCCGGCCTGGTCATCATCGGCGTCGGTGTTCGCCAGCTGTACAAGGCGGTGACGAAGAAGTTCACCGAGGACCTGACCGGCGGCGTCTCGGAGTCGACGATCATGCTCGGCCGGGTCGGCTACGCCGCCAAGGGAATAGCCTTCCTGATCGTCGGCGGCCTGTTCGCCTACGCGGCGATCAACTACGACACGAAGAAGGCCGGCGGCCTCGACACCGCCCTGCGCACGATCAAGGACCAGCCCTTCGGCTCGGTGCTACTCACCCTGATGGCGCTCGGGATCGCCTGCTTCGGCGTCTACTGCTTCGTCTGGTCGCGCAACGCCAGGCACTGACGGCAGCCACGCCTTGATCGTCGTACCGTCGCCAGGCGCTGACGTGATGTCGAGCGTGCCGTGGTGGATCCGGACACGCTCGTTCATGCCGGCCAGGCCGTGCCGGTAGCCGATGGACGCCGCAGCGACGTCGAAGCCGGATCCGTCGTCGCGGATCTCGACCGAGACACCGCTGGCCTGTACGTCGACCAGCAGCCGCGCACTGTCCGCCCTCGAGTGTTTGGCGACGTTGGTGAGCGCCTCCTGCGCCAGCCGGTAGACGGTCAGCTGCACGCTGTCCGGTAGCGCAGCGGGATCCCCGCGAACCTCGAGCGACACCGGAATCCCTTGCTCGGTAAGGCTCCCGGCCAGCGCAGGTAGCTGGCCGAGCCCGGGCATCGGTGCTTGAGCGGGCGATCCAGGCTCACCCCTCAGCGCCCACAACATCCGGTCGAGCTCGGTCAGCGCGCGGCGGCCGGTGTCGCCGATCCGCCGGAAGCCGCGGACGGCGTCCTTGGTCGTCCTGGCGACGAGATCCGGACCGGTCTCGGCCTGGATGACCATCAGGTTGACGTGGTGAGCGACCACGTCGTGCAGGTCCCGGGCGATCTGGGCGCGTTCCTCCAGCAGTACCTGGGTCTGCTCGTGTTCCTGGTTGCGCTTGATCAACTGCTCCTCGCGGAGCGTGGCGCGCTGGCTCCGGCGGACGGTCCGGACCAGCAGACCGACACACCACGGCGCCACCAGGGCGAGGGAGTACGTGAACGGCCACACCCGGTCGAACGCGGTCAAGAGCAGACTGGAGTCGCTCTCGCCGGGGAACACCTGCATCAGTGCCGCTTGCGGATCCGAGTAGACGACCCGGATCAGACCTTCTGCTCCAAGGGTGCTGCTGGCCAGGTACATCGCTCCCAGGACGTTCGCGGTGAGTGTCGCCGAGAAGGTCGGTCTGCGCCAGGCCGCGGCCGAGTACAACGCCACCGCCAGCGCGAAGATCAGTACCCACGGGGTCTGCGCGGTGGCATACCCCGCGATCGCGGCCAGGCCGAGTACGGCGCACGCTACGACCGGCAACCGTCGACGGAGGACAAGTGTCAATGGCGCGAGCGTGAGGGAGACCGTCAGCACCGCGCGGATGCCCACCTGGTAGTCGACGTCGGTCTGCGAGTGGTACCAGAGCTGCAGGAGGCTGAAGACCGCGGCGAGCAGTCCGTCGAATCGCCACGGGCTGCGTTCGTCATCGACCCGGATGATGTCGTCGACCAACGGGGCCAGCCGGGACCGGAGGTCGACCGAGCGGAGCAGGAAGCCGGCGAGCCAGCTGATGGCGAGCACCAGCGACAGTTCCACCGGCCAGTGCACGATGGTGTCGTGTTCGTTGAGGTCCGAGGCCGCGATCCGCGCGTAGTTGGGGAAGAGCCACGTCGGGGTGTCCGGGCGGCAGTAGACGAGGTCGATCACCCGGGGCCAGATGGTCGTGGTGACGATCACCGGCAGGAAAGTGATCACCGGAGCGACCCACCGGCCGATCGGCGACCGCACCGATCTGGCCGCGGAGAAGAGGGCCACGGCCAGGCATACGAGCAGTACCGGCTGGGTGTTCGTCGGGAGATAGGCCAGGGTGATCGCGGCGGTGAGCACGATGCAGGGGATCAGCGGCCGGCTGGCCCGGAAGATCAGCGTCGCCGGCGCCAGAATGAGGCTCAGGGCGACCCAGGGGTCGACGAAGTGCCAGCGTTCGATGCCGCCGATCAGGAAGATGTCGGCCACCATCGCGCTGATGCCGAGCAGCGCGATCAACAGGTCGGCGACCGGGACAGTGGCCGGCAGCAGGCGCGCGGCAGGCATCCGGATGCTGCTGGTCTGGGCACTCACCTGTCCATTCTGTGACGCCCGGAGGTCGTCGGCGTCACTCCTTCGAGTGATGCTCAGTCGGCGCCGGTGGTCTGGTGGGCGAGGTCGGAGGGGGCGCCGCGGTAGAAGGCCCGGATCCGGTATGCCGCGACGCGCTCGCTGGGGAGCGTGGTGAGGTCGGTGACGGTCGAGTTGGGGTCGATGAAGCCGGCTACCCGGTACTGGGCCTGGTTCGCCGGCTTGATCTCGAGGAGGTAGCCGTCCTCGTCGGTGGCGTTGTCCGTCCAGGAGACGCGGACTCCGTCGGTGCCGATCGACCTGGCGGCGACCTCGGTCGGCGTACCGGCTCCTGATCGGACCGAGCCGACGTCCGCGCTCGCCCTGGCCGCCCGGTAAGTCGTTGCTGCGGGCAACTTCACCTCGACGGGGGACGAGACCGGGCCGAGGACCGGAGTGACGCGGTAGTAGAAGGGGGTCCTGGGAATCAGGTCGGGATGCTTGTACCGGTGCTGGCCGGCGGTGACGAAGTCGAGGATCGTGTAGCGGCCGTCGGGCTCGGTGGCGAACTCGACGATGGTGCTGGTCGATTCGGCCGGGCCGCCCGACCAGGACAGGGTGATGTCGGTCGGGGTGTCGAGAGTGGCGGTGAGTTCGGGGGCGGCCGGCTTGGCGGCGCGGGTGCCGGCCGGCTGGCCGGTTGCCTGGGATGCGCAACCGGTCAGCGCGGCCAGCAGTGCCACCGCTGTGGCGAGACGGATCAACAGGACCTACTTCCGCCAGAAGTTGACGCCGCTCCACTGGACCGTGATCGGGCCCTTGCCGCTGTCGGTGCGGTACGAGCCGAACTTGTCGTAGAAGCTGCCACCGGGGCTGGAGATGGTCTGCTTCAGGGAGCCGTTGATGTAGGTCTTGTGGGTGCTGCCGACGACGTGCACGGTGTTCACCCGGACCGTCGTACCGACCGTGGCGCCGTTCGCGACGGTGCCGGCGCCGACCCGGTAGAGCCGGCCGCCGCTCTCCACCGCGAGCATGAAGAACGGCCCGGCCGCGCTCTCGTTGAAGGTCTGCTTGAGGCTGATCCGGGTGCCGCCGGACATCGAGGTGATCTTGAAGTACCCCTCGAACTGGCGGCTGCCGCTGGAGTAGGTGGCGTACCGGCGCTCGGCGCGCTGGTCGCCGCTGCCGGTGGAGCAGGTCAGCTGGAAGGTCAGGCCGCTGATCTGGCCGCAGCCGCGTTCCTGCTCGGAGAAGGACGGGGAGTAGGAGGTCCAGCCGCCAGGCTCGACCTCGGCGAAGGCGCTGGGGGCGGCGAGCGTCAGGGCGGCGGTCACTGCGACCGCGGCGCCGAGCGCGCGAAAGCGTTTCGTCATGGTTTGTACCTCATCGGATAGTTCGGGGCGTTAACTGTCCGCGTACGCCCGCTCACCATAAGGCAAACGCTTACCGCTCAACAGAGCCCTTCGCGGGATTTTATGGAACCCAGTTCCATGACCCCGGGGCAACGATACTGTGACAAAAATACGTTAATCGTTGACGAACGGTAGCCGAATGGTGTGGTTTTCTCCCTAAACCACCAGGGCGGAAGGTGCGTGGGGCGGATGCGGAGATGGATCGGCGCGGCGGCGGCGATGGCGATGCTGGCGCTCGGGGGACTGTCAGGGGTGACCGCTCAGGCGGTCTCCAGCAGCGCCCAGGCAGACCCTGCGGCGCCCAAGGTGATCAGGGTCGGGGCCACCCAGTCGGTGGACTCGCTGAATCCGTTCCTGGCGGTCCGGCTGGTCTCGTCGTCGATCCACCGGTGGATGTACGGCTTCCTGACCGTGCCGGACCCCAAGACGCTGCAGCCCAGTCCTGACCTGGCCGAGTCCTGGACGACCTCGCCCGACGGGCTGACCTGGACGTTCAAGATCCGCCAGGCGAAGTGGTCCGACGGCCAGCCGATCACCGCGGACGACGCGGCCTGGACGTTCAACAAGATGATCACCGACGACGGCGCCAAGACCGCGAACGGCCCGGCGGTGGAGAACTTCGCCGGCGTCACGGCGAGCGGCCAGGAGCTGACGATCAAGCTCAAGGCGCCACAGGCGTCGATGCTCGACAATCCGGTGCCGATCATGCCCAAGCACGTGTGGGAGAAGGTCGCCGACATCTCGAAGTACGAGGCCACCGACTTCCCGGCCGTGACGAGTGGGCCGTACATCGCGGTGGAGCAGAAGAAGGACCAGTACGTGAAGCTCAAGGCGAACCCGGACTACTGGCGGGGCGCGCCGAAGATCGACGAGCTGCAGGTGATCTTCTACGACAACCCGGCGGCCGCGATCGTCGGGCTGAAGAAGGGCGACATCGACCTGATCGGCCGGCTCGCGCCGCCGGACTTCGACGCGCTCAAGGGCGACAGCAACATCGTCCAGTGGAACGAGCAGGGCCGGCGGGCGACGTACCTGCAGATCAACCACGGTGCGACGACCAGCGACGACAAGCCGATCGGCGACGGGCATCCGGCGCTGAAGGACCCGAAGGTACGGGAGGCGCTGCACTACGCGATCGACAAGCAGAAGCTGGTCGACGAGGTGCAGAACGGGCTGGCGGTGCCGGCCGACGGATCGATCATTCCGCCGATGTACAAGGACTTCTTCTGGCAGGCGTCGGGGGCGGAGAAGGTCAGCTTCGACCTGGCCAAGGCGAACAAGATCCTCGACGACGCCGGGTACAAGAAGGGCGCCGACGGGGTCCGGACGATGCCGGACGGATCGCGCAAGCTGCAGTTCCGGTTCAGCATCCACACCGACACGCCGATCGAGGAGAAGCTCGCGGAGTACCTGACCGGGTGGTTCAAGGAGCTCGGCATCACGCTGACCACCAAGCGGCTCGACTCGAGCAAGTTCACCGAGGAGACCGGGACGACGGCGCTGTTCGACATCGCGATCAGCGGCTGGTCGGTGAACCCGGATCCGGAAGAGGTGCTGGCGACGCACCTGTGCAGCCGGCGGCCGACGGCGTCGGGTGAGGGTGGCGGTACCGAGTCGTTCTACTGCGACCCGCAGTACGAGGCGTTGTACCAGCAGCAGTTGAAGGAACTCGACCGGCCGAAGCGCGCCGACATCATCAAGAAGATGGAGGAGCGGCTCTACACGGATGCTCCGGTGATCGCGCTGTACTACCCGAACGACCTCGAGGGCTATCGCAAGGACCGGATCGCTTCGATCACGCCGATCCCCGAGGACAAGGGCATCCTGTACGGCGGCAGCGGCTACTGGCCGTTCTACACACTCCAGGCCGTCACCAAGGACGCCGGTACCGACGAAGGCGGCTCCAGCACCGGCGTGATCGTCGGCGTCGCGGTCGCGGCGGTCGTGCTCCTCGGAGCCGGCTTCCTCTTCACCCGCCGCCGCAAGACGGTGGCGGACGACCGCGAATGACGATCGCACCGCCGGCGGCCGAGGCGATCGATGAGCAGCCCGCCGGCCGGGGGTTGCTCCGGTACGCCTTGGCCAAGGTCGGTGGGGCGCTGCTGAGTATCGCGATGGTGATCGTGGCGACGTTCTTCGCGTTCCGGTTGCTGCCGGGGGATCCGGTGCGGGCGCTGGCGCAGGGGCGGAACATGACGCCGGAGCAGCTCGATCTGGAGCGGCACCGGCTGGGGCTGGACAAGTCGCTGGCCGAGCAGTTCGTCCATTTCGTCAACCAGACGGTGCATTTCGACCTCGGTACGTCGTACGAGTACAAGCGCCCCGTACTGGACCTGATCGGCGAACGCATCGGCTCCACCCTGCTGCTCACCGGTACTGCGCTGGTGATGGCCGTCAGCCTCGGCATCTGGCAAGGAGCCCGCGCCGGGTGGAAGCCGGGCAGCAGGTTCGACAAGTTCTCGACCGGGGTGTCGCTGGTGCTGTGGTCGGTGCCGACGTTCTGGCTCGGACTCCTGCTGCTGATGGTGTTCGCGGCTGGGATCGGGCCGATTCCGGGCATCTTCCCGACCCGGGGGATCGAGAGCGTCGACGCGCCGGACGGGTTCGGGTACGTGCTGGATGTGGCCAAGCACATGGTGCTGCCGTGCTTGACGATGGTGGCGGTCGTCTACGCGCAGTACCTGCTGGTGATGCGGTCGTCGGTGCTCGACGAGGTGGGGCAGGACTACGTGACGACGGCGCGGGCGAAGGGGTTGCGGGACGACGAGATCCGGCGGCGGCACGCAGTACCGAATGCGCTGTTGCCGACGGTGACGCTGGTGTTCATGCGGATCGGGTTCGTGGTCGGCGGGGCGGTGACGGTCGAGGCGATCTTCAGCTGGCCGGGGCTGGGGCAGTTGTTCTACGAGGCGATCCGGGTGCCTGACTTCACGTTGATGCAGGGCACGTTCCTGTTGATCACGGTGTCGGTGATCCTGATGAACACGCTCGCGGATGTCGTGTACCACCTGCTCGATCCTCGGGTGAGGTCGGCATGAGCATCACCTGGACGCGGCGGCGACTTGCCCTGGGACGCTTCTGGGGAGACTTCCGGACGCATCGGGCCGGGGTGATCGGGCTGGCGATTCTGTTGCTGGCCGTGTTGCTCGCGGTCATCGCGCCGCTGTTCATCGACGCGGGCGTGACGAATGTCGTCAGCGGGACGCGCGAGAAGCTTGCGCCGCCGAGCTGGGCCGATCCTTTGGGGACGGACGAGTCGGGGCGGTCCGTGCTGCTGATGATCTGGTGGGGGTCGCGGACGTCGTTGCTGATCGGGTTCCTCGCCGCGTTGCTGAGCATGGTGATCGGGACGGTGCTGGGCATCGCGGCCGGGCACTTCCGCGGGTGGATCGGTGCGATCGTCATGCGGATCACCGACTGGTTCCTGGTGCTGCCGTCGCTGGTGACGGCGCTGGTGCTGGCGGCGATCCTGGGTGGCAGCACGGTGACGATCATCGCGGCGATCGGGGTGACCTCGTGGCCGTCGACGGCCCGGCTGATCCGGGCGCAGACGCTGGCGGTGGAGGCGCGGCCGTACATCGAACGGTCGCAGGCGTTGGGTGGTGGGCATTGGCACATCACCACGCGGCACGTGTTGCCGAACGTCGCACCGTTGCTGTTGGCAAGTACGACGCTGGAGGTCGCGAGCGCGATCGTCACGGAGTCGACGCTGGCCTTTCTCGGGGTCAGCGCGAACAAGACCTCTTGGGGGACGATGCTGCGTGGGTCGTACGACTGGGGCGCGGCGACGTCGGGTGCTTGGTGGTACATCCTCGTACCGGGCTTGTGCATCGTGATCGTGGTGATGGCGTTCACGCTGTGCGGCCGGGCGCTGGAGACCGTGCTGAATCCCCGGCTGCGGAGGGCGGTCTGATGAGTCTGCTCGAGTTGGACTCGTTGTCGGTGACGTACCGGATCGCGTCGGGGGACGTGCCCGCGGTACGGGATGTGTCGCTGTCGCTGGAGGCCGGTGAGGCGCTTGGGGTGGTGGGCGAGTCGGGGTCGGGGAAGTCGACGCTGGCGATGGCTCTGCTGCGGTTGCTGCCGCGTGACGCCCGGACTTCGGGGCGGATCATGCTCGGTGGCGAGGATGTGCTGGCGATGAAGTGGGGGCGGTTGCGGGCGGTTCGCTGGGCTGAGGCGTCGATCGTGTTCCAGGGTGCGCAGCATGGGCTGAATCCGGTGCAGCGGATCGGTGATCAGATCGCCGAACCGCTGCTGGTGCACAAGCTGGCTGGACCTGCGAAGGCTTCTGAGCGAGCTGTCGAACTGTTGCAGCAGGTCGGGTTGCCCGCCTGGCGAGCGCGCAGTTATCCGCATGAGCTGTCCGGTGGGCAGCGGCAGCGGGTGATGATCGCGATGGCGCTGGCGTGTGAGCCGCAGTTGATCATCGCGGACGAGCCGACGACCGCGCTCGACCTGATGGTGCAGGCGCAGGTGCTGACGCTGATCAAGTCGCTGATCGCTTCGCAGGGGATCTCGCTGCTGATGATCTCGCATGACCTGTCGGTGCTGGCTGACACTTGTGACCGGTTGGCGGTGATGTACGCCGGGCGACTGGTCGAGACCGGTCCTGCGGACGGGGTTTTCCGGCATCCCTACAGCCAGGCGCTGGCGGCTGCTTTTCCGACGGTGGGTGATCCGGCGTCGCGGCTGGCGCCTCGCGGTCTCGGGGGTGATCCGCCGGATCCGCAGCAGTTGCCGTCGGGGTGCGTGTTCCATCCGCGGTGCCCGGTGGCGCTGGAGTCGTGCTCTTCGGTCGACGTCGAACTGCGGCCGGCGGGCGATCGGCGTACGGCGGCCTGTGTTCTGGTGCTGGAGGAATCTTGCTAGAGGCAACCTCTTTGGCGGTCGAGTTCGCCTCCCGCGGCCGGCGTCCGGCGCGGGCGGTGGACGGCGTCAACCTGTCCGTCGGCGCCGGTGAGATCGTCGCGCTGGTCGGCGAGTCGGGCTGCGGCAAGACGACGCTGGCCCGGACGCTGCTCGGCCTCGAACGTCCTTCGTCAGGGACGGTTTCGTACGACGGTACGCCGCTCTCCTATCGGGCCAAGGCGCTCAAGGCCTACCGTCGCCAGGTCCAGCTGGTGCTGCAGGACCCGATGGGCTCACTCAACCCACGCCAGACGGTCTACGAAGCCGTTGCCGAAGGCCCCCGGATCCACGGCCTGCCCGACGAGGAGAAGGTCGTCGCCGAGGCGTTGTCGCGGGCCGGCCTCCGCCCACCCGAACGCTTCTTCCTGCGCTACCCGCACGAACTGTCCGGCGGCCAACGACAACGCGTGGTGATCGCCGGCGCGCTGGCCCTCAACCCGAAGGTCCTCATCGCCGACGAGCCCGTCGCCTCCCTCGACGCCTCCGTCCGCGGCGAGATCCTCGCCCTCCTGCTCCGCCTCCGCGACGAACTCGGCCTGTCCGCTCTCGTGGTCACCCACGACCTCGGCCTCGCCTGGAACATCGCCGACCGGGTCGCCGTCATGTACCTGGGCCGCATCGTCGAATCCGGCCCCACCGAACAGATCCTCAAGTCCCCCCAGCACCCCTACACCCAAGCCCTGCTCTCGGTACTTCCCGAGTCCCCGGCCCGCATCGTCCTGACCGGTGAGCCGCCGGACCCCACCCGCATCCCCGGCGGCTGCCGCTTCCACCCCCGCTGCCAGGTAGTCGCGTCCGGAAACCCCATCGCCGACAAATGCCGCACCGACGTACTCCCGATCCTGCCGGCGTCCGACGCTGCTCAAGCAGCCTGCCACCTGCTCTGAGGTAGATCGGGCACAAGCGGCAGGCAGTACCAGCTAGAGGCGGCCGGCTTTTTTGAGGGCTAGGTAAGTGTCGGCTAGGGCGGGGGCTATTTGGTCTGGGTTGGCGTCTACGACTGTGGCGCCTGCTCGGGTCAGAACGGCGGTGACTCGTTCTCGGTCGAGGCGGGTGCGGGCGGCTGAGGCGGCGCCGTAGATCTCGATCATGTCGGAGAGGGAGGATTCCATCTCGGTCAGGCGGGGGTCGGCGACCGAGGCCAGGACTACTACGTGGCGGCGCAGGAGGGGGCCGATGACGGGGAGGAGGGATTCCTCGATCACGGCTGGGTCCAGGCCGGTTAGGAGGACTACCA
Source organism: Kribbella koreensis (assembly GCF_039525325.1). Lineage (NCBI taxonomy): Bacteria > Bacillati > Actinomycetota > Actinomycetes > Propionibacteriales > Kribbellaceae > Kribbella > Kribbella koreensis. Next base: position 166,146 of record NZ_BAAAHK010000024.1, read on the forward strand.
GGGAGCGTTGGCCTAGGCGTTCCAGGACCTGGGATACGACGACCCGGAAGTCTGTTTGGACTAGTTGGGCGTCTACGTTGGCTAGCGCGTTGACGAAGGACGGTAGGACGTCTTGGGGTGCGGGGCGGCGGACGTCGGCTCGGACCTCGGAGTCGCAGGCCAGTAAGGAGACTCGGTCGCCGGCGCGGGTGGCCAGGGCGGCCAGGAGGAGGGCGGCGTCCATGGCGTGGTCCAGGCGGGGTGCGTCGCCTACGCGGCCGGCGGACATGCGGCCGGAGTCGATGACGATGGCTACCTGGCGATCGCGCTCGGGGCGCCAGGTGCGCAGTACTACGGTGTTGCGCCGAGCCGTCGCCCGCCAGTCGATGCTCCGGACGTCGTCACCCGGCACGTAGTCCCGCAGTGAGTCGAACTCGGTGCCCTGGCCCCTTACCAACAAGGCAGTTCGGCCATCGAGCTCCCGCAACCGGGCAAGCCGCGACGGCAAGTGCTTGCGGCTGTTGAACGGCGGTAACGCCCGTACCGTCCACGGCACCTTGTGCGCCCCCTGCCGCCCAGCAAACCCGAGCGGCCCGATCGACCGCACGGTCACGCGATCTGCATGCCGATCCCCACGCCTGGTAGGCAGCAGGTGTGTGGTCAACCGCCGCCGCTCACCCGACGGCAGGTCCAGCTTGTGCGGAGGATCCTGTACTCCGGCCGAAGGCGGCCAAGCATCACGCAGCAGCCCCTTAACCCGCCGCCCGGGATTAGCCACCAGCAGCGTCACCACAGCCGGCTGCCCCAACCGCACCGCCGTATCGCCCTCCCGGCTCAACTGCAGCCGTCGAGGCGACCCAGCCAGCAACAGGTCGACCACGCACACCACCAGCACGGCAGCGACCACTATGCCGACCCCAGCCCACCGGGGCATGAGCACGGCGACGAACAGCACCCCCGCCGCGGCCAGTACGCCGGCCCGGCCAGTCAGGACCATCAGCGTGGCACTGGCACCGTGGCCAGCACACTCTCCAGTACTGCGTCCGCCGTGACACCTTCCAGCTCTGCCTCAGGCCGGATCTGCACCCGGTGCCGCAGGCAAGGACGTGCCATCGCCTTCACGTCATCGGGGATCACGTAGTCGCGCCCGGACAACCAGGCCCACGCCCGAGCCACCGCAAGCAGCGCAGTAGCCCCACGCGGCGACACCCCGAGCTGCAGCGACGGCGACTGCCGAGTGGCCCGACACAGGTCGACCACATAAGCCAGTACGTCCTCCCGTACTGCGACCCGCCGCACCGCCGCCTGCCCCGCCAGCAAGTCCTCCGGCCCGGCCACCGGGCGCAACCCGGCGGCCACCAGGTCACGAGGATCGAAACCGGCAGCATGCCGAGCCAGTACTGCGATCTCGGCGTCCCGCGGCGGAATGTCCAGCGTCACCTTCAGCAGGAACCGGTCCAACTGTGCCTCGGGCAACGGATAAGTGCCCTCGTACTCGATCGGGTTCTGGGTCGCCGCCACGACAAAGGGAACCGGCAGCAGCCGGGGCTCGCCGTCGACGGTGACCTGCCGCTCCTCCATCGCCTCGAGCAGCGCGGCCTGCGTCTTGGGCGGCGTCCGGTTGATCTCGTCCGCGAGCAGGATGTTGGTGAACACCGGCCCCTTGCGGAACTCGAACTCGCTGGTCTTCGCGTCGTACACCAGCGACCCGGTGACATCACCAGGCATCAGGTCGGGGGTGAACTGGACCCGCTTGGTCTCCAGCCGCATCGCCATCGACAGCGCCCGCACCATCAGCGTCTTCGCCGTACCGGGGACTCCTTCCAGCAGGACGTGGCCGCGGCAGAGCAGGGCGAGGACCAGGGCGGTGACGGCCGTCTCCTGGCCGACCACCGCCTTGCCGATCTCGTTCCGCAGCTCGACCAGAGCCTGCCTGGCCCGTTCGGGGGTGACCTCGATAGCGGTCGTCACGGGTGTCGTACCTCCAGCGTCAGCAGGTCCAGCTCATGGGACAAGAACATCAGTGCGGCGTCGTCGAGTGGTGGTTGACCATAGAGCAGTTCGTACAGCATCGCGGGATCCCTGCCCGTCCGGGCGGCGATTGCGGCCACTACTGCGGTCGGCTCGGCCCGGCGAGGGATGCCGTGCGCAGTATGGAGCTTGCCTAGCGCTGACTCGCGCAGAGCAGCCGCAGCACGGTCCCGAGCCCGGGAGCGACGGTAGAGGCGAGCCCTGCCCTCAGTGGTCTCCGCTGCATGCACGATGACCGGCAATGGCTCCGGTACTACGGGCCCGAGCCGCCGCCCACGCCAGATGGCCACCACGAAGGCCGCGAACGCCAGTGCCCAGGCGATGTACCGGACGTCCGGCGGGACCAGTGGCGGCCCGTCGCTGTCGTCGTCATCGCCGTAGTCGTAGCTGTCGTTCTCGTACTGCGGCAGGTACCAGACCACCTCGGAGTTCGTGCCGATCAGGTTCAGCGCCAGGGCCGCGTTGCCGTCCTCGGCCAGCATCTCGTTGGTGAAGGACTGCGGTGAGCCGACGACGTCGACGATCTTGCCGCCGGTCTCGAGCCGGATGAGCGTGTGGTTGATGCCGTCCCCGTAGCAGGCGATGGCCGAGTCGGGTGCGGAGTACGAGGCGCCGCTGACGGTCGCAGTACCGGCCTTGACCGCGGCGGGGAGGTCGCAGTCGGGAGCGCGGCTGTCTTCGGGCAGTGTCGTGCTCGCGTTCAGTACGCCGGGTGCGATGAGCTCCAGTGCCCTCGTGCCCGGCCGGATCAGCACCACGTGTCCCCAGCCGCCCATGGCGATGTCCTGCCAGTCCGAGCGGCTCAAGGAGCCGCCGGGCGCGATCAGCAGCGTCTTGTCGGCGCTGCCGTCGACTGCATCCTGGTAGGCCGTCGTGCCGGTTACCTCGACCTGGTGGTTCTCCAGCAGTGCAGCAAGGGCTTTGGCGCCCGCCGGGTCGGCAGAGTCCGGGCTGAACGGCCCAGAGGTCCGGGCGGCTCCTGCGATGAGCAGTACGAGCAGGCCGAGCACCACGAGCCCGGTGACCAGGAGGGGCACTCGCAGCGCACGCCAGGCCTCGGTACCGCTTCTACCGACCGCAGTACTCATTCCTGCACCAACTGTCGCGTCGATACATGCCTGGCGGCCTCATCGGCAGTTACCACCAGCGCATAGCGCTCAGGCGTCCCAGGCCGGTTGCCGTAGACAACCTCCGTGAACACGAGCGCCGCCGGCTGCAGTGGCTCCCGCAGAGCCGGTACTACGCGCCCAGCGTCCGCCACAGCCTCGTACGCCGTCCGCCCCGGCCGCTCGTCGAGCACAGTGCGCTCGGTCAGCTCCGCAACGCAAGCGCGGAAGCGACTCCGCACCGCAGCCGCGTAGTCACCACGCCCCGCCTCCGAGACGGCCTGGGAACGGTAGGCAGCCGCACTACGTGGCCGGTCGTCCTCGAAGACAGCCTGGCCCTTGGCGCCACGCGTGGTCCGCAGTACGCCGGCCCGCCACAGCACCACGATGACGACCAGCACGATCAGCCCGAGCAGCATCGCCAGGCCTGCCCGGCCGTCGGTGGACTGGCCGGTCAGGTTGCGCAGCAGGTCCGCGATCCACTGCATGATGTGGTCGAGGATCCGGGAGACGACGTTGTCGCCGGCCTGGCCGTACGCGGGCTTGGCCAGCTCCTTGGCGGCCTCCCGTGCCGCGTCGTCGCGGTTGACGTCGACTGGCGGCTCGAGGAACACCAGGGCCCTCACAGAGCCGGCCCAGTCGGTGCTTTGAGGGCCGGACGCATCCACAGGTCGAGCCCCTCGCGCCGGACCCGCAGGTCCAGGTAGATGAGCGCCTGGACCGCCGACATGAAGGCGAGGCTGGCGATCAGGGTCAGGATGGTCGCGAGCCCCGCGGAGACGGCCAGCACGACCGAGACGATGGTGGCTGTGCTGTCCTCACTGCCATCGGCCCAGGAGCCCAGCGTCGCGGCCAGCGTGCCGATGCCGAACTGCAGCGCGTAGCTGACGATGTTCACCACCAGTCCGCCGAACAGCAGGATGCCGAGCACCCGCCAGAACTTACCGCGTACCAGCCGCCAGGACCGCTTCAGCGAGCCCCAGACGCCAACCCTGGCAGGGATGTAGAGCCCGATATCCGGAGCGTGCTTGCCCTCCATCAGGACCACAGTGCCCGCCAGGACCAGCCGGATCCCGAAGATGAGCACCAGGACGCCACCGACCAGCACCAGCAGTACTGCGACCAGCCCGGCCGCCTCGGACGAGATCAGCGCGTCCGTACCGGCCCCGATGGCGAAGACGCCCAGACCCCAGCCGGCGATGATCACGCCGAAGCAGAGCGACTGGACGACGCCCACGGCGGCCAGAGCGGGCAGGGACCGGCGTACCAGCCGCAGGAGCTCGCGTGGGCCGACCCGGTTGGCCAGCTGGCTGCGTACGGCCGCCAGGGCGATGATGCCGGACAGCATGCTCGACACCACCGCGAACAGGATCAGCTCCACCCCGTACATGACCAGCATGGCGATGCCGGCCTGCTCGAAGGGGGAGTCCGCGTTGAAGAAGCCACTGATCCCACCGGGCACGGTCAGCTGGGTCAGTGCGGCCTGTACCGCGGCCAGCGCGACCCCGGCCAGCACCGGGAGGCCCAGCATGATCGCCTTGTTCTCGGAGATGGTCCGGGCGGCGTTGTCGAGCAGGTCGGCGGGCAGCCACGGCCGCAGCGGTTCGGAGTACTCCGAACTCTCGTAGACCCCGATGTCGTCGCCCATCCCGCCCCTCCCAGGTTGTCCCGGACCCCCGCAGTGCACCATGATCACAGGCCGGGCGGGTCCATACCGCCATTAGTAGAGTCCCGCTCGGCGATCCGGCGTGTGCGCTACCCCGGGAATGGGACACTATCCGTAGTGCGTACGATCGGCGCCCGCTGGGCGCGCAGTACATCGCGCAGTACATCCGGACCGGCAAGGAGCAGGCGTGGCAGAAGGTAACCGGACGATGCGGGGCCGAGTCCTCATCGTCGATGACGACACGGCGTTGTCCGAGATGCTCAGCATCGTGCTGCGCAACGAGGGCTACGACACCTACCTGGTCGCCACCGGCGACAAGGCGGTGCCTGCTTTCCGTGAGTTCAAACCCGACCTGCTGCTGCTCGACCTGATGCTGCCCGGGATGGACGGGATCGACGTCTGCCGCGCGATCCGGGCCGAGTCCGGCGTGCCGATCGTGATGCTGACCGCCAAGAGCGACACCGTGGACGTGGTGCTGGGCCTGGAGTCCGGCGCCGACGACTACGTGGTGAAGCCGTTCAAGCCCAAGGAGCTGGTGGCCCGGATCAGGGCCCGGCTGCGCCGGATGGACGAGCCCGGGCCGGAGTCGCTGACCATCGGCGACCTGACCATCGACGTGGCCGGCCACTCGGTCAAGCGCAGTGGCGAGACCATCCAGCTCACCCCGCTGGAGTTCGACCTGCTGGTCTGCCTGGCCTCCAAGCCGTGGCAGGTGTTCACCCGCGAGGTGCTGCTCGAGCAGGTCTGGGGCTACCGGCACGCGGCCGACACCCGGCTGGTCAACGTGCACGTCCAGCGGCTGCGGTCGAAGATCGAGAAGGACCCGGAGCACCCGGAGATCGTCGTGACCGTCCGTGGCGTGGGTTACAAGGCTGGTGCGGACTGATCGAGTACGGACGCGACGGCCAGTCGCAAGGGGACAAGCCGGCCACCGAACCGGAGCCCCGCGGAACCGAGATCGAGCTCACCGCCGCCGGGGCTGACTGGCATGCCCTGCCGCAGCCGCTGTGGCGGACTCACCCTCGGCACTGGCCGGACGTCTGGCGGCGCTCGATCCAGGCCCGGATCGTCACCGGCACGCTGCTGATGTCGACCATCGTGCTGATCCTGGTCGGCTGGGTGATGATGAGCCAGGTCACCGACGGCATCCTGGAGTCCCGCCGCGACAGCGCCAAGCAGGAGGCCGTCGCGCAACTCGCCTCGCTGACCAGCTCGATCAACGCGGCCGACCCCGGCGCCTTGCAGAACAAGCTCTCGCTGCTCGTCGCGGGCTCCAACCGCCCCGGCCTGTACGAAGTAGTGCTGATCCCGAGCGACAGCGCCGACTCGAACGCGATCCGCAGCACCGGCCTGGTCAAGAGCGAGTCGATCCCGCCCGAGCTGAGGGCGTCTGTCACCCAGGACGACACCAAGCTGTTCGACACGTACATGCGGATCGACTACCGGGGCAACCGCAGCGAGCCGGGCCTGGCTATCGGCTCCCAGCTCCGGGTGCAGGGCAACAGCGCCCAGCGGTACGAGGTGTACTTCCTCTTCCCGCTCACTGCGCAGAAGGAGACGCTCGACGTCGTCCAGCGGGCCCTGGTCACCGCTGGCCTGCTGCTGGTCGTCCTGCTCGGTGCCGTCGCCTGGCTGGTCACCCGCCAGGTCGTCACCCCGGTACGGATGGCCCGGCGGATCGCAGAGCGGCTCGCGGCCGGCCGGCTCGAGGAGCGGATGCAGGTCCGCGGTACCGACGACCTGGCCCGCCTAGCGGTCTCCTTCAACAAGATGGCCAGCAACCTGCAGCAACAGATCCGCCGGCTGGAGGAGCTGTCCAGGCTGCAGCGCAGATTCGTCTCCGACGTCTCCCACGAGCTGCGGACCCCGCTGACCACCGTCCGGATGGCGGCCGACCTGCTGCACGAGACCCGGGACGACTTCGACCCGATCACCCGCCGCTCGGTAGAGCTGCTGCAGGGCGAGCTCAACCGGTTCGAGGGACTGCTGGCCGACCTGCTCGAGATCAGCCGCTTCGACGCCGGCGCTGCCGCCCTCGACCTGGAGGACGTCGACCTGCGCGACATCGTCTCCCGGGTGCTGGAGAACCACGAGACCCTGCTCGAACGCAAGGGCTGCGAGGTCCAGCTGGACATGCCCGAGCCGTGCCGCGCCCAGGTCGACTCGCGCCGGATCGAGCGGATCCTGCGCAACCTGATCGGCAATGCGATCGAGCACAGCGAAGGCCGGCCGATCCGGATCAGCACGGCGTACGACGACGATGCCGCCGCAGTGGCTGTCCGCGACCACGGTGTCGGCTTCCGGGCCGAGGAGGCCGACATGGTCTTCAGCCGGTTCTGGCGGGCAGACCCGGCCCGCGCACGGACCACTGGTGGTACCGGGCTGGGCCTGTCCATCGCGCTGGAGGACGCCCGGCTGCACGGCGGTCGGCTGGACGCCTGGGGATCACCCGGCGACGGCGCGTACTTCCGCCTGACCGTTCCGCGCCGCCCGGACGTCACCCTGACCGGCTCGCCGCTGCCTGCCCGCCCGGCGGATGCGGTGAGAGTGGTGACCGAGATGTCGCTGGTCGACGTCGGCGCGCCGTACCAGAAGCTCACGGGTGGTGATGAGGCGTGAAGGCCCGCCTGCTCGCCGGAGCCCTGGCGACCGCACTCCTGGTCACCGGCTGCGCGACAGTACCGACCAAGGGCCCGATCCGGAACAGCAGCCAGGACGCGCCCCCGCCGGGCCTCGGCGGCATCGGTGTCGAGGCGCGGCCACCGCGACCCAACGCCGGCCAGCAGCAGCTCGTGAACGGCTTCGTGGAGGCGATGTCGGACTCGAGTGCCTTCGACGTGGCCCGGGAGTACATGACGCCGGAGGCCGGCGACGCGTGGAAACCCGAGTCCAAGATCCTGGTCTACGACCAGGGCTCCAGTCCGGGGATCGCCAAGGAGGCCGACGGCAAGTTCCATCTGGCGGCGCCACTGATCGCCACCATCGACGACCGCGGCTCGTGGACGCCGGCTCCGGCGAACACCCAGCTCGACTTCGCCTTCGACCTGACCAAGGTCGGGGACGAGTGGCGGGTCGCGAACCCGCCACCCGGCGTCTTCCTGGGCAGCAACCAGGTGGTGCCCAGGCTGACCCCGTACACCCTCTACTTCTTCAACCCGAGCAAGCACCTGATGGTGCCGGACCCGGTCTACCTGCCGCGCAACCTGCCCTCGGGCCAGGCGGCGACCCAGCTCATCCAGGAGCTGCTGAAGGGCCCGACCACCCGGCTCGGCAACAGCGTCGTCTCCAACGCGCCGCCCGGGACCACCGTGGACGTGTCGGTGCCGGTCGAGTCGGGCGTCGCGACGGTCGCCCTGAGCGGGACGGCCTCGTCGCTGACCGACGCGACCGACCGCGAGCAGCTGGCCGCCCAGATCACCTGGACGCTGCAGCCGATCACCACCCGGGTGCGGATCACGGTCGAGGGCGCTCCGCTGCTGCCGGACCGGCCCGAGGAGCTGTCGTACACCAACTTCACCCAGTACGACCCCGCGGTGCCGACCGGACGGCTGAAGGACCTGTACGGCATCCGCGCCGGCAAGATCCAGCGGATCCAGGGGCAGGACGACGGCCAGACCATCGAGGCCAAGGCGATCGTCGACAGCCAGCTGTATCCCTACCGGGCCGAGTCGTTCGCGGTGAACCTTCGCGGCGACACCGGCGCGGTCGTGAGCTCCTCCAAGGCCGGTCGCCCGATCGTCGCGGTCGGCCGGCTGGACGCGCCCAAGGGCGAGCCGCCGCCGTCCGTCATCGAGGCCGACGGCAAGGTTCTGCGGCCGACCTTCGACGGCGAGGACAACCTGTGGATCCTGGACCGGGCCGACGGCGCGAAGCCCAGGCTCCGGGTCCGCACCTCGGACGGCAAGGTGTCGAACGTGCTGACCAGCTTCGGCGCGAGCCGGCCGGTCGTGCTGCGGATGGCGCCGGACGGCGTCCGGGCGCTGCTGGTGATGGAGCGCAAGGGCGTCAACTCGGTGATGACCGCGTCGGTCGCCACCAGCGACGGCAAACTCACGCTCGGCCGGTTCATGCCGTTGCAGCTGCCGCTCGTCGACATCACCGACGCGTCCTGGAACAACCCGGGCATCCTGGTGGCCGGCAATTCCCCCAAGCGTGACGGGGCGCGGCCGTGGCAGGTCAACGTGGACGGTTCGCAGCCGCAGGTGATCCCGGGCGCCAGCAGTTCGTTCGAGACGATTCACGTGGCGTCCAACCCGAGCCACGACACGCTGCCCGCCGTTCAGGACGCCGAGAAGCAGCTGCACTGGCAGGGCAAGGACCTCAACTGGGTCGACATGGCCGAGGGGCCCGAAGGCCAGATCACGCCGGTCTACCCCGGCTGACCTGTCCACAGCCCTGACTTGTCCACAGCGCTGACTTGTCCACAGCGCTGACTTGTCCACAGCGCTGACTTGTCCACAGCGCTGACTTGTCCACAGCGCTGACTTGTCCACAGCGCCGTCCTGCGCCGGTTGCGGCGCGGACGGCGATCGCGGATCGTGGTCCGGGTGGTTGCTGCGGGACGCCCTCGTCGACCTCGTGCTGGGTGGGCGCTGCGCAGGCTGTGGCCGGCCCGGGGTGTCGCCCTGCCCCGAGTGCGGGCGCGCCCTTGCCGTCAATGCGCCGTACCGGGCCTGGCCCGAGCCGGTGCCCGTCTGGTTGCGTCCGACAACGGCCACGACGGAGTACGCCGGGGTGGTGCGCTCGCTGATCCTTGCCCACAAGGAATACGGCCGGTACTCGCTGGCTCGCCCGCTGGGTGAGGCGCTCGCCGTCGCGATCCAGGGTGCGCTGGATCCCGGGCGCGCCGCCTGGCTGTGCCCGGTGCCGTCGTCGCCGTCGACGGTCCGGCAGCGCGGCCATGACCCGCTCGGTCGGATGACAGGCGTGGCGATTCGGCATTTGCGCAAACGTGGGTACGACGTGCGCCGGGCCGACGCGCTGGCCGTAGTACGGCGTCCGGAGGACCAGGCCGGACTGTCCGCTGAGCAGCGTGCCGCCAACCTGGCCGGGGCTTTCGCGGCTCGTTCGCGCTGGGCTGAAAGGCTGACGGATCAACCGGTGATCCTGGTCGACGACGTGCTGACCACCGGATCCACGCTCGCCGAGGGCTGTCGCGCCTTGGCATCGCGGGGAATTCCGGTGCTCGGCTGCGCGGTGCTGGCCGCGACCCGGCGCCGGGCGGCGTCTGGTTCATGAGAACTTCCCTACCGGTTTTCGCCGAAGCCGACTAGCGTTGGCCTATGACACCCGCTTGGGCTTGTCGAACGAGGATGTGGGCGAGGACCGGATCAGCCGGATTCCTTCCCACGGAGTTCGCCGGGCCGGACAGCGGGTGTTCTCGTTTCGGGCATCCGAACCGTGGTTACGGGGGTCCGAAGACGTAACAGAGTCGCCGATCGATGGAGGTTTCCGTGGACGTCGTTGTCAAGGGTCATCACTGCGAGGTCAGTGACCGCTTCCGGCAGTACGTCGAGGAAAAACTCGAGCGGATCGAGAAGGTCGATCACCGGGTACTGCGATGCGAAGTAGAAGTCAGCCAGGAGAAGAACCCGCGACAACACGACCGGGCGATGCGAGTCGAGCTCACCATGTACACGAAGGGGCCGGTGGTCCGCGGCGAAGCCTGCGGTGAGACCAAGCAGGCCGCGTTCGACGTCGCGCTGGACCGGCTCCAGGCCCAGGTTCGCAAGGCCGCCGACCGCCGCCGGGTGCACACCGGCCAGCACGCCCCCGAAGGACTGCGGCACATCGCCGCCAAGCTGTCCGACAACGGCGCCGCCGCGGCCGCGCCGGAGGAGACGGTCGCCGAGGACGAGGTGACGACCCAGAAGTTCGGCTCGCTGACGGTGACCGGTGACGGCCCGCTGGTGATGCGCGAGAAGACCCACACCGCCAAGCCGATGTCGCTGGACCAGGCGCTCTACGAGCTCGAGCTGGTCGGCCACGACTTCTACCTGTTCGTCGACGCCGAGGAGAACCAGCCCAGCGTCGTCTACCGCCGCCGCGGCTACGACTACGGCGTGATCCGGCTGGCCGTCTGACTTCGGGAGGATCCACAAAGATGAAGGGCCCGGTCCTCGCGGACCGGGCCCTCCATTGCGTGCTGCCGGACTAGCTGTCGATCTGCGCCTGGAGCTCGGTCGCGTAGGCGGCCACCTCGGCGTAGACGCCCGGGTTGCCGGCGTCGGCGCATCCGATGCCCCACGAGACGACACCGAAGAGACGGCCGTTCAGCACCAGCGGGCCACCCGAGTCGCCCTGGCAGGAGTCCTTGCCGCCCTGCTCGTAGCCGGCGCAGATCTCCCCGGCCCCGGTGTAGCCCTCGCTTGCGTACGCCTTCTCGCAGACCGCGTCACCGAGGACCGGCACGTCGACCTTCAGGAAGGTGTCGGCCGGGCCGGTCCCCTCGGTCTCGCCCCAGCCGTAGACGACGGAGGGCGCGCCGGCCGTGTCGGCGGCGGTACTGGTCTCCAGCGCCAGCGTCGGTACGCCGGTGAAGGGCGTGGCCAGCGTCATCACCGCCACGTCGTGCCCGGGCGACTTGCCGTACTCCGGGTCGACCCAGATGTTGCTGATCTTGGACTCCTTGCCGGTCGACTTGTCCGTCAACACGTCCCGGCCCTGGATCGCCGTGTAGGTGCTGGCCGCCTGGTCGGAGCAGTGCGCTGCCGTGACGATCTTGTTCGCCGCGACCAGGGTGGCGCCGCAGTACTCCTTGGACGGGACCGGCGAGCCGCTGTTCGACAGCTGGATCGCCCAGGGGAAGTCAGCCGTGTGGGCGACGTCGCCGCCGACGATCGGGGCGGGCGGTCCTTCCGGTGCCGGGGTGGCGGACGCGGATACGGCGCCGATGGATGCTGCGGTCAGGACACCAGCGGCCAGAACGGCGCGAACAAGTCTTGCCATGCCTCACACTCCAGGGTGATAGGGGCCACGCGGGCGGCGCAGCCTACCCGGACCCTCTCCCGGCTACCCCGAGTAGCGCACCTCTCACTTCCGGTAACTCCGAAGTTATGACCGGCCCCGATCCCTACACTCTGACCGGACAGGGGAGGAACCGATGGGGAATGGCGTAGCGCCGTATCTCTCGCAGGAGCGGCCGAGGGCGTCCGGGTGGAAGCTGCTGGTGCTCAAGCTGCTGGGCGCGGCGGTGCCGGTGGTGACCATCGGGCTGGGTGGCTGGCTGATGACGGGTCTGGTCGCCATCAAGCGACGCAGTGCCTTCCTCGGGCTGTCGGCAGTGGGCTACCTGGCGGTGACCGTCTTCTACATCCTGTATGTGCTCGAGTCAGACGACCCTGAGCTCAGCAATGGCCAGCTTGTCGCCACGCTGGTCTACCTGATGTCGGCCGTGGTCTGCGCCTTCCAGGCGATGGTGGTGATCGGCAGTCCGCTCTATCGGAAGCCACAACAGAACCCGTACTTTCTCCAGCCGCAGCAGGCGCCGTGGGTGGGGCATCCGCAGGCTTCAGGGCTCTCGGCTGAGCCGCTGCGACGGAGTCAGGCGCGGCAGTTGGCCGCTGAGCAGCCTGCTCTGGCACGGAGTCTGGGGATCGGGCGGCCGGACCTGCCTAGGCAGTACGACGATGGTGGGTTGATCGACCTCAACGACGCTCCGGCAGACCTGATCGACGCGCTGCCGGGCATCACGGGCAAGCAGGCTGCGGCGATCGTGGTGAGCCGGATGCAGCACGGGCGGTTCCGGTCGGTCGACGAGTTGTGGACCCGGGGGCTGTTGCCGGCGGGCGCCGCTCCGGAGGTTGCTGAGTATTTGGTGGTCATCGGCGTACAGGACTCCGCGCGATGAGTTTTGTCGGTGGCGTCCGGCAGACTTCGTGAGGTGATCACCGAGGTGTTGTCGACGGCTCAGGCCCGGCGGATTGCCCTTGCCGCCCAGGGGTTCACCGACCCGCGCCCGAAAGGGGTGCCGGACATGCGGGCGCTGGCGCGCGTGCTCGGGCGGATCGGGCTGATCCAGATCGACTCGGTGAACGTGCTGAGCAGAGCGCAGTACCTGCCGCTGTACTCCCGGCTGGGACCGTACCCGCGGGAGCTGCTCGACCGGGCTTCGGGCAAGTCACCGCGGAAGCTGGTGGAGTACTGGGCGCATGAGGCGTCGCTGATCCCGGTGGAGACGCATCCGTTGATGCGCTGGCGGATGGCCCGGGCGAGCACCGAGGCGTGGGGTGGGCCGCGGTCGATCGCCGTCGAGCGGCCGGATCTGGTGAAGCAGGTGCTGGCGGATGTGCGCGATCACGGGCCGCTGACGGCTCGGGAGATCGACGACGACGTCGAGCGCGACCGGACCAACTGGGGCTGGAACTGGTCGGACGTGAAGCGGGCGCTGGAGTTCCTGTTCTTTGCCGGTGAGATCACGGTGGCGCGGCGGAACCAGCAGTTCGAGCGGATGTACGACATCCCCGAGCGGGTGTTGCCGGCCGCGGTGGTCGCCACGCCGACGCCGACCTCGGAGGAGGCCCACCGCGGGCTGGTCAGGATCGCGGCGCGGGCGCACGGGGTCGCGACCGCGCAATGCCTGAAGGACTACTTCCGTACTTCGCCGGCCCCGACCGCGCAGGCGATCGCCGAGCTGGTCGAGGAGGGGGAGCTGCTGCCGGTCACCATCCAGGGCTGGAAGCGCCAGGCGTACCTCCACCGCGACGCCAAGCTTCCGCGCCGGGTCAACACCCGGGCCCTGGTCAGCCCGTTCGACTCGCTGGTCTTCGAGCGCACCCGCACCGAGGTCCTCTTCGACTTCCGCTACCGCATCGAGATCTACGTCCCGGCCGAAAAACGAGTCCACGGCTACTACGTCCTCCCCTTCCTCCTCGGTGACCGCCTGGTCGCCCGGGTAGACCTCAAATCCGACCGCCCCACCGGCACCCTCCTGGTCCAATCCGCCCACGCCGAGCCCGGCGCCCCGGTAGAAACCGCCGAAGAGCTGGCAGCCGAACTGATCCAACTAGCCGGCTGGCTAGGCCTGGACCAGGTCCGCCTAGCAGGCGGCGGCGACCTGGCCCCCGCCCTGAGCCTCGCCCTCCGCGGCCAGTAGCCACCCGGAGCATCGGCGGCTCCGCCACCTCGCTCCGGAGAAGAAGCAGAGCGGGGGCAGCGCCGTCGCGGGCGTAGTACCGGAACTTTTCGGGGGGCTCGCTCGTGGGTGGGGCAAGGGTGCGACGTACGCCGGGGCGTGGGATGACGCTCACCGCCCAGTACCATGGGTGACGCCCGCCAGGCGGGCGGGCTGTGTTGTGTCCGTTACCGGATGAGCACGGTCAGGCACCCGCCGCATTGAAGGCTGCACAGTCAAGGAGTGGACCCCCCACGATGAAGGCGTTCGACAAGTTACTGCGGATCGGCGAGGGCAAGATCGTTCGCAAGCTCGAGACCATCGCCAAGGTGGTGAACTCGATCGAGGACGACTTCCTCGGCATGTCCGACGAAGAGCTGCGCGCCCAGACGGCCGACTTCAAGCAACGGGTCGACAACGGGGAGTCCCTGGACGGCCTGCTGCCGGAGGCCTTCGCGGTCGTCCGCGAGGCGGCCAAGCGGACCCTGCACCAGCGCCACTACGACGTCCAGATCATGGGCGGCGCCGCGCTGCACCTGGGCAACATCGCCGAGATGAAGACCGGTGAGGGAAAGACCCTGGTCGGCACCCTGCCGACGTACCTGAACGCGCTGTCCGGCAAGGGCGTGCACGTGGTCACGGTGAACGACTACCTGGCCCGTTTCCAGGCCGAGTGGATGGGCCGGGTGTACCACTTCCTCGGCCTCGACTACGGCGTGATCCTGCCGGAGATGTCGCCGGCCGAGCGCCGGGTGGCCTACTCCAAGGACATCACCTACGGCACCAACAACGAGTTCGGCTTCGACTACCTGCGCGACAACATGGCCAACTCGATCGAGGACTGTGTCCAGCGCGAGCACAACTACGCGATCGTGGACGAGGTCGACTCGATCCTGGTCGACGAGGCGCGGACCCCGCTGATCATCTCCGGCCCGGCCGAGGACTCCCAGCGCTGGTACGTCGAGATGGCCAACCTCGCAAACGTCCTCAAGCCGCGGTTCGCCGACGACAAGATCGCCGAGGACCAGCGCCCGGTCGCCGACTACGAGGTCGACGAGAAGAAGCGCACCGTCGCCATCCTCGAGCGCGGGATCGAGAAGGTCGAGGACCGGCTCGGCATCGACAACCTGTACGAGTCGGCCAACACCCCGCTGATCAGCTACCTGAACAACGCGCTGAAGGCCAAGGACCTGTTCCGCAAGGACAAGGACTACGTGGTCGTCGACGGCGAGGTGCTGATCGTCGACGAGCACACCGGCCGGACCCTGCACGGCCGCCGCTACAACGAGGGGCTCCACCAGGCGATCGAGGCCAAGGAAAAGGTCGAGATCAAGGAGGAGTACCAGACGCTGGCGACCATCACGCTGCAGAACTACTTCCGGCTGTACTCCAAGCTGGCCGGCATGACCGGTACGGCGATGACGGAGGCGGCCGAGTTCTCCAAGATCTACGGCCTCGGCGTCGTCCCGATCCCGACCAACAAGCCGATGATCCGGCAGGACCAGCGCGACCTGATCTACCGCACCGAAGAGGCGAAGTTCGAGGCGGTCGTCGAGGACATCGCCAAGCGGCACGAGACCGGCCAGCCGATCCTGGTCGGCACCACCAGCGTCGAGAAGTCCGAGCGGCTGTCCAACCAGCTCCGCAAGCGCAACATCGCGCACGAGGTGCTGAACGCCAAGCAGCACGCCCGGGAGGCCGCGATCGTCGCCGAGGCGGGCCGCAAGAACGCCGTCACGGTGGCCACCAACATGGCCGGCCGTGGTACCGACATCATCCTCGGCGGCAACCCCGAGCACCTGGCCGACAAGGACCTGCGCGCCCGCGGCATCGACCCGGTCGAGTCCGCGGAGGACTACGAGGCGGAGTACCCGAAGGTCCTGGAGAAGTTCGAGAAGCTGGTCAAGGACGAGCAGGTCGAGGTCCGCGAGGCCGGCGGTCTGTACGTGCTGGGCACCGAGCGGCACGAGTCGCGCCGGATCGACAACCAGCTGCGCGGACGTTCCGGCCGCCAGGGCGACCCGGGCGAGTCCCGCTTCTACCTGTCGCTGGAAGACGACCTGATGCGCCTGTTCAAGCGCGAGATGGTCGACTGGGCGATGTCGCGCAACGACGACGACACGGTGCCGCTGGAGAACAAGGTCGTCACCAAGGCGATCGCGTCCGCGCAGTCCCAGGTCGAGGCGCAGAACTTCGAGACCCGCAAGAACATCCTCAAGTACGACGACGTGATGAACCGGCAGCGGCACGTCGTGTACGACGAGCGCCGCCGGGTGCTCGAGGGCGCCGACCTGCAGGAGCAGGTGCTCGACATGCTCGACGAGACGGTCACCGGCTACGTGCAGGGCGCGACCGCGGACGGGTTCGCCGAGGACTGGGACCTGGACCAGCTGTTCACCGCGCTGAAGACGCTGTACCAGACCGAGATCACCGAGGACCAGCTGATCGAGGAGGCCGGCGGCGACCGCTCCGGGCTGACCCAGGACTTCCTGATCGACACCTTCATCACCGACGCCCGCGAGGCGTACGCGCGGCGCGAGGAGAGCCTCGGCAGCGAGGCGATGCGCGAGCTCGAGCGCCGGGTGGTGCTGAGCGTGCTCGACCGCAAGTGGCGCGAGCACCTGTACGAGATGGACTACCTGCGCGAGGGCATCGGGCTGCGCGCGATGGCGCAGCGCGACCCGCTGGTCGAGTACCAGCGCGAGGGCTACGACATGTTCGCCGCCATGATGGAGTCCATCAAGGAGGAGTCGGTCGCGTTCATCTTCAACGTCGAGGTCGACATCGAGGCGATGCAGGCCGACCTGGCCGCGCAGGCGGAGCTGGCCGAGCTGGAGGAGACCGAGGCCGAGGACATCCTGGTCCCGGGCGCTCCGGTCGCCGAGTTCCCGGGCCGGCAGGCCGCCGTCGATGACGACGACCGGCCGCAGGACAGCCCGCGTCCGCAGGACACCCCGAAGCTGCGTGCCAAGGGCCTGTCGACCGAGAGCCGGCCGCAGCGGCTGACCTACTCGGCGCCGACGATCGACGGCGACGACGAGGTCTCGGTGCACGCCGACGCGGTCGAGGGCGGCTCGCTGGAGTACCCGGGGACCCCGCGCAACGCGGTCTGCCCGTGTGGCTCCGGCAAGAAGTACAAGCGCTGCCACGGCGACCCCGCATCGGACGTCTACAAGAACTGATCGCCTGTACTGTCGAAGGCCCGCTCCTGGTTGCCCGGGGGCGGGCCTTCGTCGTTGTCTGGAGCCTTGCCGAGAGGGAGTGGACGGATGGGTACCTGGTTGACCGAGACGTTCGGGTTGTCGGTGCCGGTGGTCGGCGCGCCGATGGCGAACGTGAGCGGCGGACGGCTGACCGGCGCGATCTCGGCGGCGGGCGCGCTGGGGATGCTCGGCGCCGGATCCGCGGTGTCGGCCGAGTGGATCCGTACCGAGGGAGCCGTCGCGGCGGGGTTCGGCCGGCCGTACGGCGTCGGGCTGATGGCGTGGTCGGTGAAGGATCATCCGGACCATCTGGAGGCCGTGCTCGAGCTGAAGCCCGCGCTCGTCTCGCTCAGCTTCGGCGACTACAGCCCGTACGTCGAACCGCTGCGCGCGGCCGGCATCGTCGTCGCCACCCAGGCGGGCACGGTCGCCGACGCCCGCGAGGCGATCGCGGTCGGCGTCGACGCGATCGTCGTCCGGGGTGCTGAGGCGGGTGGGCACGGCCGCAACGAGGTCGGCACTCTCCCTTTGCTCCAAGCGATCCTGGACCTCACCGACGTACCGGTGCTGGCCGGCGGCGGCATCTCCGGCCCCCGAGGCCTAGCCGCGGTCCTGGCCGCCGGCGCCGCCGGAGGATGGATCGGCACAGCCTTCCTAACCGCCGAAGAGGCTCTCACCCCCGAACCTTCCCGCCAACGCCTGCTGGAAGCCGACGAGACCGACACCGTCTACGGCACAGTCTTCGACGCCGCCTCCCGAGCCGGCTGGCCCGACGAGTTCGGCGGCCGAGCCCTCCGCAACACCTTCTACAACACCTGGGAAGGCCGCGAAGAATCACTGAAATCAGACGAAGAAGGCCACGCCCAATACGTAGCCGCCACCAGGGCCGCCGACCCGACGTCAGCTTCTTTGTACGCCGGCCAGGGTGTTGGAGCCCTCCACTCCAACACCACAGCCGCAGAGGTGGTCGCCGGCCTGGCCACCTACAAGAACTATTTGAGGGCTGCTCTTACAGATTGATACGCGCTCGCAGGGCGGGTGCCAGGTAGTTGCTGTGGGCATCTGCCAGGTCGTTTGCCAGGGACCAGATGTCTGGCACCGTCAGGGTTGCTGCAGTGGCCGGGTCCACCATGAGCGCCTGGCGGATTGCGCGTGGGTCTTCTTCGAGGGCGGCTTTGACGACCAGTTCGTTGACGTTGATGTACGCGCGGTTGAGGGCGGCGCATTGGGGTGGGAGGGCGCCTACTGAGGTGGGTTGGACGCCTAGGGAGTCAACTAGGCAAGGGACTTCTACGACTGCGCCGGCTTGCAGGTTGGAGATC
The DNA here is from genome assembly GCF_039525325.1 of Kribbella koreensis. NCBI lineage: Bacteria > Bacillati > Actinomycetota > Actinomycetes > Propionibacteriales > Kribbellaceae > Kribbella > Kribbella koreensis. Next base: position 184,565 of record NZ_BAAAHK010000024.1, read on the forward strand.
AGGCCGGTGTTCGGGACGTTGCCGTAGATGGTTCGGGGGGTGCCGGTGACGATGCTGTGGATGACCTGGGGGGCGTACTCCATGGTGCCTTCGACTGGTAGGGGGTCGCCGGCCTTCAGGGCATCGCGCGTGTGCTCGTACAGGGCGACGTTCTCCTCGACGATGCGGAGGTAGTCGCCGACGGGCAGGCGTAGGCGTTCTACCTCGGAGGCGTCGTGCAGGTACCACGGCACGTACTCCGACGAGTGCTCGCTGGTCTCCGTTGGGTAGTGGCCGAGTCGCTTGTACATGTCCACCCGCACCCGCCGGGCCAGCTCCGGGTCACGCGCGATGACCTCGTCCAGAGCCGGGTACAGATCGCGTCCTTGGTGCTCGAAGCGGAGTACCCACGCCTGGTGGTTCACCCCGGCGGCCAAGTAGGAGACCTCACCCAGCGGCACTCCCACCAACGCCGACAGGTCGTTCATCGTCCAGTAGACCGAGTGGCAGAGGCCGACGACATTCCGTACGCCGAGCGCCGACAAGTACCAGACGTTCATCGCCATCGGGTTCGTGTAGTTCAGCAGCCACGCATCGGGGCACAGCTCCGCGATGTCGGCCGCGAGCCCCCGGAGTACCGGGAAGGTCCGCAGCGCCCGGAACACCCCGCCGACCCCGAGCGTGTCCGCGATCGTCTGCCGTACGCCATACCGCGCAGGGATCTCGAAGTCGACCCGAGTCGCCTCGTTCATCCCCACCTGGACGATGTTGATCACGAAATCGCACCCGTCCAGCGCCGCGCGCCGATCCAGATGCGCGCTGATCTCCGGCGAGACCCCCAGCGAAGAAGCGATGGCGGCCGCCGCACCCGCAGCCGTGGCGAGTCGCTCAGGATCGATGTCATGCAAGGCGATCCGCAACGGGCCGAGATCCTTGAAGCTGAACAGATCGGCCAGCAGGCCCTGGGTGAAGACGACGCTTCCCGCGCCGATGAACGCGATCTTCGTCATCGCGCACTCTCCACGGCGATCGACAACGCGCGGTCCCGGCCGAGCCCGCTCAGCATCGCGGCGACATACGCCGCATCGAAGCCGTCCCCAGCCGGAAGCGCACCCACCGACCGAACCTTCGCCCCGTCATGAGCCAGCGCTCCGGCAGCACCATCCCGTACCACCACCAGCGGCCCACGCCGAGCAAGAATGCCGGCCGCGTCCGCCAGTACCGGATGGCCTGTCAGCGCATGCGCCGCAGCCGCGTTGAGCAGCAGCACATCGGTCACCCGCAGCGCCCCGTCCAGTACGACGCGATCCCAGCGCCCGGCCGGATCGTCGTCGATCGCCAGCGACGTGGAAGCCTTGCTGAACTTGGCCTCCTTGAACAGCACCGCAAGCCGGGAGCTCAACTCAGGAGTCCGGTAGAACGAGGTCACATGCAGATGCCGCGCCGACCGCAGCAACTCAGGCTCAGGCGATATCTCCTCCGAGACAGTGACGCTCAGCCCCAACCGGGCCGCACCCGTCGCCATCTGTTCGGCAGCGTCGCCGATCACCAACAACTCCACCCCCACCCCCGAGCGCAGCGAGGGGGTGTTTTTCTGTTCTGTCATATGTTTCAGCCTTTGAGTCCGGTAGATGCCAGCGATCGGATGAACGCCTTCTGCGCCAGCAGGAAGCCCAGCAGCACAGGCAGCACCGTGATGACGTTGCCCGCCATCACCGCCGCCCACTGGGTGTGGTGCTGGCCCTGGAAGGTCGTCAGGCCGAGCTGGAGTGTGTAGTTGGTGTCATGGTTGATGGCGATCAGCGGCCAGGTCAGGTCGTTCCAGGTGCTCAGGAACGTCAGCACCGCGACCGTGCTGAGCGCCGGCCGGGCCAGCGGAAGTACGACCGAGGTCAGGATCCGCAGCCGCCCGCAGCCGTCGAGCCAGGCCGCCTCCTCCAGCTCACGCGGCAAGGAGACGAAGAACTGGCGGAACAGGAACACCGAGAACGGCGTCACCAGCGACGGCACGATCAGCGCGCCGAGGGTGTCGATCAGGCCGAGCTCCTTCATCACCAGGAACGTCGGGATCATCGTCAGCTGGAACGGGATCACCATCGTCGCCAGCATCAGCCCGAGCATCAGCTTCGACCCGGCGAACCGCATCCGCGCGAAGGCATATCCACCCAGCGACCCGAGCACCAGATTGGCGCCCACGGCAACGGCCGAGACGATGAACGAGTTGAGGAACCACCGCGGGAACAACGCATTGCCCAGCACGAAGCGGTAGCCGTCCAGCTTGATGCCCGAAGGAATCAGCGCCGGCGGGAACCGGTTGATCTCCGCATTGCTCATCACCGAACTGACCAGCAGCCACAGCAACGGCAGCGCGAAGAGCAGGGCCAGCGGAGCCAGTACGAGATGCCAAGGACTGAAGGGCAGCCGCTTCATCGCGCCACCTTCCGCCGGTAGATCTGCAAGGCGAGCCCGATGACGAGCAAGGCGACGGCCAGCGCGTACGCCGCGGCCGCGCTGTAGCCGGCCGTGAAGGTCTTGAACGCCTTCTCCCAGATGAAGTACACGATCACCGTGGTCGAGCCGAGCGGCCCGCCCTTCGTTGTGACGAAGACCAGATCGAACACCTGCAACGCGTTGATCGTCTGGAACAGCACCAGGAAGATCGTCACCGGCGTCAGCGTCGGCAGCACCACGTGCCGCAGTACGCCGGTACGCCCCGCCCCATCGATCCGCGCCGCCTCGACCAGCTCGTTCGGCACCCCCTGCAGCCCCGCGAGATAGACGATCACGCAGAACCCGGTACCGCTCCACAACGAGATCGCGACGAGCAGATACAGCGCCTGCCCCGGATCGCTGAAGAACCCCTGCGCCGGCAACCCCAGCTTGTGCAGCACCGAGTTCGCAGCCCCGAACTCGGGGTCGAGCACGAACGAGAACAGCACCCCCTGCGCGGCCGCCGAGACGACGAACGGCACGAACACCAGGGTCCGGTAGAGGCTGATGAACCGGATCTGCCGATCCAGCATCAACGCGATCGCCAACCCACCGATCACACTGAGCGGCACGTACAGGACCGTGTAGAGCAACGTGTGCCCCACGGCGTCAGCGAAAGCGGGGTCGGCGGCCAGTGCCTTGTAGTTGGCCAACCCGACCCACGAGCTCGGCGAGACCAGATCGTTCGACTGGAACGACAGCAGCAGCGACCACAACACCGGTACGACGCTGAGCCCGATGATGATCAGCACGGACGGACTCACGAACGCCCAAGCGGTCGCCCCTTCACCCCGCGTACGCCGCTTCGCCGCCGCCCGCCGCGCTCGAGGGTCGATCGTGAAGGTACCGACGACGCTGGCCATCAGCTCGGCACAGCCAGGAGAGCGTTGCACGCCTTGACGCATTCACCGAGCGCGTCGCCCGGCGACTTCTTGCCCAGTAGCACCGCGACGGTCGCCTCACCGAGGTGCTGCGAGATCTGCGGGTACTGCGTGATCGTCGGCCGCACCCGCGCCGTCTCCAGCGCGTCGACGAACACCTGCAGGCCCTTGGTGGCAGACGCGTGCTTCTTCCACGCGGGCAGGGCGGCCGTCGTCGTGTTGACCGGCAGGCTGCCGGCCTGGATGTCCCACTGGACGTCCTGCTGCGGATCGTTGAGCCACTTCACGAACTCGGTTGCCGCCTTGACCCGCGCCTTGCCGTTGTCGAACACGGTCCAGGTGTCCGGGCCCGAGATGGTGACGGCCTTACCGGAGTACGTGGGAAGTGGTACGACGCCGTAGTCGATGCCCTTGTCGAGGACATCGGGGAGCTGCCAGGGGCCGGTGGCAACCATCGCCATCCGGCCGCCGAGGAAGACCTGGTAGAGCTGTTCGCTGCCCGGCTTGGGGTCGATGTACAGGGACTTGTCGGTGCGCAGCTTGTCGAGCGTACCGAGCACCTGCTCGCCGACCTTGTCGAAGCCGACGGACTTGCCGTCCTCGGTGACCACGTCGCCGCCGAGGTCCCAGATCATCGGCCAGAGCCGCCAGACCGTGTCCTCGTCGCCGACGCCCGGCCAGCCGGTGCCGAAGACACCCTTCGCCGGGTTGTTCAGCTTCTGGGCGGTGCTGACGAAGTCGTCCCAGGTCCAGCCTGCCTTCGGTTCCGGCACCCCGGCCGCGGCGAAGAGTTTCTTGTTGTAGACAACGCAGAGCGAGTCGAGCAAGGCCGGCATCGCCCGGACCTTGCCCTTGACCGTGACGGCGTCGCGTGCCGCCGGCCAGGCGTCCTTGAGATCCACTGTGGACAGGTCCACCACTTGTGGGCTGCGGGTGATGCTGGCGAGGTCCGACCCGAAGATGTACGCGATATCCGGGAAGGACCCCGCCGCCAGGCCCGCGGTGACCTTCTGCAGCATGCTGTCCGCCGTCACCCCACCGCCGCCGCCGACGATCTTGATCTGTGGATGCGTGTCGTTGAACTGCTTGATCAAGGCGTCGAGCGCCTTCTTGCCGGTGTCGGTCTGGCCGTGCCAGAGATCGACGGTGACGATGCCACCGGCCTCCTCGTCACCTGACTTGCCGCAAGCCGCGAGAGTGCCGGCGGCGGCCAGGGCCGCGGAGAAGCGAAGGATGTCGCGACGGGTTGGTGCAGACATGGGTTACCCCTAGGGCTGAGGCTTTTGGGTGGAAAGGTGGTTCAGCAGGTCTTGCGGACGTAACCGCTGGTACCCGGCGTGGAGACGTCGACGTCGCGCTGGACGATGCTCAACGTGGATCCGAAGCCGGAGCAGGCCCTCGTGCGGCCGGTGTTGGTGTACTCGATCACGATGACGTTGTTGCCGAAGTAGTCGACGTAGCTGCCGCACTCGCTGTACTGACCGCACTCCTCGGCGACCGCGAAGTCCAGGCCGACGCTGGTCCGGTACTGCGCCAGGTCGACGGTGTTCTTCTGCGCGATGGCCAGGTTCTTCACGTGCGCGTGGTCGGCCAGCAACTTCAGGTACGTCCGGGCCTGGGCCGTGGTGATCAGATTCTTCGAGCGTTCGTAGCTGTCGTAGTTGTCGGGCTCGATCGCCTTGTAGCCCTTGGTCGCGCAGCCGTCGATCCAGCCGTTGACCTTGGCTGCGACCCGGGCCGCCTTGGCGCCGCGGATGTCGAGCAGCGGTTCACCCCAGTCCTCGTCGATCACGAGGCGTCCGGCGGAGTCGCGCAGCAGCAGGTCGGAGTCCCACTGGCTCTGCTCGCCGGGCTGGACCTGGAAGGCGTTCACGTAACAGATGTTGTAGAGGCCGGCGGCAGGGGAGGCGGTCCGGTCGCGGGTGACGACCTGGACGCCGGCGGGTGGCGTGTAGGCGCCACCGATCTGGTAGTCGAACTTGGCGTGGGTGGGCGGGAGGGTGACGGCCGCTTCGGCGGCGGTCGGCATCAGGGTGAGGGCGGTGGCGGCTGCGACGGCGGCGGCCGCGGCGGCCCCCGTCAAACGGCGGAAACGGGACACGATTGCTCCATCGGTCCTGGGGACGCTACCCCGCCTCGGGCCGTCGCCCTGGCGCCTGAAAACCGGACTCCGAACATCGTTCGCTACCGGCTGGGTGCGTCACTGCAGCGGGGGCTGGGTGGCCCGGCGCTGATGGCTTAGTTAAGCGATCCCGTGACGCACCGTCAAGGGAAACTGCAAACGAGTGCGCGGAAACCTTCGGTTAGCGCATTCCCGTGCATTGCCCGCGAACCCTTGACGCCGACCGTTTATACCGGTTTAGTGAGCGATTAAACCGGTTTAAACACTCACCGAGGGACGCAGATGAGCAAGGAACGGCCGACGATCGCGGATGTCGCGACCCGCGCAGGCGTTTCCAAGGGCGCGGTCTCGTTCGCGCTGAACGGCCGGCCGGGACTGGCGCAGACGACCGTCGACCGGATCCTGGCGGCCGCCGACGAACTGGGCTGGCGGCCGAGCAACCGGGCCCGCTCGCTGTCGGTCTCGAAGGCGTTCGCGCTCGGCCTGGTGATCACCAGGGATCCGGGCGTGCTCTCCTCGGACCCGTTCTTCCCGGCCTTCATCGGCGGCGTCGAGAGTGTGCTCGCGCCCCGCGGGCAGGCCCTCGTGCTGCAGGTCGTCGCCCCCGGCGAAGGCGAGGAGGCAGGGTACCGGCGGCTGGCCCAGGACGGGCGCGTCGACGGCGTCTTCCTCTCCGACCTCCGGCACAACGATCCCCGGATCGACCTGCTGACCTCGCTCGGGCTGCCGGCCGTCACGCTGAACCGGCCCGAGGTTCCCTCGCCTTTTCCCGCGGTCTGCCTGGACGACCGGCCGGGCACGATCGCGGTCGTCCAGCACCTGGTCGAGCTCGGCCACCGCCGGATCGCGCACGTCGCGGGTCCCCAGGACTTCGTGCACGCCACGGCACGTACCGAAGCCTTCGTCTCCGCTCTCGCCGAGGCCGGTCTGCAGCCTGCCGCGATCGAGACCAGCGACTTCACGGCGATCGGCGGGATCGAGTCGACCAAGCGGCTGCTCGCCCTGCCGGATCGGCCGACCGCGATCGTCTACGCCAACGACCGGATGGCGATCGCGGGGATGGGCGCCGCGCAGCAAGCCGGGCTGCGGATCCCTGACGACCTCAGCGTGGCCGGCTTCGACGACAGCGAGCTCGCCGAGTTCGTCCATCCCGGCCTGACCACGGTGCGCGCCGATCCGCACGCCTTCGGCGAGGCAGCCGCACGCACTCTGAACCAGCTCATCGACGGCGACGGCAGCGCAGTACCGGATGTGGAACTGCCCCCGGCCCGCCTCATCATCCGGCGTTCAACCGCCAACCTGGAGGATTCATGAAACGCAAAGTCATGGCCGCTGTAGTGGCCCTCGGCCTGGCCGGTACGACGGCCTGCGGCAGCGGAGGCAGCGGTGGCAGCGCCGACTCGGCCGCCCAGGCCCGCGGCGAGATCACCGTCTGGATGTCGAACAACGCCGAGGAAGTGGCCTGGGGCAAGCAGATGGTGGCTGCCTGGAACGCGGCCCACCCGGACCAGAAGGTCACCGCGCAGGAGATCCCGGCCGGCAAGAGCTCCGAAGAGGTGATCGGTGCCGCGATCACTGCGGGCAATGCTCCGTGCCTGATCTTCAACACGTCGCCCGCGTCCGTCTCGCAGTTCCAGAAGCAGGGTGGCCTGGTGGCGCTCGACAGCTTCTCGGACGGCAAGTCGTACGTCGAGGAGCGGTCGGGCAAGGTCGCCGAGCAGTACAAGTCCACCGACGGCAAGTACTACCAGCTGCCGTGGAAGGACAACCCGGTGATGATCTTCTACAACAAGAAGATCTTCGCCAAGGCCGGTATCGACGCCGTGAAGCCGCCGCTGTCGACCTATGACGAGTTCCTCGCCACGTCGCGCAAGCTGGTCTCGTCGAAGGCGGCCAAGGTCGCGATCTACCCGGCGCCGAGCAACGAGTTCTACCAGTCCTGGTTCGATTTCTATCCCCTGTACGCGGCCGAGACCGGTGGCAAGCAACTCCTTGTCGACGGCAAGGCCCAGTTCGCGTCGGAAGAGGGTAAGAGGGTGGCCGGGTTCTGGCGGACGCTGTACGCCGACAAGCTCGCGTCGCAGGAGAAGTACACGGGCGACTCGTTCGTCGACGGCACTTCGGCGATGGCGATCGTCGGGCCGTGGGCGATCGCGACGTACAAGGGGAAGGTCGAGTGGGGCGCAGTACCGGTGCCGACGTCGGCCGGCAAGCCTGCCAACGAGACGTACACCTTCAGCGATGCGAAGAACGTCGCGATGTACTCGGCCTGCAAGAACCGTGGCACGGCGTGGGATGTGCTGAAGTTCGCGACCAGCAAGGAGCAGGACGGCAAGCTGCTGCAGGGCACCGGCCAGATGCCGTTGCGCGCTGACGTGGCCGGCACCTATCCGGAGTACTTCGCGAAGAACCCGGACTACAAGCAGTTCGCCGACCAGGCAGCCCGGACCGTCGAGGTGCCGAACGTGCCGAACTCGATCGCCATCTGGCAGACCTTCCGCGACGCCTACTCCAAGTCCGTGATCTTCGGGCAGCAGGACCCGGGCGCGGCCCTCGACGGCGCCGTCCAGAAGGTCGACCAGCTCGCCTCGGGGTCATGATCCGTCGCCGGCTGGGCGCAGTACTGGGCAAACAGCCGATCGGTACCGCGTTCGTCACGCCGTACGTCGTGTTCCTGGCGGTGATCTTCGCCTATCCGCTCGGATTCGCCGTCTACATGTCGTTCCACGACTACTTCTTCACCGCGCCCGGCGCGATCGTGGACCGGCCGTGGGTCGGCTTCGCGAACTACGCGACGGTGCTGTCGGATCCGGCGGTGCGGCGCTCGTTCGTGAACGTCGGGATCTTCTTGGTGATCAACGTTCCGCTCACCGTCGTCTTGTCGCTGGTCCTCGCGTACGCCCTGAACAGCGCGATCCGCTGGCGGACGTTCTTCCGGGTCAGCTACTACGTCCCGTACGTCGCGGCGAGCGTCGCCGTCGTCGGGGTCTGGCTGTTCCTGTTCAACTCCAACGGGCTGGTCAACTCCGTGCTCGGCCCGCTCGCGCCCGATCCGTCCTGGCTGGTCAACTCGAAACTGGCGATGCCGACGGTGGCGTTGTACGTGACCTGGAAGCAGCTGGGATTCTTCATCCTGCTCTATCTGGCCGCGCTGCAGAACGTGTCGAAGGACCTGTACGAAGCGGCGTCGATGGATGGGGCCGGCCGGCTGAAGTCGTTCTGGAACGTCACCGTGCCGGGGGTGCGGCCGGCCACCACGCTGGTCGTGCTGCTCGCCACGGTGACGGGGGCGAACCTCTTCACCGAGCCGTACCTGCTCACGGGTGGGGGTGGACCGGACGGTCACTCGGCCTCGCCGGTGCTGATCATGTACCAGAAGGGGATCGAGCAGGGCAATCCTGATGTCGGTTCCGCGATCGGAGTGCTGCTCGTGATCGGCGTACTGCTGCTGGCCCTGGCCGAACGTCGCTTCGTGGGACGGGAGGACCGATGAGGAAGTCATGGTTGCGGTTCGTGCTCCTGCTGGCCGGAGCTTTCGTCTTCCTGTTTCCCTTCTACTACATGCTGATCGGGTCGTTGCAGACCGAGCCGGATCCGTCGGTCAAGGGCGCGTTCCCGAATCCGTCGAACCTGACCGGGCACAACTACGTGGAGATCAACGCGGCGATCCATCTGGGGAAGTCGTTGCTGAACTCGGGCATCTTCACCGGCGGGGTCATCCTCGGCACGTTGGTCTTCGGGGTGCTGACCGGGTATGCGCTGGCCCGGCTGCAGTTCCGTGGCCGGGGGATGGTGTTCAACCTGATGCTGCTGGTCCAGGTGGTGCCGTTCCAGTTGCTGACGATTCCGCTGTACGTGATGATCGTGCGCAGCTACGGGCTGGCCGATTCGTACCTGGGGATGATTGCTCCGTTCGCGATCAACTCGACCGCGGTGTTCGTGTTCCGCCAGTACTTCCTGCAGTTGCCGCAGGAGCTGTTCGACGCGGCCCGGATCGACGGGGCCAACGAGCTGAACATCCTGTGGCGGGTGGCGATCCCGTTGGTGAAGCCGGCGCTGCTCACCGGCGTACTGCTGACCTTCATCGGGCCGTGGAACGAGTTCCTCTGGCCGTTCCTGATCACCAAACAACAAGACCTGCAACCGCTGGCTGTCGCGTTGTCGAACTACCTCACGACGGTATCGGCGCGAGCGGCCAATCCGTTCGGCGCCGTGCTGGCCGGGGCCTGTGTGCTGGCCGCTCCGGCGGTCGGGTTGTTCATCGTCTTCCAGCGTCGCTTCATCTCGTCCAGCCTCGAATCCGGGGTCAAAGGCTAGTTTCTGTTGAGAGGTTCCTGCTGTGACTGTTCCCTATACTTTGACGCGCCTCGGTGTCGTGATGACGCCGGAGCCGGGCAACTCGCTCGAATCCGAAGGGGTGCTCAATCCGGCCTCTGGCCATACTCCTGACGGTCAGCTCTACCTGCTGCCGCGATTGGTTGCGCCAGGAAACGTATCTCGGGTCGGGCTGGCTGCGGTCGAGCTGACTGACGGCGTACCGACCGGTGTGCGTCGCGAGGGCATCGTGCTCGCGCCGGACGAGGGCTGGGAGCGCGGGCTCAACAACGCCGGGGTCGAGGATCCGCGGGTGACGTGGATTCCTTCGCTGGGCAAGCACGTGATGACGTACGTGGCCTATGGGCCGCTCGGACCCAAGCCCGCGCTCGCGGTCTCGGATGACCTGCGTACTTGGCAGCGGCTCGGGCCGTTGCACTTCGAGTACCAGGCGTCGTTGGACACGGACCTGAACCTGTTCCCGAACAAGGACACGGTGTTCTTCCCTGAACCGGTGCCGGGGCCGGACGGGTCGCCTTGTTATGCGATGTTGCATCGCCCGATGTGGGACCTCGGGTGGTTCCGCGAGGGTGAGGGTGTGCATCTGCCGGCTGGGGTGAAGGATGACCGGCCGGGGATCTGGGTTTCGTTCGTGCCGGTCTCGGAGGTCGAGCGGGATCTGCGCAATCTCGTGCATCTGCGGGAGCACCGGCTGGTGGCGATGTCGGAGTACCCGTTCGAGGAGCTCAAGATCGGTGCTGGGCCGGCGCCGCTGCGGGTGCCGGAGGGGTGGCTGGTCATTCATCACGGGGTGACGGGGGAGCAGCCGAAGGGCTTCGATCCGACCACGCAGAAGGTCAGCTATGCGGCCGGCGCGCTGCTGCTGGATCCGCTCGACGTAACGCGGGTCCTCGATCGCACGGCGGAGCCGATCCTCGTGCCGGAGACCGAGGAAGAGCGGATCGGAACCGTCGGCAACGTCGTCTTCCCCACCGCCATCGAAGAGGTTGACGGCATCCACTACGTCTTCTACGGCATGGCCGACGCGAAGATCGGCGTAGCCAGACTGGACCGACTCCCATGACCCTCACCCGCCGAACCGTCCTCGGCACCTCCCTAGCCGCCGCAACCACCTTGGCTACCGCCGGCGCTGCCGCATCCGCCACCGCGAAGGCTTCTGGCATCGGCACCGCCTCGACCACTGCGATGTCTAGCGCGACCTATGGGCCCCTCACCAATCTCGCTCACCTCGACTACCTCGGGGCCGCGGTCTCACCTCCGCCTGCCGAGGGCCACTCGACCTACGGGTCAGGACCAGTCGGCGTGCTGTGGACCTACGCAGACCGCCGCGACGACGGCTCTTACGCCCGCGTCGGCGGCGGTGCCTACGATCCCGCCACCAACACCTACGGTCAAGGCGCCTTCAACGCCGACGACCTAGCGCGAGCAGCCGTCGTCTACCTGCGTCACTTCCAGCTCCGCGGCGATGCGCACAGTCGGGTCAAGGCGCACGGGCTGCTCCGCGCCTTGACCTTCCTGCAGACGGCTACCGGCCCCAACGCCGGCAACGTGGTGCTGTGGATGCAACCGGACGGCACCCTCAACCCCAGTGCCGACCCCGTGGAGCTACCGGACCCATCGGACTCCGGCCCGGCGTACTGGCTGGCTCGGACGGTCTGGGCGCTGGGGGAGGGCTATGCCGTCTTCCGCTCGGTAGACCCAGGGTTTGCCGCGTTCCTGCGTGAGCGACTCGAGTTGGCGATCGCTGCGCTGGAACGGCAAGTACTGGTCCGCTACGGCACCTGGAACATCGTCGACGGCCGCCGCGTACCAGCCTGGCTCATCGTGGCCGGTGCCGACGCCACCTCCGAAGCCATCCTCGGCTTGGCCGCCTACGTCCGCGCAGGCGGCTCCACCCGGGCCCGCCGCGCGCTGGAACGCTTCTCCGAGGCAGTAGCCGCCATGGCGGCTGGAGATAGCCAGACCTGGCCGTTCCGCGCCCTGCTCCCGTGGGGCGAGTCGATCTCCGACTGGCACGCCTGGGGCGCCCAGATGCCCTCCGCCCTGGCCGCCGCCTCAGCCGTACTCCGCAAGCCGCATCTCCTGACCCCTGCTCTAGGTGACGCAGCCGGCTTCACCCCACTGCTGATGACCGCCGGCGGCCCCGACAACGGCTGGCTCCCCGCGCCCATCGACCGGACTCAGATCGCCTACGGCGTGGACGCGCGCCTTCAGGCACTCCTCGGAGTAGCCACCGCCGCCAACCGTCCCGGCCTCCTCCAGGTCGCCACCTTCGTAGCAGCCTGGTACTTCGGCGCGAACCGCGCAGGCGCACCCATGTACGACCCAGCAACCGGCCGAACCTACGACGGCATCTCCACCGAGGGAGTCGTCAACCGCAACTCAGGCGCCGAATCCACCATCCACGGCCTCCTCTCCATGCTCGCCCTGGACGCCCACCCGACACTGGCAGCCCAAGCCCGCCTCCTGGGCCCCACCACCCGCACCCTCTCCGGCCTCCACACCCTAGAAGCCGAATCAGCAACCCTCACCGCCGGCGCCGCAGTGGTCACCCCACCGTCCCCCTGGACCGGCGAATCCCAATGGAGCAACAACTCCTACGTAGCCTTCCCCTCAGGCAGCAAGGCCCAGTGGACCCTGGCGCCAAGCGACCAGCCGCAACTAGCTCTACCCATCGTCGACGTAGTACCTGATCGCCAAGCGGGCCGAACCACCTGGTCAGCCAACGGCCATCCCCTCGGCTCAATCAACCACGGCACCGGAGGCCCGCAAGGCATCTCCGCCGCCCCCGGCGCCCTCCTCCCACGCACCCTCCCCACCTACCTCCCCGCAAAGGGAACCCTCACCGCAACAGCTTCCGGTTCCACCGCTCTCCGCGTGGACGCAATCCTGCTTCTGCCTCTGGTCTCGAGGCTTCAGCTGAGCTCGGCGTCGTCCACCGCCATCCTGCTGACCAGCGTCGACACCCATCCGCGCTCGCACGCGGTGACTGTCGGATCGGCTCGCCGGAGTACCGTCTCCGCCTACGACAAGTCCGGCGCCCTCAAGAGCCGGTTCACCACCACCGCCCGGACCTTCAAAGCCCCAGTCCAACCCGGAGGCTTCACCGTCATCCTTTGAGCGCCTCCGCACACCAGTCAGCGACCCACTTCAACGCGAGTCCACGCTGCTGGAAGAGGTACTGGCTGTCAGCATCCTGGTGATAAGCCTTGTGAGACGAGTCGGACGCCCGCCCGAGCAACCCGGGCAGGAGCCATGCGTACTTGACGGCCGACGCCATCACCGACCGCCGTACGACGTCCGCCTCGCCTCGCCACCCACCCTCCCGAAGTCCCTCGAGATAACTCTCGATGCAGGTTTCGGCCAGCTCCGGCAACCGCTCAGCCGGCCAGAACAGATCGAACACCGCATCGGGAATGTGATTGCCGATGTCCTCCCCGACCGCGCCGTCCCCACAGAAAGCCCAATCCAGCAAGGCGATCTCGCCATCCGCCCGCCGGATCGCATTGCTCACCCAAAGATCCAGATGACACCCCGCCCGCGGCGCCTGCTCGACGATCGTCAGCAGTTCATCCCGCTGAGCAACCACCCGCTCCCAACCCTCCCGGAGCCCCGCCGGCCAATTCTCAGCCACCAACGGCTGCCGCCACGCCGCATCGTCGGACAACAACCCCCACGGCACTTCACGGCTAGTCGAGTACTCCCGCAGAAACCCCACCGAAGTCCAGTCCCGAACCACCGCCGGCCGAGCCTGCCACCGCCCCACAGCCCGAGCCAACGCCGCATGATCCGCCAACCCGAACTCAGTCCCCGCAAGCCCAGCAACATCCTCCAGATAGAGCACCGCCCCACCCGCAACCTCCTCCACCTCCGCCGCAGGCAACACCAGCCCAGTGCCGTCGAGCCGCGCGCGCACCTCGTCGTCGAGATAGACCTCGACTTCTCGCCGCCAGTAATTCCAGTGCCGAGGATCCACCGACGCCGCCCACGGCCGACCGGCCGACGGTTGCGCCGGCTGGCGGAGTTCTTTGCGGATGTAGGTGCTGCCGTCCTCGCGGGTGATGCGTTCGACGGTGGCGGTGACTGCGTTCAGAGGATTGTGGCGGAGCGTCGTTGCCGTACCAGGCTCGCGCGAAAGGCTCATACAGCGATTGTCAGGCCAGCAGAGTCCGCGGCGGCACCCCGGCCAGCGCCGTCACCTCGCGGGTGAAGTGCGCCTGGTCGGCATACCCGGTCCGCGCGGCCACCTCCGCGAGCGACAGTCCCGTCCGCGCCCGCTCCAGCGCGAGATTCAATCGCAGTACGCGATCCAGCATCTTCGGCCCGTACCCAAATGCATCCAGGCACCGCCGGTACAACTGCCGCTCGCTCAACCCCACACTCCCCGCCAGCGCCCGTACGCCGACCCCGCGCCGAACCTCACGCAGCACCTGCCCCACCAACCGATCCGGCGGCCCGTCGAACAACCCGCCCGCCGCCTCCTCCAAGGCCACCCCCGGATCGGCACCCCTCCCGATCCGATCGGCCAGCCGCCGGCTCCGCGCCGGTGACCAGACGTCAGCCAACGGCACCAGCGAGTCCAGCACCTCCCGAGCCGGTACGCCGAAGAACCCCGGCGCCGTCCCTGGCGCGAACCGCAGCCCGGCGAACCGGATCCCAGCCTCAGCCGCCCCCACATGCGCCCGGCTGTCAGGCCCAGCCACCGCCAACTCGCCCTCGATCCAGAGCAGGTCCATGCACCCGTCCGGCAACACCCGATACTCGCTGCCATCGGCAGTACGCGTCCACAGCACAGCCCCCGGCAGCGCTGCCGGCCGCTCGCGATAGGCCCCTGCGTCCATACCCCCGAGTCTGCAACCCCGCACCGACATTTTCACGCGGCGGATCGAGAAATCAGGTCAGCTGGCCGGTGGGTACTGCCGGAGGTCGACGTCGATGACGTCCACGCCGGTCGGCATGTACTTGACCAGGGCAACGTTCTCCTTGAGCAGCTCCTCGCCGATCGCCGCGCCGGTCCGGCGGTCGATGACGGTGCGCCAGATCTCGTTGCGGCGGAAGTACTCGGTGCCGGCCCGCAGGAACCGCTCGCCGCGGGCGAACACCCGGTACGACGAACTCGTCGATCGCTCGGCCAGGATCTCGCCTTCCAGGTACCGCTCGCCGACGCCGACCCGGAGCTGGAACGTCTGGTCGGTGTCGTTGCGGAACTGGAAGTCCACGTAGTTGTAGACGATGCTGCAGCCGACACCCCAGGGCAGCACGCGGCCGTTGTCCGGGAACGGGTCGAAGCTGTGGTTCGACCGCTGCGTCACGGTGAGCGGCGAGTGCAGGACCATCCAGTGCAGCAGGTTCGCGAGCTGGCAGATGCCGCCGCCGATCCCTGGCTTGGCCTGGCCGTTGGACAGTCGCATGCCCTTCACATAACCCTTGCGACGGGTCGCGTTGCCGACCAGCTTGTTGAAGGAGAACGTCTCGCCGGGCTTGATCAGTACGCCGTCGACCTGCTCACAGGCGAGCTTCAGATTGGTCACCTTGTTGTGCTGCATCCACATCTCGGTCTCGCCGAGCTGGCGCAGCAGCAAAGACTTGTGCCGCTTCACACGGACCGGCAGGTCCACTGCTCGCCGGTCCCGCGCGTACGGTGTACTGGACCTCATCCACTCGATCCGCCGCCGAGCCCGGTGGTACCGGACCGCGACCGGATAGAGCGCGGGAAGCCGCTGCGACCAGCGTCGCTCGCCAACTCGAGGCAACACCCGAGCCAGCTCCGCGGGAGAAAGTTCAGCTGGTGTGGCGGTGTCCGCGATGGACAGGGTGCTGGTGGTGCTCTTCTGCATTCGTTCCCCCGGAACGGACTGGATCGATCCCCTAGACCGATCTCGCAACGCTACGCCCGGCCATGCGACAGCTCAGTGACAGTGAATGCACGATCGGGTTGCATGGGGTGTGACGCCGCGAACCTCAGCCAAGTTCGAGCGCCGTGCAGACCCAGCGGTTTCTGTGCACTTCCAGGCGAAGCGCCATCGCGCGGGAGCGGTCGCCGTACCGGACATGAGCCGAGACCTCGGCAACCTCGGTGGCCGGCGTCGACACATGCACCGACCGCACCGCACTACGCTCCTTGGCGCTCCGCCCGGTCGCGGTCGTCGTCAGCCCCAGCACCCGAACCCTCCGATTGAGGTCGCTGAACACCACGGTGTCGGTGAACCGAATCAACTGCCCGATCGGCCGGTCCCCCGCAAGCACCTCAGCCACCGCCTGCACCAACCGCCCAGCCCAAGCCTGCGCATCAGGCAACGAGGGCCCACCCCTCACCAACCGCAAAACCGGCGGCGCCGGCACAGGTTGGTAGTCCGGCGCCTCGTCATACCGCAGAGCCAAAGCCCCCTGAGTCACCGGCCCGGTCGGCCTGCCTGGCGCGGCAGCATTGGCCCGCCGCCGCGCCGCCAGCACATCCCGCCCAGCCGGCCCAACCTCAGCAGCCGAGCCCTCCCCAACAGCAGCGCTTGCCCCAACGCCGGAACTCTCCTCAACGCCGGAACTCTTCTCAACGGCGGAGCTCTTCCCGTCGGTGCCGGCGCGCTTGATGCGAGAGCTGGCCTTGTCGGTCAAGGCGTTCCCGGCCGTGGGCGTGTTCAGAGCACCAACAACTCCTTCGACCGCAGGAGTGTTCTTGGCGGTGGGGACGGGGGTGAGTTTGGGGTGGTTGCTCATGTCACTTCTCCTGGTGGGTTGGCGGCACGGGATGGCCGGGTGCCGGTGGGTTGAGCACCTGGCCGGGGAGGATCAGGTCGGGGTTGGGGCCGATGAGCTGGCGGTTGGCCTCGTACCACTGGGGCCAGCGGGCTGCGATGGCGTCGGCGGATGCGCCGGGGCCGAGCTCCGCGGCCGCGATCGACCAGAGTGAGTCGCCCGTCTTCACCACATGCGACGCAGCACGCGCCAGCCGCCCGGACTGCAGATGCGTATACCGGGTAGGAGCCCCACTAGTAGGCCGATCCGGAACCGCAATCTGCCCAGTCACCGGCACTCCGGGACGGCCCGTTCCTGCACGCCCTGCCTGCGGCCCACCGGAACGCTCTCCCCGTGGCCCGCCGGCACGCCCCGCCGTAGGGTGCTCGGTCTCCGGCAACCCGGTGTGCCCGGTCGCGGTGCGCCCGCTGCCCGGCCCGGTGTGTCCGGTGGTGGCGCGTCCGCTTCCCGGCTCGGTGTGTCCGGTGGTGGTGCGTCCGCTTCCCGGTACGCCGGTGGGGCTGGTGGCCGGGTCCGGTACTTCGGTACGGATCGTGGGGGAGCCCGGCACTCCGGTGTGTCCGGTGGTGGGGCCCGGTACTCCGGTATGTCCGGTGGTGGGGCCCGGTACTCCGGTATGTCCGGTGGTGGGGCCCGGTACTCCGGTATGTCCGGTGGTGGGGCCCGGTGCTTCGGTACGTCCGGTTGCCGCGCGTCCGGTCTTGTCCGATGTTGCGGTGCGATCGGCCGGGGACTGCTTCGTGGGCGCCGGGCTGCTTCGAGTTGGTGGCTGAGCGGGGTGGTTCGTCTTGCCAGGCGTTGCCGGGATGGCTGGCGTGCCTAGCTGGACGGAGGACGGCTTCTCGGGGGCTCGCCAGTCGGTGGGTGTCCCGTCGCTGACCTCAACGGTCGAGCCGGGCTCGACGGAACTCCACGGGCGGGAGCCTGCTGGCGGCTCCGAACCCGAGCCGCCTGACGCAGCCGGAGCGGCTGAAGTGGCGGGCAGAGGCTGGGTGGTCAGGTTGGCGTCGGTGACCTTGACCGTCGACTGGGGCTCAGTTGAGTCCCAGGGGCGGGAATCGGCTGGGGTGCGGGGACTGGTGGGGCGGAGCTCGATGGTGGATTGAGGTTCGGATGTGGTCCAGGCGCGGGTGGCAGTGGTGCGGGGCTGGGGGGCAGTGGCGGCCCGCAGGGCAGAGGTGGTGGCGGGCCAGGGGGTGGAGATGGTGCCGGGGTGGGAGATGGCGCCGGGGTGGGAGGTGGCGCCGGGGTGGGAGGTGGAGGTGGTGCCGGCACTGAGGGTGGTGCCGGGGTGGGAGGTGGAGGTGGTGCCGGCACTGAGGGTGGTGCCGGGGTCGGATTGGGGGGCGGGAGCGGTGGAGTGGTGGGGGGCGGGGGTGGCGTGGGCTAGGCCGATGGTTAGTGGGGTTACGGCTGCTACGCCTAGGGCGGAGCGGAGTAGGGCTCGGGAGCCTTGGGATGTGATCTGGGTGGCTACGAGGGAGGCGCCTCGGCCGAGCGCGCCGGGGAGCTGTTCCAGGACCGTGGCGATGACGGCTACGGCTAGCCAGCAGTAGGCGAGCCAGGCGACTGCGCCGATGGCGACGGCGGCCATCGAGGTGAGGTCTGCGGCGGTGGCTGCCTCGAGCGAGCCCGCGGTGACCCAGTGCAGGAGGAGGCCGAGACCGGCCAGCGCGGCGAGCGCGATCAGCCCTTTCAGTCCACGGATCGTTGCGTTCATCCGTTTTGACCTCCGATCTATGAGTTTGCGTGAGTTTGCTTTGGCTTGATCAATATAGACCTGCCTAGACCGGTCTTGGCAAGTCGAAAATCGTCGATCGGCATCACGGAGTGCGAAGGTGATCGACGCAGAGTGGTGATGACCGCGCGGGCGGGTAGGTTCGCGGCATGCGTCTGGAAGCCCTGTTCGAGGACCTGGAGTCACAGTTCGAGGCCCTGCAAGACGGCGATCTGTACGGCGAGGTGGCGGACCGGATCCGCGCCGAGGTCGGCAAGATCACCGTCCTCGACCGCCTGCGAGGCGCCGTCGGGACGGTGATCCGGGTGGAACTGAGGCACGCGGAGCCGGTGCAGGGCACGCTCAGCCGCGTCGGCAAGGACTGCTTGTTGCTAGAGGCTGAGCGCTACGAGGAGTGGCTCATCCCCGACACCGCACTCACTGGTATCCACGGGCTCGGCCCATTCGCAGAGCCGGCGGAGGGAGCCGTCGCAGCCAAGCTCGGTCTCGCGCATCTGCTGCGCGGGATCGCCCGCGACCGTTCACCGGTGACCCTGTACGCCGGCGCGCATCCGCTCACCGGAACGATCGACCGGGTCGGCGCCGACTTCCTCGAGATCGCCGAGCACCCCCTGGACGCGCCACGCCGGCGTACCGAGGTCTACAACTCCCGCCTCGTCCCCACCCAAGCCCTCGACGCCGTCCGCCGCCGCTGACCCACCCCGACGCGCCAGAACGCCTCGTCGCAGCGCCGACCGGCCAGGCCTCGGGCGACTTTGTGCTCGATGTGAGCGTTTCCGCCTGCCCCGAACGCTCAGGTCGAGCACAAAGTGGGCGCGACGACACTGCGGGTCGGCGACGGAGCGGGGGCGGCCGGCTGGGCGGGTTAGAGCTGGGCCTCTTCGGTGGTTTCGGCTTCTTCGCCGAAGGGGTGGGAGTCGATGAACTGCTTGGTCTCGGTGTAGAGGCGCTCGATGTACTTCTCCAGCTCGGACGACTCCACCCGCCACTGGCCGCGGCCGCCGATCTTCACCGCGGGGATGTCGCCCCGGCGGACCAGGGCGTAGACCTGGTTGGCCGAGATGTTCAGGACCTCGGCGACGTCGGACAGCTGGAGGAAGCGTGGAGCCGGCATACGCGCTAGATCCCTTCGAGAGGTCGGTTGCTTCAGTTTGCCACGGTTGACATCTGGATGACCCCGTTTGTCCCCAGGCCCCGCCGCCCTGTGGATGACGGTCAGCGCCGGACCGCCGGACACGGCAGAATGTCGGTCGCCGAGGGCAACCGAGCGCGATCGCCCGCAATCAATCGGTGACCGATACAAATCGAAATCTGGGGAGTGTTCCGAGTGGCCGACAGTCCTGTGCTGCGGAGTGGGTTCGCGGCGCCGTCAACGCCGACCCTGCGGACCCGGCGGGCGCGCTGGAAGGACGGCCGCCTGCTGCTCGGCGTACTGCTGGTCGCGATCACCGCGCTGGCCGGCGCCAAGCTGCTGTCCTCGGCCGACGACACGACCGCGGTCTGGGCCGCCAAGCGCGACCTGCCGATCGGCCAGACCCTCACCGGCGACGACCTGACCACCGTCAACGTCCGCTTCACCAGCGACACCGCCGCGGGTCAGTACGTCACCGCCGACGCCGACCTCAAGGGCCTGATCGTCACCCGGCCGGTCACCAAGGGCCAGTTCGTACCGCGCGACGCCGCGACCCCCAAGATGGACAGCGAGCGCACCGAGCTCCCACTGTCGGTCGCAACCGGCCACCTCCCGTCCGACACGGCAGTAGGCGACCACGTCGACGTCTGGGTGGTCACCAAGGACGCGCCCGCCAGGATGCTCTGGACCGAGGTCCGCGTAGTACAGGTCGACCAGGTGAAGGGCGTATCCGGCAGCTCAGCCCGCAGGCAGGTGCTGATCGCGCTCGAAGCCAACGACGTCACCAAGCTGTCTGCGACCCTCGCCCTGCTCAACAACGGCGAACCAGTCCTCATCAGGCGGGGCAGCTGATGTCCGTCCCCGTCCTGCTCGCCGTCACCGGCGCGCCCTGGGAAGCAGACGTCGTACGCCGGGCCGAGCGCGCCAACGGCATCCGCGTAGTCCGCCGCTGCGTCGACATCGCCGACGTGATGGCCGCGGCCGCCAGCGGGCAAGCACGAGCCGTGGTGCTCGCAGAGGACCTCCCCAGGCTGACCTCCGACGCAGTAGCCGCCCTCCACGCCAGGCACATCGCAGTGGTCGCCTTGGTCGACCCCTCCGACAACGGCGAACCCTCAGGCGCCGAGGACCGCCTGAGCCGGATGGGTATCGAGCGCATCCTCCCCGCCGACGTCAGCGCGGATGACCTCGGCCGGGCGATTATCGACGCCGTCGAGTCAGGCCCGCCGGCAACCGTCTCTCACTTCGCCGGCGGCTTCGTACCGTTCAACAGCGAGTCCCCACCCAACCCTGAGCCCTACGGCCAAGGCACCGGCCGGATCATCGCCGTCTGGGGCCCCACGGGAGCACCGGGCCGCAGTACGGTCGCCGTAGGACTCGCAGCGGAGTTGGCCGCACGCCAAATCCCCACGCTGCTGGCCGATGCCGACGTGTACGGCGGCACGGTCGCCCAACTGCTCGGCATGCTCGACGAGACCTCAGGCCTGGCCGCTGCAGCGAGATCAGCAAGCGGCGGCTCCCTAGACGTAGCAGTGCTCGCCCGGCACGCGAGACAGGTCGGGCCGAACCAACTGGTCCTCACCGGCCTCAGCCGCGCCGACCGCTGGACAGAGCTGCGTCCCACCGCAGTCGAGTCGGTCTGGTCGACGGCCAGGATGCTCGCACCCTGCACAGTGGTCGACGCAGGCTTCTGCATCGAGAGCGACGAGGAGATCTCCTTCGACACCCTCGCCCCACGCCGCAACGGTGCGACCTTGGCAACGCTCGAGGAGGCCGACGAGGTGGTCGTGGTCGGGACAGCCGACCCGGTCGGCCTCACCCGGCTGATCAGGTCCCTCCACGAGCTCAGAGCGGCCGTGCCAGGTGTCAATACCCGGGTAGTGGTCAACAGGGTTCGCTCAGGGTCGCTCGGGAGTTCCCCGGCCGACGCAGTGACAGAGGCCCTGACCCGGTACGCCGGGGTGGAGCCTGCCGCGCTGCTCCCCTTCGACCAGGCGGCCTGCGACGCTTCCCTGTCGCACGGCCGGAGCCTGGTGGAGGCGGCGAAATCCAGCAAGCTCCGTAAGGGAATGCAGCAGCTGGCAGCCGGGGTAGTCAGGGATCTGTTCAGTTGAAGATAGGGGGTTAACCCCACCGACAAGGCCCTGGTCCTGTGCCAGGGTTGAGCCATGTCCGATATCGAGGGCCGTCCGGCCAGCACGATGAGTCCCGAGCGCCGGTACGGGATCGCGATCTCGGTCGCCCTGATCCTGGGCGGCGTGTACTGGGCGCTGACCAGCCTGAGCGAGGACACCAAGACCAGCCACCAGACCTACCCGGTGGCCGGCACCGCGCTGTCGATCAACACCAGCTCGACCGACCTCCAGGTGCACTCCGGTGACGTCAAGGAGATCACCGTCGACCGCAAGTTCGAGCGCAACGCCCTCGGCTCGGACCCCAAGGACGACTACGACAACGGCAAGCTGGAGATCAGCGACTCCGGCTGCGGGTTCCTGTCGTTCGGCTGCCACACCGACTACGTGGTGACCGTGCCGAAGGATCTCGACGTGACGATCAGGACCAGCAGCGGTGACCTCAAGGTGGTCGGCCTGGGCGGATCGACCACGCTGGAGTCGAGCTCCGGCAAGATCGAGGCGCAGGGCCTGTCCGGCAGCCTGACGCTGGAGTCCTCGTCCGGCGATCTCGAGGCCTCCGGTCTGAGCGCGAGTTCGGTGACGTCGAAGAGCAGTTCCGGCAGCGTCGAGCTGAGCTTCACCACGGCGCCGACGACCGTCGACGTGACGACCAGTTCGGGTGACGCGCTGGTCCGGCTGCCCGAGGGCGTCGAGGCGTACAAGGTCGACACCGACAGCAAGTCCGGTGACGAGAACGCCGAGGTGAAGACGGACCCGGCCGCGACCCGCACGATCAAGGTCAAATCGTCGTCCGGTGACGCGGTGGCCGAGTACGACCGGTGAGCGGGCGGCCGGAACCCGTGATCATGTCCTGAGTAGTCTTGCGCGCATGCCTGACGACACGCCCGTACTCCGTGGCCTGCTGGTGGACTGGGGTGGGGTGCTCACCTCCGGTCTCGACGACGCCCTGGGTCGCTGGGCCGAGTTGGACGGTCTCGACTTCGAGGCGTACTACCGGGCGATGGTCGACTGGCTGGCCGCCAGCCCGGTCGAGGCCGAGGTGAACCCGATCCACGCGCTCGAGCGCGGCCAGATCGCGGTTCCCGACTTCGAGCGCAAGCTGGCCTCGATGCTGGTCCGCAAGGACGGCGGCCCGGTCCAGGCCGAAGGCCTGATCGAGCGGATGTTCGCGCACTTCGAGCACCAGCCGCAGATGTCCGCGCTGATCCGGCGCGCCCGCGGCCACGGCATCAAGACCGCGCTGCTCTCGAACTCCTGGGGCAACAGCTACCCGCGAGAGACCTGGGACGGCATGTTCGACGACATCGTCATCTCCGGCGAGGTCCACCTGCGCAAGCCGGAGCCGGAGATCTACCACCTGGCGGCCCAGCGACTCGCGCTCCGGCCCAGCGAGTGCGTCTTCGTCGACGACCTCGAGCTGAACGTCGCCGCCGCCCGCGAGCTCGGCATCACCGGGATCCTGCACACCTCGTACGACGAGACGCGCCGCGAACTGGAAGCCCTCTTCGGAGTCGATCTGACGTGACCATGACCTCCACCACACCAGGCACTCCGCCGAGCACCGACCGCCGCTGGATCGTCGTCGCCGTCCTCGGCTGCGCGGCCTTCGTCGCCCTCGGCGCCTGGGCCTACGGCCTCTTCGACGGCATGATCGACCTGCGCGTGTACAGGCTGGGCGGCTCGGTCCTGCTCGACCGCGCTTCCCTGTACGACGCACAGCTCCCGGGCTCGGGTCTGCCGTTCACCTACCCGCCGTTCGCGGCGATCGCGATGGTGCCGCTGGCCGTCGTGCCGTGGGGCGTCGCGCTGGTGGTCTGGACGACCATCTCGGTGCTCTGCATCGGCCTGATCTGGCGGGCCGCGTTGCCGGCCAATGCCTGGAGCCTCGTCCCGAACCCGTGGCGCGAGCGGCGGATCGTGGTACTGGCCGCGCTGACCGGGTTGTCGTTGCTGCTCGAACCGGTCTGGCAGACGATCCAGTTCGGCCAGATCAACTTGTTGCTCACCGCAATGATCCTGCTCGACCTGGTCCGGCCCGCGAACGCGAAGTGGCGTGGGTTCTGGGTCGGCGTGACGATCGGGGTGAAGCTGACGCCGCTGCCGTTCCTCGCCTTCCTGCTGATCACCAAGCAGTGGCGGGCGTTCCGCAACGCGGTGCTCGGGCTGCTCGCGACGATGGCGATCGGCTTCGCGGTCGTACCGCACCAGTCCTGGGAGTACTGGACCGTCGTCATCCGCAACGCGAACCGGGTCGGCGGCCTGGCGTACACGGCGAACCAGTCGTTCATGGGCTTCCTCAGCCGGCTCGGCGACGAGGCGTCCTGGGTGAAGCCGGTCTGGTTCCTGCTGTCGGCGATCTTCGGCCTGGCCGTCCTCTGGCTGGCTCGCAAGTACTGGCAGGCCGACGAGCGTGTCACCGCCATCTCCGTGATGGCCCTGGCCGTCCTCTACGCGTCGCCGGTCAGCTGGAGCCACCACTGGGTCTGGATCATCCCGCTAGGCATCAGCCTGATCCGCGCCGTCCACCGCGAGTGGGGCACCAAGCCCGCCCTCATCACCGGCATCCTCTGGTACGGACTCTTCGTACTTCGCTCCATCTGGTGGGTCCCGTTCCGCGACGACCGCGAACTCAGCTGGACCGTCTGGCAGTCCATCCCCGGCAACTCCCACCTGATCCTCGGCATGCTCGCCTTCCTGACCCTGACCTACACCAGCCGCTCCCTGCCCGGTGCCTCCGCCGCAGCAGAGGCACCGGCCAAGCAGGGCTAAGCCGAGAAGAGCAGGAGCAGGCCGCCGACGGTGTAGCCGACCATGACCACCAGGAGGGGGAGTTGGCCGGCTAGGGCCTTGTTGCGGGGGAAGAGGGCTACTGCTCGGTCGTGGGCGGAGACGACGCCCATCAGGTGGCCGCAGACTACGGCGAGGACCTGGATGACCGCGATTGTCGTGCTGTGGTTGGTGATTCCGGTGTTGAGGCCCAGGAGGCCGGTGCCGAAGATGTTGGCGCCGTTGGACAGCGGGTCGCTCAGGTAGATGAGCGTCCGCTGGCCTTCCAGGATCAGCAGGGTCAGGTAATGCGCAACGACGTACCCGAAGGCGATCGGTACGACGGAATGCGCGAACAACCCAGGAAGCGCCGACCGTGAGCTGTCCGACAGCCTTCCGGCCAGGAGAGTCGCGCTCGAATACGTCACCAGCACGAACAGGATGAAGACGATCAGCGCGAGCGTGCCGAGCGTCGTCATCGAGTAGTCGGTGTTCTGCGCCCAGCCGATCCACGCGGTCGAGTTGGAGAAACCGTCGTACGCCGTCGAGCCGAGCAGCGCGGCGACCATACCGACCAGGCCTGGTTGTGCCTTCAGCCCGTCGAGGTTCTCCAGCGGTCGCCGGATGACGAGCTTGCCGTCGTCGCGCCGGCCCCACGGGGACAGCCTCGCCATCAGCGACGCGTAGACCTCGAACGGGTCGGCCGTCGAGAACCACCGATCACCGAACAAGAGAGCGCCGAACAGCGTGATCACGACGTACAGCGCGAGCCACGCCTGCAGGACCGGCTGGGTGGCGCGATCCGGGGCGACCAGTTCGAGCCAGGTGAAGGCGAAGACGCCGAGCGCGGCCGGCCACAGACCGAGCCACTTCGGCAGCGTGAGAAGGCCTTGGGACGGCGGCTGCCGGAGCAGCTTGCTGAGCAGCAGGTGGATCGTGCGCAGCGGGTTGAGGGTGCGCCAGACCGGGCCGAGGAGCAGTGAGATCGGAACCAGCCCGACCCAGACCAGGATGTAGACGAACCCGAAGATCGGGTTGGTCAGCCGGTCCACACCGAAGACCAGCGCCACCATCGCGTACAGGAAGATCGCCAGCCCGACCGCCCGGACGAACCAGCGGAAGCCGGCCGAGTCGACCGTCCGGGTGACCGCGTCCGGCAGCGCCTTGCCGGACTTGTCACCCCGGTACTTCGGGTTGCGCCAGGCCAGTCCGAGGACGACGAACGAGAGCGCGATCGCCACGCCGGCGCCGCCGACGGCGAGCCCGAACGGTACGGGCAGGTCTTGCCGGCCGCCGATCCCGTGCAGAGGCAGCAGAAGAGACATCACTGTGAGGCCGTCGGCGGGTCAGGAGACGACGAGCTTGGCGACCAGCTTGCCGCTCTTGTGCGTCTCGATCTCGAAGGTGCCCTTCATGTTCGCCTCGAACTTCACCGAGCTGGGCTTGCCCGGCGCGAGCTCCAGCTCCTTGTCGTAGCCGTGGATGTGCAGCTCCTCCTCGGCGTCGCTGACCGCGGTGATCAGCACGGTCTGGCCGGCCTTCACCTTGACGCTGGCGCCGCTCGGGTTCACCTTGCCGTTGGCAACGATGACGTTGATGGTCACGTCCGCGGTCTCGCCGGACGGGTCGGTGGTGTTCGACGGCGACTTGGTGTTCGGCGTGCTGCCCGGGGTGCCGGCGGTGCCGGTCGGCGTCGACGCCGGCGCGGTGGTGGGCGCGCTGGTCGGGTTGCCGCTCGGGCTCGAGCTGCTCTTGGAGTCGTCCCCGCAGCCGGCCAGGACGAGCATGCCGAGAGCGGGCAGGAGCGCGAGCGCGGTACCACGGGAGAACGTCGAACGCATGAGACGAGGGGCCTTTCAACGGGTCGATTCAGTTGCCGGGCGTCGGACACGCCCTCTTGCCTGACGAACGCGCAGGGCCCAGTGTTCCCGCTATGCACCATCAGTCGTGTCACGATCGCTGACAGCCAGGTTCGCCACCAGCAGCCAGTGTCGCAGCCCACTGTCGGCGGTCCCGGTTAGGGTGACTGAACACGAAACCTCAACGCCGAAGGAGGGCCCGCGAATGCCGGACCGGTTGTCGTCGCTGGACCTGACCTTCCTGAAGGCCGAGAGCCCGGCCACGCCGATGCACGTCGGCACCGTGGACATCTTCGAGCCGCCGGTGCACGGCGACGACGGGTTCGACTACGAGAGCCTGGTCGCGCTGATCCGGGACCGGATCGCCTTCGTGCCGCGGTACCGGCAGCGGATCCAGCAGATCCCGGGCCGGTTCGCCGGGCCGATCTGGGTGGACGACGAGGATTTCGACATCACTTTCCATGTACGCCGGTCCGCGCTGCCGCGCCCCGGCACGCATGCGCAGCTGCTGGAGCTGGTCGCCCGGATCATGTCCCGGCGGCTCGACCGGGCCCGGCCGCTGTGGGAGATGTACCTGGTCGAGGGGCTGCAAGGGGACCGGTTCGCGATCATCGCGAAATCCCACCAAGCGCTTGTCGACGGCAACAGCACGGTCGACATCGGCCAGGTCGTCCTGGACGCCACGGCCCACCCGCGGGACACCCCCACCGACACCTGGCAGCCCGCCCACCCGCCCTCGGCCCTGGAGCTGCTCGCCGGTGTGTTCGCCGACGCGACGCGGTCCCCGACGGCAGTGCTGGAGCTGGCGCGGGCCGAGATGACCAGCCTGACCGGTTCGACCTCCCTGCGTGAGGTGCTCGGTGACGTGGTCGGCTCGGTGGTCGCGCAGCGGCACGTCCAGGAGAGCTCGCTGCACGTCAAGACGTCGGGGCAGCGCCGGTTCACCACCGTGCAGACCGACCTCGAGGACTACCGGGCCGTCCGGGCCATGCACGGCGGCACGGTGAACGACGTGATCCTGGCCGTGGTGGCCGGCGCGCTGCGCGCCTGGATGATGACGCGTGGTGAGTCGGTGAGCCCGACGCGCGGGGTGCGCGCCGTAGTACCGGTGAGCATCCGGGACGACGATGACGAGGAGCCGACGTCGCTCGGCTCGCGGGTGATCGCCTCGACGGTCAACCTGCCGGTCGGGGAGAACTCGCCGGTCATGCGGCTGCACCAGATCTCGTACCAGACCAAGGTGCACAAGGACACCGGGCGAGCCGTCAGCGCCCGCTCGCTGGTCGGGATCGCCGGCTTCGCGCCGACCACGCTGCACGCCCTCGCGGCGCGGGTGGCGACGGCGACGGTGCGGCCGATCGACGACGTGGTGATCACCAACGTGCCCGGCCCGCAGTTCCCGCTCTACGCCCAGGGCGCGCCGATGCTGGCGTCGTACCCGGTGGTGCCGTTGATGCCGGGGCAAGGACTGTCCGTGGGCGTCACGTCGTACGACGGGAAGGTGTCGTTCGGGCTCAACGCGGACCGGACGGCGATGCCTGACCTGGCCGTCTTCGCGCAATGCGTGACGGACGCGCTGGACGAGTTGTTGGATACGACCAAGGGGAGTCGTAGCCGCGCAGCGCGGGGACGCAAAAAACCCCGCAGTACCAAGAAGGCGGGCTCATGAGGATCTACATCCCATCCACCATTCCCCTGCTCGACGCCGCCTGCCACGCGGGGGAGTTCGGACCGGCGCCCCAGACCGTGTACGCCGTGACCCCGGCGCTGCGCGAGTGGTTCGCGACGGCCGACGACGAGGAGCTCGAGTACGCCGCGATGGAGCAAGCGGCCCGGGCCTCGGTCGGACTGATCGCGGCCGACCCGACCGCCCCGCGGAAGCGGGTCGTGGTGGCCTGCGACGTCGCGGCGATCCCACCGGCCGATGGCACAGTCCAGCTGGGCGATGCGCGGCTGGAGCTGCACGTGGTCGTGCCGTGGACGGCGGTCGCGGCGGCGCATCTCGACGGCGACCCGGCCGTGGAGGTGGTCAGCAAGGCTGCCGAGCTGTGGGACGTGGCGCACGGCGATACCGCGGATCCGGGCCACGAAGACGCTGTCTTCGCCCTCGACTCGTGCGAAGGTGAAGACCTGCTGTGGTACGCGACACAGGAGATCCCGGATTTCCTCGCGGCCGTCGGGCCGCGCGGCGGTCTGCAGGACCGGACGGGCTGAGCGGACGAACTGGACTCGAGCTGGGCGACGAGCTGACAGGGAGCTGATGGCGATGCAGGCGATCTGGAAGGGCGCCATCTCGTTCGGGATGGTCACGATCCCGATCAAGGTGTTCTCGGCGACGGAGGAGAAGGACATCTCCTTCCGTCAGGTGCATGTCGCCGACGGCGGCCGGATCAAGTACAAGCGGGTCTGCTCGATCGACGGCGAGGAGGTCCCGTACTCCGACATCGGCAAGGGCTACGAGATGGCCGACGGCCGGATGGTGGTGCTCGAGCCGGAGGACTTCGCCGACCTGCCGCTGTCGAGCAAGAAGGTCATCGACGTGCTGGAGTTCGTGCCGGCCGACCAGGTCGACCCGCTCTACCTGGGCAAGTCGTACTACCTCGCTGCCGACGGCGGCCCGGGCGCCAAGCCGTACGTGCTGCTCCGCGATGCCCTGGAGGGCTCCGAGCTGTACGCACTGGTGAAGGTCGCGCTGCGGTCGCGTGAATCGCTCGGCCTGCTCCGCACGCACGACAACGTGCTCGTCCTCCAGGTGATGCTCTGGCCGGACGAGGTCCGCGACTCGTCCTTCGCGGCACCGGACGAGGACGTGGAGATCCGCAAGCAGGAGAAGGCGATGGCGGAGTCGTACATCGACACCCTGCGCGGCGAGTTCGACCCGGATCAGTACCACGACGAGTACCGGCACGCGCTGGAGCAAGTGGTCGAGGCGAAGGCTGCCGGCGTACCGCTGCCTGCCGAGGCGGAGGAAGAGGAGACCGAGGGCGCCGAGGTCGTCGACCTGGTCGCAGCTCTCCGTGCTTCCGTCGAGGCTGCCAAGGCTCGCCGGGCAGCCGGGGGCTCCGGTGGTGGTGGTCAAGGCGACGCTGCTCCCGCCAAGAAGGCGCCTGCTGCGAAGAAGGCTCCGGCCAAGAAGACCGCTGCCGCCAAGAAGGCAGCCGCGCCCGCGAAGAAGACCGCTGCCAAGAAGGCCACCAAGAAGTCGGCCTGAACCGGTGGAGTTCCGCCTGTTCGGAGGGGTCGACGTCCTGTCGGCCGGCCGGTTGCTGGATGCCGGTTCGCCTCGCCAACGGCTGGTGCTGGCCGCGCTGCTCGTCGACCCGGGCCGCGCGGTCACCATCGAGACCCTGGTCGACCGGGTCTGGGACGAGGATCCGCCGCCCGCTGCGCGCAACGTGCTGTACGCGCACCTGAGCCGGATCCGCCGCATCCTCGGCCCGGACATCAAGGTCGAGCGACGCCAGACCGGCTACCTGCTGGGGATCGACCCGGACCAGGTCGACCTGCATCGCTTCTGGCAGCTCGCGGACCAGGCGAGCAACCCGGAGTACGGCGCCCAGGACCGCGCGAGCCAACTCGCGAAGGCGCTGGAGCTGTGGCAAGGGATCCCGCTGGCCAACCTGCCAGGTGCCTGGGCCGCGCAGGTTCGTGATCGCTGGGACCGGCGTCGGGTGGATGCCATCGTGCAGTGGGCCGAGTCCGAGCTCCGTCTGGGCAACACTGCCACGGTGATCGCGGAGCTGCCGGATCTGATCGCCGTGTACCCCTTGGTCGAGCCGCTCGAAGCCCTGCTCATGCGAGCCCTGCACGTAGCCGGGCGGCCTGCGGAGGCGCTTGACCGCTACGCCTTGGTTCAGCGGCGTCTGGTGGAGGAGCTCGGCGCGGATCCGGGGATCGAGCTGAGCGAAGTCCATCGATCGATCTTGCGCGGCGAACTCCCGGTCCAGCCGGCCGCGAGGCTCGCGGTGCCGGCCCAGCTGCCGCCGGACACGTTTGGCTTCGCCGGCCGGGTCAGCCACTTGCGCCGCCTGGACGGCATCCTCGCGAACGGCGCAAAGGGCGGTATCGCCGTGGTCTCGGGGACGGCCGGTGTCGGCAAGACCGCCCTGGCCCTGCGCTGGGCGCATCAGGCGCGCGACCGGTTCCCCGACGGCCAGATCTACCTGAACCTCCGCGGCTTCGATCCAGGCGGTACGCCGGTGAGCCCGGCCGAAGCAGTCCGGACCCTACTCGACGCCTTCGCCGTGGAACCGGAGCGAATCCCCGCCGGTCTGGAGGCGCAGATCGGGCTCTACCGCAGCCTGGTCGCCGATCGCCGGGTTCTGATCGTGCTGGACAACGTGGCCGACGCGGACCAGGCCAGGCCGCTGCTGCCGGGCGCTCGGGAGTGCCGAGTGGTCGTGACCAGTAGGAACCAGCTGCGCGGCCTGCTGACAGCCGACGGAGCCCAGCCGGTCACCCTCGACCTGCTCTCGATCAGCGAGGCCCGCTCGCTGCTGGCTCAGCGTCTCGGCGCCGACCGGGTGTCTGCCGAGCCGGCGGCTGTCGACGAGATCATCACGCACTGCGCGCGGCTCCCGTTGGCCCTCTCGATCGTTGCGGCGCGGGCCGTCACCTATCCCGAGTTCAGCCTGGAGGTGTTGGCGAGCGAGCTGCGGGCGGGCTTGGACGAGTTCGCCGGGGCGGACAGCGCGACCGACGTACGGGTTGTCTTCTCCTGGTCGTACCTGCGGCTTTCGCCGGAAGCGGCTCGGCTGTTCCGGTTGCTCGGGCTTCACCCCGGCCCGGATATCGGCCTGCCGGCGGTGGTCAGTCTCGCTGCCGAGGCGCCTCGGCAGGTGCGGCGGTTGCTCGGCGAGTTGTGCGCGGCGCATCTGCTGACCGAGCACGCGCCGGGCAGGTACACGTTTCACGATCTTCTGCGGGCGTACGCGGCTGAGCTGGCGTTGGCCGAGCACCCAGAGCCCGAGCGGCGTGAGGTGTCGCAGCGGATGCTCGATCACTACGTGCATACCGGCTATCTGGCGGACGGATTGCTCAACACCCGCCGCGACGATGATCCGACCGTACTGGCGGAGGTAACGCCGGGGGTTGCTCCCGAGTGTCCATCGTCGTACGACGAAGGGCTCGACTGGTTCACCACCGAGCTGCCCGTGCTGTTGTCGGTGGTCCGGACGGCCACGGATCCGTGGCAGCTCGTCTGGACGATGACCAGATTCCTCGCCTATCGGGGGCTCTGGCAGGAATCCCTGGATGCGCTCGGCGTTGCGGTCGCGGCCGCCGACCGGTCGGGTGACCAGGCCCGGCAGGCGTTCGCGTATCGCTACCTCGGCTGTGCGCACATCCGGCTCGGCCAGTACGACGATGCGAGGGTCCAGTTGCAGGCGGCCCTCGACCGGTACTCGGCGTCCGGCGACACGGTCGGCGCCGCACATACGCATCGGCACTTCGCCTGGATGCTCGATCGGCAGGCTGCGCATGCGGAAGCGCTGGAACATGCCGAGCTGGCGCTGGCGCTCTTCGAGGCGGCCGGTCATCGGGCCGGGCAGGCGCGTTCGCTCAATGCCGTCGGCTGGTTTCACGCGATGGTCGGCGACTACGTCGATGCCTTGCGCAACTGTGAGCTCGCCCTCGAGTTGCAGACGAGTCTGGCCGACCGCTTCGGACAGGCCGAAACGCTCGACAGTCTTGGGTACGTCCAGCTGCGGCTCGGCCGGTTCGCGGAGGCGATGGATTCGTATGAGCGGGGCGTCGCCTTGTTCCAGGCGGTCGGTGATCACTACAACCAGGCCGACACACTTGCCTCGCTCGGGGACGTCCACCACGCCGCCGGCGACGACGAATCTGCCCGGATCGCCTGGGCGCGGGCGGCCGACGTACTGGAGCGGCTGGGCCACCCCGACGCGGACACTCTTCGGGCTAGACTCGCACCCTGAAAACGCCTTGCCGTGGTGCACGACCGCGAGGCCGAACCTGGGGGAGAGCAATGGCCGAGATCATTGTCAGCGCCGAAGACGTCGCCCAACTGGTGACGACGCTGGACGAGCTGAATCTGCCGGAGCCGCAGCGAGTCCTGCTGTCAGGGCTGCTGGGGTTGGCCGCCGAGGTCATCAACAGAGGTGAGCGGACCGCGGCCGTCGAGGTGACCGAGCCGGTACCGTCGTTCGCCGACCAGTTCGCGACCGCGTTCACGCCGGGCGTGGTGCGCAGCCTCGACGCGGGCGGCACGGGCGCGGTCAGCTTCACGCAGTCGTCGAAGATCACCCGCTTCGCCGGCGAGTAGCCCCGGGCCGCCTGATGCGGACGGTCCTGGTGTCCATGCCGTTCATGGACGTCGATCGGCCCTCGATCCAGCTCGGTCTGCTGAAGGCGATCGCCGGGCAGCAGGGCTTCGACGTCCGGACGCTGCATGCCAATCTCGACTTCGCGGCACAACTCGGGGTCGAGCTGTATCGCAAGCTGTCCGAGCACCGCGGCCGGCTGGTCGGGGACTGGCTGTTCTCTCTCGAGGCCTTCGGCGACGAGGCGCCCGATGTCGAGGGGGCGCTGCTGGCCGACCACGATTTCGGCTACCTCGGCGATGACGCCGATCAGCTGCTGCGCCGGATTCGCGACGTCGAGGTGCCGTTGTTCCTCGACAATCTGCTGGAAACCCTTCCCTGGAAGGATGTTCAGGTCGTCGGGTTCAGCTGTACCTTCCAGCAGAGCGTGGCGTCGTTCGCCTTCGCGCGGCGGCTGAAGGAGCGGTACCCGGAGATCGTCACGGTCTTCGGCGGCGCGAACTTCGACGGTGAGATGGGCCGGGAACTGGCCAGGTCGATCGACTGCATCGACCACGCGGTCGTCGGTGAAGGCGATACGGCCTTCCCCGCACTCCTGCGCAAGCTTGCCGAGGGCAATGAATTGGGGAAGGTCGGCAGTCAGCCTCTGATGACGAGGATGGCGGATCTGCCCGCTCCGGACTACGACGAGTACTTCGAGCGATCGCGGCGTCTCGGCGTCTTCCCGGACGACCTGTGGATCCCCTTCGAGTCCGCCCGTGGTTGCTGGTGGGGCGCGAAACACCACTGCACGTTCTGCGGCCTCAACGGCACGACGATGCAGTTCCGGTCGAAGCCGGCCGAGCGGGTCGTCGCCGAACTCGCGGGCCAGGCGGCGCGGTACCAGACCTCCCGCTTCGAGGCTGTCGACAACATCATCGACATGGCCTATCTGAAGGACCTCTTCCCGGCTCTCATCGACGCCGGTACCGATTACGAGCTGTTCTACGAGGTCAAGGCCAACCTCAGCCGGGCGCAACTCGAGCTGCTGGCCAAGGGCGGGGTACGGGTGCTCCAGCCAGGACTGGAATCGCTGAGCAGCAACGTCCTGCGCCTGATGGACAAGGGCGTTCGGGCCGCTCAGAACGTCAACTTGCTGCGCTGGGCGCAGTACTACGGGATCCAGGTCGAGTGGAACATCCTGTGGGGATTCCCTGGCGAGACGGCCCAGGATTACGCGGACCAGGCTTCCGTAGTACCGGAGCTGGTGCACCTCCGGCCGCCGTCGAGCGCGGCCCGGATCTGGATGGAACGCTTCAGCCCGCTCTTCTCCAGCCCCGGCCGTCGCTCCCCGGAGAGCAGCTACCGGCACGTCTATCCGGCCGGCGTCGATCTCGGGAAGGTCGCGTACTTCTTCGAGTACGACCTTCCGGGCGCCCTGCCCGACAGCGCGTACGACGAGCTGCGGAAATCCGTCGACGAGTGGAAGACCGCCTGGACCGGCGACCGGCTCCCGACCCTGCGGTACTGGTCGTCACCTGGCCGGGTGGAGATCTACGACAGCCGCCGGCCGGGTCGCGAGGGCACGTACACGTTCCAGAAAGCGCTTGCTGACATCTACCTCGCCTGCAGTGACCGGCCGACCACCGCGAGCGCCGTCGGACGGTCGTTGGAGCTTCCGGTGGAGGCTGTCAGAGAGGCTTTCGCCGGTTTCGCGGAGCGCGGCCTGGTGTTCCTGGACGAGGACCTCGCCGTCGCGCTGGCCGTCCCCGCGGAGTAGACCTGTCAGGTTCGTGGTTCTCCTTTGGACATGGCACCATGGCAAGCGTCAGTTCTGGAGGCCGCCCGCTGAGACCCAGTCGAGCCGAACGAGGAGCACCGCACACCATGGATGCCGTCACCGCAGTACCCACTCCGATCAACGAGACCGTGCGTGGGTACGCACCCGGTTCGCCCGAACGGGCCAGCCTGGAGGCGAAGCTCAAGGAGTTCAACGCGGCCGGTGCGATCGACCTGACCTGCACGATCGGCGGCGAGCAGAAGCTCGGCGGCGGTACGCCGTTCCAGGTGGTCCAGCCGCACAAGCACGCCCACGTGCTCGGCACCCTCGGCAACGCGACCGAAGCTGACGGCAAGGCCGCCGTCGACGCGGCCCTCGCGGCCGCTCCGGCCTGGCGCGCGCTGTCCTTCGACGACCGCGCGGCGGTCTTCCTCAAGGCCGCCGACCTGCTGGCCGGCCCGTGGCGCGACACGCTGAACGCGGCGACCATGCTCGGCCAGTCCAAGACGGTCCAGCAGGCCGAGATCGACGCCGCCTGCGAGCTGATCGACTTCCTCCGCTTCAACGTCGCGTTCGCGCGCAACATCATCAACGACCAGCCGATCTCCTCGCCGGGGATCTGGAACCGGGTCGACTACCGCCCGCTCGAGGGCTTCGTCTACGCGATCACCCCGTTCAACTTCACCGCGATCGCCGGCAACCTGCCGACCGCGCCCGCGCTGATGGGCAACACGGTGGTCTGGAAGCCGTCGCCGACGCAGCAGTTCGCGGCGCACTGGACGATGCGGCTGTTCGAGGCGGCCGGGCTGCCCGCCGGTGTGATCAACCTGGTCACCGGCGACGGCATCGACGTGAGCAAGGCGGCGCTGACCCACCCGGATCTGGCCGGCATCCACTTCACCGGCTCGACGAAGACCTTCCAGTCGTTGTGGGGCACGGTCGGCACGAACATTTCGGCGTACAAGACGTACCCGCGACTGGTCGGCGAGACCGGTGGCAAGGACTTCATCCTGGCGCACCCGTCGGCGGACCCGGCGGTGCTGAAGACGGCGATGGTCCGGGGTGCTTTCGAGTACCAGGGTCAGAAGTGCTCGGCCGCCAGCCGGTCGTACGTCCCGCGCAGCGTCTGGAACCAGATCCGCGACGACATCGCCGCCGAGACCGACTCGCTGACGATGGGCGACGTGACGGACCTGTCGAACTTCATCGGCGCCGTGATCGACGACCGCGCCTTCGCCAAGCACAAGGCGGCGCTCGACCGGGCCCAGCAGACGGCCGGCATCGAGGTCCTTGCCGGTGGCACCTATGACGACTCCGAGGGCTACTTCGTCCGGCCGACGCTGCTCGTCTCGGACGACCCGACGGACGAGATCTTCTCGACCGAGTACTTCGGGCCGATCCTCGGTGTGCACGTGTACGAGGACGGTGACTTCGAGCAGGTCATGAAGCAGATGGAGAACTCGGCGCCGTACGGGCTGACCGGCGCGGTCATCGCGCAGGACCGGCACGCGGTCGCCGAGGCCGCGGAGTACCTGCGCTTCGCCGCCGGCAACTTCTACGTCAACGACAAGCCGACCGGCGCGGTCGTCGGCCAGCAGCCGTTCGGTGGAGCGCGCGCCTCCGGTACGAACGACAAGGCCGGCTCGATGTGGAACCTGATCCGCTGGGCCAGCCCCCGCTCGATGAAAGAAACCTTCACCCCACCCACCGACTACCGCTACCCCCACCAGGGCTAGGCCGCTTCTACGGGCGGGGGCCAGGTACTTGGCCCCGCCCGTGCTCGCATTGCGGGTTGGAGTGTTGAGGCCTCGAAGTGCAGCTGGGTGTTCAGGGGCGGGTCAGGCCGTCAGGCCTCGGCGGACTGTGATGTAGAAGGAGGTCAGGTCTTCGATCAGGGCTTCTACCTGGTCGGGGATGAAGGGGTCGGCGTCCAGGAGCCAGTCGGCTATCAGGTCGAAGAGGCCGCCTACCAGGCCGATGGCGATGGCGTGGCGGGCGCGCAGGTCGGTCTCGTCGCGGGCCAGGGGGTCGGCGGAGTCGGGGACTTCGTCGTACCGGTCCCAGATCTGTTCCAGGAAGCCGGCGGCCCAGCGGCGGTTGGTGCGGCGTTGGCGCTCGACCGTCTTGGAGATGCCGCCGGCCTGGCCGAAGGTGACCTTGGCGACTCGTGGGTCGTCGAGCAGCGCGTGCGCGAAGGCGGCGACGATGCCGGGGACAGCCTGGCGTTCGTTGCCCTCGGCCCGGGCCGCGACCGCCATCATGTCCGCCATCAGGCGCTCCGACGTCCGCTGCAGCAGCGCGACGTAGCAGTCCTCGCGGTTGTCGAAGACCTCGTAGAAGCTTTTCGTCCCGACGTACGCCGTACTGCAGATCTGCTCGATCGACGTGCCCAGGTAGCCGTGCGCGGCGATCAGGTCGAGCGCGGCGTCGAGCAGCTGCTCGCGGCGCTCGGCTTTGCGCTGCTCGGCCGTCAGACCTCTGATCACTCGCCCCATGGAGCGACGTTACCCCCGGTGGCTGGTTGATAACCACTCGGCGAGTTATGAACACGAAGGCTTGTTCATAACCGCGAGACGTGCTCCACTGTCGGTCATCCCGTCGTCACCGAACGACACTGCCCCTCGGGAGCCGCTATGAGAACTGTTCTCCGGCGAGCCGCAGCCAGCCTGGTGGCCGCTGCACTGCTCGCTAGTACCTTCACTGCCTCGGCACAGGCCGCCGCACCCAGCTCCGGCTTCGACAACTGGTCCTGCAAGCCGTCGGCCGCGCACCCCAACCCGCTGGTCTTGCTGCACGGTCTGGGCGGCAACGGGCCGGGCAACTACTCGTTCCTCGGCCCGTACCTCGCGGCGAAGGGGTACTGCGCCTTCACGCTCACCTATGGCCAGGCGACGCCGGCCATCCCGGTCGGCGGGACGGTCTCGATCGTCCAGTCGTCGGCGGAGATCGAGGCGTTCGTCGATCGCGTGCGGGCGAGCACGGGGGCGGCGAAGGTGGACATCGTCGGGCACTCGGAGGGTGGGTTCCAGAGTCTGTACGGGCCCAAGGTTCGCGGGTACGCAAGCAAGGTCGGCAAGGTGGTCGCGCTCGCGCCGCCGACCCACGGGACGACGTTCGGCGGTCTGGTGAGCGTCGGCGACTACCTCGGGCTGCGACCGCTGGTCGACCAGGTACTACGGGAGTTCGGCTGCCCGGCTTGCGACGAGATCATCGTGGGTGGAGCCGAGGTGGCGAAGCTGACGGCTGGGCCGATCGCGCAGGCGGGGGTCAAGTACACGGTGATCGCCTCGCGGGCGGACCTGTTGGTGACGCCGCATGAGACGTCGTTCATCCGGGAGCCTGGCGTGCGGAACGAATTCGTCCAGGACACCTGCCCGCTTGATCCGGTCGGGCATGTGGGGCTTGCGTTCGATCCGACTGTGGCGCAGCTGGTCGCCAATGCGCTCGACCCGGCGCACGCGTCACACGTGCTGTGCGGCTTCGGCCCGCCGCTCTAGACCTGGGGGCGGCGCGGATGCCGGCACTGCAGGGGAGCCGGCATCCGCGCCGTTGCTTTACCCGCTGCCGACCGGTTGCGGTGCGGCGCGGTGGTTGCCGGGGCCGGCTGCCGTCAGGCGGTGCGGTGGAGGGCTTGTGCGGCGGGGGCGATCAGGACCGCCGAGCCGCAGGCCACGCAGATCCATTCGTCGGACAGGTCGTCGGCGGGGTGATCGCCGGGATTGACCCGCTCGAACGGGACCGTGTCGTCGCAGAGTACGCAGTACCAGGTGTCGTCGATCGGGCCGCGGCGTCGGGTACGCATCAGAAACCCACCTCCGATAAGTCCTTCTCAGGTTGCCATCGGAGGTGGGTTCACCAGGTCAGCGACACGGCTCGCGGCGCCAGTTGTCGCCGGACGGTCAGTCGCCGGCGGGCGCGATCAGTTGTCGCCGTTGTGCCAGTCGCGGCCGAGGTCGTGCTCCTTCTGCAGCCCCTTGCGGATCGCGTCCACGACGAACGGCTCGATCTTCTTGCCGATCAGCGGCACCGCGACCTTCACGTCCAGGTCGATCGCCTGCACGGTCTCGCCACCGGTCGAGGTGATACTCGCGCTGCCCTTGAGGGTGACCGGCGTGTTCGCGATCTCGCCCTTCACATCGGCGTTCCGCGATCCGTCCGCGTTCGCCGGGTGCCAGGTCTCGGTCTGTACGACGGTGAGCGTGCCACCGACGAACTTCCGCGCGATGTCCGGCACATCGTCCGACGGCATCTCCCGCTGCACCCGCACCACGGTGTCCGCACCGGACTGACTCACCTTGACGTCGTACGACAACGCCTTGGTCTTCTCGCAGGCCTGCTCGCGAAAAGTAGCGTCGGTGACGATCGCGAAGACTTCCTCAGGGGTGGCGTCATAAGACGCCGACATCTTCAGCTCCATGCCGCACATCATGACACTGCCCCCGTACTACGACCCGCCCACGCGCCCGCCGCCGCTCGCTCCTCCGCCGGTCCCCGCTCTGGGCGCTCCCACCCACCCGGTGACAATTACCGCTCTTCCGTCGTGCAACCACCCAGGTGGCACCCCGACCCCCGCACGTGGTTGCCCACGGCCTCGACCTCAACGACCGGCGCGACCACTTCGCCCTTGAATCACCCGCCGAGTACCCCGGCCGATGCCGGAGCGCCCCCTTCGCATCCGGAAGCTCATCGTCCGGGTCGACCGCTAGCGTGCCGGAATGGCAACCCACTGGACCCTCGGCTGCGACGCCCGCGACCCGCGCCGACTCGCAACCTTCTGGGCGCTCGCATCGAACTACGTCCCCGAGCCCGGCTACGACGACCCCGAAGGCGCCTCGATCGTCGACCCCGCCGGCAAAGGCCCAGCCATCGGCTCCTCGATGTCGCCGAACCAAAGACCTCCAAGAACCGTATGCACATCGACATCCGCGTAGCCGGCGAAGCCCCTGGGACCTGACCGGCCGCGACCGCCTGATCCGCGCCAAGGCCCCTGAACTGGTGGCCGCCGGCGCCACGGTGATCCGAGAGGAGTCCGACGGCGACCACCTGCACCACGTCGTCATGCTCGACCCCGAAGGCAACGAGTTCTGCGTCGCGTAGGCCGCGGCTACCGGGGTGGTTGGCTTGACCGGATCTTATGACTATTATCTGATTAGATAAGGGTGTGAGGAGGTGCTGAGGTGGACCAGGACAGTCGGGCGGTTTGTGAGCAGCTCGATCGTGCTCTCGTTGAGAGTGGGATGTCTCAGGCTGCGTTCGCTGCTGCGCTCGGCACTTCTGCCTCCCGCTTCTCGACCTACCGTTCTGGCCGGACCAGGCCGACGGCGCAGTTCTTCTTGCGGGCCGGACGGATTGCTCATGCCCTTCACGCGGCGCGGGAGTACCGGATCATGACTGCTCCGGCTACCGCGGCGGCCATTCGCGAGGCGAGCGATGACGATTGGGCTTGGCGGATGCTGCTTCAGGGGCGCGACCATCTGCGCTTGTTGCTGCGCCGTCATGATGGTTCCGAAGCCGCTTGGGAGGCGGCGCCGGCCACGACCGGCCGGGCGAGCTTCGACACTCTGCTTGCTGTTCTGACCGCGCACGAGTTCGAGGCAGCAGGCGAGGAGCCACCCGAGTGGAGCCGGACCGAGGCGCTCGCTGAGCCATGGATCCCCGAGCATCCATTTCTGGATCGCGATGAGATCGTCGAGCAGACTCCCGCCTACCTGGCACGGGCGAACATCTTCGTTCCTGCTCGCGACCTGATGACAGCGTGAGCGACCCACGCAACGAGTTCACGGCCGGTGAGATCGTCGATCTTCTGTCGGACCTCGACCAGCGCCTGACGGCACGTGGCATTTCCGCGGCGGTCTTCGTCGTCGGAGGCGCCGCGATCGCCGTTACCTCCGACGACAGTCCCCGCCGGACCGAGGACGTCGACGCCATCACCCGCGATGAGGCCGTGATCGAGGAAGCTCGTGTGATGGCGCGTGAGCGCAAGCTTCCCGAAGACTG
The DNA here is from genome assembly GCF_039525325.1 of Kribbella koreensis. Lineage (NCBI taxonomy): Bacteria > Bacillati > Actinomycetota > Actinomycetes > Propionibacteriales > Kribbellaceae > Kribbella > Kribbella koreensis. The sequence continues at coordinate 224,792 of NZ_BAAAHK010000024.1, forward strand.
GCTGAATACCAGTGCCAGTGCGTGGATGCCGCCCTTGCCGGAGGGGGCACTGCGGCGGGGTGAGGCGCCCGGCCTGCACATTACGTATGCCAGCGACGAGTTCCTGTTGGCGACCAAGTTGGTCGCCCAGCGCCGCAAGGATGCTGCCGACATCGTTGCCCTGGCCAAGCGTCTCTCCATGGAGCATGCGTCGGCCGACGACCTCGAACGGCTGATCCATCGCTACTACACCGATGAGGATTCGCTCGAGTTCATCCTCGACGGCAACGATATCGGTCGCGAGACGCACCTCCTGGCGGTCAGGGCCGCACGGCTGCTGGCCAGTCAATCAGTCTGAGCGGAGCAAATCGGGCCGGCGGTGCGCGAAAGACGGGTAGAGACGTCGCCGGTCCGGGGCGCACACCGCGACGCAGGAGCGAGGAGCGGCGGGGCGTGGGGGACGCAGGAGTTGGCGGATTGCAGGAAGTTGCAGTGGTCGGGTGGGGAGGGAGGACCTTTGCGTCGGTAGGGTTTCAGGGCTACGGGGGTGGCTACGTGAGGAGTTTTGGTGAGGGTTTTCAGGGCTGCTGTGGTTTCTACGGTGGTTGCGTTGGTTGGTGGGGTGGTTGCCGGGGCTGGGGCGGCGGGGGCTGAGGATACGAAGATTGTTTCGTATCTGGGGTACGAGGTGAGTGTGCCTGCCAGCTGGCCTGTGGTGGATCTGGCGAAGGATCCGACTGCTTGTGTGCGGTTCGATCGGGCGGCGGTCTACCTGGGGCGGAGTACTGCGCAATCCGATTGCCCAGCGCATCTTGTGGGGCGGGGTGAAGGGCTGGTGCTTGCGCCGCTCACCGCGCCGGCGAGGTCGAGCGAGGGTGAGCTGCAGGTTGCGGTTGAGGGCGCTGGGGTGTTGGCGACCGCGTACTACGTGCCTGGGGCGGATCAGACGGCCCGCAAGGTGCTTGCTAGTGGTCGGGTGACGGCCACGGCGAAGAGGAATGCGGTTCAGGCGCCGCGGGCGGTTCAGGTGACGCCTTCGATCATCGCGACCAAGAACATCTACCAGCCGGCGTTCGACATCTGCGACGCGCCGGCCCAGAGCACCATGGATGCCTGGAAGGCGCCGAACTCGCCCTACCGCGCGATCGGCATCTACATCAGTGGCACTTCCCGTGGTTGCCTTGCGCAGCCCAACCTGACGCCGCAATGGGTCGCCGCGCAGGACAGCGCCGGCTGGCAGTTCCTCCTGATCGACGTCGGTAAGCAGGCGCCCTGCACCGGCTTCTCGAACAAGATCTCCACCACCCCGGCCACGGCAGTCGCCGAAGGCCGGACGGCCGCGGCCAACGCGGTCGCTGCAGCGCAGGCGCTGGGCTTCGCGCCGCGGAGTGCGATCTACAGCGACATCGAGCACTACACGACGACAGCGGCTTGCAAGGCTTCGGTGCTTTCGTACCTGAGTGGCTGGACGCAGGAGCTGAACTCCCGCGGGTACGTCGGTGGCGCGTACGTCGGCGCGTCGTCCGGTGGGGCGGACCTGGCCAGCGCTTACACCAGTACGGCGTACACGCGGCCGGACAACCTGTGGTTCGCCCACTGGAAGAACACGCCGGTCCTCACGAGCCGGTTCATCCCGGCCGGCTACTGGGCGGCGCACCAGCGGGTGCACCAGAACGAAGGCGACGTCAGCCGGACCTACAACGGTGTGACGCTCAGTGTCGACGAGAACATGCTGGACCTGACCATGCCGCCTGCAGCCGTCACTGGTGTCACTGGCACCGGCCGGAACGGGTCTGCGGTACTGCGCTGGACCCTGCCCTCCACGACCATCAGCCAGGTCGTCGTACGCCGCAACGCGGGCAAGGTCGCCCCAGCGCTACCGACCTCCGGCACGGCGGTCTACGCGGGACCGAGCATCAGTGCTGTCAATGCGGGCGGCCTGGTGAGCGGTACCGGCTACACCTTCCGTATCTGGGTCAAGGACAAGTACGGCAAGTTCAGCCCGGGTGCTGACAAGTACCTCGCCGGTACTTCGAGCAGCGCCGCCGCAAGCGCTGCGTCCATCATGTACACCGGGTCGGTCACCCTGAAGAGCCAGGTCAAGCGCCTGGACACCGGCGCGGTGCTGTCCGGCGTACCGGTCACCCTGTACGCCAAGGCCATCAACGCGTCGAAGTGGACCGCCGTCGCGACGGTGACGTCGTCCACTACCGGTGCCGTCGCAGCGGTACACAAGCCGTCCGTCACCACGCGGTACATGTGGACCTACAACGGCAGGACCGACGTGCTGGGCTCGGCCAGCCCGATCGTGACGGTTGCCGTGCACCCGGCGATGTCGAGCTACCTGTCCCCGGCAGCGATCAAGCTGGGTGCGAGCAGTGTCTTCTACGGCTACCTGAACCCGGCCCACGCCGGCACGAAGACCTACCTGCAGCGCAAGTCAGGCACCAAGTGGGTCGCGGTGACCAACGCCAAGCTCTCGGCCAACGGCAAGTACACCTACGCCATCAAGCCGACCGCCCGCGGCACCTACACCTACCGCGTCGTCTGGCTGGCCGACGCGGACCACCAAGGCACCCAAACAGTCGCCAAGGTCCTCACCGTCAGCTGACAACTACCCCGTCTCCGTGCGAGGCGGGGTAGTTTTCCGAGGATTTGATTGACGTGTCATCATTGATACATCAATCAGATTTGAGGTGGACGTGGTGGTCGGGCGGCGGCGGTTGTCGGTGGGGGAGTTGGGGGTTTGGCGGGGGCTGGTGGATACGACTGATGAGTTGCGGCGGCGGTTGAGTGTGCAGTTGGCGGAGGATTCAGGGTTGTCGCCGGCTGACTATCGGGTGTTGCTGGCGTTGAGTGAGGCGGAGGGGAAGCGGAGCCGGTCGTCGCGGCTGGCTGAGCAGATGGAGTGGGAGCGGAGCCGGCTTTCGCATCAGTTGGGGCGGATGGAGAAGCGGGGGCTGATCCGGCGGGAGGATTGCGCGACGGACAGCCGTGGCGCCGAGGTGGTGCTCAGCGAGGAGGGCGCGGATGCGTTCCGGAGGGCTACGGCGCCGCACGCGAAGGCGATCAAGAAGCACTTTGCGGATGCGCTGACGCCGGCACAGTTCGACGCTCTCGAGGACATCCTGCAGTCGCTGGAAAGGCATCTGCGGCGATGAGGATCGCGGTGTTGGGGGCCGGACATGTCGGACCGGTGATCGCGCGGGTCGCGGTCGAGGCCGGGTACGACGTGTCGATCGCGGCGTCGGGGGATCCGGCGAGGATCGAGTTGATCACGCAGGTGATAGTGCCGGGGGCCAAGGCGCTCTGGGCGGCGGATGCGGCCGCCGATGCGGACCTCGTCGTGCTGGCGATCCCGCTCCACAAGTTCGCGGCCTTCGACCCCGCCATCGTCGAAGGCAAGCTCGTCATCGACACGATGAACTACTGGCCGCCGGTCGACGGCGTACAGGAGCTGTTCGAGAACCCGTTGCTGACCAGCAGCGAGGTCGTCCAGCAGAAGCTCAGCAGATCGACGGTGGTGAAGACCTTCAACCACCTCGGGTACCACGAGCTGGCGGACGACCGGCGCGAACCAGGCGATCCGGACCGCCGCGCGATGGGCATCGCGGGCACAAGGCCCGCAACTCGAACAGTTGCCGAGGTCATCGACGCCATCGGCTACGCCCCGGTGATCCTCGAAAGCCTGGCCGCAGGCCGGTTACTCCAACCGGGCGGTCCCGCGTTCGGCATTCCACTCCAAGAATCAACAATGCAGAAAGAGATGCAGCGATGACAGACTTCCCGCTCGTGCTCGGGCTGGACACCTTCGGCGACGTCACCTCCGACGAACAGGGCCGGCCGGTCTCGCACGCCCAGACCATCCGTGACCTGGTCGAGCAAGGTGTGAAAGCGGACGAGGCCGGCCTCGACTTCTTCGGTATCGGCGAGCACCACACCGACGACTTCCCGCTGTCGGCCGCCGACGTGGTGCTCAGCGCGATCGCCGCCCGGACCGGGAACATCCACCTCGGCTCAGCCGTCACCGTCCTCAGCTCGGACGACCCGGTCAGGGTCTTCCAGCGTTACTCGACCCTCAATGCCGTCTCGAACGGCCGCGCCGAGGTCATCCTCGGCCGCGGCTCGAGCATCGACTCGTTCCCGCTCTTCGGCTACGACCTCGCCGACTACGAGACCCTCTTCGAGGAGAAGACCAACCTCTTCGCCGAGCTCCTCAAGGGCGGCCCGGTCAGCTGGGAAGGCAAGACCCGCGCGGCCCTCCATGACCAGGACGTCGTACCGCACCTGGACACCCCGCTGCCGACCTGGATCGGCGTCGGCGGCAGCCCGCAGTCCGTGATCCGCGCCGCGCACTACGGCTTCAACCTGATGCTCGCGATCATCGGCGGCAGCCCGTCGCGCTTCGCGCCCTTCTCCGACCTGTACCACCGTGCGCTCGAGCAGTTCGGCCGCGACCCGTTGCCGATCGGCGTCCACTCGCCCGGCCACGTCGCCGCCACCGACGAGCAGGCCCGCGAGGAGTTCTGGGAGCCCTACCGGGAGGTGATCACGCGGATGAGCAAGACCCGCGGATTCGCGATCCCGACCAAGTCCCAGTACCTGGCCGAGGTCGGCCCGAAGGGCGCCCTGTTCGTCGGTTCACCCGAGACGGTCGCCCAGAAGATCGCCGCGAACCTGAAGAACCTCAAGGCCACCCGCTTCGACCTCAAGTACGGTATGGGCGGCCTGTCCCACCAGACCCTGCTGACGAACATCGAACTCTTCGGCACCCAGGTCGCCCCGCGAGTCCGGGAACTGATGGCCTAGCAGCGCCACCAGTCCCCGGACCCCGCCTGGGGAAAATCAGCGCAGACCGACCGCCCGGTCGATGGTCTGGCTGACACTGTTGCCGGCCTTGTCCCGGGCTGTCACCCGCAGACTCACGAAGCCGGCCTTCGACGGCGCGTCCAGGCGGCCGATCCAGTCGTTGCCGGAGTGGCGCAACGACAAGGCCTTCCAGTGGGCGCCGTCGTCGTACGAGACGTCCAAGCCGACGGTGTTGATCACGCCGGCGCCGGACGCGCCGGCCAGGTGGGACGGCGTCACGGCGATGTCGGTACGCCGCGACGCCCGGCCGCTCAGATCCGTACTGATCCCGTAGTCGAGCTGGATCAGCGGCAGCGTCTCCAAGAACCGGTAGTCGGCGTTGTCGGAGATGAAGCCCCACTCCGTCCGGGTCCGCGGCGAGTACGGCCGACCCGGCAGGTCACGCGTCGTGTCGACGACGAGCCGGTACGGAAGCTTGTCCGGCGACACCTCCGCCGAGACGAAGTCAGCACCCTCGCCCACCAGCTGAGAACCCTGGTAGAGCGAGGTGTTCAGCGTGATCCCGCCATACACAGTGCCCTCGTGGCGCCCATCGCCCCACCCCGGCATCCCGAAGGTGCTGATGATGTCGCCCACCCGCGACGGCGGTGTGCTCATCGCGTTGTCGGCAAGGAGCCGAGGACGCTGGATCCCGCCGAACCAGGTCTCCTTCGTCGTACTCCGCGGCTTGTACGCCGTCGAGGACCCGAACAGCATCAGATCGGTGACAGCGGTCTGGGTCAGCCACTTCACCCCGGGCGCGGCAGTCACCCATGCCGTGTAGTTGCCTTGCGCAAGGACTGGCGTCGCGTCCGCGCCCACCGCCCAGGTGAGGTCGGCGGAGAGGTCGTAGCGGATGTCGACCGCGTCACCCTGCTTCGTGTCCCGGAACGACTCGTCGATCCGGGCCAGCTCACCCGGACCCGGCCGGTACGACGGGTCGGCCGGGATCGCGCCGTCATGGTGCTGCACCAGGTCGTACAGGTACTCCGGCTGCGGATGCGCCGTCACCACCAGCACCCGGCCACCACGCTGGATCCGGTCGAGCAACTGCTGCGCCCGATCGGTGCCGAGCGAAGCCACCGGCAGCGACGGTGTCTCCTCCTGCGGTAGATCGGCCCAGGCGTCCAACGGTCCGAAGCCGTCGTTGAGGATCAGCAAGAGCTTGGCACCGGCCTTGAAGGCAGCCGCGGCCTGCTCGGTCGGGGCAACCGCATCGTTGCGATGGACGACCGCGATCTTGCCGCGGGCAACGACCTTCGCGAAGTCGGCCGCTGAACCATTGCCGGCCACGACGACCGGGTAGGCGGACGTGCCCGCCGGCAAGGAAGGTGACCAGCTCTGGACGTTCACGTCGAAGGAACCGACGGTCAGCGGCGACTGCACCTCACGCCAGCGGGATGCGAACGTGTACGACCCCTGCGTGACCTTGCGGGTCGGAGTCACCCACAGGCTGTCGTAGATCCACGGCTCGAGCTGATACGTGTCGACAAACCGATGAAGATCTCCATAGCTGCGGTACTGATCGACCCGGACATAGCTGTTGACCGTCTGCTGGGGAGCGGTCGCCGCGACCTTGCGGAGCTTCGACGCGTCCAAGGTCAGCGTCCGATCGCCGTCGACGACCACCTCGGGATCGCTGAGCACGACCCGGCTGAGCGAGTGCGGGCTGTCGAGTCCGCGCGCATCGGCGTACAGCCAAGCGGCGTACGTGCTCGGCTGGATGCTGAGTTCGAGCTTGCCGGTCGCGTCGACCTCGTAGGCCTTCGGCACGGTGTCGCGCTTGATGTCCTTCATGATCAGCACGCCAGGCAGCGAGGACTTAACGGTCAGCTTGACCCGCTGGCTTTGCTTGGTGATGCCGACGGGCGTGTGCGTGCGCAGTACGCCGTCAGTGCCGGTGGCAGTCAGTACTGCGCTGTAGCCGGCGTCCTCAACTGCAGCGCCAAGGTGGCTGACCACTCCAACCGTCGCCGTACCGCCAGCGGGCACTGTCACGGAAGGTGCCGTGAGGCTGAACAGGCCGTCCGGGATGCCCTGCGTCTTCAACGCCAGGTCCAGCGTGACCGCCGAAGCGCCGGTGTTCGTGTAGGTGACGTCCTTCTGCACGGTCTGCGAGGCCGGGTACGGCCAGGTCGCGAAGGAGAAGGCGGAGCCGGTCGCGAAGACGGTACTGCGAACCGCGGCAGCCACATCCAGCCGACCACTGCCGGCCGCGAACGGGCTGTACTGCTGCGTCGTCTTCGTCGTGCTGACCAGCGCGTCCTTCAGTTGCTGCCCGGTCCAGTCAGGATGCGTCCGCGCGAGCAACGCGGCGGCGCCGGCGACGTGCGGGGTCGCCATCGACGTACCGCTCATCGTCAGGTACGAGCCTTCACCTTCCGGCGCGTACTGCGAACGCGCGGCGAGCACGTCGACGCCCGGAGCCGTGAGGTCGGGCTTGAGCCCGTTGTCGCCGGTACGCGGGCCGCGGCTGGAGAACCCGGCCAACCGGTCGGCGCTGTCCACTGCGCCAACGGTCAGGGCGGCGTCGGCCGCCCCGGGTGCGCTCACGGAGTACGGGCCGGGGCCGTCGTTGCCCGCGGCGATGACGAACAGCGCGCCGGTCTCGGCGCTGAGCCGGTTGACCGCCTGGCTCATCGGGTCGGTGCCATCGGTCGGGCCGGAGCCGAGGCTCATGCTGATCACCTTGGCGTGCTGGTCTCGGGCGGCCCACTCCATCCCGGCCAGGATCCACGAGTCCTGCCCGCTGCCGTCGTTGTCGAGCACCTTGCCGATGTGCAGGTTGGCGCCGGGCGCGACACCTCGCTCGACCCCGCCCGAGGCTGCGCCGGTACCGGCGATGGTCGAGGCGACGTGCGTGCCGTGGCCGTGCCGGTCGGTGATGTCGAGCCCGGGGACGAAGCTCTGCGAGGCAGCGATCCGGCCGCCGAAGTCGGGGTGCGCGGCGTCGATACCGGTGTCCAGGACGGCGACGTCCACGCCTTGGCCGGTGTCGCCGCCGGCCCAGACCTCGGGTGCGCCGATCTGCGCGGTGGTGTCGGCCAGCGTCGCCTTGGCCTTGCCGTCCAGCCAGATCTTGGCGATCCCGCCGCCCAGCTTGGCCGGGCCTGCCACCCGCTTGGAAGACGGAGTGAGGGAGGTCCAGAAGGCGGGGGACCGGTCAGCGGTGAGAGCTGCGCCCTGGATGCTGCTCAGTTCGAGAGTGCGGCGGGCACCGGACGGGACAGCCTGCTTGCGAGCGGCGGCGTCCGTGTACGTGACGATCAGCGGCAGTTGCTTGCTGTGCGCGTCGTCGTAGCCGTCGGCAAGCAGTTCGGTGACGTTGAACAGGTGCTCGTCGAGTACGCCGGAAGCGAGGTAAGGCAGCGCGGCGTCGGGGTAGACATAGGTGTCCTTGCCCGACGTCATGATGTGCGCGCCCGCCGGCCGACCGGCCGCGTTCTGCACCGTCGCCGTGGTGTGACCGTCGGCGGTGACGGCCGCGGTCACCTTGTCGCCGGTGATCAGGGTGACGGTCTGCAGCGGAAGAGCACGGCTGAGCCCCGGGCTGGGGAGCGGCGGGGCGGCCTGGGACAGGCCGGGGGTCGCGAGCAGGGCGAGGGCGGCGCCGAGTGCGATCACCCCACGTTTGGAGGAGGGCAGCAAGGGGGCTCCAAAGGTCGGTGGAGCCCTGATTAAAGGCAGGTCAGAACATGGAGTACTACTTACTTTCGTGGCGCAAAGAAGCCACGACCAAGACGGTCAGAGCCAACCGCGCTCACGCGCCTGCCAGCCGAGTTGCAACCGGGAGCGCGAGTTGGTCTGTTCCATCAGCAGCTGTACCCGCCGCGCGACCGTCCGCCGGCTGATCCCGAGCCGCGCCCCGGCTGCGTCGTCGGTCAGCCCGGCGACCAGGAGTGACAACAGGTACCGGTCCTCGGCGGACATCGTCGCCTCGGCGGTCAGCTCGTCCACCGCAGTCACCGACAACGGGCTGGCGCGCATCCATACGGTCTCGAAGAGCGCGACCAGCGCATCCAGCAGGCTGCTCGGGTGGACCAGCAGCGCCGCATCGTGCGCGGACGTCGTCCAGTCCAGCGGCAGCAACGCGAGCTCGCGGTCCGCGATCGCGAGCTTGGTCGGCACGGTATCGGCGATCCGGGCCTGCTCGCCCGCCTCCACATGCGTGACCGTGCTCGCGGACAGTAGCCGGTCCTCCAGCGCCGTACTGTCGTAGACGACCCGATACGCGACACCCGCCGCCTGGCGATCCAGCTGGGTCTTGTTCACCTCGGCCGATGCGACGTACGGCGCCGCGACCAGCCCCCGGAACTCCTTCTGCGCCGACAGCTGCACCCGGTCGAAGGCCCAGCCGACCGCATCCTGACCGGAGACGATCTCGATCAGCTCCTCGGTCCGCCGGCTCGTGGGCTTCCGGTACGCCTCCGCCGCCAGCCGTTGAGCCGCCTCGCGAGTCCGGATCAGCTCCTGCTCCTGCTGCTGGATGAACTGCTGGACCGCCAGATCGGGCGGCACCGCGACGACCAGCTCCTGCGGCGGCGGCGTACGGTGCACGAACCCCTCACGCTGCAGGGCGGCGACGGCCCGGCGTACCTGGACGATGCTCAGGCCGACGCGTTCGGCGAGCTGGGGGACCGAGGCGCTGCCCTGCCGGACAAGTGCGAGGTACGTCGCCTCCTTGGACTCGGGAAGGCCGGCAGCCTTCATGACAACCCTGGTGCCGTCGAGAACTCGCGCATGGCTCTTCGTACCATCGGAAGCCGAGATGCGTCAGCCTTTATCTCAGCGAAACTGTTTCGGTCCGGGCCGAACTCACTGGGTCGCTTGCAGCCGGTCACGGATGCGTTGCTCGAACTGCGCCTGGGTGGTGTCGATGTGCTGGGTCATCGCGGTCGACGCCTTGTCGGGGTCGCCCGCGGCAATCGATTCCGCGATGTGGACATGTTGCTGGGCCGCGACCTCGAGCGAGCCGGGCAGCCCGCCCGCGAACAGCAGCCGGTCGGACTGCTCCTTGAAGTCGCGCAGCTTGGAGACCGCGGCCTGCAGGAACACGTTGCCCGACGCCTCGGCGACCGCGTCGTGGAAAGTCCGGTCGTACTGCCGAAACATTTCGTGATCCTGGTACGCCGCGACCGACGCCTCCGCCGCCGTCCGGATCGCGTGGACCTGGGCCGGCCGGGCCGACGTCGCCGCCAGCCGGGCCGACTCGGCCTCGATCAGCCGGCGGTGGTCGAACAGCATCGCGACGTGCTGCAGGTCGGTCGGCTGGAAGTAGCCGACCTGGTCGTCGGCCTGCTGGTTGGTGGGGACGGACACGAAGATGCCCGCCCCCCGCCGGGTCTGCAGCCGGCCGACCGCCGCGAGAACCTTGATCGCCTCGCGCGTCACCGAGCGGCCGGTGCCGAGCAGCTCGGCCAGCGCCTTCTCGGTCGGCAACCGGTCGCCGGGCCGCAGGCCCTGCTCCACGATGTACGTGACGAGCTGCTCGGCCACGAGTTCGTAGCCGGGACGGTAGGGATCAAGGTTCTCGGGCATTCAGAAACCGCCGTAGATCTGGAGTTCGTAGATGCTTCCGCCGTTGAAGTTGGAGCCGGTGACAGTCAGCCTGACATACCGGGCCTGAACGGCGGCCGTCCTGATCGACGGGTTCCGCCGCACACTCGTCGCCACCGCGGTGTGGTCGTCGAAGATCGACCAGTTCGTGGCGTCGAGCGAGTACTCCAGCTTGTATTTGTACCCGCTCGGCAGCTCGAAGTTGGTGACAATGCTCTTCACCGCGGTCGGGGCGCCCAGATCGACCTGGATCCAGGACGGGTCGGGCAGGCCGAGTCCTTGCGCCCAGCGGGTGTTCAGGTCGCCGTCGACGGCCAGTGCCGCGACGTTCGGCTCGGAGTACGACGAGACCGTGACCGGCTTGCCGACCGCGAGGCCGGCCTCGGCCGGAGTCGTGACCGTCGTCGCCGGGCTCGGCGGCGCGGCGTTGAGGTTCACGTCGCGGGCGACCACCGTGTAGCTGTGGGTGGAACCGGCGGCCAGGCCGTCGATGCGCAGCTGGTTCAGCGGGGTCGTGGCGATCCGCTGACCATCCTGGTAGACGACGTAGCTGGTCACGCCGACATTGTCCGTGCCGGTCGGCCAGCTGAGGTCGATCGTCGTCGGCAGCAGCACGTTCGCCGTCGGCTTCGGCAGCGCGGCCGGCGGCTGGTTGTCGCCGGTGATGACGGCCGGCTTCCCGTACGCCTCGATCTCGTAGATGCTGCCACCGTTGAAGTTGGAGCCGACGACGGTGAGCCGGAGATACCTGCCCCGCACCTGAGCCGCCGCGTAGTTGTCAGGCTGGGTCGTCGCGGTCCCGGTATGGTCCTCGAACATGGTCCAGTCCTGGCCGTCGGGCGAGACCTCGAGCTTGTACCGGTAGCCGCTGGTCAGCTCGAAGGTGGTGATCACCCCGGTCAGGTCGTACTGCGCGCCGAGGTCGACCTGCAGCCACGACGGGTCGGGGAGGCCGAGTCCTTGCGCCCAGCGCGTCGACAGCTTGCCGTCGACGGCGAGGGAGGGGACGTTCGGTTCGGAGTACGAGGAGACCGTGACCGGCTTGTCGAGGGCGAGGTCCGCGCCGGCCGGCATGGTCGCCGTGACGGTCTCGCTCTGGCCGGACTCGTTGCCGACGGCGTCGCGGGCGCTGACGGCGAAGGTGTAGCTCTGGCCGGAGACCAGGCCGGTGATCCGCACCGACGGGTTCTTCGAAGCGCTGGTGAGCTTGCCGTTGACGTAGATCGAGTAGCCGGTGACACCGACGGCGTCCGTCGAGGCCGGCCAGGTCAGGTCGGCGATCGTCGGGAAGCTCGGCTGGACGACCGGCTTGCCCGGCTTGGCCGGCGCGACCCGGTCGGTCGGGGCCGGCTGCGGGTCGAGGTACCGGTACGCCGGTTCGAGCCCGGCGTTGTCGACGATCGACGCGGGGAGTTGCTCGCAGCCCGGTACGACCGGATTGTTCGCGATCGTCGAGTCGATCGTGTTGGCCTGCGTCGCGGACCGGGGCTGGGTGGTGAAGTTGTGCTGGGCGTCGATGTCGATGCCGTGGTTGAGGAACAGCCACAGCGCGTCGACGTTGCACAGCGCGTTGCCGGTGGTGGTGAAGTCCCGGCTGCCCTCGTCGTGGTAGATCGCGCCGTACGCCGGGCCGGGCGTGTTCTTGATGTAGTTGCCCTCGACAACACTGTTCGGTTGCATGCCGAGGGTGTAGATCGCGCCGCCGTCTGCCTGGTGCTTCATGATGTCGCTGATCGCGTTGTCGCGGATGACGTTGTTCTTCGACGTAGTCGGGGTGTCGTAGATCGGGATGCCGAAGTTGCCCGGGTAGTTGGTGTCACCGCCGACGTCGGTGTTGCCCCAGCCCCAGCCGACCGAGATCCCGGAGTACGGGAGGTCGTAGATCTTGTTGTGCTCGATCACTGTGTGCTCGGTGTAGCCGGCCAGGATCGCGAGCGAGCCGCTGTAGTCGGCGGCCGCCCTGGTGATCAGGTTGTTGCTGACCAGAGTGTCCTTGGTGATCGCCCGGGCGTCGCTCGGGTGGTGATCGATGATGTCCGTGCCGCCGACCTGGATGCCGGTCGCGGCGACGTCGCGGACGATGTTGCCCTTGATCGTCGTGCCTTGCGAACCGGTGTTGAGGTTGAGGCCGACCGCGCCGAGATGCGTGAACGTGTTGCCGGTGAAGGAGATGTTGCGGCTGTAGCCGACGTTCACCGCGCCGGGCGTCTTCTCCCAGTACAGCCGGGAGGCGTCGAAGTCCTTCCAGCCGGTGCCGTTGATCCGGAAGCCGGCCTGGCCCTCGACCATGCCGTCATCGCTGCCCGGCGCGAGCCAGGTGGAGTAGGAGAAGGTGATCCCGTCGAACTGGATGTTCTGCACGGGATCGGTGATGGACCCGGTGACGTCTACCAGGTTCTGCACCTGGGGAACCACGACCGTAGCGGTGGTAGGGCTCTGGCCGGGCTTGGGCAGGTAGTAGACGTCACCGGAGCTCTTGTCGAGGTACCACTCGCCGGGCGAGTCCAGTAGCTCGTAGGCGTTCTCGATCCAGGTCGGGTTCTGGATCTCCTGGCCCTCGTGCAGGTTGGCGTTGTAGTAGCAGGGCTGCTGCATCGTCACCGTCGTACCGACGGCCGACTGGACCGGGCAGCGGTAGTGCATCCAGCCCCAGCGGCTGTCGACCTCGATGTCGCCCTGGTTCTTGAAGTTCGCCAGGCTGCGGGTGCTGTCGGTGTAGCCGGTCGCGGTCTTCGACCAGCCGGGCGGGTTCTCCGGGCCGCGGGCGCGCTGCTGGCGTTCGCCGTTCACGTAGAACTGGCGGAAGTCGATCGAGCCGACGTGCGCCTTGTAGATGTTCTTGGCCGGGTCGGACAACGTCCAGCCGGTCACCAGCCGGCCGCCGTCGATCGTCACCGACGTACCGGGCAGGGCCTGGTAGATCACCTTGTGCCCGTTCCGCCCGGAGTCCTGGCTGGTGAGCTGGAAGGTGTCCGTACGCCGGTAGTCGCCGGGCAGCAGGACGACGTGGATGTCGCCGCGCTGGTGCTTCGTCAGCTTGCGGACCTGATCGCGCGCCTGCTCGAGCGAGCCGAGCGGGCGGCTGAGGCTCCCCGATCCGCCCTTGGCGCCGGCGGCGGGGGAGACGTACAGGGTGGTCGGGCCGGTCGCCTCAGCGGGCGCGGCGAGGAGTGCGGTGGGGACCAGCAAGCCGGCGAAGGCAGCAAGGAGCCGGCGCGGAACGTTCGGCATTGGCGGGCCAATCGGTCGACGATGGGAGATGAATCAGGTTCATTCGCCGGAAGAATGACATACTTCGCCGTTGAGTGGAAGATGAGTCGGGTTTATTTCAGTCTGCGTTGAACCCCAAGGTGTGGGCCAATAGGTCTGACAACCGATCCCTGGACCGTTCCGTATTCATCGGTGACGGGATGAGCGAGGGGATGATGGATGGCAAGGGACGACGAGTTCAGTGAGTACGTCGGGCAGCGCCGGACGCAGTTGCGGCGGATCGCGTATCTGCTCTGTGGGGACGTCCACAAGGCCGAGGATCTGGTGCAGACGGCGCTGCTGAAGCTGTACGTCGCCTGGCCGAAGGTCCGGCGGGCGGGGAACGTCGACGCCTACGCCCGGCGGACCCTGGTCAATTCGGGGATCGACGAGAGTCGACGGCCGTGGCGCCGCGAGGCTCCGGGCCTGGACGGTGTCGACGTACTGATGGACGAGGACTTCGGGGTCGAGGACCGGCGGGTGCTGATCGAGGCGCTGGCGAGTCTGCCGATCGGCCAGCGGCAGGTGGTCGTACTGCGGTACTTCGTCGGGCTGTCCGTCGAGGAGACCGCGGCCGACCTGCACTGCAAGCCCGGCACGGTGAAGAGCCAGTGCTCCCGGGCCCTCGCCCGCCTCAACGACTTGCTGACCGCCCAGTTCAGGGCAGTGGGAGGAACCGACCGATGATCGACGAGAAGGAACTGGCGGATCGCCTCGCGGACGCCGCGAGCGCACAGGACAACCTGTTGCCCAGAGCACTGAGCGACGACCTCGCCGCCGGCCGCCACCGCTTGCGCCGCCACCGCCTACTGACCGGCACCGGAGTGATCGGAGGCGCGGCAGCAGTCGCAGTACTGGTCGTAGGCATGACCAGCTGGCTGACCCCGAACGCTTCGCCGCTTCCAGCTGACCCGCCTGTTGCCGGCCCTAGCCAGGCGGTCGACGTCAAGGCCCAGGACGCCGCCTTCAATGCGACCATGCGGAACCTGCTCGCCAAGCACTTCGATCCGAACCGGCAGCACCTCACCTACGAGTCCGGGCCCTTCGAGGTGAACCATCAGCCCGGACAGCGGGAGGCGACCGGTCGCGCCGGGTGGAAGATCGCCGGCCAGCGGGGTGAGGGAGAGTTGTCCGTCTCGGTCTACGGCTCCGGTACCGGCAAGGACTGCGGTCAGTACGAAGGACTGAAGTGCCACAGTGTGCCGATGTCGATCGGCGGCTCGGCGCAGATCGGGCGGCTGGGCGAGCGGGTGGAGCTGAAGTACCAGCAGCCCGACGGCGAGATCGTCTATCTGTCGGCTCGTCCGTTGTTCGCGAACAACTCGGCGAGCGGCGTGCACGGGATGGGGCTCACCGGCGCCGAGCTGATGTCGTTCGCCGCTGACCCCCAGCTGAACCTGCCGCCGATGACGGCCGAGGAAGCTGCTGAAGAGGAGGCATTGAAGGCACCGGTGCCCGATCTCCGGGAGGTCGTCGGCGAGCTGGAGGCGGTCCTGCCCGGCGGCACGGTGGACGTGCACCACATCGACGAAGTCAACGGGAACTATGTGGTCGCACTGGACTGGAAGAAGGGTCCGCTCGCGGCGACGATCGAGTTCGGGGTCGATGCCAAGCTTCGTGCCAGCACGTGTGTGGACCAGCTGTCCGTTCCCGAGTGCACGACGGAGAACCTGCCGGACGGCAAGACCGTGCAGTACCACGAGGGAGCACGTTCCTACCAGGAAGTCCCGAAGTATGTGATGGGGGCGACTTACACACAGCCCGACGGTGACCTTGCCTCGGTCCGCATCCTCTACCCAGGCGACAAATTGCCGGCCGGGGCCGCCGCCAAGGAGCAGGTGCTCGAGTTGGTGACGGACCCGGTGTTCGACAAGTAGGTGTCAGCTGGTGGCTGCCAGGATGCCGCCCAGTGCGCTGGCTTGGGTTCGCCAGTCGCGGGGGTTGGTGCCCTGGCCGCCCCAGCGTTGGCCGAGGTGGTTGAGAGTGTCGCGGTCAGACTGCCAGATGGTGTCGGACTGGTGTTGGGCGTAGGTCTTGTACGACGCCGTGCCGGTCGCGTCGGCGAGGTCCATCAGGTAGCGCATGAAGATGCCCTTGAACTGCTTCTGGTTGTCGTCGCAGCTCCCCGAACCGACGTCGCAGGTCTCGGTCAGGATCCCGTTCGGGCTAAGGAGCGACGACGCGATGGCAGCGTCGGCGAGTTGCTTCGCCGATGTCAGCAGGGCGGCGTTGCCGTTGGCTCGGTAGAGCTCCAGCGCACCGCCGATCGCCAGGCCCTGGTTGTAGGTCCAGACGGTCTGGCCGTTGTTGGCGCACGAGCTGGTGAGGCCGTCGTTGACCAGCTTCGAGGAGTTGATCATGCCGCTGGCCTGGTACCAGTTCCAGCCAGTTGTTGCCCGCTGCAACCAGATGCTGTCGCCCGGCAGTCGGTTGTGCAGGGCGGCGGTCATCCGGACGTACAGGCCGTTGGTGATGGCGTTCTTGTACGTCCGTTCGCGATCCCACCAGACGCCGCCACCGCAGGTGCTGGTGTCCCAGTAGCCCTGGACGTAGTTCGCGATCGTGACCGCCATGTCGAGGTACTTGCGGTCGCCGGTCACGTCGTACGCCTGGATCCAGGCGATCGCCCACCACTCGGTGTCGTCGATCGCGCGGCTGATGAAGTTGCCCTCGATCGCGTCGCCGCTCTTCGTCCCGGCGGGGAAGACGCCTTTGTTGACGGTGAAGGTGCGGTCGATGATCCAGCGCAGGTCGGTCCGGCCGGTCCGCTTCTGGTAGTCCATCAGGGTGGTCACCGCGACGGCCGAGTTCCACCAGCTCGACTGCCACCAGGCGAGGTCGGGACGGTAGTCGTACATCAGGGCGTCAGCGGCGGCAGCGGCCCGATCGGTGGCCGGTCGCGCCCACGCAGTACAGGCGCCGTTGGATCCTTCGACGGCACGACCACAGGCTCGTACCGCGCCGCCGTACAGCTTGGACTTGGGGTCCTTTGTCGCATAGAGCGCTGTCTTGGTCGCGGTCGTGCCGGCGGGGGTGCTGACGCGGCCGAGTGAGGAGCCGCCCGGCCAGGAGGCGCCTTGGTTCCAGGAGCGGTCGAGCCAGATCTCGTCGCCAGGATTGCCGGTGTCGATCGTCGCCCACGCCATGCCTCGATTGTCGATGTGCAAGGCGATCCGGCGATTGGAGAGAGTGGTCGACGGGACAGGTTGGTTGTCACCGACCGGGCCGGTCGCACCGTCGCAGGCGGTGTCGCAGACCTTGAGGTGTGCCCACTCCGTACAGGCGACGCCGTTCGCGTCTCCGCAGGCCCGGATCATCCCGCGTCGGTGGCCGACCGGGTCGGCCTGGTTGTACATCAGAGTGCGGGTGCCGGTCCAGGTCGACGGGATGGTCGCCTTGCCCAGCAAGCCGTCCCAGGTCGCGCCGCCGTCCCAGCTCCGGTCGAGCCAGACAGCGTTGCCCGTGGTCCCCTCGTCGATGCTGGCCCAGCCCATCGCGTCCTTGTCCGACACGTGCAGGACGATCCGCCGACCGTTGATCACTTTCTCGGCCACTGGAAACGTCTCTTCATGTGCCTGCGATGGATCTAAGGTGTCGCAGGCGACAGAGCAGACTTGTGCGGCTTCAACCTTCGCTTCGGCGGCTGGCACGGGCAGTAGGACGGCCGGCATGACCACCGCCAAGAGGATCCTCATCGTCAGCCTCCGAGTCCGGCCGTGTCGGCCCAGGTGGTGTCCGCGTCGTAGCTGCCCGCGCCGTCCCACGGATTGGCGCCGCCGGCAACGGCTATGTAGACCAGCTCGTTCGCGTGCCGGACGTAGTGGGTCGGGTAGTTGAAGGACTGGAGCGAGACGTTGCCGGTACCTCCGGCGCGCGGCGGTTGGGCGCAGAACGTCGCGTCCTTGGCGTAGGTGGAGGTGCCGTCGTTCGGATCCTTGTAGAGCCGGTAGCCGCGATGGCGCAGGAACTGCCCGGGGAAGTTGCGCGACTCGAGCGAGTAGCAACTGCTCTCGGCCAATCCGGCGCGGATGATGAAGCTCGCGTCCTGCCGGGCGAGTTCAGGTGATGCCGCGTCGATGACATCGGTGCGGACGCCACCGTCTTGATGGCGGAGGTACCGGTTGGTGTAGCCGGCGGTGGTCACCCGAAACGATCTCGTCTGCCCTTCGGCCAGGTCGGCGCCACTGCGCCACCAGCCCGGTACGACGTTCCAGGTCGCGTCCTCGCGGAAGGAGCCGCCGGTGTCGCTGTCGAGCCAGACCTCCGCGTTGCGGTGGCGGAGGTAGTACCCGGGCAGGTTCTTCGATTCGAGCGACGTGCCGCCGCCGCTGAGTCCTTCGCGGGCGCAGAACGTCGCGTCGGCGTTGAAGCTGCCGCCGGTGCCGGCTTCCTTCTGGATGCGGTAGTTGAAGTGGCGGAGGTACTGGCCGGGGAAGTTGCGCGACTCGAAGGAGTAGCAGGCGGCGTCGGCCAGGCCGGGGCGGACCCAGAAGGTGCTGTCCTGCTTGAGTCCCTTGCTGCTGGCGGTGTTGACCACTTCGGTCGCGGCCAAACCGTTGGCGTGGCGGAGGTACCGGGTGGTGAGTCCTGTCGTGGTCACTTGGAGCGAGGCGAGTTTGCCGGTCGGCAGCACGGTGCCTCTGGCGGCGGCGATCACCTTGAGGTTGACGTCGCGGACCTTGGCGAAGTCCATCTTGCGGACCTGGCGGTCGTAGGTGAAGAAGCCGTTGATCTCGTCCTCGACATCGGTCGGCTCGGTGTAGACGCTGCCGGACAGGCCTGAGCCGGTGATGAGATCGGTGAGCTGGCTGGTGATCTGGACGTACCGGTTGGTGAGGGCTTCTGGGGTCGGCAGCATCTCGTAGGCGAAGGTGTCGCCGGTCGACCATTCGTGGCCGGGCACGTGCAGGCCGAGGCCGCCGTACTCGCCGAGTTGGAGGACGCGGGTGGTCGACGGGGCTCTGGCGACCGCCGGGCCGACGTACATGTGGTCGTCGATGATGTCGCCGTTGCCGGGGTCGGGATCGGAGTCGCAGCAGTTCGAGCCGGAGTTGTGGTTGACCAGGCGGGTCGGGTCGAGGGACTTGACCAGGTCGGTGATCCGGCCGGCGTCGTACTCGCCCCAGCCCTCGTTGAACGGGATCCACTGGACGATCGAGGTGATGCCCTTGTGGTTGTCGATCATCCGGCGCAGCTCGGTCTCGTACCGGGCCTGGCCGGTGGCCGAGGCGTTGCGGCCGGCGACGAGCGCGGGCATGTCCTGCCAGACCATCAGGCCGAGCTTGTCGGCCCAGTAGAACCAGCGGGCGGACTCGACCTTGATGTGTTTGCGGACCATGTTGAAGCCGAGCGCCTTCTGCTGCTCCAGGTCGAATCTGAGCGCTTCGTCGGTCGGAGCCGTCGACAGGCCGTCGGGCCAGTAGCCCTGGTCGAGGGTGCCGAGCTGGAAGACGAACTTGCCGTTGAGAGTCGGGCGGAGGACGCCGCCCAGTGTCGCCTTGCCGACCGATCGCAGGCCGAAGTACCCGCCGACCGTGTCGCCGCTGGCGAGGGTGACCTTGAGGTCGTACAGG
This sequence comes from Kribbella koreensis, assembly GCF_039525325.1. Taxonomy (NCBI): domain Bacteria; kingdom Bacillati; phylum Actinomycetota; class Actinomycetes; order Propionibacteriales; family Kribbellaceae; genus Kribbella; species Kribbella koreensis. The sequence goes on from NZ_BAAAHK010000024.1 coordinate 243,997, forward strand.
TAGGGATCGTCGGGGGACCAGAGTCTGGGGTTGGGGACGGCGATGCGGAACTGGGTGCCTGTCGTGCCGGTTGCTTGGGCTACTGGCTGGCCGTTTTGGAGGACTTGTGCGGTGACGCTCTGGCCGGCGGTGCCCTGGACGGTGAGGTCGAGGGCGCCGGCGGCGATGTTGGGGATGGTGTCGAGGCGGGTGATCCTGGCGGCGTTGGTGGGCTCGAGCCAGGCGGTCTGCCAGATGCCGGACGTCGGGGTGTACCAGATGCCGCCGCGGTTGAGGCGTTGCTTGCCGAGCGGGATGTCCTGGGTGTCGACGGGAGCCCAGACGCCGACGATGATCTCGTTCGATCCGGCGCGGAGGGCATTGGTGATGTCGTAGGAGAAGGCGTCGTAGCCGCCTTCGTGGGTGCCTTGCAGGGTGCCGTTGACCCAGACCTTGGACTGCCACATGACGGCGCCGAAGTTGAGCTGGACGCGCTGGCCGGACCAGGCTTGCGGGATGGTGAAGGTGCGGCGGTAGTACATCCGCTCTTCGTGCCGCTCGATCCCGGAGAGGGCGGACTCGATGGGATAGGGGACGAGGACTTCTTCGCCGAGGGTGGTGCCGGTGGGTGGGGTGTCGAGGTTGGTCGTTGGGGCGAACTGCCAGATGCCGTTGAGGCTTTGCCATTGGGCGCGGGTCAGTTGGGGTCTCGGGTATTCGGGGAGCGGGTTGGTGGTGGAGACCTGATTCGACCACGGGGTTGGGAGTTTGGGGGTCTTGGGCGCGAAGCTGGGTTGCTGTTTGGTGACCGGTACGCCGGAGGCGACCTTGCCGAGGTTCTGCCAGCCGCCGTGGCCGTCGCCGCCTTGCCAGGCGTAGACCGTGGCCGCGTTGGTTGATGGGTCGGCGAGGATGTAGTCGGCGTTGCCGTCGCCGGTGAAGTCGGCGAAGGTGACCAGGCCGGAGGTCGTGGTCAGGCCGGTCGCGGTCTTGCCGAGGCCGAGCCAGCCGCCGCGGCCGTCGCCGCCGCGGTTCAGGTAGGACTGCACGGAGCCGTCCGCCGCGATCGCGCTGTAGTCGGCACGGGTGTCACCGTCGAGATCGGCGAAGCGCACTTTGCTGCGGTCGGTTGTCGTGCCGGTGGCGACCTGGCCGAGGCTCGACCAACTGTTGACGCCGCGGTTGAGCCAGGCGGAGACCGCTCCGTTGGCGGCGATCGTCAGGTAGTCGGTCTTGCCGTCACCATCGAAGTCCGCGAAGCGTACCGACGCCTGGTCGGTCGTCACTCCGGCCGCGACCTGCCCGATCGCCGACCAACCGCCACGTCCGTCGCCGCCGCGATTCAGCCAGGCCGAGACGGATCCGTTGCTGTTGATGACGAGATAGTCGGCCTTGCTGTCCCCGTCGAAGTCGGCGAACCGCACTCGGGTCGCATCGCTCGTGGTCCCGGTCGCCACCTGCCCGAGCACTGCCCAGCCACCGTGCCCGTCGCCACCCCGATTCAGAAACGCCTGTACTGCACCAGTGCTCGCGACGGTCAGATAATCCAGCTTCCCGTCCCCGTCGAAGTCGGCCCAACGTACCTTCCCCGACCCCGCTTCGTTCCCCGCGTTGATCGCCGGCCCGGCCGCGATCACTCCGTCGGAGTACGCACGGTCCAGCGCCGGATAAATCGCCTCCGCCATTCTCTGAAACCCGGCGTCGTTCGGATGCAACCCATCCGGCAACTCGCCGGCCGTCAGCGCCGGCGGCTCGACGTACCGGGTCTTGGCCGCCGTCAGCATCCCCTTGACCGAACTGTTGAAGCTCGCAACCTTCGCCTCGAGCCCCGGCGTTGTCGGAATCAGCCCGAGCACGATCACCGTCACCCCCGGCTTGTCGGCGATGATCCGATCGACAAGCCCTTTGAACCGGGCGGGCGCATTCGCCACATCGACGTTGCGGTTGAGGTCATTGATCCCCAGATGCAACGTGACGACATCGGGCTTCGCCCCGGCCATCCACCCGTCGATCTCAGCGCGCACCTGGTCGATGATCCAACCGCTGTGCCCCTCGTTGGACAGATCCGCCAAACTCCCCGAAGCCTGCGATCCCACAAAGTTCAGGTCGTACCGCGCCTGCCCCGCCACCAACGCAGCCAACGGCCGCCGATACGACGAGGACGTAGGACTCCCAACCCCCGCAGTAATCGAGTCCCCCAACGGCAAGACCCGCAATGTAGGCCGAGCGGGCACTGCAGCCGCGGGTACGGCCTGCACCACCAACCCAGTAGCCACCAACGCAACCATCACGCCACCAACCACGGCCCGCCGCAGGGCGCCGCCGGCGCCGCGCACCGCCGCAGCAGATCTGGTCGCACCGCGCACACCCCACACCCGCCCGGCCGCCCGCAGGGCGGCGGTCTTGCGTGCGCTGCTCATGAGGTTGTGTTGAGGAGGTCGAGGGCGCTGTGCTGGCGGGCCGCGTCTAGTTTGTCGACTGGGCCGTACCAGTGGAGGCCGTATTGGTCCATCGGGGTGCGGTCGGAGGCGAATGCTCGATCGGCCTGCTTGCGGAGGTAGGCCGTGTATGGGTGATCGGACAACGCGGCGTTCAGCTTGCCGAGACCGCGTACGTGTGCGCCCTTGAAGGACGGGCCGTCGCCGCCGCAGTCGCCTGATTCGCAGGGTTCTCGGAGGATTCCGTCTGCTGTGTTGAGGGATGAGGATGTGGTGGCGGCGTCGGCTAGTTGGCGAGCCGTGGTCAGGTACGCGGTGTTGTTGGCGGCTCGGGAGAGCTCGGTCAGGGCGCCTAGCAGGACACCCTGGTTGTAGGTCCAGGCCGTGTCGCCGTTGGTTTTGCAGGTGGTGAGGTTGATGCCGTCGTTGACCAGATGGGAGCTGTTGATCATGCCGGTCTGCTGGAACCAGGTCCAGCCGGCCTGGGCCCGTTGCAGGTACGTCGTGTCACCGGAGATGCGGTTGTGCAGCGCAGCGCTGAGCTGGATGTAGAGCGAGTTGGAGATCGCGTTCTTGTACGTCTTCGCCTCGCTCCACCAGACCCCGCCGCCACACGTGTTGTCCCAGTACGCCGCCATGTGGTCGGCATCCGCGCGCGCCGTCTGCAGGTACCGCGCATCACCCGTGTAGTCGTAGGCAGCGATCCACGCGAGACCCCACCAGCCGGTGTCGTCGATGTAGTCGTTGCGGAACTGGCCCTCGGCCTTGTTGAGGTTGAGGTCGTACGTCCGCCCGATCGCATACCGATAGCTGTTCATCCCCGACACCCGCGCGTTGTCGATGACGGCGGTCAGCGCGTTGGCCGCGTTCCACCAGCCGGTCGTGTCGAAGAGCCCGGTCGACCGGTTGTAGAACTGCATCTGCGCGGTCGCGGCGGCGGTCCGCCGGTCCCACGCGTTCCAGGTGGTCCGCGCCCACGGCGTACAGGCGATGTCGGCACGGTCACCAGCCTTGCCGCACGCCCGGAGCGCTCCGACGCCTTCGTTGTTCCAGTCGTCGACGTTGAACATCTGAGTGCGCCAGCCGCGCTGCCCAGCCGGTATGGCCGTAGTGCCGAGCCGGCTGCCGGCTGACCACGTCCGGCCGCCGTCCATCGAGCGGTCCAGCCAGACCTCGTCGCCGGGGTTGCCGTTCTCGATCGAGGCCCAGCCCATCGCGTCGGCATCGTCGAAGTGCAGCCGCAGCGTGCGGCCGAAGATCGTCGCCGAGACGGGGGACCGGTCGCCCGGCGAGAGCGCCGGATCGCGGGCGTCGCAGTACTTGTTGCAGATGGTCGCGTTCGCCGTCATCGTCACCGCCGGAGTGGAGGGTGCGGGCGCCGGCGGTGGCGCGCCGGCCGGGATGGAGATCGCTGTCAAGAGGACGGAAACGATTCCAACAATCATGAGTTCTCCCTGGGGCGGTAGGAAGAGAGCGTTTTCACGAAAGTAGACGCAGGCTGTGAGGTCGTCAATACTGCACGTGATCGAAACTAATCGAACTTTGAGGGAGTGCGATGTCCGCCCGTCGCCTGAACTTCATCGCTGCGCTCGCCCTGCTGTCCGGCGTGCTGGTCGCTGTCCCGGGAATCGCCGGCGCAGCGGACGGCCCTGCCGACGTCCATACCTATCTCGAGGATCCCGGCCGGGTCGCCGAAGGCCAGGTCGCGCCGCACACCCGGCTCTGGCCGTACGCCGACGACGCGTCCGCGGTACGCGGCGAAGGCTCGCCGTACGTACGGTCGCTGGACGGTTCGTGGAAGTTCAAGCTCGTCGACAAGCCGGGTGACGTGCCGGCCGGGTACCAGCTCCCGGGGTACGACGACTCCGGCTGGTCGACGGTCAACGTGCCGCACACCTGGCAGAGCGACTTCCTCGATCACCCGATGTTCCGCAACATCCCCGAGGAGGTCTGGCCGGACGCGCCGCCGAAGGTGCCGCGGGACGTGAATCCGACGGGTGCCTACCTCAAGACCTTCAACGTCCCCGCTGATGAGGCGGGGCGGCGGCAGTTGCTGCGCTTCGAAGGGGTGACGAGCGGCTACTTCGTCTGGGTCAACGGGAAGTACGTCGGCTACGACCAGGGCGGCTACAGCCCGGCCGAGTTCGACATCACGGACGTCGCTCACTCCGGACGGAACCTGGTGGCGGTACAGGTTCATCGGTGGGGGTCGGGGTCGTATCTCGAGGACTACGACCAGTGGCGGTACGCCGGGATCTTCCGCGACGTCTACTCGTACTCCGTGCCTGCGGCAAGGATCCAGGACGCCTACGTGACAACGGATCTGGATGCCTCTTACCGAGATGCCACGCTGTCCGTCGACGCCGAACTAGCCGGCGCGCAACCGGGGTGGGTGCTGACCGCGACGCTTCGCGATCCGGCGAGCAAGGTCGTCACGACGTTGAGCGGCGGACCGAAGCTCAGTGGGGTCGTGCACGATCCGGCGAAGTGGTCGGACGAGACACCGACGCTCTACAGCCTGGTGCTGTCGCTGACTGACCCGTCCGGCGCCGTCGTGCACCGGACCAGTCAGAAGATCGGGTTCCGCGAGATCGAGGTGCGGGACAAGCAGATCCTGCTGAACGGCAAACGGATCCTGTTCCGTGGCGTCAACCGCTCCGAGACCGACCCGGAGACCGGTCGGCACATCACCCACGAGGCGATGGAGAAGGACGTCCGGCTGATGAAGCAACTCCACATCAACGCCGTCCGTACGTCGCACTACGAGAGCGACCCGTACTGGTACGAGCTCGCTGACAAGTACGGCATCTTGATCGACGACGAGGTGGACATCGAGACGCACGCGCACGAGTCGTGCCCGTCGGTCTGCCTGGCCAGCAAGCCCGAGTGGCAGGCGGCGTACCACGACCGGTTCGAGGCGATGGTCGAGCGCGACAAGAACCACCCGAGCGTCGTCTTCTGGGACACCGGCAACGAAGCGGGGCTGGGAACCGCGCACTACGCGATGGCTTCCTGGGCCGACGCTCATGAGCCGACCAGGTTGCTGTACCACCAGTCGAACTCGCCCGACGGCGATGCACCGTACGCCGATGTCGCCGGTCCACGGTACCCGACGCCGGCGTCGCTGGAGAACAAGGCGAAGACGTTCAGCAAGCCGATCGTGATGGGTGAGTACGCCCATGCCATGGGCAACGGTCTCGGCAACTTCGACCAGTTCTGGGCGCTGGCCCGCAAGTACCCGTCGATGCAGGGCGGCTTCATCTGGGACTGGGCCGAGCAGAACCTCGAGCAGCCGTTGTTCACCACGCCGGACTCGTCGGCCGGCAAGGTCCAGGCGTTCTTCGTCGGCAAGCCGTCGCTTGCTACCGGCCACGTCGGCAAGGGCGTCGACCTGTCCAGTCTGGACGACTTCGTCGACGTCTTCCGGTCGCCATCGCTGGACGTACCTGGGCCGTTGACCCTTGATGCGTGGGTGAAGCCGGCGTCGTGGACCGGCTCGATGCCGATTCTGACCAAGGGACAGCAGTACGCGTTGCAGCAGCCGAACGCTTCGACGCTGGAATTCCGGGTGACTCTGAACGGGCAGCAGAAGGTGGTGACCGCGCCGACGCCCGCGGAGTGGATCGGTAGCTGGCACCGGATCACCGGGACGTACGACGGGGCTGCGCTGACCCTGTACGTCGACGGCAAGCCGGTGAAGTCGGCGCCGGCCACCGGGACGATCGAGCCGGGCTTGTGGGAGGTGAATGTCGGCCGCAACGCGGAGACGCAGCAGGACCAGGTCGGTAGCCGGATCGCGCATGGTGTCTTCGACCAGGTACGGATCCTGCGGCGCGCTCTCACTGCTGCGGAGGTTCTCGGCGGCGCGGACTTCGTTCCGGACGCGGTGCTTGCGCTGGACTTCGAGAGCACTGTCAACGCTGGGCGCTTCCAGAGCCTGGGGATCAGTCTGTCCGGCACGGACGGTCTGGTCGGTACCGATCGCTACCTGCAACCCGAGACGGTCGAGATGGCCTGGGCACAGTCACCACTGCGGTTCTCGTCGGGCGCGCCCGGTGTCGTGACGCTGCGGAACGAGCAGCAGTTCGCGCCGCTCACCTTCGATCTGCGATGGGCTGTCCGGCAAGCCGATCAGGTCGTGCGGCAAGGAACTCTGCCCGTGACCTTGCCGCCGGACAGTACGAAGACGGTGGAGCTTCCGGTCGCCGCGGACAACCCGCGGTCGCTGGAGCGGTTCCTCGATCTGGATGCCGTGAGTGGTGCTGTTTCAGTGCAGCACGATCAGTTCCGTCTTGGCGGCACCGTGGTGACCGGGGTCGGTGGCAAACCTGCTCCGGGTTCGCCTTCGGTGGTCTCCCAAGGCAGCCGGGTCATCGTCTCGGGTCGCGATTTCAGCTATACGTTCGCGGCGGGCAAGCTGATCTCTTTGGTTGCGCGAGGCAAGGAGTTGCTGAAGGCCGGCCCGTCGTTGGATGTGTGGCGACCGCCCACCTCGAACGAGACCTACGACTGGGGGACGGCCGATCGCCAGGTCTGGAACGCGCTCGGCCTGGATCGCCTCCAGTTGACGGCTGGCAACGCAGCAGTCGCGACGCTGCCCGACGGCCGCGTCCAGGTGACAGCGCCGAGTGTCGCGGCGGCGCCCGGACATGCTGCAGAGCTGTCGTTCGAGCAGACGATGACGTACACGATCGATGCCGCCGGCGCGATCACCCTGGCTCACCAGGTGACGCCACACGGCAGCAAACTCACCAACCTGCCCTATCTACCGCGGGTCGGCTTCTCCCTCCAGTTACCGGAGTCCCTGGAGAAGTTCGCGTACTACGGTCGTGGCCCCGAGGAGAGCTACAACGACAGGGCCTCGGGCACCCGTATCGGCGTCTACCGGAGCACGGTGGACGAGCAGTACGTGCGGTATTCGCGTCCGCAGGCCTACGGCAACCACACCGACACCCGCTGGACGAGTCTCACCGACAGCAGCAACGGCCTCCTGGTTGCCGCTTCGAAGGGTGACTCGGTCGACGTCAGCGTGACGCCGTACGACCGGCTCGACCTGGCGGAGTACGACTTCCAGAAGCAACTGGTGCGCAACCGCGGCTGGGTGACGCTGCATGTCGGCGATGCCGAGACGGGGATGGGTGAGACGCCCAACAGCGTCCAGGCGCCGTACCGGATCGATCCGACCCAACCGCGCTCGTACTCCGTGACGCTGCGGCCGCTGTCCGCTGCAGAGGCTGCTACTGGCGCACCAGCGATCACAGGGCCGGCTGCATGCGACCCGACGACTGCGATCAAGCCTGAGGGCGAGGCGAAGCAGGGGGTGTCGCAGACCGTCGCAGTGACGGTCACTGGCGAGTGCGCCGAGCCGGTGCGTGGCACTGCGGTGAAGCTGGCGGTGCCGAGTGGTTGGAGTGTCTCGCCGGCATCGGTGTCGTTGGGTGACGTGGTTGCCGGGCAGACTGCTACTGCCTCGTTTGTGGTGACTCCGCCGGTGACTGCAGGCTTCGGCAGCTACTCGTACGTGGCCACGACCAGCTTTGAGGATGGTGGCCCGCTCACTGCGACGGGCAGTGTCGAGCTGCCGCTGGCACCCGGGCAGCGCTGGGCCAGCGACCTCCCGTACGTCGGTACGCCGACCAATGGGTGGGGACCGGTCGAGCGGGACACCAGCAACGGCGAGGACGTCGGTGGAGATGGTGGACCGCTCCGGATCGGTACGACCGGCTATGCCAAGGGATTCGGCGCGCATGCCAACTCGGTGATCACGCTGGACGTGCCTGCCGGCTGTACTCGGTTCGATGCGACCGTCGGTCTTGATGCCGAGGTCGGTGGGTCCGGCAGCGTCAGCTTCGAGGTGCGGGGCGACGGCGTCGTACTGGCGTCTACTCCGCGGCTGACGGGCGGTGGCAACGGTGTGGCGTTGACTGCTGATCTGGCTGGGCGTTCGCAGGTGCAGTTGGTCGTCAACGATGCGGGGGACGGCAACGGCTCCGACCACGCGGACTGGGCGGCTGCCAGGCTTACTTGTTGAGAGCGGTGAGGGTGGCGCCCGTGCTGAGGTGTGCTGTGAGGTTGGCGCGGGCGCTGGTGGATCGCTGGGCGACCAGGTTTCCCTTGTAGGTATGGCCGTTGAGGGAGATGCGGTCGACGTGGCGGCTACCGGCGGCCAGGAGGTAGGAGCCGCCGGCCGGTGCCTTCCAGTAGGCGGAGGCCAGGACGTTCTGGTCGAAGCGGCTGCAGGCTGCTGTGTCGACTGCTCGGCCTGCTGGGAGTGCTGCGGTGCCGGGCGCTAGTAGCTCGGCACTGGCCCAGCCGTTGCCGTTCCAGGTGTCAGAGCGGGTGCAGACCCAGTTGCCGACGCCGCCGCCGGGTAGTGGCTGCTCGGCGAAGATCCAGTTGTTGGCTGAGCGGACTCCTTGGTCCTGCAGTGGTTGCAGCGTGCAGGCGGTCTTGGCCCAGCTGAGTAGGCCGGCGGTGCTGGTCGCCTCGCGCGGGGAGCGGGCGGCGCCGCTCGATGGAGGTGGCATGTAGGTCAGGTGGACTGGGCTGAGGCCGCCTAGGTAGGTCAGGAGGAACGCGTGCTTCTCTGCGACGGTTGAGGCCGAGCGAAGCTGCAGGGTCGGCCAGCTCTTGCAGGTGGGGCGTGGGATCGGGGCGGTGATGCCGTCGGCTCGGGGGAGGTCGGCTGCTGGGGTGTTGGGCTTCACCAGGTTGCGCAGGGTTGCTGTGGCGATCCAGGGGGCGGTGAGGAAGCGGACGCCCTTGGCTGACTCGCTGATGACGACCGCTGCGGCGGTGGTCACGTCTGCGTTGTCGGCTCGGGAGATGACGAGTGCGGCGCCGTCGGTGCCACCTGCCGCCGTACCTGCACCTGCACCTGCACCTGCCGCTGCCGCTGCCGTGCCCGCCGTGCCTTCCGCGCTTGCTGTGTAGCGGGCTAGGCGTTGGCCGTCGTAGAGGAGGACTACCTGCTTGTTGTCGACAGTGCCGGCGTACAGGAGTTGGGGGGACTGGATGGGAGCGGCTGTCGGGGTGCCGGCTACTGCGGTCACCCCGGTGCCGACTGACCAGGCGTGGAGTGCCTTAGTGAGGAGGTCCTTGTCGGTGAGGCGGTCTCCGCGCGGGGGCCAGGCGGTGAAGTCGACGCGGGCGGTGTCCTGCCACTTGTCGGCTGGGGTGCGTTGCAGGGAGTCCGCGGTGAGCTTGGGGGCGAGCATCAGCTGGGCCTGTGGTGCGGTGACCGGCTGCTCTTGGCCTGCTGTGGCGAGGAGGGAGATGAGGATTACGGCGGCGAGTAATGCGGTGACAGCGATCGCCACTGCGCGGCCGCTGGCCTTGCGGCGCATCAGGTCCGTCGGTGCGAGGCGGACGGCGCAGGGGTCGGACGCCGAGACGTCCAGGGGGTCTTCGGCGGTGACCTCCTCGAGCAGGGCGGCCTCGTTGACCGCTGCTTGGGGGTGCTGGATGCCGATGGCGCGTAGCTGCAGCTCGGCCTCGTCTACGGACAGTTGCTCTGCGCGCACGAGGGCCCAGGCGGCTCGGGCCTGTGGAGTGAGACTGCTGAGCGCCTGGTCGAGGGCCTGGTTGTCCACTGCGCCGAGGCGGGGGAAGAGGCGGAGGCCCCAGGCCTGTGGCAGCCAGCGGAGCGGAGTACGGGAGGAGGCTTGTTTGATGGCGTCCTGGAGTACGCGGCGGCGGAGGAAGCTGGTGGCGTCGGACTCGCCGGCCAGCAGTCGCTGGAGGCGACGGCGGTCGGGTAGTGCGCGCTGGACGATGCCGTGCGCGGCCAGGATGCGACGGTGGCGGCCCAGGGAAGACGGCAGGATCAGGTAGGCGAGCCGGACGAAGGACGGGTAGCCGTCGACCAGCGCGGCCTCGACCTCCGCCGGTCCGACGTTCTTGCGATCGGGCAGGACGTGAATGTCCATGACGGTTTCGCTGCTCCTCGGATCGGTGCTCGGTCCCACCGAGAACCCAACGAGCGACAGCGCCGGCAGTCACACCGCACCGCCCACCGCCTGAGACGACATTGCGATGGCTTCCTGACAACTCCCTGACATCGTCTTCATAGGTTGCGGGAGAGGATCACAGCGGTCATGGACAAGGAAGGTCGAAACGTTGCGCGCTCGCAGCTCGGCGATCATCGGCGTGGTCGCCGTCGCAGTGGGTCTCGCCGTCTCGGCCCCGTTCGTGAACTCGCCGGCCGGCCCGGCACTGAGGGGTACCGAGCCGGCCGGTCTGGCGCCTGCCGGTCCGGTTGCGACGGGACCTGCTGGTCCGGCGACCGGATCTGCTGGCCTGGCGACGGGATCTGGTGGTCTGGCGACGGATAGCGCTGGTCTGGCGACGGGACGGGCTGCGACTGGACAGGTTGGGACCGCGACGGCGCCGGCGGCGGAGTGGATCGGCTTGATCACCGGCGACCAGGTGGCGGTTGACGAGCGCGGTTCGGTCGTCGCGTTCCGCCCGGGTGCTGGGCGCGGTGGCATCCCGCTGCGGCTCTACTCGTCGGGCGGTCACCTGTACGCGGTACCGGCTGATGCGGCCGCCTTGGTCGATCGTGGGGTGGTCGACCGGCGGTTGTTCGATGTGATGCTGCTCAGCAGGCCGGAGTACCGGCGGGAGAACGCCGAGGGGCTCGCGGTGATTGTGACGTATTCCAAGCCGGGCGCTCGCGAGGTGGTTCGGGCCGGGAATGGGGTTCGGGTCGAGCATGTCTACACGTCGATCGACGGTGATGGGCTGCGGGTCGGATCCGTCGACGCTTGGCGGCGGTTGACGTCGACGGTAGGGATCAAACGGGTGTGGCTGGACGTCGTACAGGACTCTTTGTAGAGCTGAGCTAACCGAGGGTGATCGCGGCTATCCTCGGGCCGTGAGCGAGACGAGCGGGGTTCAGCCCAGCGGTGAAGCAGTGACCGGCCGGTGGGACGGGGTGGATGTCCACTTCGGCGAGGAAGGTGGCCGGCTCACCTACGGCAGCTATCTGCGGCTGGAGCAGTTGCTCGACCAGCAGCGGCTGGAATCGGATCCGCCGGCGCATGACGAACTGCTGTTCATCACGATCCACCAGGTCTACGAGCTGTGGTTCAAGCAGGTCCTGCACGAGATGACGGCGTCGCGCGACGCGATGCTGGCGGGGCAGCTCTGGAAGGCGCAGCACCTGCTCCGGCGGGTGCACACGATCGAGCGCACGCTGATCCAGCAGGTCGACGTGCTGGAGACGATGACGCCGCAGGACTTCGGCGAGTTCCGGCACCGGTTGTCGCCGGCCAGTGGCTTCCAGTCCGTGCAGTTCCGCGAGATCGAGTTCCTGTCGGGCGCCAAGGATCCGTCGTTCGTGAAGCGGTTCCGTGGGTTGAGCGCGGCTGAGACGGCGCGGCTCGAGCAGCGGCTGGCTGAGCCGACGCTGTGGGACGCCTTCCTGGGTGTGCTCGAGTCGGCTGGTTTCTCGACGGCTGACGAGGATGACCTGCGGAAGGCTTTGCAGACGGTGGCGGGGGATCGCAGTAGTTTCGCGGAGATCTGGGAGCTTGCCGAGGCCCTGGTCCAGCATGACGAGCTTGCGGCCGCCTGGCGGGCCCGGCATGTGGTGATGGTCGAGCGGATGATCGGAACCAAGCCTGGTACGGGTGGTTCTTCAGGCGCGGGGTATCTGCGCAGCCGGCTGGATCTTCGGTACTACCCGTTGCTCTGGCATCTGCGGACCTCGCTCTAGACGGTCACCGTCAGCTCGTTGAGCTCTGGCAGGTGGCCTTTGGTGCATCGGGCAACTATCTCGACGGGGTGGCCGTCGTGGGTCAGCTCGAGCGGCTCCGGCGGGGCGTGGTGGCGGTTGCTCCACTGGGCCAGCCCGAAGACGACGGGCATCAGGTCCTTGCCGCTCTCGGTCAGCTGGTACTCGTACCGGCGGCGCTTGCCTGGTTCCTGGTACTCCGTTTTGGCCAGCACCCCGATGTCGACCAGCGCCTTCAGGCGGCTGGCCGTCGTCGCCTCGGTCAGGCCGGTACGGGCGGCGAAGTCGTCGAAGCGAGTGACGCCGTAGTACGCCTCGCGCAGCAGCAGGATCGTGGATCGCTGGCCGACCGCCTGCATGGCGAGATCGATCGGGCAGTAGTCGCCGAGCGGCTGTTGGCCCCGCTCGGCCAGGCGGCCCTTCAGCTCAACGTGCATGAACTCACACTAGCTGCTGACTTGTGTCTTCCATAGTCAGAGGTGACTATGGCTTTGTATAGTCAGCTGGCTCCTGGAGGCTCGTCATGTCTGCTCGCTCCGCCGTCATCGTCGATGCGGTCCGTACTCCGATCGCCAAGGGCAAGCCGGGTGGCGCCTACAGTTCGGTGCATCCGGTTGACCTGCATGCACACGTTCTGCGTGCCCTGGTCGATCGGACGGGGATCGATCCGGCGCTGATCGACGACGTGATCAGCGGGGCGGTCGGTCAGGTCGGGGAGCAGAGCACGAACACGGCTCGGTGGGCGGTACTGGCCGCCGGCTTCCCCGAATCGGTACCGGCGGTGACGGTCGACCGGCAATGCGGAAGCAGCCAGCAGGCGATCCACTTCGCCGCCCAGGGCGTGATGAGCGGCGCCTACGACATCGCGATCGCCTCTGGCGTCGAGTCGATGAGCCGGGTGCCGATCGGCAGCCAGTACCAGGTGCCGCTTGTGGGCCAGTCCGCGGTGCCCGGTGGCCGGTCCGCCGTGCCTGGTGGCCAGCCTGCGGCGGCTGACTTCGCTGGGCCGACTGTTGCCCAGCGCTACGAGCCGGGGCTGATCCCACAAGGTGTCTCGGCCGAGTTGATCGCCCAGAAGTGGGATCTGAGCCGGGGGCAGCTCGACGAGTTCGCTGCCTTGAGCCACAGCCGTGCGGCTTCAGCCTGGGCGGACGGCCGCTTCGACGCCGAGATCGCGCCGCTGAAGGCACCGCAGGCTGACGGAAGTACCCGCGAACTGCTGGTTGACGAGACCATCCGGCCTTCGACGACTGCGGAAGTCCTCGCCGGTCTCCGTCCCGCCTTCCAGAACGACTACTTCAGCACCCGCTACCCCGGCCTCGACTGGCGCGTCACCGCCGGCAACTCGTCGCCGGTCAACGACGGCTCATCCGCTCTGCTCATCACCAGCGAGGAAGCCGCGCGCCGCCTGGGTCTGAAGCCCCGCGCCCGCCTCCACACCTTCGCCGTCGCCGGCGACGACCCGGTCATGATGCTCACCGGCATCCTGCCCGCCACCGAAAAGGCGCTCAAGCGAGCCGGCCTGACTCCCTCCGACATCGACGCCTACGAGGTCAACGAAGCCTTCGCCTCCGTCGTCCTCTTCTGGCTGGCCGAAACCGGCGTCGACCCTTCCAAGGTCAACATCAACGGCGGAGCCCTCGCCATCGGCCACCCCCTCGGCGCCAGCGGCGCCCGCCTGATGACCACCCTCCTCTCAGTCCTGGACCAACGCCAAGCCCGCTACGGCCTCCAGGTCATGTGCGAAGCAGGCGGCCTGGCCAACGCCACCATCATCGAACGCCTCTAACCCACCCACCCCGCCACCGTCCCCGCCCC
>NZ_BAAAHK010000025.1:0-43123 GCF_039525325.1 Kribbella koreensis
GCTTCACTCTTCCAAGTTCAGCTCCGGGGCAACCCGCCAAACATTACTGTTTCGTCCGCGGCCGGTCAAATCGGCCTCTTTCGTCCCAGTCTCTCCGTGACTCAGCGACTGAAGACCCGCCAGAGGCGTGCTTCAGCTGCTAGGAAGTTCCGGGGAGTTCGGAGCGACCGGCCGCTTTCGCGTCCCGCACTCGCTCCAACAAGAAGAACATTACTGAGATTCACGGTGAAGATGCAAATCGGGGGCCGGTCCTTGGCCGAACCCTTGCAAACCATGATGCCGCACCCGTTCAAGGCGGTGACAGCGAACGGTTGGGAGCCGGCGTACCGGCTCCCAACCGTCGAGTACTGCATCGTCCAGTAGACGCCTCTCGGCGAGTGGCCGCTCGAAGCGGCGAAGTGTGAGGCCCGGGGGTCTTGCACTGAACGACATCAGGTGTAACCCACTCCCCCACGAACCTATTCCCGGGTCTTCACCCAACCCGCGAGCACTCGATCTCCGCGCCCTCCTGGACGAAGATCAGCCGGCCGTCAGTCAGCCGCAACTCGCTCGCGACCCAGCGTGCGGCGTACCGGCCGTCTCCCCTCGCGGCGAATCTCAGTGCCGGCTGTCGCCCGAACACGGCCTCGAGTCCACCGTCCGCCGCGGTCACCTCCAACGACAGGCCGTCCCCCAAGCGATACGTACCCGCGACTGATTGGAGCTCCTCGTCGCTGACCTCACTCCGGTCACTGACCTCGAGCGGATAGTCCTCCCATCCGTACGACTCCGCGATCCGTGCGATCGCCCGGTCCACCAGGTAGCTCCCGTTGTCCCCATTGGTCATGACGGCAGCGCCTTGACCTGTATCGCGGTACGCGACCAGGTAGCACTTGAAGCCCTTGTTCGATCCCCCGTGCCCGAAGCGCCTGCCGCCATCGCCCAGGAACGCTCCGAGCCCCAGCGCCTCCATCGCGTCCCATGGGTCGGCGATGGTGATCTGCGGGGTGAGCATGTCCCGCGCCCGCTCCTGCGAGATGAGAGCGCCTGGTGCACCCAGATACGCGTCGCGTACCCCGTGCGCGAAGGCGGCGAGATCGTTCGAAGTGGTCCAGAGACCGGCGGCGGCCAGCTCGGGATACGAGTGCCATCGGCCAGGTACCGGACGTCCGAGCTCGTCATGCGCCGTCGCCGCGCGGTGGTGGAGCTCCTCGGGCAGTGGTTGCGCGTAGTCGCTACTCGACATGCCCAGCGGTTCCAGGACGAGTTCGCGCAGGAGCTGGCGGAACGGCGTGCCGGTGACGTCTTCGATGAGCTGCTGCAAGACGACGGTTCCGCCACCGGAGTACCGGAACTGGGTGCCGGGGACGAGGTCCACGTGGACGCCGAAGGTGTTCGACGGGCGTACGCCGTCCAGGATCTGTACCGGCGTCGGCAGCTCGGCGCCTTGGCGGTACCCCGGGAAACCGGGCACCGTCAGGCCGGCGCTGTGACTCGCCAGCTGCCGCAAGGTGACGATCGGCCGCCACTCGCCCGTCGACGGAATCTGCCAGGACGTGAGTCGCTGATTGACGTCCTCGTCGAGGTCGAGCAGACCTTGATCGACCAGCCGCAGCAGCGCGAAGACGGCGACGGGCTTGCTGATCGAGCACGCCTGGAACAACGTGTCGCCGGTGACAGGATCGTCACCGCCGGCCTCGATGACGCCCGCGCTGCCCTGGTCGACGATCTCGCCGTCGTCGATCACCGCCCAGCTGACGCCTGGAACCTTGAACTCCTCCAGGTCCTTCTCGATCTCGGCCCTCAGCACGTCCGCCAACGCCGTCGCCTCCCCAGTCGGTTGCTTCGGAGCCTAGCGGGGAGGCGTACACAGCGCGGCCGCGGATGCCGGAGCATCCGCAGCCGCGGCGTGGGTCAGCGGGACGGCTGTGGTGCGTCGCAATCGATCTTCGGATTGGCACCGATGTAGTTCAGCGGGCCGGCGAGGATCGTGACGACGATCGTGCCGACCTTCGCACAGCTGGCGTTGTCGTTCTTGAAGTAACTTCGCTGGCCGGCCGCGGCCAGACCGATCAACAACCACACGATCACAACGATCGTGATGACGCGAGAACCAGTCGTAGAGGCTCTACGAGTGCGCATGTCCACCTCCTGGCAAGAGCACACCCCCGTGGATCCACCCTCTGGTGCCCTCCGGTGACACAGCGAAAACGTCGGCCGGCGCTGTCGATTCCGGCGCGGGCCGCTCGTCAGTCAGATACACGCTCACCACGGGCGTTCCGCCGGCACGGCAGTACCGGCGGGAGAGAAGGGAAGCACCATGAGCAAGTACCTGTACCTGTACCGCGGCCCGGCCACCCCGATGGAGGACTTCACCGCGGAGCAGGGCGAGGAGCAGATGAAGTTGTGGACCGAGTGGATGGGCAAGGCCGCTGGGGCGATCGTCGACCAGGGCAATCCACTGGCTCCCCGGGCTTCCGTGCGAGACGACGGCTCGGCCGCCGAACCGAGTGACCAGAACGGCTACACGATCGTCGAGGCCGACAGCTTGGAGGCCGCCCGGTCGTTGCTCGACGGGCACCCGTTCCTGACCGAGGGCAAGGGGCGGTTCGCGGTCGAGATCTTCGAGATCCTGCCGATGTAGCCGGGGTCAGACCTCGGCGAACTCGAAGTACGGCTTGATCTGGGTGTTGACGTAGTTGCCGATGCTGGGGGCGGCGAGCAGGCCGGCGTACGTCGGCTGCGGCACTTCGTAGTACTGGTAGATGCTGCCGTTCACATACTCCAGCTCGAGCGTGCCGCTGGACAGGTCGTACCCCACCGACTTCACGCTCGCCGAGGTCACCGCCCGACGCCTCATCCACTCTGCCCTTTCTCCGCTGTCTGCAGCGTCGCGAGGATCCGCGACAGCTCCCCCGCGACGGCGTGCAACTGGTCGACCATCGAGTCGTCCAGCGCAGCTTGCTCAGTCTGCGGTACGCCGACGCTCGCGGCGAATCTCGTCTGGGCCTCCGGTGAGGCGAGGCGCAGCGACGTGTCCAGCGCCTCCTGGAGTTGAGCGCTCGGGACGATGTCCGGACGCCTTCGCCATTTGGCCACTGTGCGTGGCGAGATGCCGAGGTGTTCGGCGAATGCCTCGCTGGTCAATCGCATCGCCGCCTGCAGGGCGCGTGCGTGCCGACCGGTCCACTGGTCGATGACTGTCATCGGCCCGCTCCTCCCAGCTTGTGTTCGATCACTCTGTGCAACCAGATTACGTCGATCGAGTGAGCTCGTGGGTGCACGTTCGGTGGCCTGTGGATACAGGTTCGGTTCATGGTGGGGCGCTGCCCGGAAGCGTTGACTGTCGCCATGGACGAGATCAGCGGCAGACCCGCGACGATGCTCCGGCCACCGCCGCCACGAAGGCACTTGAAGGTCGCGGCGGCGGGTGGGCCGCGACGATTCCACCTCTTCCGGCACCGCGATGTCTCAGGTGTGAGTGGCACCGGCGTCGTCGCCGAGGGCGTGGAGTGGTCCGACGGCACCGTCACCCTGCACTGGGGTGGTCGCTATCCGACCACCACTGTCTGGCAGGACGGAATCGACGCCCTGCTGACCATCCACGGGCACGACGGAGCAACGGAGATCCGATGGATGGACGACTGATGAGCTCGGTAGGGCCGGCGTCTCCCCTGTACTGGCGCCGGTCCTACCGACCAGACGGATCAGCCTCAGCCTTGGCCGGACGGCTGATCGCCTTGATCCTCAGCCTGCTCGGACGCCTTGTCGCTGAGCCCGGGCAGTTCCGGTACTACGAGCGCCAGCGGGCCGTGCTCGCTGTCCCAGCGGCGCTCGAGGGTCTCGATCGGGACGTCGTTGGCTGCCGCGGACAACCGGGTGAGTGTGCCCAGCAGGTCCACGCACTGGGCGACCTCGCCGGGATTGTTCGCCAGCCACCAGACGACGGCCGAGCCCGGCGTAGCCAGCACGTCGTCGCGCAGATAGGCGCGTTTGTCCTGCTCCAGTTGACGTTCCAGGAGCAGGGTCTGCGCTCGGCGCTGAAGGGCGGTGATGTTCTGGAGGTGCTTGAAGTCGGCGTCCGGCAGCTTGAGCCGGATCTCGGTGGCCCAGGTGCGGACCTGGCCTTTCTCGTCGATATCCGGTTCGCCGAGCAGCGATGCGAGACGGTGCTGGTTCAACGTCTCCTCGGACGGTTGCTGGGTTGCCGTCAACGCCTTCGCCCTACTGAGCAAGGCATCGACGGCGACACTGCCGAGATCCGCGTGCCGCAGTCCGGTGATCACCGGCGACCACTGGACGATCGCGGAGAACTGGAACTGGTAGTCAGGCGACGCCGACGGAAGCCGCACTCCGGCGATGGTGCGAGTGGGCGGCGAGGTGAACACAGGTTCGCGATCCACCGGTTTCGGGGCGGGTGGAGCAGGAGCCGCCACCGGCGTCGGCTTCTTCTCTTTCCACACGACCGCCAGGCCGACCAGCACCACCGTAGAAACTGGCGCGTCCACCCAGGCCGGCAGATCCAGAATCATCGCAAGGAGGAAGGAAACAGCAACCACAGCAGCCGCTGTCAGCAGAGCACGCTGAGTAGACGTCATCGAGGATCGCCTTGTTTGAGCGGATTACCTTGACCGAACTGCCGCAGGTGCCCGATTCTCGCCACGGCTACGCGCCTTTCACCCCCGCGCTGATCACCTCACATCACCAGAGCCACAAAGAGTCTGCCACGCATCACACACCGTAGCCACGCAAAGCGTGTCGCCACCAAGGGCGGTATCGGTGGGTGGGTCAGCCGGCCAGGGAGCGGAGGGCTCGGCGGCTGGGGGTCAGGAGGACCGGTTTGTAGGGGCAGCGGGCGTCGGTGAGGGTTTCGTAGGCGCTGATGGCTCGGTTGGCGGCGTCCCAGCCTTGCTCGGCGGGGCTTTTGCCGAGGCCTCGGTTGCGGATCAGGGCGCCGTAGAAGGCGGAGCAGAAGACGGTGGCTTCGTACCAGCCGATGACCGTGCTGGTGCCGATGTAGGTGATGTCGTCCTGGAGGCAGTCGCGGATGGCGCGTTGCCACTTGCCGATACCGGTTTTGCAGCCGTCGGCGATGACGACGCCGCTGGCGATGCCCCAGGAGCGGTCCAGGAACCAGTCGGCCAGCGCGGTCAGGGAGACCTGGGTCTGGCCGTCGGTGGACAGGAACGACGGTTCGTCACTGTGGTCACCGTGTGCCATCACGTGCAGCACCGTCGACGGAGTGGTGAGCGCCGAGAAGGCGGTCTCGTGATCGCGGGTACGGACGAAGTTCACGTCGATCACCGGACTGTTCCAGCCGGCGTTGATGTTGCTGGTGATGCCCTGGACGAACGTCATCGAGGCGTCGAAGGAGCTGTCCAGGCCGAGGTCCACCAGCGTGATCAGTCTGTTCTTCATCGCCCACCCCTCACATGCTTTCCGGTCCCGCCGAACCCCATGATGACCCAGCCCACCGACAATCCGCTGCCCGCGTCTCGGCTCTCAGTCGCGGCCGCCCGAACTGCCCGGATCCGGACCTGGGAAAGGGGTTGCTGATGGCCTTGGATACGGTGTTCACGAGATAGCCGCGGCTTGTCAGGAGGATCGATGATCAGCGTTCCAACCGTCACTCTGAGCAACGGAGCGGTGCTGCCGCGGGTCGGGCTGGGGACCTCCCCGATGAACGACGCCGACGCGGAACGCGCCGTAGTACAGGCGCTCGAGGTCGGGTACCGGCTGATCGACACCGCGGAGAACTACCGCAACGAGGTCGGCGTCGGACGCGCGCTGAAGTCGTCCGGGGTGGCGCGGGAGGAACTCTTCGTCACCTCCAAGTTCAACAAGCGCTGGCACAGCGTGGAGGGTGCCCGGACCGCGTTCGAGGCGAGTGCGGACAAGCTCGGACTCGAGTACCTCGACCTGCTCCTGATCCACTGGCCGAACCCGGACCAGGACCAGTACGTCGACGCCTGGCGCGGCCTGATCGAGCTGCGTGAAGCCGGGCTGGTACGAGCCATCGGTACGTCGAACTTCAAGCCGGCCCACCTGCAGCGACTGATCGACGAGACCGACGTTGCCCCCGAGGTAAACCAGATCCAGCTGAGCCCGATGTGGGCCAAGCAGGCTGAGCGGGAGTTCCACGCGACGCACAACATCGTCACCGAAGCCTGGAGCCCACTCGGCAAGGGCACCGACCTCCTGGACCACCCCGCCGTCACGGCAGCCGCCAAGGCCCACGACAAGACGCCCGGCCAGGTCGTACTCCGGTGGGAAACGCAGCAGAACGTAGTACCGATCCCTAAGTCGGCCAACCGCGAACGCCTCGAGCAAAACCTCGCCGTCTTCGACTTCGAACTCACCGACGCCGAACTGGCCGCCTTGGCAGCCCTGGACGGTACCGGAAGCACCGCGGCCGACAGCGACCGATTCGGCCACTGAT
The DNA here is from genome assembly GCF_039525325.1 of Kribbella koreensis. Classification (NCBI taxonomy): domain Bacteria; kingdom Bacillati; phylum Actinomycetota; class Actinomycetes; order Propionibacteriales; family Kribbellaceae; genus Kribbella; species Kribbella koreensis. The sequence continues at coordinate 6,419 of NZ_BAAAHK010000025.1, forward strand.
CGGCTACGGCCTGCGCTACAGCCGGAAGAGCCGGCTCAGGTGGTGAAGGAGCCGGTGACGACCGGGTACGACTCGACGCCGTTCTTCGAAGACCAGAGCCGGATGCGGACCAGGGTGCCGTCGGGGACGGAGAAGTTGCAGAAGGACCAGCCCTGGTAGTCGGCGACCGAGGTGTCGTCGAAGCATTCGTGCGCGTCGTACCAGAAGCCGACCTGGCTCTGGTACAGCTGAATCGCCGCGCGGGCGCTGTAACCGTCGGCCTGATCGTCGTGCACGCCGAGCCACTCGCCGTCGGTGCAGTAGATCGCGCCGCTGAGCCGCGAGTTCACCAGCTCCTTGGACGGATGGGCGTAGCAGTTGGCCATGGTGTTGGCGTACGCCGGCGCAGCGGTGAGCGCTGCTGCGACCAGCACCCCAGCGGCGGCGAGCGCGGCCGACGTACGTCGAAGAGTTGTGGACATCGAGGCGGCTCCTGAGGACGACGGTCTGGATCGACCGCGATCCTAGGCACCAAACAGCCCCGAACAACCAGAATCCACTGGCCAGAACCGGAACCTGCCCACTACCTGCCACCGGACGCGCTGCGGCCCCCGGGGGAAGTGGGAAGTTCCCGGGGGCCGTGGCGCTCTCAACTGGGGGCAGCCCGCAGCGGCTGCAGCACCAAATCAGCCTTTGCTGCTCCTAGGGTCGTTACCTGGGTCGATCGTGTCTTGACGACGGATCTGACCGTTCCGTCCGCGAACCTGCATTTCGCCACCACCGTCGCCGGACAGAATCTCGCGAGCCCGATCGATCCCCTGCCCTTGAGTACTGGTCACCGCGCTAGCGCGGTCAGCGCCAGGCTTCCTAACCTCCCACTGCCCGTCAGGCCGTGGCTGCACAATCCGCTTGTTTGGCTTCGTCATTACCACTCCTTGTGCCAACCGGTCGCCCGGCACACCAACTCTGTATCCAGCTTCCGAGCCGTCCATCGAATGTTTCAGGCGTTCTTTTCGGTCTTCGATGGACGGCTGGCAAGCCTCAGAGCCGCCGACGAGGCGGCACATTGGTCAGCTGCAACCCGAGGTGGAGCCGCAGCCTTCGCAGACGTAGCAGGAGCCGGAGGGGCGCATCTTGGTGCCGCAGGTGAAGCACAGGGGTGCGTCCACCGAGGTGCCGGTGATCAGTTCGAACATCTCGGCGGTGGTGCGGACCTCGGCCGAGGCCGGCTTGGCTGCCGCGGCGTCGATCGAGGCGTCGTGGAGCTCGACCTTCTCGGTGGCGGCCTCGACCTCCGCGACCGGCTCGACGGACTTCAGCGACTCGGGCTCCGACACCTCGACCGGGGTCGGCTCGTAGGAGCCGGTGTCAAGCTGACGGGAGCGCTCCTCGGCGGAGTAGATGCCGAGGGCCGAGCGCTCGTCGAAGGACAGGTGGTCCAGCGCCAGCCGGCGGAAGATGTAGTCCATGATCGACTGCGCCATCCGGACGTCCGGGTCGTCGGTCAGACCGGCCGGCTCGAACTTCAGGTTGGTGAACTTCTGGACGTACGTCTCCAGCGGCACCCCGTGCTGCAGGGCGATCGAGATCGCGATCGAGAAGGCGTCCATCACACCGGCAAGCGTCGAGCCCTGCTTGCCCATCTTCAGGAACACCTCGCCCAGACCGTCGTCGGGGTACGAGCCGGCCGTCATGTAGCCCTCGGCGCCACCGACGCTGAAGGAGGTGGTGCGGGACGGACGCGACTTCGGCAGACGCTTGCGGATCGGCCGGTACTCGACGATCTTCTCGACGACCGGCTCGGCCGCGGCGGCGTCGGCGGTGGCCTTGGCGGACTTGGAGTCCGACAGCGGCTGGCCGACCTTGCAGTTGTCGCGGTAGACGGCCAGCGCCTTCAGGCCGAGCTTCCAGCCCTGGAAGTAGACGTCGGCGATCTCCTCGACCGTCGCGGTCTCCGGCAGGTTGACCGTCTTCGAGATCGCGCCGGACAGGAACGGCTGGGCCGCCGCCATCATCCGCACGTGCCCCATCGGCTTGATCGCGCGCTCGCCCATCGCGGTGTCGAAGATCGAGTAGTGCTCGGTCTTCAGGCCCGGCGCGTCGACGACGTGACCGTGCTCCGAGATGTACTCGACGATCGCCTCGATCGTCTCCTCGGTGTAGCCGTGCAGCCGCAGCGCCCGCGGCACCGTCTGGTTGACGATCTGCATCGAGCCGCCGCCGACCAGCTTCTTGAACTTGACCAGCGAGAAGTCCGGCTCGATGCCGGTCGTGTCGCAGTCCATCATGAAGCCGATCGTGCCGGTCGGCGCGAGCACCGAGGCCTGCGCGTTGCGCCAGCCGTTGCGGGTGCCGACCTTCAGCACGCCCTCCCAGGCGGCCGTCGCGTGCTTGTGCACGTCGGCGTCGATCTCGTGCACGGTCCGGATCGCGTCGTTGGCCGCGGCGTGCTTGCGCATCACCCGGGTGTGCGCGTCCTTGTTCCGCTCGAAGCCGTCGTACGGGCCGACGATGCCGGCCAGCTCGGCGGAGCGCTTGTACGACGTACCGGTCATCAGCGAGGTGATAGCGCCCGCCAGTGCGCGACCACCGTCGGAGTCGTAGGCGTGCCCGGTCGCCATCAGCAGCGCGCCGAGGTTGGCGTAGCCGATGCCGAGCTGGCGGTAGGCGCGGGTGGTGTCGCCGATCGCCTCGGTCGGGAAGTCGGCGAAGCAGATCGAGATGTCCATCGCGGTGATGATCAGCTCGACGGCCTTGACGAAGTTGGCCGAGTCGAAGGTGTCGTCGTCCTTGAGGAACTTCATCAGGTTCAGCGACGCCAGGTTGCAGGACGAGTTGTCCAGGTGCATGTACTCCGAGCAGGGGTTGGACGCGGTGATCCGGCCCGTCTCGGGAGTGGTGTGCCAGTCGTTGATGGTGTCGTCGTACTGGATGCCCGGGTCGGCGCAGGCCCACGCGGCGTGGCTGATCTTGTCGAACAGCTCACGCGCGTCGACGGTCTCGATGATCGAGTTGTCGATCCGCGCCCGCAGCCCGAACTCGCCCTTCTCCTCGACCGCGCGCATGAACTCGTCCGTCACCCGGACCGAGTTGTTCGCGTTCTGGTACTGCACCGAGGTGATGTCGCGGCCGCCGAGGTCCATGTCGTAGCCGGCGTCGCGGAGGACGCGGATCTTGTCCTCCTCGCGCATCTTGGTCTCGACGAACTCCTCGATGTCGGGGTGGTCGACGTCCAGCACGACCATCTTGGCCGCGCGGCGGGTGGCGCCACCGGACTTGATCGTGCCTGCCGACGCGTCCGCGCCGCGCATGAAGCTGACCGGGCCGGAGGCGGTCCCGCCGGAGGACTGCAGCAGCTCCTTCGACGAGCGGATCCGGGACAGGTTCAGGCCGGCGCCGGAGCCGCCCTTGAAGATCAGGCCCTCTTCCTTGTACCAGTTCAGGATCGAGTCCATCGAGTCGTCGACGGCGAGGATGAAGCAGGCCGACACCTGCTGCGGGGAGGTGGTCCCGACGTTGAACCAGACCGGCGAGTTGAAGCTGAAGTACTGGTGCAGCAGCATCCAGGTGAGCTCGTGCTCGAACACCTCGGCGTCGGCCGGGGTGGCGAAGTAGCCGTGGTCCTCACCGGCCTTGCGGTAGGTCTTCACGACCCGGTCGAGCAGCTGCTTGAGGCTCCACTCCCGGTTGTCGTGGCCGACGGCGCCACGGAAGTACTTGGTGGTGACGATGGTGGAGGCGTTCACGCTCCAGTAGTCGGGGAACTCGACCCCGCGCTGCTCGAAGACGGTCTCGCCGGTCTTCCAGTTCTGCTGTACGACGTCGCGGCGCTCCCACGTCACGTCGTCGTACGGGTGCACACCCTCGGTGGTGAAGATGCGATCGATGGTGAGTCCCGCGGGCGCGTTCTTGGCCCTGCGGAACCCGGCCGTCGACCTCTTGGTCGACCCCGAATGGCCGGTCACCGTCTCTGTCATGTTGGCTCCTCGCCTGTCAATGTCGCGGTCTGTCGGGACCGCCCCGTTGATACCGCTTCGTGCTGCTGTGTACTTCGGTGTCGCTGTACTGCGGGTGCCGCTGGTACTGCTGATTCCCCGATTTATGTCTGTATCGACGGCTCGGTGCCCTCGGGCTCCTTCTCGGCCCTCAGCAACGCGATCTCCGTCTCGAAGTCGTCGGCGGACTCGAACTGCCGGTAGACGCTGGCGAAGCGCAGGTACGCGACCTCGTCCAGCTCTCGCAGCGGCCCGAGGATGGCCAGCCCGACCTCGTTGGCCGGCACCTCCGGCGAGCCACTGCCCTTCAACGTGTCCTCGACCTGCTGGCCCAGCCGGGCCAGGGCGTCCACGGTGACGGGCCGGCCCTTGCAGGCCTTGCCGACTCCTCTGATCACTTTCTCCCGGCTGAACGGTTCGGTGGCGCCGGAGCGCTTCACGACCGTGAGCTGCATCTGCTCGACGGTGGTGAACCGCTTCTCGCAGACCGGGCACTGCCGCCGGCGGCGGATCGCTCCGCCGTCCTCGGCGACCCGGCTGTCGACCACCCGGGAGTCCACGTGCCGGCAGTAGGGACAATGCATGGCGAACCACTCCTCCCGTGAGCGTTCACCCCCTGCCTGGGGATGAAACTGTGGATCAGCTGGGGACAACTTGTGTACGACCTGTGGGTAACCAACCACTACCTGTGGATGACTTACAGGGGTGTAACTACTACATCTAGGGATGCTACGTCCGGCCTCCGACAGTTTGCAAGAACGTCCGGATCTCGCGCGCGTCTCCTTGTTCCAACACCCGCACGGGCCCGTGTACTCCCGCGTGGCGCCGCCGCGAAGACCCTTTCGAGGAGCAAAATGCGCCGCCCGGACCGGCTGCGATCCGGCCGGCGGGATGGGTGAGGATGGAGCGCATGAGACCCGTCATCCTCGATGTCGACACCGGGCTGGACGACGCCTGCGCGCTCCTCCTCGCCGCCCGCCACCCGGAGCTCGACCTCAAGGCGGTGACCTGCGTCGGCGGCAACGTCGGGCTCGACCAGGTCGTCGTCAACACGCTGACGGTGCTCGACGCAGCGGGCCGCCCGGACGTACCGGTCGGTCGTGGCGCCGCGCTCCCCCTGCTGCAACCGGTCCGGACCGCACCGCATGTCCATGGCGCCGACGGGCTCGGCGACCTCGACTGGCCTCGATCGGTCCGTACTCCGGACGCGCGGCACGCTGTGGAGCTTCTTCGCGACGCGCTGCTGGAGGCTGCCCGGACGGGCGAGTTGGTGACTTTGATTCCGCTGGCGCCGATGACGAACATCGCCTTGCTGCTGCGGACCTATCCGGAAGCGGCCGCGGGATTGCGCGAGATCGTGTTCATGGGTGGCGCGGCGGGGATCGGTAATGCGACCGCGTCGGCGGAGTTCAACATCTGGACCGACCCCGAGGCCGCGGCGATCACACTGGCCGCGGCCGGCGAGCTGGGTATTCCGCTGACCATGTACGGGCTGGACGTCTTTTACGACGTGGTGATCGCGTTGGACGAGGCGAAAGCGCTGGGTGGGTCGCAATCAGCCGAGTTGGCGCGGCGGCTGATCGAGAAGCGGAGTGAGTTGTACAAGTCGGACGGCGCGAGCATTGGCGACGGCGGTGCGGTTTGTGCGGTGATCGATCCTGAGGGGCTCACGACTCAGGCATTTCCGGTGCGGGTCGAGCTATCCGGTAGTTGGTCCCGGGGGCGCACGGTCGTCGATACGCGGGATTGGTCGGGTGATTTGACCATCGACCCGTTCGGGGCGGCGCCACCGGTGGTACAGGTTGCCACTGCGGTGGATGGCCGGCGGTATGCCGACCTGTGGCTGGCGACGGTGCGTTAGCCGTCCGGTTTCGGACAGCAGGTTGTACTGACAAAGCGGCCGTGATTGCATGGCAAGCGTTTGCCAGCGCCGATCTCACGAGGAGTCTTTCGTGTCCGCAGCCGCTCAGGAACGTCGCCGGTACGCCGTGGTCGGATTGGGGGCCCGGGCGCAGACCTTCGTGAACGCGCTGGCCGGGCCGTACGCCGACCGCGCTCAATTGGTCGGATTCTGTGACGTGAACCAGACCCGGATGGCGGTGCACAACCGGTGGCTGGCAGAGAAGTTCGGGGCGGCGGCGGTTCCGCAGTACGAGGCCGGTGATTTCGCGCGGATGCTGACCGAGCAGCGGGTCGGCACCGTTGTGGTGACGTCGATGGATCGGACTCACGACGACTACATCGTGACCGCCCTCGAGGCGGGGTTGGATGTGATCACCGAGAAGCCGATGACGATGGATCCGGAGCGTTGCCGGCGGATTCTCGCGGCCGCGGAGATTGCGCCGGGATCCGTCCGGGTGGCGTTCAACTATCGCTACAACCCGGTGCACGAGAAGGTCCGCGAGGTGCTCGCGTCGGGGGCGATCGGCGAGATCGGGTCGGTCCATTTCGAATGGTTGCTGGATGTGCGGCACGGGGCCGACTACTTCCGGCGCTGGCATCGCGACAAGGCGAACGCCGGTGGATTGATGGTGCACAAGGCGACGCATCACTTCGACCTGGTGAACTGGTGGATCGGCGCGGAACCGGTGACGGTGTTCGCGGACGGGAAGCTGTTCTTCTACGGGGACGTGAACGGGAAGAAGCGTGGGCTGGCGCGGGATTACGAGCGGGCCGCTGGGGCGACGGCTGCGGCGGACGATCCGTTTGCGATCAAGCTGGCTGATTCGGCGCAGTTGCGGGAGCTTTATCTGGAGGCCGAGCATGAGGACGGCTATCACCGGGATCAGAACGTTTTCGCGCCTGGGATCACGATCGAGGACGACATGGCGGTGCTGGTCAGGTACTCGACCGGTGCTTCTTTGAGCTATCACCTGACGGCTTATTCGCCGTGGGAGGGTTACCGGATCGGGTTCAACGGGAGCGCCGGGCGGTTGGAGTTGCTGGTCCGGGAGAACACGTTTGCGACTCCGCCGGAGGGGCAGCAGTACGCGACTGCCGTACAGCACGGTGACGCGAAGCCTGGCGAGACCGAGGCGCTGTTGACACTCCATCCTTTGTGGGAGCCGCCGCAGACCTTGCTGCACGGCGAGCTCGGTCAAGGGCACGGCGGTGGCGACGCCCGACTCCTCGAATCCCTCTTCGGCGACCCGGTTGAGGATCCGCTCGGCCGCGGCGCGGACCACCACGACGGCGCCCGGTCGCTGCTCGTCGGCCTGGCCGCCAACCGATCTTTTGAAACCGGCCAGGTAGTACAGGTGTCGTCGCTGCTGGGCTGATTGGTACAGCCTGCTCTACCTGTGAACGTGCAGGCTGCGGGATCGTTCGGGCCGGTCACACTGACCAAGCTGTTGGGGCACGCAACTCGGCCCAACAGAAAGTGACGCTATGTCTTTCTCACGCACTACGCTCGCCGCCACGGTCACGGTCAGCCTGCTGGCGGCCGCCGTCGTCACCGCCTCGCCGCCAGCCGTTGCCGATAGCAACCTTGCCGCGTCGGGGTCCGGTGATGTCGTGCAGCAGGGGCTGAACCGGTTGGTCGAGGACGACAAGTTCCCGGGTGTGCTGGCCGCCGTACGGGATCGCGATGGCCGGAGCCGCAATTACACGGCGGGTGTCGCGGATCTGAAGACCCAGGCGAAGATGCCTGTCGATGGTCAGGTCAGGATTGCCAGCAACACCAAGACCTTCGTCGCCACCGTTGTGCTGCAGCTGGTCGGCGAAGGCGAGGTCGAGCTCGATCAGCCGATCGAGAAGTACCTGCCCGGCCTGGTTCGCGGCAAGGGGATCGATGGTCACAACATCACCGTGCGCCAACTGCTGCAGCACACCAGCGGTCTGCCCGACTACGACCAGGATGTCGCCGCCGACTATCTGCCGGTCCAGCACACGTACTTCGAGCCGCGGCAACTCCTCGATCTGGCGCTGGCCCATGGAGCTGCCTCCGCACCCGGCACCGAGTGGAGTTACAGCAACACCAACTACATCATCTTGGGCCTGATGGTGCAGAAGGTCACCGGACGGCCGCTCGGCGAGGAGATCACCAAGCGGGTGATCGAGCGGATCGGTCTCGAGCACACGTACTGGCCGGCCACCGGCGATCAGACGATCCGCGAACGCCACCCCAAGGGCTACTGGCTGACCGAGCCCGGCAAGCCGCTGGTCGACGTCACCGAACAGGAGCCATCGATGGCGTGGGCCGCCGGCGCGCTGATCTCCACCCCGAGCGACCTGAATCGCTTCTTCGCCGCCCTCATCGGCGGCAAGCTCCTCCCGCCCGCACAACTCGACCAGATGCTCACCACGGTCGAGGCCCCCGACGCCGGCCCCCGCGGCGCTTCCCGCTACGGCCTGGGCATCCAGACCTTCACACTCTCCTGCGGCGGCTTCGCCTGGAGCCACGGCGGCGACGCCCCCGGCTACGAAACCCGCAACGCCATCACCCCCGACGGCCGCCAGGCAACCATCGCAGTAACCACCCTCCCCCCCACCCTGCAAACAGCCACCCACGTAGAAGACGCAGTAGACACCGCCCTCTGCCAGTAGGAAGGCGCAGGGCTAGCGGACCGGGACCTGCAGGGTTTGGCCGGGGGTTACGTCGGCGGCGTTGTGCAGGTTGTTGAGGTCGGCGATCTTTTCGACCATCAGGGCCGGGTCTTCGGCGGGGTTGGTTTCTTGGGCTATGGACCAGAGGGACTGGCCGGCGCCTACCTGGACCTGGATGGTGTGGTCGAAGGTGGGGTGGGGGTCCAGGACGCCGGCTACGCGGAGGCCCAGGACTGCTACTGCGGCGCCGAAGATCAGGACCGAGAGCGTGGTCAGGAGGAGTTTGCCTCGGCGGGTCAGTTGCAGAGCCGAGGGCTCGATGTCTTCTGACCAGGTGGTGCGGCGCGTGGTGCGGGCGGCCGGGCGGGGCTCGCGGAGGAGGTCGGGGCCGGAGCAGGCTCGGACGGGCAGGGGCTCGGTGGTGGTGCCGGGGATCCGGCGGCGCCTGCGGGGTTCGCCGGGCGCCTGGGTCACCTCAGGCGTCGTCACCTCTGTTGTCAGGGCTCCTGACGCCAGTGCCGCAGTGCTCATCGGATCCTCCAGACCCTCGTTCAGACCTCGTGTCCTGCTGTCGATCTCTGTCTACCGGCCACCGCCGACAGTTTTCGCCGGGCGGTCCGCCGGACCGCCCCGTTCGATCAACCCGAACACCTGTTCGATCGAACGCCTGTACGAATGATTAACCGAACCACCCGGGGTTCGCAACTATTTCCAACCAGGACACGCCGGAGAAATTCCCGCCCCGGCAGGCCCTATAACCTGACACGCGAACAAACGTGCGAACCGACACGCCTTCGAACAGATGTTTGAAGAATCTCAGGATTCGGTCTACGGTCTTCTCAATCGACAAAGCCTGGCCGGTGCCCGACCGCCGGCCCGACCCGAGGAGAAGCCTGACCATGGCCAGGACGCCGAGCGGTTCCAGCAAGGACGATCGACCTGTCGCGGGAGCAGCCGCCAAGACGGTCTCCGAGCTGCCCGACGGCCCCGCCGACTCCACCGGCCTGACCCCGCGCCAACGCCGGGTGCTGGACGTGATCCGCGATTCGGTCGACAGCCGTGGTTACCCGCCGTCGATGCGCGAGATCGGCGAGAAGGTCGGCCTGACCAGCTCGTCGTCGGTCTCCCACCAGCTGAAGGTGCTCGAGCAGAAGGGCCTGCTGCGCCGCGATCCGAACCGGCCGCGCGCGATCGAGGTCCGCTACCCCAACGAGGTCGCCGACGTGGCCCGCCGCGGCTCGGTCGGCGCCGTCCGGCAGACGTCGTACGACGAGACCGGGGCCGGCGACGCGCACCCGGACGCGGTCTACGTCCCGGTGGTCGGCCAGATCGCCGCCGGTAACCCGATCCTTGCCGAGCAGGACATCGAGGAGGTCTTCCCGTTGCCCAGGGCAATGGTTGGCGAGGGCACCTTGTTCATGCTTAAGGTCAAGGGTGAGTCGATGATCGACGCGGCCATCTGCGACGGCGACTGGGTCGTCGTCCGGCAGGAGCAGACCGCGGAGAACGGTGACATCGTCGCCGCGATGATCGACGGTGAGGCGACCGTGAAGACGTTCAAGAAGACCGCGACCGAGATCCTGCTGCTGCCGCACAACCCGGCCTTCGAGCCGATCGACGGCAAGGACGCGGTCATCCTCGGAAAGGTCGTAACAGTTCTGCGGCGTGTCTGACATCTCAGACGGCGCGCGGAGTCGCGCGTGTCGTGTCAGGATTGAGTTATGACGACTGTCTATGACTTCAGCGCCACCCGGATCGAAGGCAATGAACAGTCTCTTTCCGACTTCCGCGACCAGGTGCTCCTGGTGGTGAACACGGCCTCGCAATGCAGTCAGACGCCGCAGTACACCGGTCTCCAGAAGCTCTACAAGACCTACCGCAGACAAGGGTTCTCGGTGCTGGGTTTCCCCTGTGACCAGTTCGGTCACCAAGAACCCGGTGACGAGAACGAGATCGCGAACTTCTGTTCGACGATCTACCACGTCACCTTCCCGATGTTCGCCAAGATCGACGTGAACGGTTCCAAGACGCTTGAGCTGTACAACTGGCTGAAGCGTGAGCAGGGCGGCCTGCTCGGGGGCCGGATCAAGTGGAACTTCACCAAGTTCCTGATCGGCCGCGACGGTGGAGTGATCGCGCGCTACGCGCCGACCGCCACGCCGGAGAAGCTGGCCGACAAGATCGAGGCCGCGCTCGCGGTGCCGGCTCCGAGCCGGCGCGAATCAGGCGACTGATTCACCGGCGGTAGCTGGCATCGATTCCGGACCACGTCTGGAATCGATGCCGTTCTTTTGTCTGCGACAGTGAGTCATTCCCCGTCGCACTGCAAACCATAAATGCGGTGAGAGCTCCACGAACTGACCCTACGGGCAGCCTTACGGTCATGTCCGAAATAGGTGTCCGCAGCCTGTAGACGTTCCGGTCAAGACCGCTTTATGGTCGATGGAACCGTCGCAGGGAGAACCGCCATGATTCCGCGCCGCCGCCCGCTTCAGCGCGCCCTCGAACTGTTCGCAACACTGACCATCCTCAGCACCGCCGCCGCCATCCCCCTCACCGCGCGGGCGGCGCCGGCCGATCCCGTCAAGGACCTCGGCGCCCCGCTCAGCTCGCTGACCGTGATGGAGGGCGCGTTCGGCCATGAACCCGACGGCCGCGACGTCGTGTACGCCGTACCGGCCGGTGAGAACGCGGCCCTCAACGTCGTCGACATCCACAGCCGCGAACTGCTCCGGGCCATCTCGCTACCTGGCGCGGCCGGCGCGTGGGCGATCACCGTCGCGACCGACGGCAGCGTGTACGTCGGCAGCTACACCAACGCGCACCTCTACCGGTACCGCCCCGACACGCACACCGTCACCGATCTCGGCCAGCCGATCCGCGGCGAGACGTTCATCTACGGCCTCACCTCGGGTCGCGACGGCGCGGTCTACGCCGGGACGTTCCCGAACGCCCACGCCTTCAAGTACGACCCGGCGACCAACCGGTTCACCGACTACGGCTCGCTCGACCCGGTGCAGCAGTACGTCCGGGCCGCCGTCTACGACCCGGACCACAACGCCCTGTACGCCGGCCTGATGACCCCGGTCGCCAAGCTGATCCGCATCGACCTCACCACCGGCGCCAAGCAGGACGTCACTCCCCCGGACCTGGTGGCGAAGGACTTCCAGGACCTCGACTACGTGGACGGCAAGGTCTTCGGCAACGCCAGCAATCGCTTGATCGTCATCGACGCGGCGACCCAGCAGCGGATCACCTTCACCGACGCCGCGACCGGCAGCCAAGTCACCGACTACCCGCTCAGCGCTCGCGGCGTCTCCAACGTCGGCCCGGGTGGCGTCTACTTCACCAACAACATGGCGCTCATCCGCTACGACACGGCGACCAACACGGTCGGGCCTGTCCCGTCCGGTGTCCGGCTGGCTCGCGGTGCCGCGATCGGCTACGGCTGGTTCACCGACAACGGCAAGCCGATGCTCTACGGCTTGGGCGGCAACTACTCCGGCGGGACCTGGCGGTACGACCCGCAGACCGGAGTACTGGATCAGTGGACGTCGCCGTTCCAGTACGTCGGCGCGCCGCTGATGCACACGATCGCGGACCCGGTCACCGGCAAGATCCTGGTCAACGCGTTCCTCAACGGCTCCACGACCAGCTACGACCCGAAGACCGGGCGGGCGACGCTGACCGCACGGCAGGGACAGGTCGAGGGGTGGAACTGGCATTCGACCAAGAATCTGTACGTCGGTGTCTATCCCTACGGCCAATTGTCGGTCTGGAATCCGAACGCCCCGGAGAGCCCGACCAATCCACGCGTCCTCTTCCAGCTGGTCGACAGTGATCTGCAGAACCGTCCCGTAGCAGTCGTTCCGCAAGGCGATCGCGTCTACCTCGGCACCACTCCCGGGTACGGCGAGTACGGCGGCGCGCTGTCCGTCTACACCATCTCGACCGGCCACCTGTCCGTGTTCCGCAACGTCGTCCACGACGAGACGATCGCTTCGGTACTGCCGCTCGGCTCAACCGTCTGGGCCGGCTCAAGCATCGACAGCGGGCAAGGCACGGACCCGCGAACCACCGAGGCGCACCTGGTCAAGGTCGACCCGACGAGCGGTGCGGTGAGCGTGGACGTCGTACCGGTCGCGGGCGCGGCCAGCATCACCGAGCTGAGCATCGGGCCTGACGGCAACATCTGGGGTCTGGCCGATGGCACGGTCTTCGTCGCAGATCCGACGACAGGTGTGGTCATCCGCCGGATCCCCGTCTTCAACGGCAGCACCGGATCCGCGGATGGCGCGATGTCCTGGCGGGACGGCTACCTGTACGCCGTAACGGGAAGCCGACTCTTCATGATCGACAGCCTGAGCGGCACCGCGACAGTCATCCGCGATCGTGGCCTGTACCGGCTGACCCAGGCGCCGACCGGCATCTACTACATGCTGCTCCGACCGGACGGCTACACGAACCAGACCAACCTGGCGTCCTACACGCCGCCGGCGGATCCCTGTCCCCATTCGGATCTGAGGCCGACCGTGTGGACCGGCAACGTCGACAGCGGAGTCGTCAACCGCAACCTGCGCTACGGCTGCACACTCGTCGACGACCTACCCGATGCCGAGGCCGACTGGCCGACCCACAAGGCGTATGTCACCGCAGTCGGCAGCAAGGCAAGCCAACTGGTGGAAGCAGGCTCAATCACCTACGGCGAGGGCTACGACATACTCACAGCCGCCAACCGCTCGGACGTCGGACGCTAACGAACGACGGAGTCCGGGTCGATGTCGAGGCGGAGGCCTCGCCAGACCGGGTGGCGGAGGCGGCCGTCGGCGGCCCAGCCGGAGTAGGTGACCTCGGCGACCAGGAGCGGGTCGAGCCAGTGCGCGGCCCGCCGGTCGCCGGCCGGGATGGTGGAGGTGTCAAAAGGCGGGGTGTCGATCTCGAGGGCGGCGAGTTCGGCACCCAGCACCTCCAGCATCGCGAAGTCGAGGCCGGAGCCGACCTTGCCGATCAGCACGAGCTCCCCACCCGGCGCGTCGTAGGCGCCGCAGTACAGGGAGCCGATCTTGCCCTCGCGGTTGCCTTCGCCGGGATGCCAACCGCAGAGAATGACGTCGCGGGTGTGCACGGGCTTGATCTTGATCCAGTCGGAGCTGCGTTTGCCGGGCAGGTACCGCGACTTGCGCCGCTTGGCCACGACCCCCTCGAGCCCTTGCGAGGCCGACAGGTCCAGCGCCTGCTCCGGATCGTCGTACGCCGGCGGGATCTCCCAGAACGGGTCGCCGAGGTCGAGCGAGTCGAGCAGCCCGCGCCGCTCGTCATACGTTGCCTCCAGCAACGACTCGCCCGCATAGCGCAGCACGTCGAAGACCCGGACCGACACCGGCACCTGATTGATCAGCTGAGCCAGCTGACGCGGATCGCGCACATGCATCCGCCGCTGCAGCAACCCGAACGACGGCGCCCCCGACTCGTCGAGGGTGACGATCTCACCGTCCAGTACCGCGGGCAGCTCCAACCCCGGCGCCTGCGCCAGCCCGAGCAGTTCCGGGTACCCCGCCGACACGTCGCGGCTGTTGCGCGACCACAACCGGCAGCCGGTCTCGTCGACCTCGGCGATCACCCGGATGCCGTCCCACTTCATCTCGTACGACCAGCCCGCCCCGGACGGCATCGTCCCCAGCGCCGCCATCATCGGCAGCACAGGGGGAACCGTCCCGGCCATACGGCCTCAGTCCTGGAGTCTCTTCAAGGCGCCGAGCACCTTCTCACGATCGGCGGTCGGCCACATCGGGGGCAAGGAGGCGCGCAGATAGCCACCGTATCGAGCGGTAACGATGCGCGGATCGAGAATCGCGACCACTCCTCGATCGGAGGTACGCCGGATCAGTCGACCCGTCCCCTGCGCGAGCAACAAGGCGGCATGCGTCGCCGCGACTGCCATGAAGCCGTTGCCACCCGCCTCGTCGACAGCGCGTTGCCGCGCCGCCATCAGCGGCTCGTCGGGTCGCGGGAAGGGCACCCGGTCGATGATCACCAGGTTGCAGGTCGATCCCGGCACATCGATCCCCTGCCACAGCGACAGGGTGCCGAACAGCGACGTCTCCGGGTCGTCCACGAACTCCCGCGACAACTCCCCCAGCTGCGCGTCGCCCTGGCAGAGCACCTTCAGATCGGTCGCCTCGCGCACCGCGGCCGTCGCCGCCTCGGCCGCGCGACGGGAGGAGAACAGCCCGAGCGTCCGTCCGCCCGCGGCGGTGATCAGGTCGATGATCTCCTCGAACTGCTTCTTGCCCAGCCCGTCGCGATGCGGCGGCGGCAAGTGCTTGGCGACGTACAGAATGCCTTGTTTCTCGTACTCGAAAGGCGAGCCGACGTCGAGCCCGCGCCACGGCAGCGGCCCCGTCTCCGAGTCCGTGTCCACCGACGGCATCTCGTCATCGTCGGCGAGCTTGTCCGAAGGCCGCAGCCCCACCTGCCGGGCGATCGCGTCGAAGTCGCCGCCGAGGGTGAGCGTCGCCGACGTCAGCACGACGGTCCGGTCCTTCAGCACCAGCTCACGCAACAGACCCGCCACGGTGAGCGGGGCGATCTGCAGCTGGCGGCCGAATCGTTCCCGATCGACCATCCAGACGACGTCCATGTCGCTCAACGCCGCGACCCGCTCGGCGACGTCGAAGATCTCCTTGACCGCGCCCTTGGACTGCCGCTTCGCGCCGTCGGGGTCGTCGTCCTTGTCGTCGGACTTCTTGTTCAGATCGGAGTACACCGACCGGGCGGCATCGCGGACCAGCGCGGCCGCCTCCAGTACTACGCCGTTGGCCGCCTCGATCCGGCCCTCGCGGGTCTCGTCGAGCGCCGCCCGCAGAGCATCGGAGGCGTCGATCAGGTCGTCGGCCTTGTCGTCGTCGATGAACCGGCGGGCGCGCTTGGCGGCCCGCTCGACCATCTGTGGCGAGAGCTCGTCCCCGGCCGCGCCGGTGACCCGGGCCGGCAGCTCGTGTGCCTCGTCGACGATCACCACGTCGTGCTCGGGCAGCACCGTGCGGTTCTCGAACGCGTCGATCGAGAGCAGTGCATGGTTGGTGATCACGATGTCGGCCTTGCGCGCCTGCTCCTTGGCCTTCTCGGCGAAGCACTCCTCGCCGTACGGGCACTTCTGCGCGCCGAGGCACTCGCGGGCGGCGATCGCGACCTGCTGCCAGGCCTGGTACTGATGCGAGGGCGCGTGGTCGCGGTCGCCGGCCTCGCCGTCGATCAGCTGCTGCTCGGCCCAGTCGCGCAGCTCGAGCACCTGCTGGCCGACCGGTCCCGCGGGCGGCAGATCGATCAGCATGCCGTCGTCGTCGGGGGCGCCTTCGCGGATCCGGTGCAGGCAGGCGTAGTTGTTGCGGCCCTTCTGGATCGCGTACGACGGCCTGCGCGGGAGCAGCTTCTCGGTGGCGTCGAGCAAAGCCGGCACGTCCCGGTCGACCAGCTGCGACTGCAGCGTCAGCGTCGCCGTCGAGACGACCACCCGCCGGTCCTCCACCGCGTGGATCAGGGCCGGCACCAGATAGCCGAGCGACTTGCCCGTCCCGGTCCCGGCCTGGACGAGCAGATGCGATCCGTCGTGCATCGATCCGTTCACCGCTTCGGCCATCTCGACCTGGCCCGGGCGCGTCTGCCCGCCGATCGCGGAGACCGCAGCCTCCAGTAGTTCCCGCACATCTACACCCACCGCATCACCCTAGCCGCACGCCCGGACAATCTCCGAAGTGCGACCAGGGCGGCTGTGGACAACTGTCAGACGACGGCGCCGCGGTCCGGTTCGGCGTCGCGGTCGCGTTGCTTGACCTTCGGGCGCGGCGGCGGCGCCGGGTAGCGCTTCTCCAGCTCGACCAGCAGCGGTGCCGCGGTCAGGTTGGAGGAGTACGTGCCGACCAGGATGCCGAGCAGCAGCGCGAGCGCGAAGTCGCCGAGCGAGTCGCCACCGAGGAAGAGCAACGCGGTGAGGATGAACAGCGTGCTGATCCCGGTGTTGATCGTTCGCGGCAGCACGTTGATGATCGCGGTGTCGACCACCGGGCCGAGATTCTCGGTCGAGCGCGCGTTGCGCGTCTCCCGGATCCGGTCGAAGACGACGACCGAGTCGTTGACGGTGTAGCCGATGATCGTCAGCATCGCCGCCAGGAAGATCCCGTCGACCGGTTTGCCGGTCCAGGCGAAGACGCCGACGACGACCGCCACGTTCTGCAGCAACGCCAGCACCGCGCCCGCGCCGTACGTCCAGCGGAAGCGGATGGCGAGGTACGCGAGCTGGGCCAGCAACGCGACCCCGAGCGCGATCAGCGCCTTGTCGCGCAGTTCGCTGCCCAGCGACGGGCCGATGCTCTCGTTGCGGATCAGGGTCGTGCCGCCGCCGATCTCGGAGATCGCGCCGCGGATCTTCTCGGCCTCGTCATCGCTGATCGTGCCCGTACGAACGGTGATGTCGTCCGTCCCCGAGGACTGGATGATCGCGTTCGGGTAACCCGCCTCGGCCACCGCGACCCGGGCCTGGTCCGGGCTGATCTGCTGGGCCGTGCTGACCTCGAGCAACCGGCCGCCGGTGAACTCGATCCCGAGGTTCAGCCCGCGGATGCCGACGCCGGCCACGCTGACGATGATCGCGATCGCGGTGATCACCAGCCAGCGCCTGCTGTGCTTCATCAGCGGCGGCTTCTTCTCCTCCAGCCAGGTCCGCACCCGGCCGTGTCCGGCGATGCCGCTGACGGCCGGCCGGTCCAGGATGAACTTGCGGGAGACGACGAACTCGGCCAGCACCCGGGTGATGACGAGCGCGGACAGCATGGACGCGATCACACCGATGCTCAACGTGACGCCGAAGCCGCGGACCGGGCCGGCGGCCAGGAAGAACAGCAGTCCGGCCGCGAGCAGGGTGGTGACGTTGGAATCGGCGATCGCGGACAGCGCGTTGTCGAAGCCGCTGCGCAGAGATCTCCTCAGGCCATCGGTCCGGCCTCCGATGTAGTCCTCGCGCGCTCGCTCGAAGACGAGCACGTTGGCGTCGACCGCCATGCCGATCGCGAGCACGAAGCCCGCGAGGCCGGGCAGGGTCAGAGTCGCGCCCATCAGCGTCAGCGCGGAGTACGAGAGGCCGGCGTACGCGATCAGGCCGAAGACGGCCATCAGGCCGACCAGCCGGTAGACGACGGTGATGAACAAAGCGGTCAGCGCGACCCCGATCAGGCCGGCCAGGGCGCTGGCCTGGATCGCGTCCTTGCCGAGCGACGGGCCGACGACGCGCTGGTCGATCACCTTGACCGGGACCGGCAGCGAGCCGCCCTCGATCAGCGCGGCCAGGTCCTTGGCCTCTTCCTCGGTGAAGCTGCCGGTGATCGTGCTGGTACCACCGCCGATGCCGATGTTGCAGAGCTGGCTGCCGCCGCTCGGGTCGACCTGCGGCGCGCTGATCACCTCGTTGTCGAGGACGATCGCGACCTGGCGCTTCGGGGTGTTGACCGGCTCGCAGGCCGCCTTGCCGGTGATGTTCGCCCAGATCTTGCCGCCGTCGTCCTTGAAGTTCATCTGGACGAACCAGCCCTGCGCCACCTGCTGCGGATCGAGCAGGCCGTCCGCGCCACTGATCTTCTCGCCGGTCATCGCGGGCTTGGCCAGCCGGAGGAACCCGGGACCGTTGTCGCTGGGCAGGTACACCTCCCCCGCGGCGGGCTTGGCCGGCTTGGTCTCGACGATGTCGAGCACCTCGTGGAAGGTCAGCTGGGCGGTCTTGCCGATCACCTTGGCCGCCTCGCGCGGGTCCTGCACGCCGGGCAACTCGACGATGATCCGCTTCTCGCCCTGCCGGCTCACGCTCGGCTCGCTGACGCCGAGCGCGTCGATCCGGCGCCGCAGCACCTCGAGCGACTTGTCGGTGGTCTCCTTGTTCGCCTTCACCGTCGGCGAGTCGCTCGCCTCCAGCACGATCTGCGTTCCGCCGCGCAGGTCGAGGCCCAGTTCGGGCTTGGCCGTCAGCACGACGTACGTCGACGCCGCGAGAACGAGGAACGCGAACAAAGCGCGCACCAGGGACGACTTCACTTTGGAGCCTCCGCAGAGTGTTGGCACCTCTGAGTGCAGGTGTCGTGACACAGAGCTAACCACTGGGGTGTGGAAGGCACAGTGTACGAACGCACACAAGGGCTGACACCGCAGTGCCGTGGCAGTAGTGCGCTGGTGAATTCATTGACGCGTCAGGTGAGGAAGCCCTAACTTCACTCGCACTCACTCCGTAGTCCCTCGTGGACCGAGTGTGATCACCCCTCCGCCCCGGTGGGTGATGTGAGTTCCCAAGGAGGAACCCGTGCGTCGAAGCATCCGTCTGACCCTGGCCGCCGCCATCGTGCCGGTCATCGCCGTGACCACCGCTCTGAGCAGCGCCAGCGCCGCTCCCGCGCCCGACCCCAGCGGCCGGATCATCCTGATCCAGCCGGCGTCCGCCGACCCCGGGGTGACCCCGGTCAAGGACACCTACATCGTCGAACTCAAGCAGGGCAGCACGCTCGGCAAGATGAAGCTCGGCTTCACCCCGCAGCGCCAGTTCAGCACCGCGGTGAACGGCTTCAGCGCCAAGCTGACCGCTGCCCAGCTGGCCGCTCTGCAGAAGAGCCCGGACGTCGTCGCCATCTCGCAGGACGTTTCCTACCAGGCGATCGACACCACCCAGACCAACCCGCCGTCGTGGGGGATCGACCGGATCGACCAGCGCAACCTGCCGCTGTCGAACTCGTTCACCTACACCCGCACCGGCAGCGGCGTGAACGCCTACATCATCGACTCCGGGATCGACGCGAGCCACCCGAACTTCGGCGGCCGCGCGACCTTCGACTTCAACGCGATCGACACCAACAACACCGACTGCCTCGGCCACGGCACGCACGTCGCCGGCACGATCGGCTCCACCTCGTACGGCGTCGCCAAGGCGGTCCGCCTGCACGGCGTGAAGTGGCTGAACTGCTCCGGCAGCGGTACGGCGTCCGGCGCCATCGCCGCCGTCGACTGGGTCACCGCCCACGCCGTGAAGCCGGCCGTGGCCAACACGTCGTGGAACTTCCCGGCCAACACGACGCTGGAGACCTCGCTGCGCAACATGATCCGGTCCGGCGTCTTCCTGGCCACCTCGGCCGGCAACACCGGCGCCAACTCCTGCAACCTGCTCCCCCGCAAGATCGAGACCGCACTGGTCACCGCGGCGTCGACCCGCACGGATGCCCGCGCGTCGTACTCCAGCACCGGCTCCTGCGTGGACGTCTACGCGCCCGGCTCGGACATCGTCTCCACCCTGCCCGGTAACACCACCGGCTCGTACAACGGCACCTCGATGGCCACGCCGCACGTCGCCGGCGTCGCCGCGCTCTACCTGCAGACCAGCCCGTCGGCCACTCCGGCCACGGTCAAGTCCTACATCGAGACCAACGCCACCCCGAACGTCGTCTCCGGCGGCACGACCGGTGGCACCGTGAACCGTCTGCTCTACAGCAACGGTCTCTAGACCCCTGCCGAGTACGCCGTACCGGTTCCGCCCCAACCGGTACGGCGTACTACTCGGCCTGGTCGATCCCATTCTCTATCGCGTAGCGGACGAGCTCCGCGCGGTTGTGGAGCTGCAGCTTCCGCAAGGTGTTCTGTACGTGGTTCTCGACCGTCCGGTGCGACAACACCAGGCGAGTAGCGATCTGCCGGGCGGTCAGCCCGCGCGCCACCAGCCGCAGTACCTCTGTCTCTCGGTCGGTCAGCTGCGGCACCTCCGGCCCGGCACCGAGCCGCCGGTACTCCCCCAGCAGCAACCCAGCCAGTCCCGCACTGAAGACAGCATCGCCGTCGGCAGTACGCCGTACCGCGTCGTCGAACTCGTCCAGCGACGCCGACTTGACCAGATACCCCGAGGCACCGTTCTTCACAGCGGCCAGTACGTCGGCCTGCTCCGCGCTGGCCGACAGGACGAGCACCCTGGTGTCCGGGAGCGCCGCAGTGATCTCCCGGGTCGAATCGACGCCAGAGCCGTCGCCCAGCTGCAGATCCATCACCACGACGTCGGGCCTCGTCGCCAGGGCGATCTTGACCGCCCCCGTCACGTCCGAAGCCGTCGCGCACACGTCGTACCCACGACTGCCCAGATCCCGCGCGACGCCTTCACGCCACATGGGGTGATCGTCGACGATCATCACCCGCGTCATGTCTTGCTCACCTTCATCTCCCACTCGGTGCCTTCGCCCGGGGCCGTCCGGACCGTGACCTTGCCGCCCAGATCGGCGATCCGGCCGCGGATCGACTGACTCACCCCGAGGTGCCCGCGGGCATCGAGCCGGTCCGGCGTCGTCCCGACCCCATCGTCGCGGATCGACAACAACACCTCGGTACCCAGGTCTTCGACCACCACCCATGCCGAAGCCCCCGGGCCGGCGTGTTTGCTGACGTTGCTCAACGCCTCCTTGACGACGGCCACCAGCTCGGTCGCCCGCGCGGTCGCCACCAGCACCTGACCAGCCGGTACGACGACGTCCACCCGCGGCGTCGCCAGCGGCAACAGCAGCATGCACAGATCGATCCGGCCGCGATCACCGGTGGCGGCCCGGGTCGCCATCAGAGTCCGTAGCGCGACCTCCTGCTCCGCGGCGAGAGCAGCCAGCTCGACCGCCTCGCCACCGATCGCATTGCCCCGGCGCTGCACCTGGGCGAGCACCTGGAGTACGCCGTCGTGGATCGACCGGCTGAGCCGGAGCCGCTCGGCGGTCGCGCTCTCGGTGGCGATCGCGTCGCGCAGTCTGGTGGTGGCCCGGCGCATCGTGCTGGCGGCGTACCCGACGACCAGGCCGGCGACGAGCAGCAGCTGGACGTTGCTGAGGACCCTGGACGCGTTGTCGACCCCGCGCAGCGAGAGCAGCGCCAGGCTGACCGTCGCGGCGCCGAGCAGCCCACCGTCGCGACCGCGGGAGATGGCCAGCGCGAGCACCGGACCGGCCACCCAGACCGAGGTGAGGACCGACGCGCCGCCGCGGATGTCGATCAGCGGCTGGGCCAGCAGGGTCAGGTACATACAGCCGACCGAGACGATCAGATCGGCGAATGCCAGTCGCGTATTGCGACGGCCCCAATGCCGACTGTAACCAATTGACGCAATCACCGTCCAAAGGCCCATCACGGCCAGTTGAATCACCGCGCCGGACGGCCGGGCAATTCCGTCCCAGCGGCTCCAGACGCCGAAACAGGCGAATCCCCAGGTGATCACCCGGAAGACCACCAGCGCCCGCCACAGCGGCAGCATCAGGTCGACCACCTCGCCGTCCGAGCGGGTGGCGTCGGCACGCAGGCCGCCCAGGGACACATCCATAGCGCACAGTGTGCCAATCAGGCCGGCCGCGACGCTGCGTTGCCCTACTCCAGTGTGTTGAGTGGTCTTACTCATTGCGTGCGTGCATGATTCCCCGCTGTTGCGTGGAAAATTCTGCGAAACCACTTCAGCAACGCCGATTTTCCCCGTACTGTCGCGCAGAAGTACACGCTCGGGGGAGCCATGAACACGTTGCGTCACAAGCGCGGCGTGCTTTTTCTGTACAGGGAGGGAATCGTGCGCAAAGTATCTGCCGGGCTGTTCAGCCTGGCTCTGGCGACGACGTTCGGCTTGAGTATGGCCTCAGCCGGCAACGCCGCCCAGCTGCCGGCCGGGCCTGCCGCCGCACCGGCGGTGAGCGAGCCCCAAGCCACCTCGGACGAGCTGCCGAACCCGGCCGAGGACAAGCGCCGGGAACTGCGTGAGGAAGCCCTCACGAAGGTCCTGAACGGGACCGCCAAGGCCGAGAAGCGCGGCGCCAGCACGGTCGTCAAGCTCGGCAAGAAGGACAAGGGCGTCAAGGGCAGCCTGACCGCCGGCAAGACCGCCTCGGCGGCCAAGGCCAAGGTCGACGAGTACGTCGAGCTGAGCCGCGAGAAGACCGACAAGATCTTCGTCGTCCTCGCCGAGTTCGGCAACGAGCGGCACCCGAACTACCCGGACAAGGACCAGGCGCCGGCCATCCCCGGTCCGGCCACCTTCGAGGGACCGCTGCACAACGCGATCCCGGCCCCCGACCGGTCGGTGGACAACTCCACCGTCTGGCAGGCCAACTATGACCAGGCGCACTACCAGCAGCTGTACTTCGGCGACGGCAACTCCGTCAAGAAGTACTACGAGAAGCAGTCGTCCGGCCGGTACAGCGTCGACGGCGAGGTCACCAACTGGGTCAAGGTCAAGTACAACGAGGCCCGCTACGGCCGGTCCAACGGCTTCCCGTGCGTCGGCAACGTCTGCAACAACACCTGGGCGCTGGTCGCCGACGCGGTGAACCAGTGGGTCGCCGACCAGAAGGCCGCCGGCCGCACCACGGCCGAGATCAAGGCCGACCTGGCGACGTTCGACCAGTGGGACCGTTACGACTACGACGGTGACGGCAACTTCAACGAGCCCGACGGTTACATCGACCACTTCCAGATCGTCCACTCCGGTGGCGACCAGGCCGATGGCGACCCGCAGCAGGGTGAGGACGCCATCTGGTCGCACCGCTGGTACGTCGGTGTCGCGGGCGGCCCGGCCAACAACCCGGCCGGCGGCGCGCAGATCGGTGACACCGGCCTGTGGGTCGGCGACTACACGATCCAGCCGGAGAACGGCGGGATCAGCGTCTTCGCGCACGAGTTCGGCCACGACCTCGGTCTGCCGGACCTCTACGACACCTCCGGTGCCGCGGTCGAGAACGGCGTCAACTGGTGGTCGATCATGGCGCAGAGCCGGGTCAGCAAGCCCACCGACGGCGGCATCGGCGAGCAGGCGGCCGACTTCGGCGCCTGGGAGAAGCTGCAGCTGGGCTGGCTGGACTACGAGATCGTCGCGGCCGGCCAGGAGCGCAAGCTCGAGCTCGGCCCGCACGAGTACAACTCGACCAACCCGCAGGCGGTCGTGGTCACGCTGCCGAAGAAGCTGGTGACGTCGCCGCTGCAGCCGCCGGCTGTCGGCGCGAAGTCGTGGTGGAGCGGTCGCGGTGACAACTTCACCCACACGATGAACCGTCAGGTCGCGATCCCGGCCGGCACCACGTCGCTGACGTTCCAGGCCAACTGGTCCATCGAGGACTGTGGCCCGGACACCGCCTGTGACTACGCCTACGTCGAGGTCAACGACGGGACCGGCTACAAGCCGATCGCCGGCAACATCACCCACCCGGGTGAAGGCAACGGCATCGACGGTGACAGCAACGGCTGGAAGCCGGCCACGTTCGACCTGTCCGCCTA
Source organism: Kribbella koreensis (assembly GCF_039525325.1). NCBI lineage: Bacteria > Bacillati > Actinomycetota > Actinomycetes > Propionibacteriales > Kribbellaceae > Kribbella > Kribbella koreensis. The sequence continues at coordinate 30,241 of NZ_BAAAHK010000025.1, forward strand.
CGCGGGCAAGACGGTCGGCCTGCAGTTCCGCTACACCACCGACCCGAACACCGGTGGCTTCGGCATCCACGTCGACGACATCAAGGTGACCAACGGCGCCACCACCGTGCTGAGCTCGGGTGCGGAGGCGACGCCGGAGGGCTGGACGCTGAACGGCTTCAGCTCGGTCGGCGCGACGCTGACCACGCCGTACGACAACTACTACATCGCGTCGCACCGCAACTACGTCTCCTACGACGAGAACCTGAAGACCGGCCCGTACAACTTCGGTTGGGCCAACAGCCTGCCGGACAAGGTGGAGCACTTCCCGATGCAGGAGGGTCTGCTGATCTCCTACTGGGACACCTCGATGGGCGACAACAACGTCAACGTCCACCCCGGTTCGGGCGAAATCCTCCCGATCGACTCGCACCCGACCCCGATCAACCGTCTCGACGGTGGCATCTGGCGTCCGCGGGTCAGCGGCTACGACGCGCCGTTCGGACTGACGAAGGCCGACTCGTTCACGCTGCACCTGAACGGCCAGGCCAGCTACATCCGCGGCCAGGCAGCTCAGCCGCTGTTCAACGACAGCCTGTCCTACTGGGACGCCACGCAGCCGCAGAACAGCGTCAAGGTGCCGAACAACGGCGTCAACATCCGGGTCACCTCGCGCGACAACACCTCGCTCAAGGTTCGCATCTCCTCCCGGAACTGATCACCTGATCAGAGCACCACAAGCCAGCGGCCCCCGGGATCTCTCCCGGGGGCCGCTGGTCTTCGTAGTACCGAGTGGGCTGCAGGTCAGACGACGAACGCGTACTTCGCGAGGTCGCCGGCCAGGTCGGCGTGGACCCGGGCCGTCACCCGGGTGCCGTCGCCGGTGTGCTCGAGCTGGTCGACCGCACCCTCGGAGTGGATCCGCGAGACCAGGTCGCCGCGGTCGTACGGGAGCAGCAGGTCGACGGCCACGTCCGGGCTCGGCAGGGCCGCCTCGACCAGGGTGCGGAGCTTGTCGATGCCCTCGCCGGTGTGCGCGGACACGACGATCGCGCCGGTCTCCCGGTGCAGGATCGGCGCGAGCGCCATCGGGTCGGCCACGTCGCCCTTGTTGATGACGATGATCTCCTGCACGTCGCCGGCACCGATCTCGGCCAGCACCTCACGGACCGCGTTGATCTGGGCGATCGGGTCCGGGTGCGAGCCGTCCACCACGTGCAGCAGCAGGTCCGCGTCGGCGACCTCCTCCAGCGTCGAGCGGAACGCCTCGACGATGTCGTGCGGCAGGTGCCGGACGAACCCGACGGTGTCGGTGAAGGTGTAGACCCGGCCGTCGGACGTCGTCGTACGACGGGTCGTCGGGTCCAGGGTCGCGAACAGCGCGTTCTCGACCAGTACGCCGGCGTTCGTCATGCTGTTCAGCAGCGACGACTTGCCCGCGTTCGTGTACCCGGCGATCGCGACCGACGGGATCGAGTGCCGGCGACGCTCCTGGCGCATCGTCGAACGGGTGCTCTTCAGGTCCTTCAGCTCACGCCGCAGCTTGGCGATCTTGGTGTTGATCCGGCGCCGGTCGGTCTCGATCTTGGTTTCACCAGGACCACGACCACCGATACCGCCACCAGCCGCACCCACCCGGCCACCGGCCTGGCGGGACAGGTTTCCACCCCAACCACGCAGCCGCTGCTTCATGTACTGCAGCTGGGCCAGCTCGACCTGGGCCTTGCCTTCCTTGCTCTTCGCGTGCTGGGCGAAGATGTCGAGGATCAGCGCGGTCCGGTCGACCACCTTGACCTTCAGCTTGTCTTCCAGGTTGCGCAGCTGGGCGGGCGCCAGCTCGCCGTCCGCGATCACCGTGTCTGCGCCGAGCGCGGCAACCAGGTTGCGCAGGTCTGCCACCTTGCCGCTACCGATGTAGGTGGCCGGGTCGGGCTTCTTGCGCCGCTGGATCACGCCGTCGAGCACCTCGGAACCGGCCGTCTCGGCGAGCAGCTTCAGCTCGGCGAGCGAGTTCTCGGCGTCCTCGGCGCTGCCGTCGGTCCACACGCCGACCAGCAGCACGCGCTCCAGCAGCAGCTTGCGGTACTCGACCTCGCTGATGTCCGTCAGCTCGGTCGACATCCCCACCACGCGCCGCAGTGCCTGGCGTTCCTCCAGCTCTAGGCCTTCGGTGTTCTCCTCGGCGGAGTAGTCATGGTCTCGTTGGTAACCCGACGACGAGTCGCTGTCCTCGTCGTCGAGCACGTCGTCCTGGAGCAGGTCGAGGTCGGCGTCGGTGGTCTCGTCGTATGCGTTCGATTGGGTCGTCATATACCTTCCATCGTGGCACGGCTCACCCACACAGGCGACCCGATTTCACTTCCAACGACCCAGCGGCGCGCCGAATTCCCGTTCAGGCGGGCAGCCAGGAGCGGTCGAAGTCGCCGCGGGCGTGGATCACGGCCGGGCCGGTGAGCTCCAGGTGGTTGTCTTCGCGCCAGTTCACGGTCACAGAACCACCCGGTACTACGACGCTGTACATGACCGGTGGGGCCTGGTGGGCCGCCCGGGTGGCGGCGACTGCCACGGCACAGGTGCCCGTTCCGCAGGAGCGGGTCTCCCCCGAGCCTCGTTCGTGGACCCGCATGGCGACCTCGTTCGGGCCTTTGCGGACTACGAACTCGATGTTGACGCCGTGCGGGAACGCGTTTGCCGGGGACCAGCTGGGCTGGTCGCAGAGGTTGCCCGGCTCATCGAGCGAGTCGACGAAGGCCACGGCGTGCGGGTTGCCCATGTCGACGTGGAGGGCGGGCCATTGGTGGCCGTTCGCCTCCACGACGATGCCGGCCGGTCCGGGGAGGGCCGGTGCGCCCATGTCGACGGTGATGGTGCCGTCGTCGTTGAGCACGACCTCCTTCACCCCGGCGCGAGTCCCCACCCGGACGGGCTTGTCGCCCACCAGACCGGCCTCGGCCAGGTACCGGACGAAGACCCGGACGCCGTTGCCGCACATCTCCGCGATCGAGCCGTCGGCGTTGCGGTAGTCCATGAACCAGTCGCCGCCGTCCTCGACGTACGCCTGCTTCGACCCCTCGATCACCCGCAGCACGCCGTCGGCGCCAAGCCCCGCATGCCGGTCGCACAGGAACCGGACGACACTCGCGTCCAGCTCACCGTGCACGGAGCCGTCGGGATCGGGCAACAGCACGAAGTCGTTCTCCGTGCCGTGCCCTTTGAGCCAGGGGAAAGTACTCACGCGGTCAAGCCTACGGCCGCTACTTCGCGAAGCTGCAGGAGGCCGTGAACCGGAGCAGGGTCGGCAGGTCCCAGCCGAGGGCCCGGGGTCCTGTGGTCTGGAGCAGCTGGGTGGGACCCATCCGCATGTGCACGTCCCGCGAGGTGATCGCCTTCGGCAGGTCGGACAAGGTCGCGACGGCCTGCCGCGAGCCCGCCATCACGTGCGGGAGACTCTCCCAGGTCTGGCCGTACTTCTCGACGAGCATCTGCCCGTTCTCGTTCCAGATCTTGGCGTGCCGGACCGTGAGCCGGGTGCTGGACTCGTCGTATTTGGTGGGGTCCAGCTCCGGGTTCTGGAAGACCAGGCTCGAGGACGCGATCTTCGAGGACTTGTAGACGACCGGCTCCCAGCCCTCGGGCTTCAGGCCGCAGACGAGGTCGGTGCCCGGCCGGACGACACCGTCGGGGACGAGTTTGACGGGCGTGGCCGGTGCCGGGGCCTGGACCGGCGGGTGCGTGCGGTCCGGCGGCCCGGACTTGGCTGTCGTAGGCACCGACGACGGCAGGACAGCGTTGGCGGGTGGGGCGGGCTGTCCCGCCGGCCCGGAGCCAAGGCCGGTGTCGTGAGCTCCGGGGAGCACCGCCCAGGCCCCCACGGCCATCACGGCGAGCACGGTGGCGCCCCCGCCCACCCCCGCCAACTGCCGGCGGCGAGCCGAGCGCTTGCCCCGGCGAAGGTCGCCCAGCAGGTCGTCGTCGGTGAGGATCGGGTCGGGTCCGGCGGCTTGGTCGAGCAAGGTCTTCAGATCGGTCATGGCACGCGCTCCAAGGTTTCCAGGGGGTTGTCGATGAGATCGCGCAGCTTCTCCAGGCCGCGGGCCGTCTGACTCTTCACGGTGCCCTGGCTGCAGCCCATCAGTTCGGCCACGGTGGCGGTGTCGAGGTCGCGGAAGTACCGCAGGACCACCGCCACCCGCTGGCGTTTGGGCAACTGGGCCAGGGCGTCCAGGACGGTCAGCCGGTCGGCCTGGTCCGGCCCGGGGGTGGGCGCGGCGTCGAGCATCTCCGCCGTCGCCGTCTCGCGGTGGCGCCACAACCGGCGCCGCTCGTCGATGAAGGCGTTCACCAGGATCCGGTCCGCGTACGACGCGGCGCCCTCCTCGTGCCGGACCTTGCTCCAGTGCACGTACAGCTTGGTCAACGCGACCTGGACCAGGTCCTCGGCCCAGTGCGTGTCGCCCAGGGTGAGCAGCCTCGCGGTCCTGAGCATTCGCCCGCGATGCGCGGCGACGTACTCCAGATACTCCTTGTCCTGCGGCCCAGCCATCGGCCCTCCATTGCTCGGTGCGATCTCCACCCTGAACTACAGGTCGGGTCGTCGATCGGTTGCACGGATTCGTCGTACGGTTTGCGCATGGGTGAGCAGGTGGTCGCGTACTTCTGGGAGCGGGAGGACGCGGAGCAGGTGGCTGGTCAGCTCGACGCTGTCGTGCGGCGGGACCGGTTTCAGGGGGAAGACGACGACGAGGACCATCCGTGGATGGTCCTCGTGCCGGGTGGTGCTGATTTGGCTGTGGTCGAGCCGTTGGTCACGCAGTACGACGGCTGGCTCGACGCCGGTGATGCCGGAGCACCGCCGGCTGTCGAGCCGCCGCCGTTGCCTACTGCTCCTAAGAGGTTGAAGAAGGGTTAGTTCGGCCAGAGCTGGTCGACCGTGCCGGCCGCGCCGCCACCGCGACGCTTCGGTTCGGCCGCGGCGAGATAACCGCCGTGGGGCAGTACTTCGAGCGCGGCGACCGCACCGATCTCGGCAGCCGACGTGAGGGCGTCACCCGCCGGTACCAGCGTGTGGCCGTACGGCTTGAGCGCCGTCCCATAGGCGTCGATGAACGGCGGCTCGGCCGTGACGTTGGCCGTGTTGCGCTGGGACGCCCGCGGCGCGGCGATCGCGTCGGGCAGGGTCATCCCCCGGTCCAGCCGGTTGGTCAGCGTCTGCAGCACGGTGGTGATGATGGTCGAGCCACCCGGCGAACCGAGCGCGAGGAACGGCTTGCCGTTCTTCAGCACGATCGTCGGCGACATCGAGGACCGCGGCCGCTTGTTCGGCTGGATCCGGTTCGGGTCGGCCGGGTCGGGGATCGCGGTGAAGTCGGTCAGCTCGTTGTTCAGCAGGAAACCACGGCCGGGGACGAGGATGCCGGAGCCGCCGGTCTGCTCGATCGTCAGCGTGTACGAGACGATGTTGCCCCACTTGTCGGCGGCAACGAGGTGCGTCGTCGACAGGCCTTCGGTGTCGGCCTTGTCCTCGTGCGCGATACCGGCCGGGCAACCGGAGTACGAGCCGTCCGGCGAACCGGGCTGCAGCGGCTTGACCGCCGCCTTGGCCGGGTCGATCAGGCAGGACCGCTCGGCGCCGAATCCCTTGGACAGCAGCTCCTTCTGCGGTACGTCGACGAACGCCGGGTCGCCGACGTACTTGCCGCGATCGGCGAACGCGAGCGCCGACGCCTCGAGGTAGGAGTGCAACGCCTGCGGAGTCGACTGGGTCGACAGCTTCAACGGGGCAAGGATGTTGAGCGCCTCGCCGACCGTCGTCCCACCGGACGAAGACGGCGCCATCCCGTAGACGTCCAGACCGTCGTAGGAGACCTTCGTCGGCGCCTGCTTGATCACCTTGTACTTCGCCAGGTCGGCCGTGGTGAGGTGGCCGGGCATCACCGGCAGCGTCGCGCCCGGAGCCTTCGGCGGCGTCTGCACGACCGTCGCGATCTCCTGCGCCAACGGCCCGGTGTAGAAGGCGGACGGGCCCTTCTTGCCGAGCAGCTCGTACGTCTTGGCGAGGTCCTTGTTCTTGAACACCGACCCGACGACGGGCGCGTCCCCGTTCGGCAGGTAGAGCGCGGCCGTCGGCGTGATCGCCGAGAACCGGGCCTTGTTGTCGAGCGTCTGGTTGCGGAAGGTCTGGTCGATCACGAACCCGCGATCGGCCAGGTCCGCGGCCGGCTTGAGCGCCTTGCCCAGCGACAGCGAGCCCCACGAGTGCAAGGCGGCGTCCCAGGTCGCGAGCGTGCCGGGGATGCCGACCGAGACGCCGGACGTCACCAGGTCGGGGAAGAACGTGTACGGCTTGCCGGGCGTCGCCGGGTTGAGGAAGGCGTCCTCGGGCATCGTCGCGGGTGCGGTCTCGCGGCCGTCGATCGTGTAGACCTTGCGGTCCTTCGCGCTGTAGTAGACGAAGTAGCCACCCCCACCGACGCCTGCGGAGTACGGCTCGGTGACGCCGAGCGCTGCGGCGGTCGCGACGGCCGCGTCGACGGCGTTGCCGCCACGGCGCAGGACGGAGACGCCGATGTTGGTCGCGTCGGCGTCCACGGAGGCGACGGCGCCGCCGAAGCCGACCGCGGTGGCGTACTTCTTGGTGGGCTGCGCGGTGTGGTCGTCGGTCTGCGCGGCAAGCTGGCGAGGCGGCTCGGCGGTGCGCTGGGCAATGGCCGCGGTGCTCGCGGTCAGGCCGGCCAGGACGAGCGTTCCCGCTGTCAGGGTGGCGGCCAGGCGGGTGGGGGTCACGGGTCCTCCGCGGGTTCGGCGTACAGGGACAGGCCCTTGCCTACCCGCTCCGGAGCCAGTCCGCCACTCCTAGCGCGCCGTGTCGGAAGTTCCGTTAGCGGTAGCGGTGGTCAGGTGCGTGCCTCGCGGTGGCGGAGGGAAGACCTCGATGTTTTTCCATCGTGGCCTTCTCTCCGCTGCCGTGAGGTGCGTGCCTGGGCGCCGGTAGCGCAACGGAACTTCCGACACGGCGCGCTAGCGAGTCCGTATCGTCAGTTGACCGTGCAGGAGGCCATGAAGCGGCGGAGCAGATCGTCGTTCCAGTCCTTGTTGCCGGCCGGGAGCTGGACCAGCAGCCAGCGGTCGCCGAGCGGCACCTGGCCGGACTCGCGGCCTTCGCTGGTACCGAGGTGGAAGACCTTGCCCGCGGACTCGGACACCCGGATGCCCTGCAGGCTCCGGGCCGCGTCGATCGCCTGGACGTCGAGTCCACCGTCGGCGCCGAGATCAGCGGTCCGCATGGTCGGCGGAGCGAGCTGGATGTGGTTGGCGTCGAGCGGCGCTCTCAGCGCCCAGCCCTCCGGCGCCAGCGAGCAGCTGATGTTGTTCCAGGCTGTCCGGTTGGCGATCAGCGTGACGGCGGCGCCGAAGGTCGACATCGTGCTCTCGTCGGCCCCCGCGCTCGGCTCGGCCGACTTCGCCATCGGGCTGCCTGCCTCGGCGCCCGCGGCGGAAGCAGCATCTTGAGGGCCCCCCGCGACCTCCGACTGGCCCGCGCCCCACCACTTGACCTGGTTCCCGACGGCGAGCACCGCGGTCGTCGCCGCGGCGATGCACAGTACGCCCGTGACGCGGCGGCGCGCCCTGATCCGGCGCAGCGCACGGCGGCCACGCGCCACGTCCGCGTCCACGTCAGCTGCCGGCAGTCCGTCGACCGCATGGTCGGCGAACCCCTGGAGCAGCTTCTTCACGTCGTCCACTTGTCGGTACTCCCCGTCGCGGGATCCGTGGCCGGGTCGTCGGCCATCAGGTCCTTCAGTCGTTTCAAAGCTTTCGCGGTCTGGCTCTTCACGGTGCCTTCGGTGCATTCCAGGATCCGGGCGCAGCTGGAGACGTCGAGATCCTCGAAGTACCTGAGCACCAGGACCGCCCGTTGCCTGGGCGCCAGGTCCAGCAGCGCCTTGCGGACGGCCAGGGTGTCCACCGGATCCGTCTGCTCCGACAGCCTCGGCTCGAACGTCTCGGCGGTCACCACCTCGGGGTGGCGGCCGGCCCGGCGGCGCTCGTCCAGGAAGGCGTTGACCAGGATGCGGTGCGCATACGGCCCGGCGCCTTCGTGCCGGATCCGGTGCCAGTGCACATACACCCGCGTGCAGGCGGTCTGGACCAGATCCTCGGCGGTGTGCACATCCCCCGCGGTGAGCAACATCGCCGTTCTCATCAGTCTGCTGCGGTCCGCGACGACGTACTCGCGGAACTCGGCCTCACGGTCACCCCCTCGCATCGACAGCCCCCAGGCCCTCTTCCACCTCAACTACGCCGGTGGGGCTCAGATGGTTGCCTCGGATCACTCGCAATGCTTGGTCTACTAGGTCGGGCGCATCCCAAGGCAGCCAGGTGATCCGGGGGTCCTTGCGGAACCAGGAGTCCTGCCGGCGGGCGAAGCGCCGGGTCGCCTGGGCGGTCCGTTGCCGGGCCTCGGTCTCGGACAGTTCGCCGCGCAGCAACGCGATCACCTGCGAGTAGCCGAGCGCGCGGTTCGCGGTACGACCGTCCAGCAAGCCCTTGCCCAGCAGGTCTTCCACCTCGTCGACGAAACCGTTGTCGAACATCCGGTCCACCCGGCGATCGATCCGCTCGTCCAGGACCGGCCGCGGGACGTCGAGTCCGAGCTGGACGGCGCCCGGGTAGACATACGTGTGCTCGGGCAGCGTGGCGACGTACGGGCCGCCGGTGATCTCGATGACCTCGAGGGCGCGGACGATGCGGCGGCCGTTGCTCGGCAGGATCTGCGCGGCGGCCGCCGGGTCGACCTCGGCCAGTCGCTGGTGCAGAGCGCCGGAGCCGTGCTCCTCCAGCTCGGCCTCGAGGCGCTCGCGGAGTACAGGATCGGTACCGGGGAACTCGAAGTCGTCGAGGATCGCCCTGACGTAAAGCGCGGACCCACCGGCCAGCACCGGAACCACCTGACGCCGCAGGCAGTCGTCGATCGCGGCCCGGGCCAGCTGCTGGAACTCGGCCACCGTCGCGGTCTGGGTGACATCGAGGATGTCGAGCAGGTGATGCGGTACGCCGGACCGCTCGGCCACCGTGATCTTCGCCGTCCCGACGTCCATCCCGCGGTAGACCTGCATGGCGTCGGCGTTCACCACCTCGCCGGTGCCCGACTCGTCCGTGCCCGGCTCGTCCGGGAACTGCTTGCAGAGGGCAACCGACAGGTCGGATTTTCCGGCCGCCGTGGGGCCGACGACGGCGACGACGAGTGACTCGACCATCCTCTTAGTGTGACAGTGCCGGTCGCCGGGCCCGGTGACCGGCGTGAACTCTGGGACAAGGAACCGTCATCGGGGTTGTGGTGACCCCCTGAGTTCGATAGGAACGTGGCAAGGAGTTACGGTCCGGACCGCATCGGCGATTCGGGGGGCCGAAACACATCGCAGCACCTTGACTCGGGAGGAACATTCGTGACGAATCAGTTCGAAGAAGAAGCCGCGGCGGCCGGCGAAGAAGGCATCGACGAGGTCAGTGAGCTGAAGCAGAGCGGCGGCGACGTCGAGCTGAAGGCCAGTGGCGGCGATGTCGAGCTCAGCGGCGGCGACGTCGAGTTCGGCGACCTCGACGGTGACGGCGACGAGGAGGGCACGGACTCCGGCGGCGACGTCGAATCCGGACCCCGCGATCTCGCCTGACCCACCTCCCACACCTGGGGCCCTGTTGGTGGGAAGATCACCGCTAGCTGTCTGTAAGTAGTTCACTACGCTAGGAATGGGAGCCCCCGAGATGGGCATCTTCGACAAGTTCAAGGGCAAGGCCGAGGACCTCAAGGAAAAGGCCGGCGACCTGGTCGACCAGCACGGCGACAAGGTCGGCGAGGGTCTCGACAAGGCCGGCGACTTCGTTGACGAGAAGACCGGCGGCAAGTACGGCGACAAGATCGACCAGGGCGTCGACAAGGCCAAGGACGGCCTCGACGGGCTGGACGGCCAGAACGACGACATCGCCGACAAGGCCTGAGCTTCTCAGTCGAGGGCCGCAAGGGGATCCCCTTGCGGCCCTCGCTCATGTCCGGGGACCTAGGGTTGGGGCGCATGGATCGGTTTCGGGTGATTCCCGCGGCGTATGTGGCACTGCGGCGTGGCGACGAGGTGTTGTTGTTGCTGAGGGCCAACACCGGGTACATGGACGGCTTCTGGGCGATGGCGGCCGGGCATGTCGAGCAGGGCGAGTCCGTACTGGCGGCGGCGATCCGCGAAGTCCGCGAGGAGGTCGGGGTGGAGATCGATCCGGCCGACCTGGTGCCGGTCACGGCGATGCACCGGACCGGCGGCAACGGGCTGCCGATCGACGAGCGGGTCGACTTCTTCTTCACCGCCACCCGCTGGACCGGCGAGCCCCGGCTGATGGAGCCGGGCAAGGCGGCCGGCCTCGAGTGGTTCTCCCTCGACAAGCTGCCGGATCCGGTCGTACCGCACGAGGCGCGCGTTCTGGCCGGGCTGCGTTCGGGTGGTCTGCCTGCGGTGATCGCGCAGGGTTTCGAGTAGTTCTTTTGGCGTTCATGTTGGTTAGGACAAAGGCGTTCTAGAGTGCCAGGCGATGCGCCGGGGCGTGAGGCACCCGGCTTCTAGGCCGGAGGCACCGATGGGCGAGCAGGCTGCGGGACAGACAGAGGGCGGGACGAGTCGGCGGCGGCTCCTCCAGGCGGGAGCGCTGGGGGCGGGCGCGGCGGTCGTCGGAGGTGCGGTGAGCGGGGCACCGGCATCGGCGGCCGGGCTGTCGGCGAGCAGCGTTTCGTCGGGCCGGCCCGATGTGGAGGATCCGCGGTTCACGCTGGCGGTCGTACCGGACACGCAGTACATGTTCGACGAGGACCGGGGCGACTCGGCGCCGCTGACCGCGACCTTCGAGTACCTGATCGACCAGCGCGGCGTCGACAACATCGTCTTCACCGCGCATCTCGGCGACGTCACGCAGAACGCGCAGGCCCGTGAGTTCGCCCAGGCCGACCCGGTGTTCGCGGTGATGGACCGGGCGCGGATGCCGTACAGCGTGCTCGCGGGCAACCACGACATCGACGGCAGCAAGGACGACCAGCGCGGCGATTCGCCGTACCTGCACGTGTTCGGGCCGCAGCGGTTCAAGCGGATGAGCACCTACGGCGGCTCGACGCCGGACGGCTACAACTCGTACCACGTCTTCCGCGCGGGCGGCCGGCAATGGTTGCTGCTGGCAATGGACTGGCGGCCCTCCGATGCGGGCTTCGCCTGGGCCCGCAAGGTGATCGCCGAGCACCCGACGCTGCCGGTGATCCTGACGACGCACGAGCTCGTGTACGCCAACGACGACGGTGGCGTCGCGTACCTCTCCGACCACGGCAACCGGGTCTGGGAGCAGCTGGTCGACGGCAATGATCAGATCTTCCTGACCCTGAACGGCCACTACTGGCCGCCCGGCCGGACGGTCCGCAAGAACGCCGCCGGGCACGACGTCCACCTGCACATCACCAACTACCAGGACCGGTACTACGGCGGCGGCGCGATGATCCGCCTCTACCACTTCGACCTGGTCCGGAACACGATCGATGTCGAGACGATCAACCCGTGGATCCTCGCGCAGAAACCGGGTCGCCGGTCGCTGCTGGCCGAGCAGGAGGTCGAGCTGACCAGCGACGTCAACCGCTTCAGCCTGCCGATCGACTTCGCTGCTCGCTTTGCCGGGTTCGCTCCTGAGCCGGTACGGCCTGCGCGGCCGGCTGCTGAGCTGGTGATCCCGGGGACGGTTGCGTACTGGCGGCTCGATGGGCCGGTCGGGTCGCGGGTGGTGGATCACTCGGGGCGGGGCAACGATCTGACGCCGGTGTTGTTGCCGGGCAGCCCTGCGGACAGCTTGAAGACGTCCGCCGAGTTCCACCCGGATCAGCCGGGGCATGCGAGCTGGGTGTTCGGTGGCGGTAAGAACCCGGGACGAGGTGGGTATTTGCGGACGGCCGACAACGCGCCGCTGAACCGGATGACGTTCAAGGGCGGGTACACCATCGAGGCGTTCGTGAAGCTCTCCGATGATGGCGCCGATCATTCGTGGGAAGGGCTGCTGAGCCGGCTTGGTACCGGCACTGACGCTGGCAAGACCGGTAGTGACCCGTCGGAGCCGGTGGTCAACCTCGCCTTCTCGGGTGGGCGGGAGCTGCAATGGGCGGTCTACCCGCTGGACAAGAACGACACCTTCACGAACTGGGGACACGAGACGCCGGCCGGCCGCTGGTTCCACCTCGCGGTGGTCAACGACGGACGGCACACCACGCTGTACATCGACTCCTCAGAGCTGCTGCGCAATCCGTCCACCCGCTCCAACGGGCTGGCGACCGCAGGCAAGGCATGGCTGCTGGGAGCGAACCACTACGCGAACAACATCGAGCAAGCCTTCGCAGGCCACATCGGCGAACTACGGATCGTGGACCGCGCGCTGACGCTGAAGGAATTCCTCAACGCCTAAGCACCCCGCCCTGCCGCCAGCCCGGCGTTGCTACGCGGCACCCACGGCGAAGGACCGCGATTCGCGGCTCCCGGGGCCGCATGGATCCCCGGGGTCGCGCGGCTCCCGGCGTCGCACGGGCCCCGGTTCGCGCGGGTCCCGGGGTTGCGCGGGTCGCGGGGTCGCGGGGGTCCGGGGGGCACGGGGGTCGCGGGGTCGCGGGGGTCTTGGGGGTCCCGGGGTCTTGGGGGGGTCAAGTCCCATGGAGTGGTGTACGACGGTTGGTCCTTCGTCGTTGTGTGGTTAGGCGCTGATGGCGCCGGTGGTGGTGTTGTCCTCGGTGGTGGTGATGAGGGTGAGTCGGCTGCGGTGGAGGACTTCGAGGCCGAGGTAGCGGCGTCCGTCGGCCCATTCATCGTGTTGTTCGGCCAGGACGGCGCCGACGAGGCGGATG
>NZ_BAAAHK010000026.1:0-2960 GCF_039525325.1 Kribbella koreensis
GACGACGAGTGTCCTGCCAGGCCGGGCGCCACATCAGCGGACGACGAGTGTCCTGCCAGGTCGGGCGCCACGTCGGCGGACGACGGGTGCGCTGCCGGGGCGGGTGACAGGTCGGCGACTGACGCGCTTGTTGCTGGCTTGGCGTTCGTTGCGCCGGAGGGCACCGCCGCGGGGGTTGGGGGACCTGTTTCAGCGTCGGCTGTCATCGGGCCATTCTCGTCGGTCCGTGACCCCCACGCCCCGCCACGCCGACCACCCCCGGACAAGGCGAACGGCCCGGGCAGACAGCGGATTTCTCCACCACCCACCCGGGCCGTTCACCAACTACATCCAGCTACTACTCCGCCGACTTCCCGCCGGCCTTCTCGCCCTCGGCGTCGTCACCCGCAGCCTCATCACCCGCGGATCCACCATCCTCAGCGTCGTCCTCACCAGACTCATCGTCGTCATCCGAATCGTCGTCCCCGTCCGAGTCATCGGCGTCGTCCGCGTCCTCATCCGAGTCGTCCTCGTCGCCGGACTCGAGGTCGTCGTCCGCGTCGTCTGCGGAGTCGTCGCTGTCCGATGCGGCGTCGTCGGAGTCGTCCTCGTCCGAGTCGTCTGCGTTGGAGTCGTCGCTGTCGGACGCCGCGTCACCGTCGGAGTTGTCTGCGGCATCGTCGTCGGCGTCTTCGGTGTCTTCGGCTTCGTCGGCGTCGTCGAAGACCTCGATGATTACCTCGTCTTCGTCGTCCTCGTCGAGGTCGGTGAAGGTGAGGCCTTCGAGTTCGGCGGCGCGTTCGGCGGCTCCGGTGGAGCCGTCCTGGTCGGAGCCGGCAGCACGGTGGAACCAGGTGAGGGCTTCGTCCGTACGACCCGCCTCGGCCAGCGCATCGGCGTACGCGTACCGCAGCCGCGGCAACCACTCGGCACGAGTCCGCTTGGTGAGCTCAGGAATGTCGAGGACCTGGATCGCCGCAGCCGTCTGACCCATGTCGCGCCGGGCTCCGGCCGCCACGATCAGCATCTCGATCTGCGAACCCTCCTCCAGCGTCAGCACGGCCTTCTCCTGCGACAACGCCAGCGCCTTCTCCGGGTGGCCGAGCGCACGCTCGCAGTCGGCCATCGCCGGCAGCACCTCGTGGTTGCCGGTCATCCGCCGTACCGCGCGGAACTCGGTCAGCGCCTCCGCGTAGTGCTCAGACAGGTACGCCGTGATCGCCACAGCCTCCCGTACTCCGCCCAGCCGCGCCGCCAGCCGTCGAGCCGTCTTGGCGTGCAGGTAAGCGAGATCCGGGTCGTCCTCCAGGAACCGGCCGGACGCCACCAGGTGCTGCGCGACCAGGTCCGCGAGGCTACGCGGCAACGACCGAAGCTCGGCCTTCATCCCCTTGTCGAGCTCCGCACCGGTGATCCCGGCCGGAATGACCGGGTCGTCCTTACGCGGACCGACCCTCTCCTCGTCCTCACGCCCTACGCCCCGACCGCCGCGCTCACGATCGGTACGCCCGCGGCCGCCACGCTCTTCACGGCGCGGCCCGTTGCGGTCGTCCCGACGCGGTCCACGATCATTGCGGGGAGCCGCGTCCTGGTATCCGGTCCGCTCGTCCCGACGCGGCACAGCCCCCGTCCGGTCATCGCCCCGAGGCCCAGTACGAGCGCCGCCCTTGAAGCCGGTCGGTCGCCCATCCCGAGGAGGCCCAGACCGAGCCCCACCCTGATACCCACCACTACGCGGCGCAGAACGCTCATCGCGCCCACCCCGGTCATCTCGCCGAGGTGCGGAACGCTCGTCGCGGCTGTACCCACCACGGTCCTCACGCGGAGCCCCACGGTCAGCCCCACCACGCGACCCCGACCGGTCGTCCCGGCCGTATCCGCCACGGTCGTCGCGGTTGTACCCACCGCGGTCAGCCGCACGCGGTGCGGACCGGTCGTCCCGGCTGTACCCACCGCGGTCACCACGGTTGTCACCACGCGGCGCAGAGCGGTCATCACGGTTGTAACCGCCACGGTCGTCACGCTGGGGAGCGCTGCGCTCGTCGCGGCTGTACCCACCACGGCTGTCGCCGCCGCGGTCGTCACGACGCGGGGCGGAACGGTCATCGCGGTTGTATCCGCCACGGTCATCACGGTTGTAACTGCCACGGTCATCACGCTGAGGGGCGCTGCGCTCGTCGCGGCTGTAGCCACCGTGGTCGCCGCCGCGCGGGGCGGAGCGGCCATCGGAGCCTAGGGGTGAACGGTCGTCACGCCGGGGCGCGCCGCGGTCGTCGCGACGCGGTCCGCGGTCGTCGCGGTCAGAGAGCTGTCCCTTGAACGGGTCGCGTCCCGGGTCGCCCTTGTCGTCCCAGCGCGTGTTCCGCTTCGGAGCCGGCTTGTCATCCCGCCGAGCCCCACCGGTACGCGGCGCTCCACGCCCACCACCGGAAGCACTCCAAGACCCACCCGAAGCACCGCCTCGAGCACCGCTACCAGAACCGCCGGACGAGCTACCACCGTATCCACCGCCAGAACCGCCACGGGAACCACCGGAGGAGCTGCCGCCGTAGCCGCCGGAACCGCCACGGGGCGCGCCGGAAGACGAGCCTCCGCGCGGGGCGCCGCTGGAGCCGCCACGGGGGGCGCCTGAGGAGCTGCCGCCGCGGGGACCGCCGGACGAGGCGCCACGTGGGCCGCCAGATGAGGCGCCGCGAGGGCCGCCGGAGGAACCGCCGCGGGGGGCGGAGCTTGAGCCGCCTGAGCGGCCGCCGGTGTTTCCGCCGCCGGCACGACCCGATCCGCCGGACGAACCACGGCCGGAGCGATCGCCCGGACCAGAGCGGGGGTTGCGAGGTGGCGTAGCCACGGTGACTCCTATCGGTCGTACGAGGTGAAAACGGCGCTCAGACAAAAGTACAGGCACAAACATTAAGGGCCACCCGAGTGGGTGGCCCTTAACAGTGTGAATGTCCGGCGACGTCCTACTCTCCCACGACCTA
>NZ_BAAAHK010000027.1:0-127402 GCF_039525325.1 Kribbella koreensis
CGCGGGCGCAGGGCGGGCGCGGCCGGGGCGGGGCGGGGGCTAGTTGAGGTTTAGTTGGGGGGCGGTGGTGGGGGTTAGGTCTAGGTGGCGGAGGGAGCGGAGGCGGTCCAGGTGGTAGGTGGTGAAGGCGGAGACGAGGGTGGTGGCTTCTCGGCGGGTTCTGGGGTCTGTGCGTTCTGCGGTGGGCCAGTCGCCGGTTAGGAGGGCCGCCAACAGAGTGACTGTGGCTTGGGACGGCATGGTGGAGGCGGGTGGGCGGCAGGTGCTGCAGACCATGCCGCCGGCGGCCGGGTTGAAGGCTCGGTGGGGTCCTGGTTCGCCGCATTTGGCGCAGTCGTCGAAGGATGGGGCGTAGCCGGAGATGGCCAGCGAGCGGAGGAAGAAGGAGTCCAGGACCAGGCCGGGGGTGCGTTCACCGGATGACAAGACTCTTAGGGCGCCGGCCAGCAGGAGGTGGTGCTGGGTGGCGGGTTCTTTTTCTTCTACCACCAGGCGGTCGGCGGTTTCCAGGATGACCGTGCCGGTGGTGTAGCGGGCGTAGTCGCTGACGATGCCTTCGCCGTAGGCGGCGATGGAGACCGCTTGGGTGACCACGTCCAGGGTGCGGCCGGTCGCCAGCTGGAGGTCGACGTGGCTGAAGGGTTCCAGGCGGGCACCGAAGCGGGACGAGGTGCGGCGGACACCCTTGGCGACCGCGCGGATCTTGCCGTGGCCGCGGGTCAGGAGCGTGGCGATCCGGTCGGCTTCGCCCAGTTTCTGGACCCGGAGCACGATCGCCTCGTCACGATAGAGCGGCATCTGATCATTCTCTCAGGTCCCGTCGACAATCCCCACGAGGCTGATACGGCGACGCAGGGCGCAGGTCCCGCCTGCGAGGTTCAGGACTTGGCGAGGTAGTCGGGGAGGCTGATGGCCGGGTGGCCGGTGATGTCTTCGACGGCGCTGCTCACGCCGCTCAGTTCGCCGCTAC
This sequence comes from Kribbella koreensis, assembly GCF_039525325.1. Classification (NCBI taxonomy): domain Bacteria; kingdom Bacillati; phylum Actinomycetota; class Actinomycetes; order Propionibacteriales; family Kribbellaceae; genus Kribbella; species Kribbella koreensis. The sequence continues at coordinate 971 of NZ_BAAAHK010000027.1, forward strand.
AGATGGCGGCGTACGACGTGACCCACCCGGCCACCTCCCACGCAGCCGCACCGAAGCCCTCGCGCGACCGGTACGCCTCGTCGAGTGTCTCCGGCTCGTACCGCACCGGCCGCCCCCACGCCGTGCTCATCAAGGAAGCCGCCTCGGTCAGCGTGAACGCGGAAGGCCCAGTGAGGTCATAGGTCATCCCGGAGTGCTGAGACGACACCAGCACCCGAGCCGCCACCGCGGCGACATCATCACGCGCGACCGCTGCGACCCGCCCATCCCCCGCCGGCCCGCGGATCACACCATCAGCGCCGACGAACCCCGGCAAGAAGTCCAGATACAGGTTGTCCCGCAAGAACGTGAAGTCCACACCGGTCGAGCGCACATGCTCCTCGGTGTGCCAATGATCCCGCGCAAACGTAAAAGTCGCCGACGGCGAAGCACCGACAAAGGAGGTGTAGACGATCCGCTGCACCCCCGCCGCCACCGCGGCATCAACAGTTGCCTTATGCAAGGAAACCCGGTCCGCCGACTCAGTCGCGCTCAGCAGCATCAAGGTCGTGACCCCGTCCAGCGCATTCAGCAACGCAGCCTTCTCCCCGTACGCCGCCTGCGCCACCTCCGCCCCTGCCAACGACGGCGCCCGCCCCGGATCCCGCACGATCAACCGCTGCGCCACCCCGTCCGCCGCGAGCAACCGAGCGATCCGCGACCCCAGCTGACCGGTAGACCCGGTCACACCGATCACTTGCCCACCTGATTCATGCCAGCAGGCGCGTACCGATCCCCCGCCACCGCATCCGGCGGGAACGCCGCATCCAGCTCCGCCAACTCGGAAGCAGACAGCGAAACGTCCACAGCACCAAGGTTCTCAGCCAGGTACTTCCGCCGCTTCGTCCCCGGAATCGGCACCACGTCGTTGCCCTGAGCAAGCAGCCAGGCCAGGGCCAGCTGACTCGGCAGCACGCCCTTCGACGCGGCAAGGGACTGCACGCGCGCCACCAGATCCAGATTGCGCTGGAAGTTCTCCCCGCTGAACCGCGGCATCCCCCGCCGCATGTCGTCCGGCTCGAAGTCGTCCGGCGAAGTGATCTGCCCGGTCAGGAAGCCACGCCCCAACGGGCTGAACGGCACGAACCCGATCCCCAGCTCGCGCAGGGTCGGCAGTACGCCGGTCTCCGGGTCGCGCGTCCACAGCGACCACTCACTCTGTACTGCGCTGATCGGGTGCACCGCATGTGCCGCCCGCACCGTCTCCCCCGACACCTCCGACAACCCCAGGTACCGGACCTTGCCCGCCTCCACGGCGAGAGCCATCGCCCCGACCGTCTCCTCGATCGGCACCTCCGGGTCGCGCCGGTGCAGGTACCAAAGATCCACGTAGTCGACTCCGAGCCGTCGCAGCGACGCATCAAGAGCCGAGGCCGCGTACTCCGGCCGCCCGTTCACCACGTTGGGCATGTCCGAGCCGACCCGCTGGAAGCCGAACTTCGTCGCCAGCACCACCTCGGACCGCCGGCCGGCCAGCGCCCGCCCGACGAGCTCCTCGTTGGCACCGTCGCCGTACACGTCGGCGGTGTCGATGAACGTGCAGCCGGCGTCGATCGCGGCGTGCACGGTGGCGATCGACTCCGCGTCGTCGCTCTGCACGCCGTACGACTGGGACATCCCCATGCAGCCGAGGCCGAGGGCCGAAACGGTCAGTTCTCCGAGGTGGGATTCACGCATGCCAAGAAACCTATACCGCAGTAACGACTCTGTGTCATTTGACCTCTGACGAGCTGCCCGACCCCGGATTTCCGTATCTTCGGCCGGGTAGTGAATCGATGTCCAAGGGGCGGAACGGCTTAGGGGTGAGCCACTGATGTTTCTGAAGCAGGCGCTGCGGTACCGCTGGTCCCAGATGCTGGTGCTCGCCGGGGTGAGCGTGCTGATCGGCGCGTGCGCGACGTTCGCGCCGTGGTTCTCCCGCGCGGTCGAGCAGACGGTCACCACGGAGACCCTGACCAGCCAGTGGCTGCAAGCAAGCTGGCAACTCGAGTCGACACCACCGCCACTGCTCAGTGGCCCCAACGCCTCCGTGCTGCCCGAGCGGATCGCCACCCTGATCCCCGACGACCTGCGCCCGCTGTTCAGCCCGCCGATCTACGGCATGTCGGTCGAGGTCGGCTGGGCGCTCGGCAAGCCGGATCAGACCGGCAAGGTGGTCTGGCGGGACGGCTACTGCGACAAGCTCGTACTGACCTCAGGCAAGTGTCCGAGCGCCCCGAACGAGGCCGCCGTCTCGACCCAGGACGTGAAGAACTTCGGCGCCGACATCGGTTCCACCCTGAACGCCCAGTCCAGCAAGTACGCCGGTGGCGGCAAGCTCAAAGTTGTCGGCATCTACCGCGCCGACAACAACGACCTGTACTGGTACGGCCTCGGCCCGACCGGCCACTCGCTCCCAGCCAGCGAGACCCGCCCGGCCACGGCCGACTACATCTTCACCACCCGCGACACCCTCGAGAAGGGCGTCTGGGGCGCCCACTCGACCGTGGATGTCCACCCACTGCCAGGCAAAGCCCGGGTCGACGACCTGGCAAAGCTCCGTCAGGCCACCGAGGACTCCAACGTCAACGGCGCCTCGCTCGAGACGGCCAACACCTCCGCCTTGAGCAGTGTCATCGACGGGATCACCGCCGAGCGCAAGCAGGCCGCCACGATCATCCCGCTGGTGATGGTCCAGGTGGCCCTGTTCGGCGTCGTGGTGCTCGCCCTCGCACTGGCCGCTGTCGTCGACCAGCGCAGGCCCGAGCTGGCCGTGTCCCGGCTGCGCGGCGCCAGCTCACGGCGTACGGGCCGGTCGTTGGCCACCGAGCTTGCGGTGCCGGTCGTGGTCGGCACACTGCTGGGCGGGCTGGTCGGGTTCGGGCTGCTGCTGGTGGTACGCAGTACCTGGCTGAACGACGGGGCTCCGCTGGAGCTGCCCTGGACCGTACCGGCCGCCGCGGCCCTCGCGGCTCTCGTTGGACTCGCAGTAGTCGCCTGGACCATCCGGGCGGTCATCAGCCAGCCGATCTCGACCCTGCTCCGCCGGATCGTGCCGCGGCGCCGGGGCCGGACCATCGGCCTGATCGACGTCATCGTCATCGTGGTCGCCTCGGCCGGGCTGCTGGGCGCGCTGACCGGTGGCGGCCGGGGTCCACTGCCCGTACTGACGCCAAGCCTGCTCGCGCTTGCAGTAGGCCTGACGTTCGCCCACCTCCTTCTCCCGACAGCGGGCCTGATCAGTAGGCAAGCACTGCGCCGGGGACAGCTCGGCTTAGCGCTCGGAGCGCTCCAGGTGGCCCGCCGCCCAGCAGTGACCCGGATCGTCGCCGTGGTGGCCGTGGCGACGGCACTGGTCTCCTTCGCCGGCCAGGCCTCGTCCGTGGCCGACCGCAACCGCGACTACCGAGCCGGGTACGAGGTCGGCGCCGACGGTGTGCTGTCGATGGACGTACGGGTCTTCTCCGACTTCAGCACCGCGATCGACAAGATCGACCACGACCGGCGCTGGATGACCCCGGTCGTGCTCTCCTCCCCGTCGAACCCGGACGGCCTGCGCACGCTGATGATCGAGCCCGACAGCTACCAGCGGGTCGCCTTCCGCGGTGACCAGCTGACCGACGCCCAAGGCTTCCGGCAGCTCAAGGCCCCGACCGAGCCACCGCCGATCACGTTGAAGGGCGAGCGGCTGACCATCACCGCGACCCCTGGCGCACTGCAGCCCTACTACCCACCCACCGGGGACGGCGAGGAGGCCCCGGTCGGGCCACCCGCCAAGTCCGTCGTGCTCCAGGCCTCGCTCTTCAGCCACGACACCGGGTCCCGGTTCACCGTCGACTTCCCGCCGATGAAGCTGGACGCCGGCAAACAGGTCCAGCTCAGCAAACAGATCGTCTGCCCCGAGACCTGCGACCTGATCCGGCTGGGCGTCACCCGCGAGCTGGGCGACTCGGCCGGCATCCGCGGCGAGATCACCATCGACAAGGTCGCCACCGACACCCAGCCGTCGATCCCGCTCGGCAAGGCCGGCAGCTGGAACGCGCCCGACCAGGCCGAAGGCGACGCCGTCAACCTGGGCAGCATCAGCGCGACCGACGGCCCGCCGGGCGGCCTGATCCTCGGCATCACCAGCATCGGCCGCGAGGTGAGCGTCCAGACCACCCGGATCCCGGTCGCCGTGCCGGCGCTGATCAGCCCGGAGTACGCGGTCACCCAGTCCCAGACCGTGCCCGGCCTGGACGGCCTCGCGTTCATGGTAGAGAAGCTCGACCGGCTGCAGACCGCGATCCCGCGCTACAGCGAACACACCGCGGTCGTCGATCTGGAGACGGTACGCCGGCTGGGCGGCAGCGTGGCCGACACCAGTACCGACTTCGAGCTCTGGCTGAACAAGGACGGCCTGGCCCACTCGCAACAGATCATCGACGAGCTGGGCAAGGCCGGCATCCTGGCGACCCTCATCGACCGCAAGTCCGACCAGGTCGCCACCTACGGCCGCTCCGCGAGCGCGCTGGCCCTCCAGCTGACACCGGTGATCGGTGTGGCCGGCTGGGCGCTCGCCATCATCGTGCTGCTGCTGATGATCGTCACCTCGTGGCGCTCCCGGGCCCAGGACTACGCGAGCCTGCGCATCACCGGCGTACCGGCTGCTACGACCGGCAGAGCGGCGAGGTGGGAGCAGACCGGGCCGGTCGCACTGGCCGCCTTGCTCGGCTCGGCCTGCGGCATCCTGGGCGCCCATGTCGCGCTGCCGATGATCCCGCTGTTCGCCCCGACCAGCCAACCGTCGCCGATCCCCCTCGACCTCGCCACCAACTGGGGCGTCGCATTGGCGCTGACGGTGATCAGTACGGCGATCATGACCGCGGCGACCCTCTTGCTCGGCACCGGCGTCAACCGGCGGGCCGGCTATACCCGGATCCGGGAGGAGCTGTCATGACCGGCCTCGCGATCAACACGACCGGCCTGGTGCACATCTACCGCAGCCAAGGGCACGACGTCGCCGCGCTGTCCGGAATCGGGATCAGTGTCCGGCCGGGCGAGCTGGTCGGGTTGCTCGGGCCGTCCGGCGCCGGGAAGTCCACGCTGCTGCAGCTCTGCGGTGGGTTGCTGACCCCGAGCGCCGGGCGACTGCAGATCGGCGAGCATCACATCGCCACCATGACCGAGTCCGAGCTGGACCGGATGCGTGCCGGCGACGTGGGCATCGTGCTGCAGGGGGCCGGACGCAATCTCATCCCGTACCTCTCGCCCGAGGACAATGTCCGGTACGCGCAACGCGCCGCAGCAAAAGGCCGACCGCTCCCGGCGCCGAAGGAAGTACTGGATCTCGTTGGCCTGAGCAACCATGCGCACACTCCGCTGGAACGGCTCACACCCGGTCAGATCCAGCTGTGCGCGGTCGCGGTCGGGATCGCCACGTTCCCTGGGTTGTTGCTGGCCGACGAGCCGACCAGCCAGCTCGATCACCGGGCACGCGACGAGGTACTGGCCGCGATCTCGACGATCAACAAGGCGACCGGTATGACCGTGCTGCTGATCACCCACGACCCGGACGTGGCCGCCGTGCTCCCGCGGACGATCACGATCAAGGACGGGCGGATCGCGTCGGAAGGCCGCTCGGGTGAGGAGTTCGCCGTGGTCGCGACCGACGGCTCGCTGCCGTTGCCGCCGCATGTCGCGGAGCTGCTGCCACCGGGAACGCTGCTGCGCGTGACCACCACCGAGGACGGCGAGGTCCGGTTGACGCCGGTCGAGCAGGAAGGCGAGGCATGATCACCGTCACCAACCTCACCGTCGCGTACGGCGACCTGGTCGCGGTGGCCGACGTGTCACTGCGGGTGCCGCCCGGATACGTACTGGCGGTCAGCGGGCCGTCGGGGGCCGGCAAGAGTTCGTTGCTCTGGGCAATCGCCGGCGCGGTCTCGGCCAAGTCGGGCTCGGTCGAGGTCGACGGGCTCGAGATCGTCGACCGGCCGCGGGCGGCGGCGCACGGCGTCGTACTGATCCCACAGGGCAACGGGTTGGCCCGCGTCCTCACGGCGCGCGAGAACCTGTCGATGCCGCTGCTGGCCGAGCGGAAGTTGCCATCCGACGACCAGGACCGCGACGAGGCGCTGGAGTCGATCGACGACATCATCGCGAAAGCGCTGTCTGACGTCGGGCTGGAGGACAGTGGCGACCACCTCGTCGAGGAGCTGTCCGGCGGCGAGCAACAGCGCGTCGCCGTCGCCCGCGGACTGGCCCAGCGCGGCAAGGTGATCCTCGCCGACGAGTCCACCAGCGAACTCGACAGCACCAACAGAGAGCGCGTTCTCGCCCTCCTGCGCGACGAGGCGGACCGCGGCGCGGCGGTCATCATCGCCACCCACGACCCGAGCGTGGCCGCTGGCGCCGACGGCCACGCCCTGATGGACGAGGGCCACCTCAGCTGGGAACGCCGGCTCTGATCAGCCCAGCCAGTAGAGCAAGGCGGCGAGGGCGCCGATCACGACGATGATCCGGACGATCGCGACGAACTCGGGATCGAAGCGCTCCCGGCGTGGGTGCGGGTCGTAGGGCTCAACCGCCATGGTGGCCCACCAGTTCCGGCGTACGGACCTGAGCCACGTCCGGGCCGACGAGCACCGGGTCGAGCTGGATCACGCTGATGCCGAACGGCGCGAGCATCTCCCGCAGCGAACTCTCATGCAACCGGACCCACTCCTGCCGCGGCCCCGTTGCCGCCCGCAACAACTGAGCAGAACTGAACGCGATGCCCACCCGTACGCCGTCCGGCCGATGCCCCCATTGCAGAGCCGCGACGTCCAGCGCCCCAGCGCTACGGGTAGGCACGAATAACGGGACGGGATCACCAGTAGATGTAGTCACAGCCCCAACGCTAGATCGCCTACCCGCCGCAGACTCGCGTCCTCACACCCTTCACATACCTTCCCAACAGACCTCTCACAAGCCAATGAATACTGGCTCCGCGGGCGGCCCGTCGTCGCGCAACCGGGACAGCAGCACAGGCAGCGTGCGCGGCGAGAGGTACTCCGGACCACGATGGCTCTGGATCTCCTCGAAGGTCCACCAGCGATGCCCATGCACGTTCTCCGCCTGCAGCTCCTCCACGGACATCGAACCGGCCGGATCGAACGCATCGGTCCGCACCAGGAAGTAGTCGTTCGTCACTCCGTCGAACCCTGCGGCATGCCCATCAGCGACCGTCACCTGATGCCACAGGTGCGGCGCGTCGGCAGGCGGCTCGATCCCGATCTCTTCGGCCAGCTCGCGGGCGAGTGCCTGCGGCAACGACTCCTCCGCCTCCACCCCACCACCCGGCGGCGCCCACACGGCGTGCCCATCGGCGAACTCGAAGCGCAGCAACAGGATCCGGTCCTCCGGGTCCAGCACGACAGCCCGCGCGGCAGGCCGAAGAGTCGGCGCGGGGAGTTCCAGCTCGCACTCGACGTTCTTCTCGCGGGCCACGAAACCGAAGCGGGCGTTGACCTTCTGCATCGCGCCGTTCGTCTCGGCGGTCCAGGTGTGCAGCCATTTCTGGGTGGTCCGGTGCTCGGCGAGTTGCGCCAGGTTGGCGGCCTTCAGGTGCGCGCCGAGGTTGTGGCCGCGGTCGTCGCGCAGGACGAGCGTGTCCAACTGCTGCACGTTGTCCGGGTCGGTCAGCGGCAGGTACATCACCGTGTAGCCGGCCGGGCGGCCATCGAGAGTGCGGGCCAGCACGACCAAGGCCTGGTAGCTTCTGGCGGTTCGCTCCTCCAGCTGGCGGAGTTCGTCAGCGGTCCAGACCTTCGGCTCCCGGGACATCCCGCCGATCGGTACGTCGCGAGCCATCGCGCTGCGCAGGTCGGCGTACACCGGCAGGTACTCCTCCGGGCACGGACCCGCCCAGGAGATCAGCTCGTACCCCTCCAGCGGCTCCAGTTCCACCCGGTGCTCGTACGGCAGCGGTACGACGAGATGGTCCTCGACATGCTCGACCACGAACCCGAGCTTGGCGGCGAACAGGGACCCGGGCCAGGTCTCGGGCGTGAAGCCGTCGGGAACGGCGAGCTCGGCCTGGTAGATCGTCCGGCCGAGCGACGCTGCCTTCGACCGCGCCCAGCCCCACAGCGCGGTGCCGATCCCCTGCCGCCGCTCGGCGGGCAGCACGTCGATCTCCACGATGACCGCGTCGAGGTCGTTCTTCAGGTAGTACTCGAAGAGCATCGCGCCGACCACCCGCTCCCCGTCGAATGCCGCGACCGGGAGCCTGGTCTTGATCGGGTTGTCCGAGCGCAGGGAGTTCGCCGTCGCCTGGTGGCTGAAGACGAGTGGTACCTCGCGATCGGCGACGGCACCGGCTCGGAGTACGGCGTACCAAGCGTCGAAGGCCTGCTCGTCGTGGGGGTCGATCTCTCGGACGGTGATCACGCCCAGAGCCAATCAGCTCTGGGCGTGAAGCACCATGCAATTAACGGGTGGCGCGGTTGATCGCCGAGACGACTGCCTTCAGCGACGCAGTGAGAATGTTGGCGTCCCGGCCGACACCCCAGTAGACGTCGTCGCCGACCTCGCACTCGACGTACGCCGCCGCCAGGGCGTCACCGCCGGCCGAGAGCGCGTGCTCGTGGTAGTCCAGCACCCGTACGTCGTACTTCAGCGGCCTGATCGCGTCGACGAAGGCCGACACCGGACCGTTGCCCTCGCCAACCAGCTCGTGCGGAACGCCGTTGGAGTAGACCTGCACCCGGAGCGCGTCGTTCTGCCCCTCACCCGAGGTCGAGTTGACGGTCAGCAGCGACAGCTTGCCCGGCGCCAGGTACTCGGCCTCGAAGATGTCCCACATCTGCTGGGGACCGACCTCGCCACCCTCGGCGTCGGTGTGCTGCTGGATCACCCGGCTGAACTCGATCTGCAGCCGGCGCGGCAGGTCGAGCCGGTGCTCCGACTTCATGATGTACGCGACGCCGCCCTTGCCGGACTGCGAGTTGACCCGGATGACCGCCTCGTACGACCGGCCGACGTCCTTCGGGTCGATCGGCAGGTACGGCGCCTCCCAGTGGATCTGGCCGACCGGGATGCCCTCGGCCGCGGCCTGCTTGTCCAGCGCCTCCAGGCCCTTCTTGATCGCGTCCTGGTGCGAGCCGGAGAAGGCGGTGTAGACCAGGTCACCGGCGTACGGCTGACGCTCGGGCACGCGCATCTGGGTGCAGTACTCGACCGTCCGGCGGATCTCGTCGATGTCGGAGAAGTCGATCTGCGGGTCGATGCCCTGGCTGAACAGGTTCATCCCCAGCGTGACCAGGTCGACGTTGCCGGTCCGCTCGCCGTGGCCGAACAGGCAGCCCTCGACCCGGTCGGCCCCGGCCATCAAGGCCAGCTCGGTGGCGGCCACCGCAGTACCGCGGTCGTTGTGCGGGTGCAGGCTGATGGTGCTGTGCTCGCGCCGGGTCAGGTTGCGGCCGAACCACTCGATCTGATCGGCGTACACGTTCGGGGTCGACATCTCGACGGTGGCCGGCAGGTTCAGGATGATCTCGCGGCCCTCGGCGGGCTGCCAGACGTCGCTGACCGCCTCGCACACCTCCAGCGCGAACTCCAGCTCGGTGCCGGTGAAGATCTCCGGGCTGTACTGGTAGCCGAACTCGCAGTCGCCCAGGATCTCGTCGGCGTACTTCATCACCGTCTCGGTGCCCCGTACTGCGATGTTGCGGCACTCGGCCTTGTCGACGTTGAACACGACGCGGCGGAACAGCGGCGCGGTCGCGTTGTACAGGTGGATGGTGGCCTTCGGCGACCCCTCCAGCGACTGCACGGTGCGCTCGATCAGCTCGTCGCGGGCCTGGGTCAGCACCGAGATGGTGACGTCGTCGGGGATCGCGTCGCCCTCGATCAGGCTGCGGACGAAGTCGAAGTCGTACTGGCTGGCGCTGGGGAAACCGACCTCGATCTCCTTGTAGCCCATCTTCACCAGCAGGTCGAACATCCGCCGCTTGCGGGCCGGCGACATCGGCTCGACCAGTGCCTGGTTGCCGTCGCGCAGATCGGTGGACAGCCAGCGCGGCGTCTTGTCGACCGACTTGGCCGGCCAGGTCCGGTCGGGCAGCGCGATCGGCGGGAACGCGCTGTACCGGCCGATCGGCATGCCAGAGGACTGCTGAACAGGCTTGGGCTGATTCTTCGGTGCCATGATGCGGGGTCTCCTCGCGGGAAGTGTGTACAGCTAGGTCAAGTTCGACCGGCGTACGACAAACTCCGCGGCGAGGAAACCGGCCTACGTCAGGCCTCGCCGCGGCAGCGAAGGAGGAGAAGCTGGTGCCGCATGATGTCTGTGAGTCTATGCACAACCGCATCCGGAGGTCGAACCCGGGGTCTCGCGGACCGAGACGGAGAGTGACGGCTCAGGCAGCGGCGCCGGCCCGCCACTTGCGACCGATCAGTCCCAGCAACGCCGGATAGACGAAGAGGTACCGGAACGGTTTGATCGCCGCCATGTACGCCGCCCCGCGCCGCCCGTTGGGTTTCACCAGCACCGCCATCTGCCCGCGGTAGCCACCTTCGCCATCCGGCACCCAGCTGAGGTGCAGCACTCCGTGCACCGTCCGGTTCGCCATCTCGGCGGCCCACTCGTCGTCCAGCAGGTAGAGCGGCTCGAAGGGCAGCTTGCCCATCTCGGGGCCGGTCGGAACCGCGCGCAGGTCGTCCGGGAAGCGATCGCGCAACGTCTGCACCCGCCCACCGAGCCCGCCGCCCTCGTCGTCCCAGCCGAAGAGGCGGCCGAGCTGCCAGCGGGTCTCCCATAGGAACCGGACGATCAATGGCGCGCCGGCCGGAAAGCCTTCCTCCGCGCCTCCGCCAGGCTCTCCCGCCTCTTTCGCTCCGTCGGGCCCTGCCGCTCCGAACGCGGTGAGCAGCCGCGACAGCTCACCCGGGCCTCCCGGTGTCGGCAGCGCCCAGACGTCTTCGACGGTGAAATCCGGGGTCAGTTCGTGGATCCGCCAGGGCTGGTCCGCGTGGGCGGCGAGCGGGAGTCTCATCGGTTCCTCCAAGGTCTGTACGCTTCCGTATAGATCGAAGCTAGCAAGGTCTATACGGTTGCGTATAGACCTGGTTCCAGTGAGAGGAGACACGTTCGTGGCGCTGGCCCGCACCCCTCGCGCGAAGTGGATCGAGCAAGGACTGCGCACGCTCGCCGACGGCGGCCCGGAGGCCGTCCGGATCGAGGCGATCGCGCAGGCGCTCGGCGTCACCAAGGGCGGCTTCTACGGGTACTTCGAGAATCGCGGCGCCCTGCTCGAGGAGATGCTGGACAGCTGGGAACTGGGCAGCACCGAGGAACTGATCCAGCGCGTCGAGAGCGAGGGCGGCGACGCCGCGACGAAGCTCCGCCGGCTGATCACGATCGTCGCCTCCGCCGACCGGCTCACCTCCGAGGTGACCGTCGACCTCGCGATCCGCGACTGGGCCCGGCGCGACCCGGCCGTCGCCGACCGCCTCCGCCGCGTCGACAACCGCCGAATGGCCTACCTCCGCGAACTCTTCAGCGCCTTCTGCCCCGACCCGGCCGACGTCGAGACCCGCAGCCTGCTCGTCTACTCGACCTACATCGGCAGCCACCTCATCGCCGCCGACCACGGCTCCTACACCCGCTCCGAAGTCCTCAAACACACCCGCACCTGGCTCCTCACCCCACCGGGCGACTCGCGGCGGGGTTGACTTCAAGTCTGCTTGAAAAATTAGGCTCCACTCATGACCTCTGACCTCCCCGGTAAGACCGGGCTCGGCGTGCTTGTCACGATCAAGCGCGATGGCCGTCCGCAGCTGTCCAACGTCACCTATCTGTACGACGGTGAGCGGATTCGCGTGTCGCTCACCGACGATCGCGCCAAGACCAAGAACCTGCGTCGCGATCCGCGGGCCAGCCTCTACGTCAACGGCCCGGGTGGTCGCTCGTACGTCGTGCTGGAAGGCAAAGCCGAGCTCACCGCGGTGGCGGCCGACGAGCACGACGACACCGTCGAGCAGCTCGTCGCGTACTACCGCGAGGCCTCCGGCGAGCACCCCGACTGGGACGACTACCGCCGGGCGATGGTGGCCGACAAGCGGCTGCTGTTCACGATGCGCGTGGAGCACTCGTACGGGATGTAGCCGCGTCGCGGTAGCGCTTCGGGGCCATTCCGTTGACCCGCTTGAAGGCGTTGCTGAAGGCGCTGTCGGAGGTGTAGCCGAGTGAGCGGGCGAGCGTGGACAACGGGGTGTCCTCGTCGCGCAGCGCTCGCTCGGCCAGCCTCATCCGCCAGTTCGTCAGGTACGTCAGCGGCGGTACGCCGGCAACCGACCGGAACCGTTCCGCGAAGGTGGTCCGCGACATCGCCGACGCCTGCGCCAGCTCCTCCAACTGCCACGCGCGCCCCGGCTGGTCGTGCATCAGCCGGAGCGACGGGGCGATCCGCTCGTCGGCGATCGCCCGCAACCAGCCGACCGGCAGCGACCCGGCCTCGGTCAGACACGCGCGCAACGTCTCCACGAACAACAGATGCGCCACGTTGTCGGCGGCCAGACTCGCCCCCGGCTGCGTAGTCGTTGCCTCATGCAATAACCGGTCGAGCAACCAGCGGAAGACCGGGGCCTGCTCATCGGAGGCGCGCAGCACCATCACCGGCGGCAGCGCGCGCATCAGCAACTCCTCGCCGGTCCGGTTCACGCTGACGTGCCCGCCGACGCCAACCACCTTGGTCCCCGAGCGATCGGCCGCGCCGCTGCCGAACCGGGCGATCGGCCCGTCGTATGCGTCGAAGGCCTCGACGGCATCCTCGACCGGTACGTCGGCGTTGCCCTTCAGAAAGGTCCGCCGGCCGTCGAACAGCACCACGTCACCGCGCTCCAGCCCGATCCGGGGCCGGCCGTCCTCGAAGTCGAGCCAGCAAGTCCCCTCCACCATCGCGCTGAACTTCAGCCGCCGCGACGCCGGGTAGCGCAGCGCCCAGTCGCCGTACGCCTCGAAGCCGCGCGAGACATGACACCGCGCCTCGGTGAGGGCCAGCGTCTGCGCCAGCGGGTCGACCGTACTCTCGCGCAAATTTTCAGGACTCACAAGCATTCAGAGTACGACCGGGCCGAACTAGCTTCAAGGTATGAGCACACAACAACCCATCGGATCCGGATTCACCGCTGCCTCCACCGCGGCCGAGGTGATCGAAGGCATCGACCTCACCGGCAAGACCGCGATCGTCACCGGCGGCTACTCCGGTCTCGGCAAGGAGACCGTTCGGGCCTTCCTGTCCGCCGGCGCCGAGGTGATCGTTCCGGCCCGCGACACAGCCCGGGCGAGCAGGCAACTGGCCGGCATCGAAGGCGTGGTCGTCGACGAGCTGGACCTGCTCGACCCCGACAGCATCGACGCCTTCGCCGATCGATTCCTCGCCACCGGACGCCCGCTCCACCTCCTGGTGAACAGCGCCGGGATCATGGCCACTCCCCTGCGCCGCGACGCCCGTGGCTTCGAGTCACAGTTCGCCACCAATCACCTCGGCCACTTCCAGCTCACCACGCGCCTCCTTCCCGCCTTGCGCCAGGCCGGCGGCGCCCGGGTCGTCGCGCTGTCGTCGCGCGGTCACAGGTACAGCGCCGTCGACTTCGAGGACCCGAACTTCGAGCATCGCGAGTACGGCCCCTATCAGGCGTACGGGCAGTCGAAGACGGCCAACGTCCTGTTCGTCGTCGAGCTCGACGCTCGTGAGCGGGAGAACGGCATCCGCGCGTTCGCCGTCCATCCCGGCAGCATCATGACCAATCTGGCCGGCGGCACCGATCGCGAAGTACTGCGGCAGGGCGGCTTCCTGGACGACGACTACGCACCGATCATCGACCCCAGCCGGGGGCTGAAGACCCCCGAGCAGGGTGCCGCGACCCAGGTCTGGTGCGCGACCAGTCCGCAACTCGACGGGCTCGGGGGTCTGTACTGCGAGGACGTCGACGTCGCCACCCTGCACACGGGAGATCTGCCGGACACCGACGTACTGGCGTTGACCCCGGGCGCCTTCGGCGTCCTGCCGTATGCGATCGACCAGGACGCGGCCCGGCGACTGTGGAAGCTCAGCGAGGAAATTCTCCACCGGCCATAAATGACTCGCGGTGACCGGCCTCCTGCCGCCACTCTGGCCTGGTGGACATCACCAGACTTGACCCAGACGACGCTGCCGGCTGCGCCGAGGCAGTGGCGCTGCTGACGGCGACCCACAAGGTCGACTGCCCGGCGGCCGTCGTGTCGACCCCGCTCGGCTTTCAGGCGCACCTCAAGTACGGCTGGGACGGCGACCCGGGCCGCGCCTACCTGGCCCGCGACGAGAACGGGTCCCTGGTCGGCCTGCTCGACTTCTTCGCGCCGACCCGCGACAACACCAACTCGGTCTGGCTCGAGGTCGACGTCCATCCGGACCATCGCGGCCAGGGCATCGAGGACGAGCTCATCCGGTACGCCGAACAGCTCGCCCTCGACCTCGACCGGCACCTGGTCGGCATCGCGGCCTGGGACCGGCCGGACCGGGACGAGGTCATCCGGGCGAACGGCTTCGAGCAGAAGGCGGTCGAGGTGAACCGCCGCCAGGACATCGCGAACCTGGACTGGGCCACCGTGCAGAAGCTGTACGACGAGGCGGTGCTCGCGGCCGCCGACTACGAGGTACTGCGGTTCGTCGGCGCCGTCCCCGAGGAACTCCTGGAGGGCATGGTCGCGGTCACCGCCTCGATCAACGACGCTCCCAAGGACGACCTCGACATGGAGGACGACGCCATCTCGGCGGACCGGATCCGCGCCTACGAGCAGGCTCGCGAAGCGCACAACGAGACGATGTACCGGGTGATCGCCCGGCACCGCACGACCGGCGAACCGGCCGGCCACACGGTCGTCACCGTCGAGCGCGAGCGCCCGCACATCGGCCACCAGAACGACACCGCGGTCTCCCGTGACCATCGCGGTCATCGCCTGGGCGCCCTGGTGAAGACCGCCATGCTGCTCTGGCTGCGCGAGGCCGAGCCGGCGCTGACCCAGATCGACACCTGGAACGCCGAGTCCAACAACCACATGATCGGCATCAACGAGCAGCTGGGCTACTTCGTCGTGGGCCGCGGGCTCGACTACCAGAAGACGATCTGAACGCCTTCCGGCAGTAGCCGAGGAACGCCTCACCCCGCCGGGTGAGGCGTCCCCCGGCGGCCCACCCCAGCACCACCGGAGTAGTCGGTACTCCGTCGGCCAGCGGCCGCGTGACCACCGGCAAACCCTCATAACTCAGCTCGACCGCCGGTGTCTGCACGGCCAGCGAATATCCGATGCCCCGGGCAACCAATGCGCGGGCCAACTCGAAGCTGCCCGCGCGATGAGCCGGCGTCATCTCCACCCCGGCCGCGTCGAAGACCGCCTGGAAGTACCGCTCACTCGGCGGTACGTCGAGCAGCACGAACGGCTCCCCCGTCAACTCGGCCAACCGGATCGACCGCCGTCGCGCGAGCCGATGCCCACCGGGAAGCAGCACGGACGGCGGCCGGTCGTGCAGCACCACGGTCTCGATCCCCGGCAGCAAGTCCTGCTGGTAAAGGAAAGCGAGCTCGCAGCGACCGTCGAGCAACGCGCCCTGCAGATCCGGCAGCGTGCCCTCCATGAAGTCGATCTCCACGCCGGGCCGCGTCTCCCGGAACCCGGCGATCGCCAACGGCAGATGGAACGGCGCGATCGGCGCATAGCACCCGATCGTGAGCCGCCCGTCGATCTCCTGGCCGAGACTGCGCGCACCGGCCCCGAGCTCCGACAAGGCGGCCAGCACCTTGCGCCCGTCGGTCACCACTTGCTGCCCGGCCGGGGTGAGTCCGGTGCCTCGGCGTGAGCCGCGGAGTACGAGGGTGACACCGAGCGCGCGCTCCAGCTCCCCGATCGCGAGCGACACAGCGGACTGCGAGACCTGGCACCTCGCGGCGGCCGTCGTGATCCCGCCCGTCTCGGCGATGGCCACCAGATACTCCAACTGGCGAGGCGAGACGTTGGGCAGAGGCATAAGGAAAGCATATGGGTTGCTCTAGTTTCTCAAGCTGGACTGATGATGAGCTGGCTGACTACCGTCGATGAAGTGAGCCGCAGCCATCAGCACCCCTTCATCCCCTACGCACCCGCACGCGTTCCGATCGAGGAAGGGCTGCGCCGTGGGGCGGAGTTCCGGGACGAGTTGGAGTCGCGCCGGTCGGTGCGCTGGTTCTCGGATGAGCCCGTGCCACTGGCGGCGATCGAGTTGGCGGTTGCCACAGCCAACACGGCGCCGAGCGGAGCGCACTATCAGCCGTGGACGTTCGTCGCGACCGACGACCCGGAGATCAAGCGCAGTGTGCGGCTGGCCGCCGAAGAGGAGGAGCGCCGGTTCTACCTGGAGCGTGAGTTGCCGGAGTGGCACGAGGCGCTCGCCCGGCTGGAGACCGACGAGAACAAGGAGTTCCTAGAGGTCGCGCCCTGGCTGGTGGTGGCGTTCGCGCAGAAGCACACCCCGCGGGCCGACGGCAGCCTGCGCAAGAACTACTACGTGTCGGAGAGCGTCGGCATCGCCTGCGGCTTCTTCATCGCCGCGCTGCACCGGATGGGTCTCGCGACGCTGACCCACACGCCGAACCCGATGGCGTTCCTCAGCCAGGTCTTCGACCGGCCGCGCACCGAACGGCCGTACATCATCTTCCCGGTCGGCTATCCCGCCGCCGACTGCGAGGTCCCCGACCTCAGTCGTAAGCCGCTCGCCGAGGCGCTCATCGTCCGGCGGGCTCCACGATCGTGACCGACATCCGGTTGCTGACGCTGAAACCCAGCTTCTCGTAGAGCCGGATCGCGGTGGCATTGGTGGCACCGGTATGCAGGAACGGCCGCTCGCCTGCCTGCTCGATGCCGGCGGCAACCGCCCGGACGAGCCGGCTACCGAGCCCTTGCCCGCGATAGTCCGGGTGGGTGCAGACCGCGCTGATCTCGATGTACCCCGGCAAGTGGTAGCGCTCACCGGCCATCGCGATCAGCTCGCCGTCCCGCCGCAGGCCGAGGTACCGGCCGCACTCGATCGTGCGGGGCCGGAACGGGCCCGGGTCGGTCAGCGCGACCAGCGCGACCATCTCGGGCACATCGTCCGGGCCGAGCAGCACCGCTTCCGGCTCCTCGACGCCGAACGAGTCCGGTGCGACGAACTGCACCAGGCCGAACTTCTGGACCACCTTGAAACTGTCCGGCACCGGCCGATCCGGGCCCTTGAAGGCGACCGTGTTGCCGACGCCGACCAGCTCGGCGGCGTCGGCCCAATCCTGCTCGGTCGGCTCGTCCGGCAGCCCGAGGAAGGGCGCGACCTCGGGCTGGTAGCGGCGAACCCGGCCCCGGATCAGCGCCAGTCGCGCGTGCGGGCCGTTCAGCGCGTAGTACGCGGGATTCTTCAGCAGCTCGGGAGCCGACCCCACGTCAGAACCCGAGCTTCCGTAGGTGCTTGGCGTCGGTCTGCCAGTTCTTGGCGATCTTCACGTGCAGGTCGAGGTAGACCGGAGTACCGAGCAGGGCCTCGATCTGGCGGCGGGCGTTGGCGCCGACGTCGCGCAGCCGGGCGCCCTTGTGCCCGATCACGATGCCCTTCTGGCTGTCCCGCTCGAGGAAGATGTTGGCGTAGATGTCGAGCAGCGGCTTGTCGTCCGGCCGGCCCTCGCGCAGCCCCATCTCGTCGATGGTGACCGCGATCGAGTGCGGCAGCTCGTCCCGGACGCCTTCGAGAGCCGCCTCGCGGATCAGCTCGCCGACCAGGATCTCCTCCGGCTCGTCGGTCACGTCGCCGTCGGGGTAGAGCGGCTGGCCGGCCGGCAGGAACTTCACCAGCTCGTCCGCGACGGTGTCGACCTGGTACCCCGAGGTGGCCGAGACCGGCACGACGGAGGCCCATTCGATCCCGACCGACTCGCCCAGCGTCTGGATCTCGGACAGGTGCTCGATCATCCGCTCGGGCGAGACCAGGTCGGCCTTGGTCGCCAGCGCGACCTTCGGCGTCTTGGCCACCTTGGCGGCCTCGGCGACCAGGAACCGGTCGCCCGGGCCGATCTTGTCGCTGGCCGGCAGGCAGATGCCGATCACGTCGACCTCGGCCCAGGTGGTCTTGACGATGTCGTTCAGCCGCTCGCCGAGCAGCGTCCGCGGCTTGTGCAGGCCCGGGGTGTCGACCAGGATCAGCTGCGCGTCGGCGCGGTGCACGATGCCGCGGACGGCGTGCCGGGTGGTCTGCGGCTTCGACGAGGTGATCACGATCTTCTGCCCGACCAGGGCGTTCGTGAGCGTCGACTTGCCCGCGTTCGGGCGGCCGACGAAACAGGCGAAACCGGACTTGAACTCCGGTTGCACGTTCTCAGGTGTGGACGACATCACGAACCTCTCCGTTGCCATCGGCAACGACTACCGGAAGGGCGGCGCCGCCGAAGTAACGGACCACCTCGACATCGACCGCGGCGAGCTCGTGGTCGGTGACCACGGCGGCTGCCTCGATGCCTTTGACACCTGACGATACGGCCATCGCCACCGCGAGCTGCAATGCGCTCAGCAGCACGGTGTCCAGCTGGACCGTGCAGGCGGCGTACGTCCGCCCGTCGGTGTCCCGGACGGCGGCTCCTTCGGCGGCCCGGGTACGGGCCCGGGCGGCGCGCGCCAGGGTGACCAGTTTGGCGTCCTCGGCCGAGAGGTCGGCAGGCAAAGATGGCTCCATGTGATCGAAGTGTGCCAGGCGGTGTGGATCAGGCGTTCTGGTGACTGCTGTCCTGCGGCTGGTCGGCGAGCTGTCCGCGCCGGACCAGCACGGTACCGACCTGGTTGCGGCGGCCGGACGGCCGTTCCGCGGTGAGCGACAGCCCGAGGATCTCGACCTGGGCGCCGGGGATCGGCACCTTGCCGAGCAGCTTGGCCATCAGGCCGCCGACGGTGTCCACGTCGTCGTCGTCCAGCGGTACGCCGAACAGGTCGCCCAGCTCGTCGATCGGGTACCGGCTGGACACCCGGTAGGCGCCGTCCGACAGGGCCTGGACGGCTTCCGGCGCCTCGTCGTACTCGTCGGTGATCTCGCCGACGATCTCCTCGAGGATGTCCTCGATGGTGACGAGGCCCGCCGTACCGCCGTACTCGTCGACGACGATCGCCACGTGCATCCGGGCCGCCTGCATCTCGCGCAGCAGCTGGTCGACCGGCTTGGAGTCGGGGATGTACATGCACGGCCGCATCACCGACTCGACCCGCTCGGTCGACTCGGCCGAGGCGTTGTCGTAGACCCGGCGCATCACGTCCTTGAGGTAGACGACGCCGAGGATGTCGTCCAGCGACTCGCCGATCACCGGGATCCGCGAGTAGCCACTGCGCAGCGCCAGCGAGGTGAGCTGGCGCAGCTTCTTGTGCCGCTCGATGTAGACCATGTCGGTGCGCGGCACCATCACCTCGCGGACGATGGTGTCGCCGAGCTCGAAGACGGAGTGGATCATCTGCCGCTCGGTCTTCTCGATCACCGACGACTTCTCGGCCAGGTCGACCAGCGCGCGCAGCTCCGCCTCGGTCGCGAACGGGCCCTCGGCGAAGCCCTTGCCGGGGGTGAGCGCGTTGCCGACCAGGATCAGCAGCCTCGGCAGCGGCCCGAGCACCCGGGTCAGCGCCATGATCGGGCCGGCCGAGATCATCGCGAACCGGTCCGAGTGCTGCCGGCCCAGCGTGCGCGGCGCGACACCGATGATCACGTAGGAGACCAGCACCATCAGCACCGCGGTGATCAGGATGTGCTGCCAGGTCACGGTGAAGATGTTCGACAGGGCCTGGGTGACCAGCACGATCGCGGTGATCTCGCAGCTCAGCCGGATCAGCAGCAGCGAGTTCAGGTACCGCGGGGCGTCGCTGAGCAGGTCGCGCAGCTTCACCGCGCGCAGGTTGCCCTGCTCGACCTGCTCGTTCGCCCGCACCTTCGAGTACGCCGAGAAGGCCGCCTCGGCCCCCGCGAACAGCCCAGCGAGCAGCACAAGCACCGCAGCCACAATCAGCAGAACGCCGTCGTGGGAACTCACTGGTTCGTCACTCCTGCCCGAGTCTGTTTCCAGGTGCGCGCCATGCTTCCAGCAGGCGGCCCTGGATGTCCCACATCTCCGCCTTCTCGGCGGGTTCGGCGTGGTCGTAGCCGAGCAGGTGCAGGATGCCGTGCACGGTCAGCAGCTCCAGCTCGGCCCAGGTGCCGTGGCCGGCCTTCGCGCCCTGGGCGGCCGCGACCGTCGGGCACAGCGCGATGTCGCCGAGGTGCCCGAGCGGCAGGTCGGCGTCATCGGTGCTGTCCCCGCCGGGGCGCAGCTCGTCCATCGGCCACGACATCACGTCGGTCGGGCCCGGCAGGTCCAGGAACTCCACGTGGTACCGCGCCATCGTGTCCTCGTCGACCAGCTTGATCGACAGCTCACACTCGGGGTGCAGGCGCAGCGACGACATCACGAAGCGGCTCAGCCGCATCAGTCCGTGTGCGTCGATCTCGACGCCGGACTCGTTGTTGACCTCTACGTTCATCGGTGGTTGTCAGCGCTGCCTTCGTAGTTCTCGTAAGCCGACACGATCCGGCCGACCAGCTTGTGCCGGACCACGTCGTGCGACGTCAGCCGGCAGAACGCCAGATCCTGGACGCCCTCCAGGATGTCCTGCACGACCCGCAGGCCCGAACTCGTCCCGCTCGGCAGGTCGACCTGGGTGACGTCGCCGGTGACGACCATCTTGGAGCCGAAGCCGAGCCGGGTGAGGAACATCTTCATCTGCTCCGGCGAGGTGTTCTGCGCCTCGTCCAGGATGATGTAGGCGTCGTTCAGGGTCCGGCCGCGCATGTACGCCAGCGGCGCGATCTCGATCGTCCCGGCCGTCATCAGCCGCGGGATCGAGTCCGGGTCGAGCATGTCGTGCAGCGCGTCGTACAGCGGCCGCAGGTACGGGTCGATCTTCTCCGACAGGGTGCCGGGCAGGAAGCCCAGCCGCTCGCCGGCCTCGACGGCCGGCCGGGTCAGGATGATCCGGTTGACCTCCTTGGCCTGCAGCGCCTGGACCGCCTTGGCGACCGCCAGGTAGGTCTTGCCGGTACCGGCCGGGCCGATCCCGAAGACGATCGTGTTCTTGTCGATCGCGTCGACGTAGCGCTTCTGGTTCAGCGTCTTCGGCCGGATCGTCCGGCCGCGGCTGGACAGGATGTTCTGGGTCAGCACGTCGGCGGGGCTCTCGGCCGTCTCGGCCTTGATCATCGCGATGCTGCGCTCGACCGAGTCCGCGGTCAGCCCGTGACCGGTCCGGACCACGGCGATCAGCTCGTCGACCAGCCGCTCGGTCAGGGCCAGCTCGGCCGGCTCGCCGGTCATCGTGATCTCGTTGCCGCGGACCAGGATGTCCGCGTCGAACTCCTTCTCGATGATCCGGAGGAACTCGTCGCGGGCCCCGAGCAACGCCACCATGTCGATACTGTTCGGTACGACGATCTTGTGGGACGCCTTGTGGCCGGCACCGTGGCCGGCCCCCGCTGCGCTGCCGTCAGCGCGCGCCGCATCCGGGTGCGACGGCTCGATACTGCGTGGCCTGGACAGCCTGTTCCTCCAAATGCCCGATGGTGTGACTCCACCCATGCTAGCGGCCCGGTCCGACAGCCTCACCCGATAAAACCCTCAGGCGGCCCCGAAACCGCCCGGCCGGGGCGATATTCGCCGAAGGTTGTCAACCTGGAACCCGACCTTGGCGTCTTCGTTGTGTGGCACAACCGGCCGTGGTGTACGAAGAGTGCGTGGCACATGAGTCCTCGTGGGATGCAGACGAGGCGCTGACGGCTGTCTACACGGCGCATTACACGTCGTTGGTCCGGCTCGGCGCCTTGCTGCTGCGCGACACCGGTTCGGCGGAGGAGATCGTGCAGGACGCCTTCGTGGCGATGCACGGCCGCTGGAACCGGCTCCGCGACCCGCACAAGGCCCTGGCATACCTGCGGACCGCGGTGGTCAACCGCTGCCGGTCCCGGCAACGGCACCTCGTCGTGGTCGACAAGCACCTGCCGAAGTCGCTGCCGGACGAGCCGAGCGCGGAGCAGGCGGTACTGCGCACCGCGGAGACCGACCGGGTGATCGAGGCGATGCGAACCCTGCCCGAGAAGCAACGCACCGTGATGGTGCTGCGGTACTACGGTGACCTGTCCGAGGCGGAGATCGCCGACACGATGGGGATCAGCCGGGGGTCCGTGAAGAGTCACGCCGCGCGAGCGACCAGATCGCTGCGCCAGGTTCTGGAGCAGAGCGCATGAGCAACCACGGGGACGACCCTTTCGACGAGCTGATGCGGCGAAGTCTGGCCGAGGAGGCCGACCGGATCGAGCCGGCCGACGGCCTGCACGAGATCCAGGCCCGGGTGCGCACCCAGCGCGCACCGGTCAGCCGGCGCCCCTGGGTCATCACCACGGGCGCCGCGGTGCTCGGTACGGCGGCGGCGATCGGCGCGTTCGCCGTACTGAACGACAACACCAAGACGGCGGACGAGCCCAGCATCGCCGGCGGCCCGGACACCACCACCAGCGCTTCGGCCGACCCGTCGACCGCTCCCACGCTCCCGCCGACCCCCAAGCCGGTCCCGACGACGAAGGCGCCGACCGTGGCGCCGACCACGGGCCCGGTGGACAAGACCCGCGCGATCCAGGAGCCCGCGGTCAAGCAGAAGGCCGTACCGATCTACTGGCTCGGCAAGGTCGTCGGCAACAAGAACGGCCCCGACTACCGCCTGTACCGCACCTGGCAGTCGATCAACGGTCGCCCGGCCGAAGAGGCCGTCCGCCTGATGACGATGTCGAAGGTCGCCGGCGACCCCGACTACGTCTCTCCCTGGGACGGCGCCGCGATCAACTCGGTCCGCTACACCGACGACCTGATCCTGGTCGACTTCAAACGCCTCCCGGACGCGACGCTCGAGCCGGACATGGCCGACGTGGCCGCCCAGCAACTCGTCTACACGGTCCAGGGCGCCCTCGGGCAGTCCAGGTCACCGGTCCAGGTCACCGAGGACGGCCGCACCCCGTCCAGCCTGTTCGGCGTCATCGACACCAACGAGCCGCTCCAGCGCGCCCAGGCCCTCAACGTCCAGGCGATGGTCTGGATCGAGACCCCGGCGAACAACCAGACGGTCACCGAGCCCTTCAAGGTCACCGGCACCGCGGCCGCCTACGAGGCCACCGTCGACTGGAAGGCCACCAACCTGAAAACCAAGGCAGTCGTCAAGAACTTCACGATGACCAGGGAAGGCATGAAGTTCTCCGACTACGGCTTCACCCCCAAGCTCGGTGCCGGCGAGTGGCTCCTCGAGGTCTACCTGACCTCCCCCGAGGACGGCCACATCACCGACACCGACTCGAAGACGATCTACGTCAAGTAGCCGGCCCGCTCAGTTCACAGGTTGCAGGGCGGATTGCTGGGGTGCGATCCGTTCCGCCGCAGGTAGTTCGAGTGGATCCAGAGGTTGCCGAGCTGTTCCCCGCCCCAGAGCGTGCCGACCCGCCAGTACGCGTTCGACCCGATGACCCGGAACCCCTGCCCTTCCCCGGCCCAGAACTTCACATTGCGGTTCGGCACGTCATAGGCCGGTACGCCGATGGTGGTCACGAAACAGTCGATCGCCAGCACGCTCGCCGGCCGGACCGCAGCGGCCACCGTCGGAGTCGCGGGCGCATCCACCGCCGCCGCGCTCGTCACCCCAGCCAGCGCCACAGTCGCCACGGCCAGCCCGGCCACGCCGGCCAAACGCCGGACAGTCTTGTGCTCAGTCATCTTCACGAACCTTTCGTCGATTACTGATTGCTACTCAAGGCAACAGTCAGTGACGACCCGTCACAAGCTTTTCGAAGATCCGGAAAATGACGGCACCCGACTCACTGGAAGGTGAAAAGGCGCTCCGGTGGAGTGGGTGGTTCGGTGGTAGCCAGGTAGCGGTTGGTGCCGACGGACCAGGCGACGTTGTCGGGGGCGTCGAAGGTCAGTTCTTCGAAGTCGCTGTCGGTGAACCAGGTTCGGATGTCTTGGCGGATGTCCGGGGTGTGGCGGCCCCGGGTCCAGATGACAGTGGCGTTGGGGGTGCAGAAGGCGGGGAGGGCGCGGACCGTGGTCTCCGTGTCGGCGGGGGTGATGTTGCCGAAGACGCCGCAGAAGAGGACCAGGTCGGCTGGTACTGCGCCTGCGTAGCTCGCGGTTGAGCCGGCGTCGGCTTCTACGACCTCGATGCCGGTGAGGCCGTGGGCAGCGGCTGCTGTGCGGGCTGTGTCGGCCAAGCGGGGGTCTAGCTCAACCAGGCGGGCAGATACCCGGTCGCGGGCGGGGTGGGTGGCTAGGACCTCGATCAGGTCGCGGCCCTGGCCGGCGCAGGCGCTGATGACTCGGATCGGGCCGTCGGGGTGCGCGTCGAGGTGGTTCCGGATCGCGCGTTGGACCGAGCGGAGGCGGCCGCTCAGGTCGGATGACGGGTCGTCGTAGTCCTGGTGCCAGTCGAGCCAGTCCATCGGATCAGGTCCAGCGGGAGCGGGCGAGTAGGGCTGAGGCGGCGGCTACGCCCGCTGTCGACGTACGGAGGACTGTGCTGCCGAGGCGCACCGGGGTGGCGGCGAAAGCCTCCAGCTCGGCCGGAGCGATGCCGCCTTCGGGGCCGACCACGATCACGATGTCGCCCGCCGCGGGCAACTCCAGCGAGGCCATCGGGGTGGTGGCTTCTTCGTGGAGGATGACGGCCAGGGCGGCGTCAGAGAGGAGCTTGGCGACCTCCGAGGTCGAGGCGATGGGGGCCACCTCGCAGAACCAGGAGCGGCGAGACTGTTTGCTGGACTCGAAGGCCCAGGACTGCCACTTGCTCTCGGTCTTGGCGACCCGCTCGGGGTTGGCGCGGAACTGGCTGCGGTCCGCGTTCCACGGGACGATCAGGTCGACGCCCACCTCGGTTAGCATCTCGACGGCCAGCTCAGCCCGCTCCCCCTTCGGCAAGGCCTGTACTACGACCAGCCGCGGGCTCGCAGCGTCGACCTCACCACGGCGGTCGACCGCCACGGTCAGGCCGGTCTTGGACGAAGCCGTGACCGCACCCTCGGCGAAGGAGCCCCGGCCGTCGGTCAGCCGGATCCGCTCGCCCGGACCGATCCGGCGTACGACGGCCGCATGACGCCCTTCGGCCCCGTCCAGTACCAGCTCGGGGCCGTCGAGGTCAGGCAGGTAGAAGACCGCGAGTCCCATCGCCCGGCAGCCTAAGTCGTTTTCAATGCGCACCGAAGGCGTCGCGCAGGCGCCCGAAGACACCCTTGTGCGCCGCCTGGACATGACCGACCGGCCGCTCCTCGCCCCGCGCGGCGGCGATCTGCTGCAGCAACGCCTTCTGCGCGTCGTCCAGCTTGGTCGGCGTCTCGACGATCACCTGCACGATCAGGTCACCGCGACCCGCGTGCCGCAACCGCGGTACACCGCGAGCGGTCAGCGTCATCGCCGTCCCCGACTGCGTCCCCGCCCGGATCTCGAGCGGCGTCGTCTCGCCCTCGAGCGTCGGCAGGTCGATCGTCGTACCGAGCGCCGCCGCCGTCATCGGCAGGGTCACCGTGCAGTGCAGGTCGTCACCGCTGCGGGTGAAGATCTCGTGCGGCTCGACCTCGATCTCGACGTACAGGTCGCCGGCCGGGCCACCGCCCGGGCCGACCTCGCCCTGGCCGGTCAGCTGGACCCGGGTGCCGCTGTCGACGCCACCGGGGATCTTGACCGTGACGGTACGCCGGGAGCGCACCCGCCCGTCGCCGGCGCACTCGACACACGGGTTCGGGATGGTGGTGCCGAAGCCGCGGCAGTTCGGGCACGGACGCATCGTCCGGACCTCGCCGAGGAACGAGCGCTGCGTGTGCGTGACCTCGCCCCGGCCGTGGCAGATCTCGCAGGTGACCGGCTCGGAGCCGACCTGGGCGCCGGAGCCGGAACAGGTCGGGCAGAGCACCGCGGTGTCGACCTTCAGCTCGCGGGTCGTCCCGAAGGCCGCCTCGGCGAGGTCGATCCGCAGCGGGATCAGCGCGTCCTGGCCCCGCCGGGTGCGTGGCCGCGGCCCGCGGGTCGCCCCGCCGGTCTGGCCGAAGAAGGCGTCCATGATGTCGGTGAAGGTGAACGCCTGGCCGAAGCCGGCGCCGCCCGCGCCCGGACCGCTCGCGAACGGGTCACCACCGAGATCGTGGACCTGCTTCTTCTGCGGGTCGCTGAGCACCTGGAAGGCGCGGCCGATCTCCTGGAACTTGTGGTGCGCGTCCTCGGAGTCGTTCACGTCCGGGTGGTACTGGCGGGCCAGCTTGCGGTAGGCCTTCTTGATCTCGTCCTGTGTCGCGTCGCGACTGACGCCCAGGACGGCGTAGTAATCGGTGCTCATACTCCAAGCCACTTGGTAGGCAGTGTGTGGTGGTGGTTCACGAGTCGGCCAGGATCTGGCTGACGTAGCGCGCGACGGCGCGGACAGCGCCCATCGTGCTCGGATAGTCCATGTGGGTCGGGCCGACGATGCCGAGGGTGGCCAGCGCCTCCGACTTGGAGCCGTAGCCGGTGGCGACGACCGAGGTGGTGGCAAGTCCTTCGTACGGGTTCTCGTGGCCGATCCGGACCGTCAGCGTCTGCGGGTTGGTGGCCTCGCCGAGCAGCTTGAGCAGGATCACGTGCTCCTCGAGCGCCTCCAGCACCGGCTTCACGTTGCGCTCGAAGTCGTCGCCGTAGCGGGTCAGGTTGGCCGCGCCGCCGACCGCGATCCGCTGCTCGCCCTCGACCGTGAAGGCCTCCAGCAAGCTCGTCACGATGGCGGCCACCAGCGGCCGGTTCGGCGGTGCGAAGGTCTCGGTGACGCTCTCCAGCGAGGTGGCCGCGTCGGTCAGCCGCTGGCCGGTCAGCGCCGTGTTCAGCCGGGAGCGCAGGTCGGCGATCAGTTGCTCGTCGACGTCGTCGTGGGTCTCCACGATCCGCTGCTCGACCCGGCCGGTGCTGGTGATCAGCACCAGCAACAGCCGTCGCGGCGTCATCGTGACCACCTCGACGTGCCGCACGCTCGACCGGCTCAGCGTCGGGTACTGCACGATGGCGACCTGCCGGGTGATCTGCGCCAGCAGCCGGACGGTACGCCGTACTACGTCGTCCAGGTCGACCGCGCCGACCAGGAAGGACGAGATCGCCTTCTTCTCGGCCGGCGACAGCGTCTTGACGGTGCTCAGCTTGTCGACGAACAGCCGGTAGCCGGCGTCGGTCGGGATCCGGCCGGCGCTGGTGTGCGGCTGGGTGATGTACCCCTCCTCCTCCAGCGCGGCCATGTCGTTGCGGACCGTGGCCGGGGAGACGCCGAGGTTGTGCCGGTCGACCAGGGTCTTCGAGCCGACCGGCTCATGGGTGGCCACGTAGTCCTCGACGATGGCCCGGAGCACGTCCAGTTTGCGTTCGTCCAGCACGCGCACCACCCCTCTCACGTCGGCCCCTCGGGCTGGCACTCCCGAGTTTCGAGTGCCAGTCTACCGAGCCCGCACGACACCTACCGACGCGTAACGGCGTGGGCCGTGTCTCAGGCTAATTCCGGGGATGCCCCCAAAGGTACGGCGGCAGGCCGCTGGACCGTACTCGCCACGTCCACCGACTGGTCCTGAGCCGCAGACTCGAGCAGCGACTCCATCACATCGAGCACGTGATATGCCAGCGCTCCATCGGCCCGGTGCGGCTCGTTGTTGCGCAGCGCGCGAGCCATGTCGGCCACACCGACGCCGCGGCCGGCACCGGCGTACCCACCGGCTACAGGGAGTTGCGTCCAGTCACGGTTGGTCGCAGTGGCAATCTCCACCGTGCCGTCGAAGCCATTCGGGTCCGGGACGGACAGGCTGCCCTCGGTGCCGTAGATCTCGATCCGCGGGAGCCGTGCGGCCCACACGTCGAAGCTCATCAGCACAGTGGTGAGCGCACCCGACTCGTGCTCCAGTACGCCGGTCACGTGCGTCGGTACGTCGACAGGGAACGTCTCCCCCGCCCGCGGCCCGGTGTGGACCTTCCGCTGCTCCTGCGAGCGCCCAGCCCGACCAGTGACCCGCTTCACCGGTCCAAGCAGCGTGACGAGACTGGTGATGTAGTACGGACCCATGTCGAGCAGCGGGCCGCCACCCTGTTGGTAGTAGAACTCGGGGGCTGGATGCCACAGCTCATGCCCGGGCGTAACGAAGTAGGCCGACGCTGCCGTCGGTACGCCGATGTCGCCGCGGTCGAGCGCGACGCGGGCAGTCTGCGTGCCGGTGCCGAGCACGGTGTCGGGCGCGCAGCCGATGCGGAGGTTGTTGGCGGCCGCGAGCTTGAGCAGCGGCTCTGCCTCGGCACGGTCGACAGCCAGCGGCTTCTCGCCGTACACGTGCTTGCCGGCCTGCAGCGCCGCCTGGTGGACCGGTGCGTGCGCGGCCGGGATGGTCAGGTTGAGGACGATGTCGACGTCGGGGTCTGCGAACAGGTCCTCGGACGTCAGGGCCCGGACGCCCGGATTCTGGTCGGCGATCGCTTGCGCCCTGGAGAGGTCGAGATCGGCGACGGCGACCACCTGGACGCCGGGGAGCTTGGCGAGGTGCTCGAGGTACGTACCGCTGATGACACCGGTGCCGACGATGCCGACGTTGGTCACTTGCTCGCCCACAGCAGGCCCCTCTCGATGATGGTGCGGACCTCTGGCGTGTCGAGGTCGGCGACGGAGTGGCCCGGCGTACAGACGAAGACCTTGCCGTCGCCCCAGGTGCGGGTCCAGACGGCCGGCATCGTCGCGCCTTCGATCCACGGGAAGTCCGGGTGCGCGCGGAAGGTGGTCGTGGCGAGCACGTTGTTGGTGGGGTCGGCGTGCACGTAGTACTGCTCGGTGCGGAGGTCGAAATGCGTCAGACCCTCGACGATCGGATCGTCGGAGACGATCTCGATCCGGTGGTCGACGGCGCCGCCGGGGTGGGAGACGAACTGGCCGCCGGTGATGAAGCTGTAGTCGGTGTTGCTGCGGAACGAGTCGATGATGCCGCCGTGCCAGCCGGCCAGACCGGTACCGGCGCGGACCGCCGCCTCCAGGCCCTTGACCTGCTCGGCGGTGATCTCGCTCATGGTGATGCACTGCAGCACCAGGTCGACGCCGGCCAGGTCGAGGTAGCTCTCGGTGGTGTCCGAGACCGTCACCTCGAAGTCGTTCTCCTTCAGGAAGGGGATGAACAGCTCGGTCGCCTCGACCGGGACATGCCCTTCCCAGCCACCCCGGACCACCAGTGCCCGTCGTGTCGTCACGCCGCCACCCTTCGATTTCTTCATCGGTGTAGAGATCGGATGAATCGGTTCAGCTCTGCGACCTTAGGCGGCCGATCGGGGGCCTTCAACCCCCGTCCCGGCGGGTGGATACCACTAGAGTCGGCGGCTATGGGATGGAAGTTCTGGAAGCGCGAGCCGAACCCGATGGATCCGCAGCAGTTGCTGAACCAGGCGCACGCGGCAGGTCCGCTGCAGGACGCGCCGCGGCCGCAGGACGCGGGGAGCTTCGTGCTTCCGGTCGAGGACGTCTTCTCGATCACCGGGCGCGGGACGGTGGTGACCGGCCGGATCACGAGCGGCACGGTCTCCGAAGGCGACCAGGTGCTGATCATGCGCGCCGGGCAGCAGGTGGCGATGACCCGCGTCACCGGGGTCGAGGCGTTTCGCAAGGTGCTCAAGACGGCGAGCGCGGGCGAGAACGTCGGGCTGCTGCTCGAGGGCATCGACAAGAGTCAGGTACTGGCAGGCGACGTCATCTCGCGCTGACCCCTCCGGTTAGGGTCGCGGTATGAGTGCGTGGGTGGAGTTGGGCGACCGGACCTGGGTCCGGCGGTACGCGGAGTACGACGTGAACATCGGGCTGGTCGTCGGCAGTGAGGGCGCGCTGGTGATCGACACACGCGGTACTCCGGCCGAGGGTGAGGAGTTGCTGGCTCACATCCGCGACATCACCGACGCGCCGATCCGCTGGATCGTCAACACGCACGCGCACTTCGACCACGTCTTCGGCAACCCCGCCTTCGAGGACGCGACGAGCTACGCGCAGGAGAACACCGCCGCCGCGGTCGCGCAGACCGTTGCCATCGACAACACGTTCGCCGTGGCCAAGGTGATCGAGCTGGGCGACCGGCGGGTCGAGGTGCTGCACCTGGGCAACGGGCACACCGACGGCGACGTGGTGGTCGTCGTGCCGGATGTCGATGTCTTCTTCGCCGGCGACCTGATCGAGGAGTCGGCGCCCCCGTCGTACGGCGAGGACTCGTATCCGCTGGAGTGGGCCGACACGGTCGACCGGCTGATCGGCCTGCTGTCCGCGACCGCCAAGGTCGTCCCCGGGCACGGCGCGGTCGTCGACGCCGAGTTCGTCCGCGACCAGAACGGCGACATCGGCACGGTCGCGAACACCATTTCCGGCCTGCACCACAACGGAACCTCGCTCCAGGACGCGCTCGCCCACACCGACGACTGGCCCTGGCCGCAGGCCCACCTCGAGCAGGCGGTACGCCGCGGCTACGCCGCCCTAGGCGCTCCCCGGCGTCCCACCCTGCCGTTGCTGGGCCTCGCCAAAGACGAGTAGTTGCCTGAAAGCGCACGGCTGGGAAGTCGAGTGCGCACTGATCCAGCAGGACGGCGCTGAGGTCCTGACGCGGCATCTAGCGTTCGCGTCATGACTGAAAACTATCCGCCACCGCAGTACTCCGGACAGCCGATGCGGCCGGACGAGGAGCGGACCTGGTCGCTGGTCGCGCACGTCGGCACCATCATCTTCGGCTTCCTGGCGCCGCTGATCGTGCTGCTGGTCAAGGGCAACGACTCGCCGACCGTCCGCGCGCACGCCGTCGAGTCGCTGAACTTCCAGATCACCGCGACCATCGGGTACGTCGCGTCGTACATCCTGATGTTCCTGCTGATCGGGTTCATCACGCTGCCGGCGATCTGGATCCTCGCGGTCGTGTTCGCGATCATGGCGACGATGGCGGCCAGTAACGGCAAGCCGTACCGGTACCCCTTCGCCCTGCGCTTGGTGAAGTAACCGGACCGATCAGCGCTCACGCTGTGGGGTTATGCGTTGACATGGCGTCCGCGATCCCGCACGTTGGTGCGAAACACGACTGCGGACGAGGTGGCGACGATGGCGCATGCGGCCCAGGCTTCTCCTGAACAGATCACCCATCCGGACGGGCGGGTGGAGTTGTCCGATCCGGCGTCCATCGCCGACAGCCGGTACGGGAACGCGGAGCTGGCTCCGACCCGCTTGCCGGAGCGCCACTGGACGACGTACAACTACGCGGCGCTGTGGATGGGGATGGCGCACAACATCCCCAGCTACCTGCTCGCGGCCGGGCTGGTCGCGCTCGGGATGAACTGGCTGCAGGCTTTCCTGACGATCACGCTGGGGAACCTGATCGTGCTGGTGCCGTTGCTGCTGAACAGCCATGCGGGGACGAAGTACGGGATCCCGTTCCCGGTCTTCGCACGGGCCTTCTACGGGGTCCGCGGGGCGAATTTCCCGGCGCTGCTGCGGGCGTTCGTCGCATGCGGGTGGTTCGGCATCCAGACCTGGATCGGCGGCCAGGCGATCTACGTGATCGTCGGCGAGCTGGCCGGCTCGGGCTGGTCCGGGGCTTCGTCGGTGGGCGGCCATCCGTGGACGATGTGGCTGAGCTTTTTCTTCTTCTGGGCGCTGCAGATGGTGCTGATCTGGCGCGGCATCGAGGCGCTGCGCCGGTTCGAGAACTGGGCCGCGCCGCTGGTCACGCTGGCCTTCCTGGCGCTGATGATCACCGTGCTGGTCAAGGCCGGCGGCTTCGGCCCGATCCTGTCGCAGCCGTCGAAGCTCGGCTGGGACGCCGACTTCTGGAAGATCTTCGCGCCGTCGCTGATGGGGATGATCGCGTTCTGGGCGACGCTGTCGCTGAACATGCCCGACTTCACCCGGTTCGGCAAAGGCCAGCGCCAGCAGGTGATCGGGCAGATCATCGGGCTGCCGACGACGATGTCGTTCATCGCGCTGGTCTCGATCATCACCACCTCCGGCACGGTGATCGTGTACGGCTCGGCGATCTGGGACCCGGTCGAGCTGACCCGGCGGTTCGAGAACCCGGTGGTGGTCACCATCGGCCTGGTCATGGCGATCCTGGCGACGATGTCCTGCAACGTCGCGGCGAACGTGGTCAGCCCGTCGTACGACTTCGCCAACGCCCTGCCGCGCTGGCTGAACTTCCGCACCGCGGGCCTGCTGACCGGCGTGATCGGCATCGTGATCCAGCCGTGGCGGCTGATCTCCGACCCGTCGATCTACATCTTCGTCTGGCTGTCCTTCTACGGCGGCCTGCTCGCGTCGGTGGCGGGCGTGCTGATCGCGGGCTACTGGTTCGTCGACCGCACCAACCTCTTCCTCGCCGACCTGTACCTCCCCAACGGCCGCTACTGGTACGCCGCCGGCTGGAACTGGCGAGCCGTCGTCGCCACCCTCGTCGGCTCCCTGCTCGCGGTCGGTGGCGCGTACTCGAACCCCGGGGCCGGTCCGTTCCCGGTCGACGGGCTGATCCCGTTCCTCCAGCCCCTCTACGACTACTCGTGGGTCGTCGGTCTGGTGGCGGGCTTCCTCGTCTACCTCCTGCTCACGATCGTCTCCCCCATCCGGCACCCCGCCCCGACCCACGCCGTCGAAAGCTACTGAGGTCACGGCCATCTCGTGAGCGATGACCTATCTTCGTTCGCGAGATGGCTATCAGCGAGCTCGACCTCAGACGCTTCCTGGTCGACCGGGTCGCCCGTGCCTGCGAGTTGCCGCCCGCAGAGGTCGACCCTGACCGCCTGCTGGAGCAGTACGGCATCGCCTCCCGGGATGCGGTCGCGGCGACGGGCGAGCTGGAGGAAGTCCTCGGGCGCCGACTGGAGCCGACGTCCGTCTGGCGCTACCCAACCATCAACCAACTGGTCCGCGGCCTGCTGAGTTCGGCCGAGCCCGACGGTGTTGCGATCACCCCTCCGGACGTTCTGTCCGGCTCAGAGATCGCGGTCATCGGACTGGCCCAGCGACTGCTCGAGTCGGCCGCAATCGGGCTGACGCTGCGGCAGGTGATTTGGGAAGCCCTCGAACACGCCGGTACGCCGCCGCGCGACCTCACCGGCACCTCGCTCTCCGAAGCAATGGCTGACCTGCGTGCCGGAGCTGTGGAGTTGGCGGTGGCGGTCCTGGACGGTCCTGGGTGCCGGGTCGTCGTCCTCAAACGCCTGGCCGACGCCGAACGCGATCTGGACCAGGTACTTGCCCTATGCACCGACCCCGAGGGCAACCCCACCGCCGACTTCTTCGAAGCAGTCCAAACCGCCGACCGCGGCCTCACCCCCGACCTCATCCCTTTCCCAGTCGGCTCAACCATCTCCTGCCCCGAAGCCGTCATCCACCGAGCCCGCCCCGCCGCCCCCACCCCATCAACCGGCCCCACCCGCCTCCTGTTGTCAGACACGTCCCTAGACGGAATCCGCACCTACGCCGGCCAACTAGCCGAGCACCTGAGAACCAACTCCGGCAGCAGCACGGCGGATGTCGCCCACACCCTCGCCCGCCGCCTCGGCCGAGGCCCTCTCCGAGCCACCGTCACCGGCCGCGAACGAGCAGACCTAACCGCCGCCCTGACATCCCTAGCCCAAGGCACCCCCCACCCAGGCAACTTCGCCGGCGAGGCCAGCACCAACCCGCCCCAACCGCTATGGGTGTTCCCCAGCCAACCGCTGAGAGACCCGGCGTCGGCACAGCCGGGGTCGGCGTTGGCGCAGCCGAGACAGCCGGGGTCGACACAGCCGGAGTCGGCGTCGGCACAGCCGGGACAGCCGGGGTCGGCGTCGGCGCAGGCGGGACAGCCGGGGTCGGCATCGGCGCAGGCGGGAGGATCCGCTTCAGCGCGGACGCAGGGGCCGGCATCGGTGCCGCCTGGTGCGGCCGCCGGAGGCCAGCTGATGGCGGGCCCTGGCCCGGAGGTATCGGCCGCTGGACCGGGGGCTGCGGCCGCCGGGGGTGCGCTGGTAGCAGGCGCGGGGGCATTGGTCGGTGGGGCGGGGGTATCGGTCTCCTCGCATCTGCGTGAGGCGGACGGCGTACAGCCTGCTGGGTTGCGGGAGTTGGCTGAGAGTGTGCCTGGGTTTGTGGAGGTTATTGCCGAACTTGATCCGTTGATGGTTTGGGCGACTGGGGTGTCGTTGCGGGATGCGGTGTTGACGGACGTGGTGGCGGCTGGGGATGAGTTGGTGGTGGGGTTTGCGGTGCAGGTGGGGTTGGCGTTGGCTTGGCGGGGGCGCGGGGTGGTGCCGGGGGCGATTGTGGCTGAGGGGAGTGGGGAGGTTGCGGCCGCGGTGGTTGCTGGTGCGTTGACGGCGACCGAGGGCGCTCGGGTGATTGGTGCGCTGGCTCGGACGCCGGATCAGCTCGGGCCGATGCTGGCCGATCTCGCGCCGGCGGAGGTGCGTTTGCCGTTCTACTCGACGACCTCGACCGACGCGACGCCGTTCGGCGCGGAGTACTGGATTGCCGGGACGAAGCCGAGTACCTCAGTCGAGGTTCTGCTCGACCGCGCGGCCGCTGACGGGCACCAGATCTACGTCGAGCTGACGGCTGACGCACTCGCCTTCCACACCCAGCTCGCGATGCTCGAGGTGCTCGGCCTGCCGATCATCCCGCCGCCGGGTCGCGTCACCAACGTACCGGTCGCTCCTTGGCCGGGTTCATGACCACGATCGTCGACCTGGTCACACGCTGGGCCGAGGAGAAGCCTGACCAACCTGCCTACACGTACGTCGACCACCGCGCCGACTCCCGGACGACGCTGACCTGGGGTGAAGTCGATGCGCGGGCTCGGGCGGTCGCCGCAGCAATCCGCGCCCAAGCCGAGCCGGGCGACCGTGTCGCCATCCTCGCCCCTCAGGGACTCGACTACCTCGTAGCCATGCTCGGCTCTTGCTACGCGCGCACAATCGCGGTCCCGCTCTTCCCACCCGATCTGCCCGGCCATCGCGCCCGACTCGACGGCGTGCTGGCCGATTGCTCGCCGGTGTGCGCCCTGACCACCACGAGCGCCCTGACCGTCAGCGAAGGGCTCGGTCTGCCAACGATCGCCATCGACGACCCCGGGCCGGCAACGAGCGTCGTACCGGCGACCGGCGCGACCGCCGTACGGCCGACCGGGTCGACCCCTGAACCAACGACCGGGTCGACCGCTGAAGCAACGACGCGGCTGGCGCTGACCCGCCGATCGCTGTTCACGACGAGCCTCTCGACCGGGTCGACCGCTGAGTGGGAGCTGGAGGGGATCGAGCCGGAGGATCTTGCGTATCTCCAGTACACGTCGGGGTCGACGGGCTCGCCGGCCGGGGTGATGGTGTCGCACGCCAACCTGGTCGCCAACATCGGCCAGCTGATCGAGGCGTTCGAGTTCAGACCGGGCCGGTCGATGACGGTGAGCTGGCTGCCGTTGTTCCACGACATGGGGCTGATGCTCGCGTTCGGCGTACCGATCCTGCACGGTGACCGATCGGCGTTCACCGACCCGGTCGCGTTCCTGATGCGCCCGGCGCGTTGGTTCCAGCTGGCCGACGAGGATCTGGACGTCTACACGGCCGCACCAAACTTCGCCTACGACCATTGCGTCCAGCGGATCAAAGACAAGTCCGACCTCGACCTGTCCAGCTACAAAGCCTTCCTCAACGGCGCCGAACCGATCCGCCCAGCAACCCTCGAAGCCTTCACCGAGGCCTTCGAGAACCACGGCTTCACCCCAACGGCCCACGTCCCGGCCTACGGCCTCGCCGAAGCCGTCGTCTTCGTCGCCAGCGCCCCCATCGACGCCGAGCCCACCATCACCACCTTCGACCACAGGGGCCTCGTCTCCTGCGGCCCACCCCGCGGCCAGACAGTCGTGATCGCCGACCCAGCAGGCAACCCACTCCCCCCGGGCCAAATCGGCGAGATCCACATCGCCGGCCCGAACGTCACCCGCGGCTACTGGTCCAACCCCACCAAGACCCAGGAAGCCTTCGACGCCACCCTCGCCGACGGCACCGGCCCCTGGCTCCGCACCGGCGACCTGGGCACTCTCCACAACGGCGAGCTCTACCTCACCGGCCGCCTGAAGGACCTCATCGTCATCGACGGCCGCAACCACCACCCCCAAGACCTCGAAGCCACCATCCACCAAACCCACCCAGCCCTCAAACCGGGCCGGGTAGCCGCCTTCTCCATCCCCTCAGCAGCCTCCGAACACCTCATCATCGTCGTCGAGCACACCACCCCCGACGACCCCACTGACACCATCCGCGCCGCGATCAACCACCACCACAACCTCCACGTCCACGAAGTCGTCCGAGCCCCCGCAGGCACCATCCACAAAACCTCCAGCGGCAAACTCGCCCGCCATCCGACCCGCGCCTGGTACCTGGAGAACTACCGCGGACAGCACGTCACCTAACGCCTTGGCGGGCGTGGCTGCGGGTTCGGCGCGGCGAGGGGACAGCCCCGGGGGTCACCATCCCCACCAACGCGCCAGTCGCGTCGCGACCGACGGCATCGGGCGGACCCCCGTGCACGCACAACTCCCGGGAATCACCCCGCCACGCCGGAGGCAATCGCTTGCCGCGGGAGTTGTGCATGCGCCGGTCACCACCGTCCCGACCTCTTTGACCCGAAGGGATTCGGCGGTGGACCTGGGTGTGTGGTTGACGGGGAAGGGGGCGTCGAGCGCATACGGTTGGACGGTGGCTGATCGGTATGGACGCGACGTGCTGGCAGGGGATTGGCGCAAGCCCAAGAACGGGCGGACCGTCGATCTGGTGATCGAGAAGGGGCTGGTGGTCGAGGAGCCCAGTTCCGGGTACGTCGGGGCCGTCGTGCGCTGGGAGCACGGCGTGGTCGATCTCGAGGACCGGCACGGCAAGATCAAGACGTACCCGCTCGGACCCGGCTTCTGGGTGGACGGCAAACCCGTCAACCTGATCGCACCCAAGAAGGCTGCCCCGGCCAAGAAGACGCACACCGCGTCCGGGTCCGTCGCGGTGTCGAACGTGCGGGCGAAGGTCGCCCGCGCCAGCCGGATCTACGTCGAGGGCCGGCACGACGCCGAGCTGGTCGAGCGGGTCTGGGGTGACGACCTGCGGATCGAGAGCGTCGTCGTCGAGTACATGGAAGGCATCGACGACCTGCCGGCGATCGTGAACCGCTTCCGGCCCGGTCCCGGCCGGCGCCTCGGCGTCCTGGTCGACCACCTGGTCGAGGGCTCGAAGGAGTCGAAGATCGCCGCTGAGATCAACAACCGCGACGTGCTCGTCGTCGGCCACCCGTACATCGACATCTGGGAGGCGATCAAGCCGTCCTCGGTCGGCATCGCCGCCTGGCCGAAGATCCCGCACGGTCAGGAGTGGAAGAAGGGCGTGCTGGAGACCTTCGGCTGGCCGGCCACCGACCAGGCCGACGTCGCCGCGGCCTGGAAGCACATCCTGTCCAAGGTCCGCAGCTTCGCCGATCTCGAACCCGAACTGCTCGGCCGGGTCGAGGAGCTCATCGATTTCGTGACGCAGGACTGATCGCCGGCACCTTCTCCTCGATCCACCCCCGGATCCGCCGCCGCACCCGCCGGATGAACAGCGACCCCACGAAAAGCGCCACCCCGAGCGTCAGCAACACGCCCGCGAGCACCCCGGCGACGATTCGCACCGCTGCCAGATCGACCACGCCCGCCGCCACGAGCAACACGACCGCAGCAGCCACCAACGCGGCAGGCAGCCACCGCTGAAAGATCAACGGCCGTCGCGCCGGCGTCAGGTCCGGATTCTTGACCAGCCGATGCCACAGGCTGAACCTGGCCGGCTCCGTGAACCACCGAGCGACCTGCAGCACCCACGTATCCGGCTTGTACTTCCGTCCCGCCATCGACTTGACCCAGTGCCCGACCGACGGCCCCAGCCCGCCGGACACCTCGACCATCCGGTCGGCCAGTCCCCTGGTCGTCTCGATGCCCTCGCGGCTGGTGTTGAGCTCGTTCCGCATCGTCGTGAGCGCACCCAGCCCGGCGTCGACCGGGAAGTCATGAGCCAGCCGCTGCACCCGCTCGGCGACGTCGTCCAGCTCCCACTCCTCGGCCTCCAGCACCAGCCGTTGCGTCTCGCGAATCCAGTCCGGCGAGGCGCCGAGCATCGCGCCCAGATGGGCGACGCAGTGCAGCCGGCCCATCAGCCAGTCCCACCGCCGCCAGTCCGACGCCCCGAAGGCACCGAAATGGCCGACCTGCGACCCGTACAGGATGCGTTCCTTGAGGTCGTTCGCGATCGACCCGGCCGGCAACGAGTCGAGCAGCGTGAGCGGGATGTCCGGTCCGAGCCGCAGGAACTGGAACGGCGCACTCCGCTGCTGCGGGGTCCGCGCCGATGTGCATCGCGAGACGATCTCCACCTCGAGCGCCGTCTCGACCACATCAGAGCCGACCACCTCGATCAGGGCCGCGAACTCGTCCCCCAGCGCCCGCTGCACCTGCAGCGTCTCGAAGATGTCGTTCAGCGCGACCGCGACCGCCTCCGCTCCCCCGGCGGGCTGCAGATCCAGATCCGCCTCGGCGAGTTCCTCGGACAACGCGTCACGAACGGCCTGTACCTTCTGCAGGCTGTCGCTCGTCGCCTTCAACCGCCGCTCGAGATCGGCCCGCTCGTCGCGAGCCGCCTTGTCGATCCTGGTCCGCAGCGACCGCAGGACCAGCCGTACAACTCGCTCGGCCGCGCCCGTTCCCCAAGCCCAGGAGGGGTTTCCGGCGAAGTCCTTCACCAGCGGCGCGACCGACCCATCGGGATCCGGCACCCAGGGATGATCGGTGGCCAGGATCTCGTCGATCTCCGACTCCGACAAGGCGGTCGCCGCATCCAGCACCGTCGACTGGTCGTGCGTCGCGATCGTGACGGCCTCCCAGACCCCACCGGCAGCACGGCCACGCGCGTACGCCGGCTGCAGCAACCCGGCCGCCTGCCGCAACCGGTCCCGCTCAGCTTGTTGCTCGATGCAACGATCGAAGAGCCGCTGTGAGTCCGACCAGGACGCGTCGGCCTCCAGCAGCAACCGTTCGAGCTGCTCCACGTCGGACCGGAAGTCGACCTCCCGCGGGAACTTCACCGCTGACATCGCCGAGACCCGCCAGCCCGGTTCGCTGGCGTCCGCCAGCCGGGTCTCGGCCGCGGTACCGATTCCGGCCGACGGTACGACGTACAGCACGTACCGGCTCGCTCGTCCGGTGACCGGCCGCCGCGCGACCACGTCCAGCACCGGCCCGAACGGCGCGTTGTCCAGCACCCCACCGTCGACCAGCCACGTCCCCGACTTCGCCTGCGTCGGCTGAACCCGGGGTGGCGCCGCAGCCATCTTGGGCGTCTCCAGCACCGGCCCGAACGCGGCCGGGAACGACGCCGACGCGCGCGCCGCCCGGGCGAGCAGATCCGTGTCGTGCAACCCGTTCTTCGGATCCACCGAGAACGACCGCTTGGCCCCGTCGTAGACAGCAGCCTGCTCGCTGGTGAAGCAGAACAGGTACCGATGATCCGGTACGACGAACGCCTGCCCCGCCGCGTCCTTCGCCTCGAACTGCTGCACCCCGAGCCCGGACGCCGTGACGAACAGCGTGACCGGGTCGGCCGCGGTCGGCTTGCCGGCCTTCGCGACCCCATCGAGCAGGCTCTTCAGCTCCTTGAGGAAGTACTTCCCGTCCAGCACCGACGTCGACGCGACGCCGAAAGCAGGCACGAGCTTGCCGACCTCAAGCGACCCCAGGCCCACCCAACGCTGCCGCAGCCAAGGCCCGCGCTCGCCGTCGGCACCCGGCGGATCGAGCGTCGACCCGTGCGAGATGGCTGTCGCGAGCAACGACCCGTTCAGCCCGCCCGCGCTGGTACCGGCGATGACGTCGACCACGACTTTTCGCCGTTCACCGCCACGACGGCACAGCTCGCGCCACCGAGTCGCGAGCTCCTCGTCGTACTCCTGTGCCTTCGGCGCCCCGGCCGCGCCGGACGCCCGCCGGATCAGGTCCAGCTCGTGCGTCACTCCACCCATCCAGACCGCCAGGCTGACGCCACCGTTCAGCACCAGCGCGATCCGGATCTCATGATCGGACATGGATCCCCCCTTGTCTGTTCGTAGATGTACCACGATCGCGACGGCCTTCGACAGAGCGTGAGCGCCGAACTGTTGTCGGGACCTGCCCGAACGCGCATGCTGATGACAGGGGCCGACTATGGGGGTGGTCGCGATGACCCTTGCGCGTGCGCTCGCGACGTTCTGCCTGCTACCGCTGCTGATCGGCTGCGGTGGCAACGATTCGAGCGGCGACCCGATCACCATCGACACGGACAGTCCGGCCGCCAGCGAGCCACCGACCGAGCCCACCGGACCCGAGAGCAGCCAGCCCAGCCAGCAGAAACCGTCGATCGAGATCGCCTCGGCGCCGATCGGCGGCAACGTCGAGAGCACCGAGAACGGCTATCAGTGCGCCGAGGTCAACTGGCTCGGCCGCAACCCGATCCCGGACGGTACGACGGTCAAGGTCGGCTCGCCGCACCTCGAACCGGGCGGTGTCTTCGAACTGGACCAGACCGGCTGCGGTGACAAGTCGCCACCGTGCGGCACCGACCTGGTCTGGCAGTCGAACACCTTCAAGCCCTGCTTCGTCGGCGTCCGGCAGATCGGCAGCGGCAACGCCGTCCAGCTGATCCTGTCGGCATCGGCCGAGTGCGCGACCGAGGCCGACTGCGCGTCGCTCCAAGGTCAGGTGCCGGGCAGCCAGATCTCCTTCA
This sequence comes from Kribbella koreensis, assembly GCF_039525325.1. Classification (NCBI taxonomy): domain Bacteria; kingdom Bacillati; phylum Actinomycetota; class Actinomycetes; order Propionibacteriales; family Kribbellaceae; genus Kribbella; species Kribbella koreensis. The sequence continues at coordinate 41,879 of NZ_BAAAHK010000027.1, forward strand.
CCCCGGGCCCGCCGAGTGGCTGACGACCAGTCCCAGCTCGAGCGCTGGGTGACCTTCGCGACCCGCATCGTCGCGCCGGTGACGCTGATCAGCGGGTTGCTCTTCTACTTCGGCTACGTGTCGGCTCGCGCGCAGTACGAGTACTTCGGGATCGACGTCGACACGATCGGCCTGCGCACCCAGGACTACGTGATGCGCAGCCCCCAGCCGTTGCTCGTCCCCCTGCTCGGCGTCACCCTGCTCGCCGTCGCCGGACTCCTGCTGCACAACGCGATCCAGCCGACCGCCACGACCATCCGGCGCGCCAAGATCGTCACGATCGCCCTCCTGCTCCTCGGCGTCGTCGGCCTGATCGGCTATCCCCTACTCGGCCACATCCCGTACTACGCCCTGGTGGTACCGGCCGTAATCGGTCTGTCAGCGGCAACCCTCGCCTACCTTTCGTACTACGGCGGCAAAGCGGCCGGCCTCACCCCGCAGTACATGCTGCTCGGACTGCTCGCCGTCGTCACCACCATCTGCGCGTTCTGGGCGACAGCCACGACGGCGCAGTACTCCGGACGCGGCCTGGCCAAGTCGGACGCCGAGGACCTCAAGCAGTTCCCCGTCGTCATCCTCGACACCAAGGAACGCCTGCAGCTGCGCTCACCCGGCATCGAGGAGACCTCGCTCCGCACGGCCGGCACCGAGCAGACCTTCAACTACCGGTACCGCGGGTTGCGGCTGCTCGTGGTCGGCCAGAACCGGCTGTTCCTGGTCCCGCAGCAATGGAGTGCGTCCGACACGACTCTCGTCGTACCACTCGACGGCTCGATCCGAGTGCAGTTCCAGTTCCAGAACGACCCACCCTGAGACCAAGGACAAAGCAAAGGGAGGTCAGGCAGATCCGCGGATGATCAGCTCGGTGTCGTAGATCTCCGGGCTGGTCAGGTCGGCGCCGGCGAGCTTGGCCAGCAGCATCTCGGCCAGCCTCGCGCCGAGCTTCTCGACCGGCTGGCGCACTGTGGTCAGCATCGGCGTGGTCGTCGTCGCCACCACGGAGTCGTCGAAGCCGACCACCGCGACATCCTCCGGCACCCGCTTGCCGAGATGGGACAGTACCCGCAGCGTCGCCGTCGCCATCAGATCGTTGGCGACGAAGATCCCGTCGAGGTCCGGATGCTGGTCGAGCAGCCGCAACGTCGCCTGCTCGCCACCGTCGGCGGTGAAGTCGCCATAGGCAACGGCCTGCTCGATCCCCGCCTCCTTCATGGCCTCCTGATAGCCGGTGAGCCGGTCGAGGCCGGCCGTCATGTCGAGCGGACCTGCGACCGTACCGAGCTTGCGGCGCCCCTTCGACAGCAGATACTCGACCGCGGTCCGGGCCCCGGCGACGTTGTCGACGTCGACACTGGCGACCGGTACTTCGACGCCGAGCGGCCGCGCGCTGAACACGATCGGCAGCGGCAGTTGGGCCAGCTCCTGCAGCACGTTGTCGCGACCGTGGTGGCTGACGATGATCGCGCCGTCCACGTGTCCGCCGCGCAGGTACCGCAGCAACCGCTGGTCGTCACCCTCGGCGGGCTCGATCAGCAGGACGAGCTGCGACGAGGTCGGCGCCAGCGTCATGCTGATCCCGCGCAGGATGCCGGCGAAGAACGGGTCCGAGAACACCCGGCTGTCCGGCTCGGGCACGACCAGCGCGACCGAGTCCGTCCGGCGCGTCACCAGCGCGCGGGCCGCCCGGTTCGGCACGTAGCCGAGCTCACCGATCGCGCGCTCGACCGCGGCCACCGTCTCCGGCAGTACCTTCGGTGAGCCGTTCACCACCCGCGAGACGGTCGCGCGCGAGACTCCGGCCAGCGCAGCCACCTGCTCCAGCGTCGGAGATCCACTGCCCAGACCACCCTGCATCGACTACGGACCTCCCCGGCTGATTCTGACCTTTGCCACCGTAGTACCAATCGGGGCTGGCTGCCGGAAACACCGCCGTACGGGCCGGGGCTGGTCTGCCGAGCGGCTAACCGTTCTTGCGGGTGTTGGCCGCCTTCTCCGCGTCGCGCAGGGCCTGCTTCCAGGCGTCGTCGGGTTTCTGCTTGCCCTCGTCGACCCGGGCCAGCGCGTCGGTGAAGACCGTGTTGACCTCGCCCTCGCGCGGGCCCTTGTGCTGTTTGAGGATCACGCTCTTGGCCCGGTCGATGAAGATCTTGCCGGTCGGCGCGTTGTTGAAGTAGGCATTCACCTGGCTCTTCACCTGCGGCGCCTCGTAGGCGTCGACGGTGGACGGGAACGAGCCGATCTTCTTGAAGACCTTGATCTGCTGCTCCGGCGCGGTCAGCCAGGCGGCCAGCTTGGCCGCCTCGGCCGGGTTGCCCGACTGCTTCGGGATGGTCAGGTACGAACCGCCCCAGTTGCCACCACCGCCGGGGAACACGTCGGCCACGTCCCACTTGCCCTTGCCGAACGTCCCGGCGTTGTCCTGGATCACGCCGAGCAGCCAGCCCGGGCAGGCCATCGTCGCGAACGCGTCGCTGCGGAAGGCCTTCGTCCAGGAGTCGCTCCAGGCCGGCAGCTTGGCCGACAGGCCGTCCTGGTAGCCCTCGACGATCTGGTCCCAGGTCTGCTTCAGCAGCGGGTTCTCGTCCCCCAGGTACCGGTCGTTGTTGGAGTAGTAGGCCTCGATCAGCTGGTTGCGCATCGCCTCCCAGGCCAGCACCGAGGAGTCGTACCAGGCCGAGCCCGGCACCTTGGCCTTGAACCTGCGGCCGGTGGCGAAGTACGAGTCCCAGTCCGGGAACAGCTTGGCGACCTGGGCCCGGTCGGTCGGCAGGCCGGCCTTGGCGAACAGGTCCTTGCGGTAGCAGATCGCCTCCGGGCCGATGTCGGTGCCGTAGCCGATGATCTTGCCGTCGCTGGTGGTCGCGCCGGCGACCTTCCAGTCCAGCCAGCGGTCGCCGAGGTCGTTGGCGCCGTAGTCGCGCAGGTCGACGAACTTGTCGGCCTTGGCCAGGTAGTTGTAGATCCAGCCGATCTCCATCGCCTCGATGTCGGCCAGCCCGGAACCGGCGGCCAGGTTGGTGTCGAGGTTCTTGATGTGCTCGTCGACCGTCTTGGCCTTGCGCGGGGTGATCTTGATGTTCGGGTGCTCGGCCTCGTACTCGGCGTACAGGTCGTCGTAACCGAACTCGTTGAACGTCGCGATGGTCAGTTCGATCTTCGGGCCGTCGTCGCCGGAGCCGGAGGCCGAGGAGGACTGCTGGTCGCTGCCGCCGCAGGCGGACGCGAGCAGGGTGAGGCTGCAGGCGAGGGCCACTACGGCGCTGCGTTGGCGGGCACTGGGCCGCATGGGAAATGCTCCCTGTTACAGAGGACGGGTTGAGAGCGCTTTCGGTGAGGGAAAGTGGATTGAGTTTCGAGCGTTTCAACTGACTGTGTCAAGGACCACATCGTTACGCTGAGACATGACCCGGCATTGGTCAGTACATACCCGCCACAAATGTCACTGAGCGAACCACGCCGGTGACGGATCGCTGTTTTTCCTGGCTTTTCCCTGTCAGTTCCGGATCACGGCAGCAAGTCACGGACGACGGCGTCGGCCAGTAACCGACCACGGCGCGTGAGCATCAGCCGGCCGTTCCGCTCGGTCAGCAGATCGTTGCCCACCGCATCCTTCACGGCGTTGCGGCCGGCCTCGTCGAGGACGTCCAGCGGCAGCCCGTCGGCCAGCCGGATCTCGAGCAGCACCCGCTCGACCCGGCGCGTCTCGGCGTCCAGGGTCTCCCGCGCGTACGCCGGGCTGTCGCCGGCCGCGAGCCGCTCGGCGTACGCGGTGGGGTGCTTGACGTTCCACCAGCGGACCCCGCCGACGTGGCTGTGGGCGCCGGGGCCGATCCCCCACCAGGTGTCGCCTCGCCAGTAGAGCTCGTTGTGGCGGCAGCGGGCTTCCGGCGTACGGGCCCAGTTGGAGACCTCGTACCAGCCGAGGCCGGCGTTTGTCAGCAGGTCGTCGGCCAGCACGTACTTGTCGGCGAGATCGTCGTCGTCGGGCATCGGCAGCTCGCCGCGGCGTACCCGGCGGGCGAGTTGGGTGCCGTCCTCGACGATCAGCGCGTAGGCGCTCACATGGTCGGGCTCGGCGGACAGCGCGGACTCCAGCGACCTGCGCCAGTCCTCGAGGGATTCGCCCGGCGTGCCGTAGATCAGGTCGAGGTTGACGTGCTCGAACCCGGCGGCGGTCGCCTCTTTGGCCGCTTCGAGCGCGCGGCCGGGCGTGTGCTTGCGGTCGAGGATCTGGAGCACGTGCGGTGTGGCGCTCTGCATGCCGAAGGAGACACGGTTGAAGCCGGCCTCGCGGATCGCGGCCAGGTACGCCGGATCCACGGACTCGGGATTCGCCTCGGTCGTCACCTCGGCGCCGGGGGCCAGCCCGAACTCGTCCCGCACGGCGGCCAGCATGCGCCCCAGATCCTCGGCCGGCAGCAGGGTCGGCGTACCGCCGCCGAAGAAGATCGTGTCGACCGGCCGGTCGAGGTCACCGAGCACCTTGCGCGCCAGCCGGACCTCGGCCACCGCGGTTTCGGCGTACGACGCCTGCGAACCACCGCCGCCGAGCTCCTTGGCGGTGTAGGTGTTGAAATCGCAGTATCCGCAGCGCGCGGCGCAGAACGGGACGTGCAGGTAGAACCCGAAAGGCCTGGTGGCAGCCTCGCGGAGCGCGGGCTCCGGCAGCGACCCGTCCCGGGGCGCAACCTCCCCCTCGGGCAGTGTCGATGGCACCTGCCCATCGTACGGGCCGGAGATTCCGAGACCCGATCGCGGTGATTCCGTGGTAGCACTCCGTGCCTGAGTCGCTACATTCAGCTCATGGAGACCGAGGCCCAGCCCGTCGGAAAAGCCACCCAGAACGCCGTGGTGGTCGCGATCATGCTCGGAATGCTGCTCGCGGCCCTCGATCAGACGATCGTCGCGACCGCGTTGCCGACCATCGTCAGCGATCTCGGCGGCGCCAACCACCTGTCCTGGGTGGTGACGGCGTACCTGCTGGCCGAGACCATCATGACGGCGCTGGTCGGCAAGTTCGGCGACCTGTACGGGCGCAAACGGATGTTCCTGATCAGCGTGGTGCTGTTCCTGGCCGGGTCCGCGCTCTGCGGGATGGCGAACGACATGCTCTGGCTGGTCGGGTCGCGGGCGATCCAGGGGCTCGGCGCCGGCGGGCTGATGGTGACCGCGACGGCGGTGATCGCGGACGTCGTGCCGTTGAGCGAGCGAGGGAAGTACCAGGGCTTCATCGGTTCGGTCTTCGGTGTCTCCACGGTCGCCGGGCCGCTGCTCGGCGGGCTGTTCGTCGACCAGCTGAGCTGGCGCTGGGCGTTCTATGTGAACCTGCCGCTGGGCGTCATCGTGCTGATCGTCGCGGCCATCACGCTGCCGTCGGTCAAGGCCGCGGTGAAACCGGCGATCGACTACCTGGGCATTCTGCTGATCGGGCTGGGCGCGACCGGGCTGACCCTCGTCACGACCTGGGGCGGGAACGAGTACGACTGGCTGTCGCCGACCATCATCGCGATGACGGTCGGGTCGCTGATCGCGCTCGGACTCTTCATTCTGGTCGAGCTGCGGGCGGCCGAGCCGTTGCTGCCGATGCGGTTGTTCAAGTCCGGGGTGTTCTCGGTTTGTGCGTTGCTGAGCTTCATCATCGGGTTCGCGATGCTGGGTGGAGTCACGTTCCTGCCGACGTACCTGCAGTACGTGCACGGCGCCTCGGCGACCGACTCCGGGCTGCAGATGCTGCCGCTGGTGCTCGGGTTGCTGGTCGCGTCGATCGGGGTCGGCACGATCATCAGCAAGACCGGGCGGTACCGGATCTTCCCGATCGTCGGGACGGTGCTGATCGCGGGCGGGCTCTACCTGCTGTCGCTGATGACCAACCACACGGCGTACCTGACCACGGCGGGCTTCATGGTCGTACTGGGCCTTGGGGTCGGTCTCTGTATGCCGGTGCCGACGGTTGTCGTCCAGAGCACGGTCGACTACGCGGATCTCGGGGTGGCCACCTCGGGGGTGAGCTTCCTACGGACGATGGGTAGCTCCTTCGGCGTCGCCGTCTTCGGGTCCTTCTACGCATCGACGCTGCCCGACAAGCTGGCCGGGGCAATTCCTGCAGGCGTCGATCCTCGGGCGGCCGCGTCGGTCGAGGGTTTGCGGCAGTTGCCTGAGGCAGCGCGCGAACCGATCACCGCGGCGTACGCCGACGCGTTGCACGTGGTGTTCCTGGCGGCGGTACCGGTTGCCGTGGTCGGCTTCCTCGTTGCCCTGCTCCTGAAGGAGGTCCCGCTCCGCGACACCGCCCGGGTCGCCGCCGGCGGCAACTCCGGCGTCGGCGACAGCTTCGCCGCACCCGCGTCCTTCGACTCCGAGCACGAGCTGCAGAAACTCTTCGCCCTGGTCGTCCAGAACCACAAACGCAACCCCGGCCCCGAGGTCCTGGCCGAGTCCGGCATCCCGCTCTCGATCGCCCAGGCCTGGATGATCATGCGCGTCTTCCGGGGCGGCGCCGAGAGCGGATCCGCCACCCTGCAGGAAATCACCGGCGACCTCAAGGTCCCACCAGGCGTCTTCGAACCCCTGGCTGCCCAGCTGGTCGCCGACGGCTATCTCTCCGAAACCCTGGGCCACTACCGCTTCACCCAACCCGGCCTAGAACTCTTCCAGCGCTTCGTCGGCGCCTACCGAGTCTGGATCCTCGCCCGCCTCGAAGACTGGGACCCCGACAACGCGCCGGCCTTCTCCACCGCGGTCGACAAGATCGCCGAGCAGATGATCGACCGAGGCCAATCCCTCACCACCGGCAAACACTCGGCCCTCACCAACGCCTAGGCCTTCGTCAGGTGGTCGGCGATTCTCAAGGCATTGGCCAGGACTGTGAGAACCGGGTTGACGCCGCCGTTCGTGACGTGAAGGGACGCGTCGGCGACGTACACGTTCTCGTGTCCCCACACGCGGCCGTCGGGGTCGGTGACGGAGTGGGTGGGGTCGGTGCCCATTCGGCAGCTGCCGGCTTGGTGCTGGCCGACGCTGGCTTGGTTGCGGGTGGTGAGGGCGGAGACGGCGGTACGGGTGGCGCTGGCCTCGAGGAGCCAGTCGCGGGCCTTCGCGCTCATGAACGCTTGGGTGCGGAGATCTTCGGGGTGGATCGAGCCGCTGATCCGGGCGACGGGGAGGCCGAAGCGGTCGGTGACCGAAGGGTCGAGCCGGACTCTGGAGTCGGGTGAGGTGACCTCCTGGATCGGGCCGACGACGCGCATCATCCGGCGGGATTCGTGGCGCATCGCTTGTTTGCCGTCGAGGCCCGTGCGCGGGATGAGGCCTGCGGACGTCAGATAGTCGTACGACGCGGCGGGCGTCGGTACGAACTCGTCGGCGAGCATGCCGCCGCCGATGATGCCGTCGTTGCCGTGGCGGAAGTCGCAGGTCGCGATCGACACTCCTGGGCCGATCAGATCGGACACCTCGTCGTCGAACAGGCCGATCGCACCCGCGTAGACATGGGCCTGGAGATAGCGGCCGACCTGGTCGTGCTCGTTGCCGATCCCGCTGTTGAGCAACAGCCGCGGAGTCTCGGTGGCGCCCGCCGCGACGACGACCTCAGCGCAGTCCACCGTACGCCGCCAGACACGACCGTTGTCGATGGCAACCAGTTCGACGCCGGTGACGCTGCCCCCGCCGCCGGTCACCAGGCGCGAGGCCGTCGTCTCCGTGACGAGTGTGCACAGCCCGGTCGCCAACGCGGCCGGCAGCGCGGTGTTGTGGGTACCCGACTTGGCCTCGACCGGGCAGGCGAATCCAACACACTGCCCACAGCGCGCACATCCCGGCCGCCCCTGATACTCCACCGAGTTGATCAGCAGCGGTACGTCGAGAGTCCCCCACCCCAACCGATCCGCCGCGGCAGCCAGCAGTCGCGCCGGCTCGGTTCGCGGCAAGGGCGGCATCGGCAACGGAACCGACCGCGCGTCGTGCCACGGATCCACCCCGCCACCACTCACGCCGAAACGCTGCTCGGCCAGGCTGTAGTACGGCTCGAGTTCGGCGTACGTGATCGGCCAATCGGCCAACCCGCTTCCTTCCGGTACGCCGTACGCGCCGGCCATCCCGAAGTCGAGCGGCACGAACCGCCAGGCCTGCGCGCCGTACACCCTCGTACCGCCACCGACCGTGAAGGCGTTGTTCCCCCAGCCACCATCAGGCGGCAGCACCACCCTCGCCGTGCCGTCGACAACCGACACCCGCGGCCGCCCCATCGGGTCAGGATCAGTCGGCGCCGGAAGCCCTGCCCCCGAACGGGGATTGCGAAGGTGATCCGAAGCCAACCCGGCGGTCGACGGATAGCTCCCCGTCTCCACCACAAGCACCGACCGCCCCGACTCCGCGATCACCTGCGCCGCAGTACCCCCACCGGCTCCGGACCCGATGACCACACAGTCGTACCGATCAGCGAGCGCCGCCCACGGCGTCACCGCAAGCTCCGTCTCCGTCGCCTCCCAGTCACCGCCCGCATCGGGCCGCCACCCAACCATCGGCCAGCTCACCGGCGAGGAGTAGTACCCCTGCGCCAGCAGCCGAACCAGCCACGCAACGTCAGGGTCGGCGAGCATGCGCTCCAGCCGATCACCGGCCGGAGCAGCCCCGAGGACGGGAGGCCGAGCTGTGGCGACCGCATTCAGGGCGCGGTCGACGCGTGACCGCCAGTCGGGGCGGTCTTGCTCGAGCACGCCCTCGATGAAGGCGACAGCGCCAGTGTCGGCGGCCGAAGGATAACCATCACGCGGGATCGCCAGGTCTGCCAGTTGCGCGAGGAGCGAACGCTGGTGGTCGGTGAGCTGCATGACCCAAACGTTAGGGCGTGATGACGAGCCGCTGCTCGGAGTCGAGCTCCTTCCAGGCTGTCTCGACCTCGGCCAACGGCACCGGCCGCGGGTCGATCTGTAGCGCCCCCGCCGTGATCACCTCGGCGAGCGCCGGCAGTTCTGCCAAGATGTCCCGCGTCGGCACGGACCCTTGCCCACTCCCGACGATCTGCAACCGCGCAGCACGCAGAGCCGCCGACGGAAGAGCCGCAGTCGGCCCGGCGATCGAACCCACCTCGATCCAGGTCAACGGCCGATCCTTGTCACGGCGACCCGTCACGATGGCTCGCATCGCATCGGCGGTCGGCTCGCCCCAGAGGTAGTCGATGACGACATCGACGTCCGCCGCCACCTCCCCGACCTCACCCAGCGAAGCCGTCACATCGGCACCCGAGAGCGCCGCAAGCCGATCAGCACGACGCCCGGCCGCGATCACCCGACCCGCACCGAGATGCTTGGCGATCTCGACGGCCAATCGCCCCGCATTGCCAGTCGCCCCAAGCACCAGAACGCTCTGCCCCGCTTCGAAACCGGCCCGCCGCCGCAACGCGACCCACGACGACATCGCCGGATTCATCGCGGCCGCGATCACCACCGGATCAGTCCCCGCCGGCAGCACGACACTCCGCCGTACGTCGACCAGTGTCCGCTCAGCCATCGCGCCCAGCGTCGTGTCGGGCAGTACGAAGTACCGCAAGGTGCCGTCCGGAAACCGCCCGACCCCGTCGATGCCCGGCACCAACGGAAGGTCGGCGGAGCTCGTGTAGTGCGACCCCGCCGCCTGCGACCGCACCCGCGGATGCAACCCCGCCGCGACCACCTCGGCCACTACCTCCTCCGGCGCCCCTGCGACAGGATCCGGAAAGTCCTGGCAGGACGGCGGAGTACCGAACGAAGTGACGACCGCAGCACGCATGACAACTCCCGAGAATAGGTGGTAATACCATCTAAAGTAGATGGCAATCCAACCTATTGCAAGCTAGACTTCCGGCATGGACGCCGACCCCGAAGCACTGGATCGCCTGGTACAGACCTCCTTCACCGTGATGGCGGTGCTGAGCCAGGCGGCGGCCGCGCACGACCTGTCGCTGACCCAGTTGCGGGTGCTCGCGATCCTCCGCGACCACGAGCCGAAGATCGCCGAACTCGCCGCCTACCTGGGCCTCGACCGCTCGTCGGTGAGCGGCCTGATCGACCGCGCGGTCAAACGCGACCTGGTACTGCGGACCACCAGCGAGGACGACGCCAGAGCCGTCCGCGTCAGCCTCAGCCCGGCCGGTCACCGCCTCGCGCCGACGCTGACCGCGGAGATCGGCGCCGCCCTGACCCCGCTGACCAGCAAGCTGACCCTCGCTGAGCAGCGGAAGCTCGGCGCCCTGCTGACCAAACTTCTGGACTGAGGCGAGATGCAGCTACCAGGCGACGGACATGTGCACACCGAGTACTCCTGGGACGCCGACCAGGGATCGATGGACCTCACCTGCGCGCGAGCCGTCGATCTCGGCGTCCCCTCGGTCGCCTTCACCGAGCACGTCGACTACACGCCGTTCCGGGCCGGCTTCCTCGTGGAGAAGGTGCCCGAGCTCGTCACCGACGGCATCCTGCGTGCCGCCGAGCTCGACGCCAAGGGGTATCTGGAGTCGATCGAGAGGTGCAGGGCGAAGTACCCGGAGCTGCGGATCCTCAGTGGGATGGAGATCGGGCAGCCGCATCTGCACGATGCGGAGCTCAGGAAACTGCTTGCCCAAGGCACCTTCGACCGATTGCTCGGGTCGTTGCACTGCCTGCTCGACGGCGATGTGTACGCCGAGCCGTGGGAGCTCTATCCGCATCGTCCTGCCGACGAGGTCTTCCGCGAGTACCTCGCCGACATCCCCCGGATGGTCGCCGGCTCGGAGCTCTTCGAGGTGTTCGCCCACATCGACTACCCCATCCGCTCCTGGCCCGACACCGCCAAGCCCTTCGCACCGGAAGACTTCGAAGACGAGCTGAGGCAGGCGCTGCGGTCGCTGGCCGATGGTGAGCGCGCCCTGGAGATCAACACCCGGATCCCCTTGCACCCGACGATCCTCAAGTGGTGGCCAGAGGAAGGCGGTGAGCGCGTCACCTTCGGCAGCGACGCTCACCTGCCGGAAGCCCTGGCGACGGGTCTCGCCGAGGCGGTCGCGGTTGCCGAGGCGTACAAGTTCACTCCTGATCGACGGCCCGAACTGCCCTGGCGGCTAAAACGCTAGCTCGACAGGTTGGTGCTCGAGGGGCTCGGAGGCTGGTGACCGGCGGAGGTAGAAGTCCAGCGTGATGCTGTGCCGGGTGAGGACTTCCAGCTGGAAGGTCCTCGTTCCACCTCCGCCGGCCAAGCCTTGCTGATCAGGGACCGGCTGGTACGTCGTGCCCACAACCACCACTTCGGACGGGTCGTGGTCGAGATGCCAGCGGTAGCCCGTCGCCGGGCTCTCCGGCAGCGCGATCTCCACGGGTCCACCGGCGACGGCGATCCGGAGTAGTGAGCGTTCTTTCATCGGCCTGACCAGCCTCGACTGTTGGTTTACGGGTACCAGTAATTGTCCTGGACGGATCCGGCCGAGCCGATCGACCAGACCTCCATGCTGTTGGGGATCCGGGAGACCGCCGCGATGCCACCGTTCGGCGAGACACCCCCGCCGGGTGTCAGCTCGAACGTTTGCCAGTTGGCTCCGTCGTACCAGTACGAGTCGCGCAGTGAACCGTTCGCGCCGGTCCACCACAGCTCCATGCTGTTCGGGATCCGCGAGACCGCCGCGATCCCGGCAGTCAGCGAGGCACTCCCCGCCGGGGCCAGCTCGAAGCCCTGCCAGGTACCGCCGTCATACCAGTACGAATCATGCAGCGAACCGTTCGCGCCGACCCACCACACCTCCATGCTGTTGGGTATCCGCGACACCGCCGCCACCCCGCCGCCCGGCGAAGCGCTGCCGGCCGGCGCCAGCTCGTACCGTGCCCAGTTGTTGCCCTCATACCAATAGGCACCCTGCAGCGAACCGTTCGCGCCGACCCACCACACCTCCATGCTGTTCGGGATCCGCGACACCGCCGCCACCCCGCCGCCCGGCGAAGCGCTGCCGGCCGGCGCCAGCTCGTACCGTCCCCAGTTGCCGCCCTCATACCAATAGGCCCCCTGAACGGACCCGTCGCCGCCGATCCACCAAAGCTCCATGCTGTTGGCGATGCGCGACACGGCCGCGATCCCGCCGTTCAGTGAAGCGCTGCCGCCGGGGGCCAGCTCGTACCGTCCCCAGTTGCTGCCCTCGTACCAATAGGCCCCCTGCACGGAACCGTTACCGCCGACCCACCAAACCTCCATGCTGCTGGGGATCCGGGACACCGCCGCCACCCCGCCGCCTTGCGACGCACTTCCCGCCGGGGCCAGTTCGAAGCCTTGCCAGGGATTGCCTTCGTACCAGTACGAGTCGCGCAAGGAGCCGTCAGCGCCGACCCACCAGACCTCCATGCTGTTCGGGATCCGGGAGACGGCCGCCACCCCGCCGCCTTCGGACGCACTCCGCGGCTGGGCCAGCTCGAAGCCACGCCAGCCGCCCGGCACCTTGACACCCTCGACGCCGTACATCGGGAACCGGTTCAGCGATCCGCTGCCGTCGCGGTCGTTACTGGTGTCGTCGATCCCGCACTCGCCGTACCCGATCCGGAAGAATCCGTTGTCACCCCAGGCCGCGCTCCACGAGTTCTTCGCGATCCAGCACCGGTCGGCATCGGAGTACCCGACGATCTCGACGCAGTGATATCCGGCGCTGTTCCCGGTGCTGTGCCGGTAAACTCCGGTGTGGCTGAAGAAATCGTCATAGACCTGGAAAACAGCGCACACCGGGCCGCGATTTGCGAGCCATTGTTTACGTTCCGCTGTCGACACCAGGGTGGAATACCCGGTCGGCGTGTAAAGGCGGGCGTCGCGGTTCGGATCCAGCTTGCAACTGGGATTTCCACTGGCGTCGAAGGCACTGGAGTACGGAAACATCTCCTCCAGTGGCACGCCGCGCCGGATGCACTCGTCCAGTGCGCTGCTCGGCCACCAGCCGCCGCAGCCGGGTCCGTGGGCCGAGCAGAAATGCAGATCCGCTTCGCTCAGGTCGACGACGTCCCCGGTCGCGATCGACACCGTCGACTCGATCGTCGCGCAGGTACAGAACGACACGCACGAGCCGCATCCCCCCTGATCCTTGACCGGAGACACGTGATTGCGTCCTCCGACATCGCGCCAGTCCACGGCGGCCGGCAGGTTCCCGATCGACACCGCGGCGCGCGGCCGCTGGTTGATCTCGGCCACCAGGTCGCGTGGAACCGTGACGCCGAGCAGCCGGGCGTAGAGCTCCGCCCGGCGCTCCGACGGCTGATCCGCGCCGGCCGCCGCCCGGCCCGGCGCGGCCGGCCCGATCAATGCCTGAAGTTCTGCCAAATCGTCGATCGATGACATCGAATTCCCTCCCCAAGGGTTTTTCAATTTGCAATCATCCGGCTACTTCCGGTCATGATTGCTATCACCTTCCTCTCCGCCAGAAAGCCGGTCAACCGCTCTTTCCGACCTTTGCACGCAAGGGCATCCGAACGGGAGGACGAAGCGCCGCCCGGGTAATCCGGCGCTGCGCGATGAGGCTGATCAGGGCCAGCAGAATCGTGAATGCGGTGTACCAGAACACAGCCGGTACCTCACCAAGCGGACCCACCAGCTGCCCCTCGATCACGATCGGCACGCCCAGCGCGAGGTACGAGACGAGGTAGATCCCCGCCACCACTCCCGCCCGCTGGTGCGCCGCCGCCAACGGGAAGATCAGCCGCAGCGAAGCAGTGAACGAAGCGCCGAACCCAACCCCGGCAACAGCCTGCCCGACGATCATGACCGCCAAGCTGCCGACCAGTACGCCGGTGATGATGCCGGCGGCCCCGATGATCGACGCGTAAATCCCGATCGTCATCGCCCGCCGGGGCGCGACCCCAGCAAACGCCAGCCCGATCACCGCCGACACGGCCGGCGCGACGAACCCCGCGAAGCCACCGAGCAGACTGCTGTCCGAATGGAAGACGCTCCGCACCATGCTCGGCGCCAGCCCACCCGACAACCCCGCAAGCATCCAGACCGCGGCCACCACCGGAGCAGCGGCCACGAACTCCCGCCGGGTCGCCGCCGGGAACGAGATCCGCGGAATCAACGACCGCGCCGCCCCTGACGTACGGACCACGCTCTCCGGCGAGAACGCGACCACGCCGATCCCCAGCACAGTCGCGACCGTCAGTACGACGAAGATGATCGTGTTCGCCGACGACGTGAACTGGATCGCGAACCCGGCGAGCAACGACCCGCCACCGAGCCCGCCGGTCAGCCCGACGCTGCCGAGGATCGTGCCGAACCGCTTGCGGTCAGCCGGCGCGACCTCGACGAGCATCGCCGTGAAAGCACTCGTCGCCGCACCGCTCGCCACCCCCTGCACGATGCGGCCGCCGATCACCCACCCGACATCGGCGGCGAACAGAAAGAGCAGATTCGACGCGATCTGGACGGCCAGCGCGCCGATCAGTACCGGCCGCCGGCCGACGTAGTCGGACAGCGAGCCCACCGTCAGTACGGCCGCGAGAAACCCGATCGCATAGACGGCGAACGCCAACGTCAGCATCGAGGGAGCGAAGTCGAACCGCTCCTTGTAAACAACGAGCAACGGCGTCAAAGCGCCCGCCGCCAGGTACATGCTCGTGAACGTGATCGCCGCCCCCGCCAGCGCGACTCCCGCCGGCAGGGTGCGGGTCCGTGATGTTGACACCAGTACTCCTCAGTCAGTGATGACGACGACGCCCGAAGGCGCATCCAGAGCCGCCACCGTGAGCGAGGCGGCGCGATCGATCTGCACCCGCGGCTCGGCGGGGATCTGCTCCTCGTTGTAGGTGCCCGGGCCGTAGAACTGCCCGTAGCTCAGGACGACGCCGCCCTCGGCCAGCACCGACTTCTCGAGCGACGCGACGGCCACCGCGTCAGGCCCGTCCGGCAACTGCCACGCGACGCTCTGCACCAGCAGCTTCGGCGAGCCGACCTGCCGGGCGGCCTCGATCAGGTTCTGGTTGCCTTCGGTCCGGATCCGGGCGTTCAGCTCGGCGTGCGCGCCGATCTGCGCCAGGTCGTCCGGCAGGTCGGTCAGCTCGTTCAGGATCAGGTCGGGTTTGAAGTCGGTCACCGCCTGGATCAGCGCGTCGCGGTCGAAGACGTCGCACAGGATCGCCTCGGCGCCGAGCCGCTCGAGCAGCTCCGTCTTGGCCGCCGACCGGGTCATGCCGCCGACCACGTGCCCGTCCTCGACCAGCAGCGGGATCAACCGCTGCCCGATCTGCCCCGATGCGCCCGCCAGAAAGATCCTCATCGCCATCGTCGTTCTCTTCTCTCGAGTTATTCTGGATATTTAATGTCCAGGTTGTGCTCATGACTGTAGGCACTGACTACATCGGAGTCAAGTCAGCTACTCGCCGACGGCTTCCGGACCGGCCTCCTCGGCGGCCCAGTCGTCCAGCAGGCCGGCGATCCGGCCGAGGATGTCGCGCGCGATCTCGTACTCCACCACCCCGAACTCGGCCGCGAATCGCCGCTCGAGCTCGATCAGATGACCATGGCCGTCGGCGGACACCTCCCGCCCGTGCTCGGTGTACGTCACCAGCTTGGCCCGCCGATCCGCCGGATCCGGGCGCATCTCCAGGATGCCGAGGGCGACCATGTCGCGGACCACCTCACCCATCGACTGACGGGTGATCCCGGCCCGCTCGGCCATGTCGATGGCCCGCGAACCACCCTCGGCCAGCGTCGCGAAGACGGAGTTGTGGGCCGGCTTGACCTCCGGATGACCGCGCAGATGAGCGATCCGCACCATGTCGGCCTGCATCGCCCGGTTGGCCCGGTCGATCAGCGCGATCAGCGGCTTCCGGTCGAGCCGAGGACGATCAACCCTTGACATCCGTAAGGATTCCTTCCAATATTTCGACAGGAATCCTTACAGTATCAGGAGCGACGATGGACACCAAGGAGCTACGCCCCCTCGTGGCCGGCCTGTTCGCCCGGGGCCGCCGGCGGACCACCCGGATCGCCGTCGAGCAGGAGTTTCTCGTCGCCGACACCGCGACCGGCGCCGCCGTACCGATCGAGCGAGTACGCCGAGCAGCCCGTACCGCGCACGCCGCGCCGTACGTCAGCTTCGAACCCGGCGGCCAACTCGAGCTCAGCCTCCCCTGCACCGACGACCCGGCCGGCAGCCTCTGCGCCTACACCGAGGACCTCCAACGCCACCTCACCGCAGCGGGAATCCAGCTCGACGCCCAGCCCTGCGACCCGCGTCCCGAACACGAGGTCCCGCTTCAGCTGACAACCCCGCGGTACGTCGCCATGCACCGCCACTTCGACACGATCGGTCCCGCCGGCCGCCGCATGATGCGCCGAACCGCATCCACCCAGGTCTGCCTGGACTGGTGGCCGGGCGAGGCCGGCATCGAGCAATGGCGAGTCCTCAACCTCGCGGGCCCCTTGCTGGCCGCCAGATTCGCTCGAAGCTCAGGCCTCGGCAGCCGCCTCACCACCTGGCTCCGCACCGACCCAGCCCGCACCGGCTTCGACGACCGCCTACTGCATGCGGACCCAGTCACGGCGTACGCCGAATTCGCAGCCGTAGCCAAGGTCTTCGTCACCGGCGGCGCCGCCGACCACCTCAGCACGCTGTTCCCGCCAGTCCGGCCGCGCGGAACGTACCTCGAGGTTCGCTTCCTCGACGCCCAGCAACCAGCTGAGGTGGGTCCCGTGATCACGGCTCTGGCCAGTCTCATGTACGACGACGCCCTCCGCCGCCGGACCCTTCGCCTCCTTCAAACGCAGGCGCCTCAGCTGGCCGACCACTGGCACGCGGCAGCGATGGGAACCCTCAGCACCGCAGATCGGCTACTACCCGAATTGGAGCCGGCCGCATGAACAGCGTCCTCTTCGTCACCGACCCGCTCGACGGCCTGCAGGCCGACATCGACGCCACCATCGGCATGATGAGCGCGACCCAGGACCTCGGCCTCGACGTCTGGTCCTGCCAGCCCGCCGGCCTCATCGTTGCCAACGGCAAGCTTCACGCCAGGGCCCACCGGATCAGGCTCCGGCCACGGCATCCGGCCGGCCGCGACCATCGGTGGATCGTCGATCGTCGCTGGTACGACGAACTGGCGACGACCGTCGTCGAGGTCGCCACCTTCGACCTCGTGCAACTGCGCATCGATCCACCCGTCGACGAGCGCTACCTCCACACCACCTACCTGCTCGATCTGGCCGGTACGCCGGTGGTCAACCGCCCCGACGGAGTCCGCGCGATGCACGAGAAGCTGATCGCCCTGCGCTTCCCCGACCTCTGCCCACCGACGTTCGTCGGCGCCGACGTCGCAGGCCTCCGCGAGTTCGTCGCCGGCGCCGGCACCGCGGTCGTCAAGCCCGTCGACGGATTCGCCGGTCTCGATGTGTGGCTGGTCAGCAATGACCACGCCGCGCTGTCGCTCCTGGAGTCGGCCACGCACGGCGGCCGCCGCCAGGTGATCGCCCAGCAGTACCTACCGGCCGTTGAACACGGCAACAAACGCCTCTTCCTGCTGGACGGCGAGATCGTCGGCGCCGTACTCCGCAGGCCGTGCGCCGACGACTTCCGGATCGGCCCGCCGGTCGCGCCCGCCGACATCGACGACGCCGACCGGGCGATCGTCGACGCGCTCCGCCCGCAGCTGCTCCAGCACGGAATCGCCATCGCCGGCCTGGACGTGATCGGCGGCCGGCTGATCGAGGTCAACGTCACCTGCCCCGGCGGCATGCACAAGACCGACGCCCTGCTCGGCACCCAGCTCAGTCACACGATCGTCAGCCACCTCGCTGACTCGGCCCGTCACTTCGAAGGAGTACTCACATGACCACCATCACGATCGTCTGCATCGCCCTGATGGGCGTCCTGCTGTTCGGGCTCGGCGCCAACGTCACCCGGTGGCGGGTGATCCGTGGCAAGAACGGCGGCCCGCAAGCATCGACCGACCCCGCCGACCGGCTGCTCATCGCGGTCCGGGCGCACGGCAACGCCGCGGAGTACATCCCGACCATGATCGTGCTGCTGCTGGTCTGCTCGGCGCTGTCCGACAGCTGGTGGGTCGACGCGCTGTCGGTCGCGGCGCTCGTAGTACGGACCGTGCACGCCGTTGGCATGCTGACGTCGAAAACCCTCGCCGAGCACGGCCCGCTCCGCGATATCGGTGCCCTAGGCACCTATCTGGTCGGCATCACCTTGGGAATCACCGCGATCGCCGTCATCTGACCGGACGCCGGCTGACTGGCCGTCAGCCGGCGCGGCGTCAGCCGATCGGGGCGATCGTCTTCGCTCGGGCTCCTTCGTAGGCGGCGAGCAGGATGGCGAGGACGGCGATGCCTTCCTCCTCGGTGTGCAGCGGGCGGGTCTTGCCGAGCAACGAGTCGGCGAAGTGCCCGATCTCCGCGACGAAGGTGTCGACGGATCCCAGGTCCACGGTCTCGGTCTCACCGGTTCGGAGCTGAGTGGTGAGCGATTCACCGTCGCTGCGCAGCGATCCCAGCTCGCCGACGACGGAGAACCGCTCGGTGCCAGGCGCCGGCTGGTACGCCCAGCTCGTCACCAGTTGCCCGACGACGCCGTTGTCGAACCGGATCAGCACCTGCGCCGAATCCTCACCCTCCATGAACTTCAGCCGATGCGTCGACAGCATCGCCGTCGCCTCGACCGGCAGCCCGCCGGCCAGGTGCAACATCAGGTACGTCGGGTGGTACCCGGTGTCGATCAGCTCGCCACCGCCACTCGTCTTCGCGCTTGCCCGCCAGCCCATGTTGGCCGGATCGAAGTTGTTGTAGAAGCTGTCCGTGGTCCGTACTTCGTACACGGTGCCGATCGTGCCGGCCTCCAGCAACTCCTTCGCCTTCGCCACCGCCGGCATGAACAACTGGTTGTGCGCGCACATCAGCGTGACGTTGTTCTCGGTGACCGCCTTGCGCACGTCGGCGGCCTCGTCCGCCGACAGGCACAACGGCTTCTCGCAGAGAATGTGCTTGCCTGCTTGGGCCGCGGCCACGATCGCGTCGCGGTGCAGGTGATGCGGGAGGCAGATGTCGACGGCGTCGAGTTCCTCGGCTTCGAGCATCTGCAGATAGTCCGTGTACGCCGTTGCGCCCAGCTCCTCGCCACGCGCCTTGGCCGTCTGCTCGACCGCGTCGGCGACGGCGGTGATGCGGATCTTGGCGGCGTGCTGGTGATAGCCCTTGATGTGCGCGGAGGCGATCCCGCCACCACCGATGAGGCCGACCTTGAGTTGCGTCATCAGCTGATCACCTTCCCGTCGTACGCGATGGAATCGCCTTTCGTGGCAGCCTCGTTGGCGGCGACGACGAGGCGGGTCAGCTCGACGGCGCGGGCGAGGTTGTCGTCCGCGCGGGTGCCGTCGGTGATGTGGGAGACCCATTGGGCGAACGGGTCCGGGCTGTGCTCGGGTACCGGCAATTGGTTGCCCTTTACCCGGAGTACGTTGCCTTCGTCGGTGTAGCTGAGGCTGCCGTCGGTACCGAAGATCTCGATCGTGAACGGGTTCGGGCTGGCGAACCCCGCCTCGATCACGCCGAGCTTCTGGTCCGCGTAGCCGACGGTGACGACGGCGTTGTCCTCCAGGCCGCGGCCGGCCACCGACCGATAGATCGCGCTGACGGTCTCGGGGTCGGCTCCGAGGAACAACTGCAGCAGGTAGATCGGGTGGCAGCCGAGGTCGGTGAGTGCTCCCCCGATGGCCGCCTTCGGATCGAAGAACCGCTGCGGCAGCCAGCCTTCGTTGCCGTTACGCGGGATCGCTCCGTCGTGGGACAGGCGCACCCTGCCGTAGGTGAGCCGACCGAGGACTCCGCTGTCGATCACCTCGCGGATCGCCTGTGTGTACCCATGCGCAAGCCGCGGTAGTGAAACCACCAGTTTCACTCCGTTGGCATCGGCCGCCTCGATGATCTCGGTCGCCTCGGCAACCGTCGGCGCCAGCACCTTCTCGGTGAAAATGTGCTTCCCCGCGTTGGCCGCCTTGACCATGATGTCGCGGTGCACGTCGGTCGAGGTGGTGACGATGACCCCGTCGAGATCGTCCCGCTGCAGCAGCCCGTCCAGATCCTCCGTGAACGGCACTCCGAACTGCTCCGCCCCCGCCCGCCCCAACTCGACTTCGTCATCCCAGACGGCCACCAACTCCGTCCCCGGATGCTCCTGCGCCTGCCGGGCGTAATCCCTCGCATGAACGTGCCAGAACCCCAGAACAGCAACCTTGAGCGGTGTACCCACCAGCTCCTCCTAGCGAAATAGATTCCGCGATCCCCGCCACATTACAACGATGAACTGACTCCCGACAGACACCGCGAGTCCCCCTCCCACCCCTCGGACACACCCCCGCCCGCCCCCGTCGAGCGGATGGCGTGGACTCGGTTGGTGCGGGGTCAGGGGGTGGGCCGGTTGAGGGCTACCGCTCGTTCGAGGAGAGCTGGGTCTTGGAGGGTGTTGGGGTGGGCTTGCATGCGGGTTACTGCGACGAAAGCCTCGGCGATCGACCGGTCTTTGAGGGTTGCCTGGAGGATTTGGTTCATGGCCCAGCGTTGGTGATGGACCGGTTCGGGGACTTCGGCGCCGGTGAGTAGGTCTTGGCGGGCTGCGTCGCCGCCGGCTGAGATGGTCCAGGCGGCGTCGACGACTACTTGCAGGCTGGTGAAGTACGACGTTGCCTGGGTTGTCAGGTCGGGGTTGCTGTTCAGGTACTCGGAGAGGCAGGAGGCGTGGAGGGCGGCGGAGCTCAGGCCCTGGCCGTAGATGGGGTTGAAAGAGGCGACCGCGTCGCCGACAGCAATCAGGCGAGCGGGGAAGTTAGCTAGGCCGGTGAAGTCGCGGCGGCGGCTGTCGGCTTGGTGGTAGGTCTGGGCCTCCGAGGTAGCTGAACCGCTGGAGGCTTTGGCGAAGATGGGTGGGAGGTCGGCGCAGGCGGCGCGGAAGGAATCGATCGACTCCGCCGCCGAGTGATGCTCGTACGACATCAGCATCACCAGCCACTGGTCGTTCTCGACCCAGCCAGCAGCAGGTGCGCATCACCGATCGGCGCCTGCTCCTCCAGATCGTGATAGACGACCTGCTGATCGCTGCCCGCGAGGTACCCACCCAACGCCTCCGCCTCAGCAGCAAGCCCAGGCAGCCATCGCTCCAACTGCTGCAACCCACCCGGCAACAACACATGCCCATGCCGATCCTGCGGTACGCCGGAACGCCACCGCCCCGCCAGGTCGACCTCGTCACGCTCGACGACCACCACCCGCCGCGCATGATCAGCAAGCACCCGCGCAGCCAGCAACCCAGCCACACTCCCACCCATCACGCAGGCCGTCTCAAACAACACCGACGGCCGCTCCGGCACCCCCACCCCGGTAAGCCGCTCAAACACCGCCACAGCCGATTCCGACATCCCCCGCCCCCTTGTCCCCCCATCCACGGTAAGCGACGTTTCCCTGAGGGCATGTGCCGATCGACAGGTAGTGCACCCCCGAGACGCCGTACGCGGATCGCCATCCACGCTCAAGGTGCACTAGGGCGCGCGGACTACCTCCTGTCGATCCGCACGTCGGTCCATGGCCGGAGCTTCTCCGGGTTGCGGATGGCCCAGATGTGTTTGATCTTGTCGCCTTCCAGGTCGAAGGCGAGGACGGCGGCGGTGACGCCCTCGTCGAGGACGACCAGGCCGGGCTGGCCGTTGACGGTGCGTTCCTCGACGGTGAGGGAGCCTCGGCGTTCGGCGAGGTCGACGAAGTACCGGGCGATCGTCTCGGCGCCCTCGACGGGGTGGAGCGCGGCGCTGACCAGCCCGCCACCGTCGCCGATCGAGACGGCCTCGGGATCGAGCAGGCCGACGAGGGTCTGGATGTCCTTCGCTTTCCAGGCCTGCATGAAGTCGCGGACGATCGCGGTGCGTTCGGCCTCGGGAGCCGGCGGGGTCTGCGAGGTGCGGATGCGGCGGCGGGCCGAGGTGGCGAGTTGACGGCAGGCTGCCGGCGTACGGCCGACGATCTCGGCGACTTCGGGGAACGGGTAGCGGAACACGTCGTGCAGGATGAACGCGACGCGTTCGGCCGGGGTCATCGATTCGAGCACGACGAGGAACGCCATGTTGACCGACTCGTCGAGGGTGACGCGGTCGGCGGGATCGGTCTGCGTCTGGTCGGGGACGGGCTCGGGGATCCATTCGCCGACGTAGCGCTCCCGGCGTACCCGCGCTGAACCGAGCAGGTCGAGGCAGATCCGGCTCGCCACGGTCGTCAGCCAGGCGCCCGGCGACTCGATCGCATCCTGCTTGTCCCGCGACATCGCGTACCAGCGCGCGTACGTCTCCTGTACGACGTCCTCCGCGTCCGCCAGCGACCCGAGCAGCCGGTACGCGAGGTTGATCAGCTGCCGCCGCTCACTCATGATCACACTCAGCTTCGGATCGCCACCACTCACTGCCGCCTCCTCAGGTTTGCCGTCTCTCGAAGCACCGACGCCCCAGCCTCCCGGATTGTGAGGTCCTCACTCGACCCTTCTCGATCTGGCCGGTTTCGGTCAAACCTGTTCACATATGTGAATATAGTTCACACTTGTGCTTTCGGTGGTCTACCTTCGGGCCAGAGATGTCGAATCCTCCCGCCCTAAGGAGTTGTTCATGTCGCCACCTGTTGGGATCCGTGTTCGTGTGTTGGCAGTGTTTTTGATGGGGTGTTTGCTGGCTGGGTTGGGGGTGCAATACGCACAGGCGGCGCCGGCGCCGTTGCAGATCTATCCGGTGCAGTCGATCTATGCCGCCTCGCCCGACTACCGGCTGACCGTCAACGGGCAGAACGTGCCGGTCAGTGACTTCCCCGGGTACGACATCGCTCAGCTCGCCATGGGCGGCGGCGAGGCGACGATCACGGTCACGAAGGTCAACAACACCGCCATCGGGTCGTACTCGATCAGTCCGGCCAAGCTCAATCTCAGCGGGTCGGTCAGCGGCGCGAGTCTGACCTTCACCGTGACCCGCGACGAGTACCTGATCGTCAAACTCGATGGTCGGCCGGGCCTGGTGATCGCGATCGACCCGCTCGAGACCAACCGTCCCGCCGACAGCGGCGCCGGCATCTTCAACGTCCGCAACGCGCCCTACAACGCGCAGCCGGGAAGCGGCTACTCCACCACCGCCTTCCAGAACGCCCTGAACGACGCCGCCGCCTGGGGCACGGCCAACGGCAGGCAAGGCACCGTCTACGTCCCCGCCGGCGTCTGGACCCTCGGCACCATCTACCTCCGCAGCAACCTCGCCCTGTACCTCGCCCCCGGCGCCGTCCTGCGCTACACCGGCGAGCGCGCCAACTACGACGTCCACTGGCACAAGGATTCGCAGGGCCGCGACATCACCTGGTTCATCTCCACCCGGTACTCGTCGACCAGCATCTCGATCTACGGCCGCGGCACCATCGACGGCAACGGCAAGGCATCCCTTGCCCCGAGCAACCTCGGCGTCAACCTGCTGACCCCCGTCTACACGACCAACTTCCGGGTCGACGGGATCACCTTCAAGGAGGCGAGCAGCTGGATGGTGATGCCGATCCGCTCGGAGGATCTCAGCTTCACCAACCTGAAGCTCTTCAACCGCCTCGATCTCGAACTCGGCGAGAACGACGGCATCGACGTGATGGAGTCGAAAGCGGTGACGGTCCGCAACGCGATCGGCATCGGCCTCGACGACCCGTTCAGCACCAAGACCTGGGCAGCGAACACCGACATCACCAAGAACATCCCCGGCAACCCCCGGCCGCTGGACAACGTGCTGTTCGACGACATCATCACCTGGACCTTCTGCTACGGACTCAAGGTCGGCCAGGGTGTCCTGCAGAACCAGTCCAACGTCACCTTCCGCAACGCGGTCGTGTACGACGCGGCCGTCGCGATCGGCGTCCATCACAAGTACGGCACCGGTACGGCCGGCACGATCCGGTTCGAGAACATCGACATCGAGCGGCTGTCCTTCACCAACGACAACAACCGCACCTGGCTGGCGTTGTGGACCGGCGCCGGCGCGAACGGCGTCGGCCCGATCACCGGCGTGACGATCACCGATGTGAGAGTCCGCAA
This sequence comes from Kribbella koreensis, assembly GCF_039525325.1. Lineage (NCBI taxonomy): Bacteria > Bacillati > Actinomycetota > Actinomycetes > Propionibacteriales > Kribbellaceae > Kribbella > Kribbella koreensis. The sequence goes on from NZ_BAAAHK010000027.1 coordinate 65,976, forward strand.
CGCCGGTACCACCGCCGCTCGCATCAACGGTCAGCCAGGCGCCCAGATCACCGGCGTCGAGCTGCGCCGGATCCTGATGCCGGGCTCGTCGGCGTACGCGACCACCCTCACCCAGATGAACATCACCAACGTCTCCGAAGCCGGCCCGGTCACCATCAGCCAGTAAGCAGGCCGCGAGATCCCGCGCCGCGAGCTCGCACCCCGGACGAGTTCGCGGCGGTTCGGTTGCAGTGGGTTGCGCCACAGAAGTGGGAATCAACCGAATCCCCGGTCGAGGCGTCTTACCTTGCACAACGGGGTGATTCGGAAATTCTGGGGGAATTTCATGACTGCGGTACAAGAGTTGCTGACGCCTGTCCACCTGCCGGAAGTGCGCCTTCCGGAGCCACTTCCGGTAGGGCGGCGGGTGATGAAGCATCCGCGGATGATGCAGAGCCATCGGCTCACGCTCTTCGTGGTGATGTCGAACGTGCTGGTGCTCGGCTGGGGGTTGAGCGGTCACTGGTGGGACTCGGTGGTGAATCTCGCCTTGGTCGCTCAGGTGAACTTCGCACTGGGTGTGGTTGTGCGGCAGCAGTTCTTCGTGAACTTCCTGTCCCAGTTGGTGATGCGGGTGCCGAAGTCGTGGCCGCTTCGGGTGCGGTGGGCGCTCGCGAAGGGGTATCACCTGGGTGGGCTGCATGTGGGTGGCGCGGTCTGCGGGACGCTGTGGTTCTTCGCTTTGACCGTCGTCGCGACCGGGCAGGTGGGGTTGGGACTGCTTGTCGTGTACTACGTGCAGTCGCTCCTGCTGCTGGCGATCGTGATGACGTCGCGGCCCTCGATGCGGGCGAAGCGGCATGATCTGTTCGAGCGGGTTCACCGATTCGGCGGGTGGGCGCTGTCGACGCTGTTCTGGATCGGCGCCCTGCTGCTGGTGAACGAACGGCGCGGCGCGTCATCGGCCGGGTCGTCGCCGGCCGGCTCGGAGTCGTTGCTGGCGGCGCTCGCCGGTACGCCGACCGTGTGGGTGCTCGCTTTGACCACGACCAGCACGCTGGTTCCGTGGATGTTGCTGCGGCGGATCCCGATCGACGTCATCCGGCCGTCGTCGCATGTCGCGCTGGTGAGCGGCGGGCGCAGCCGCCCGATGGCCGGCTCGACGCGATCCATCTCGCGGCATCCGCTGCGGCAGTGGCACAGCTTCGCGGTGATCCCGACGCCGGGCGCGCCAGGATTCCGGATGGCGGTCTCCCGGGCCGGCGACTGGACCGGGGACTTCATCGACAATCCCCCGTCCCACGTCTGGGTCCGCGGCGTCGCCACGGCCGGGATGGCCAACTACGGAACGGTATTCAGGCGAGTTGTGTACGTCGTGACGGGCAGCGGGATCGGGCCGGTGCTGGCACATGTACTGGCGAATCGGGTTCCCATGAAGCTGGTGTGGGTGACGCGTGATCCGGTGAAGACGTATGGGCAGGCGCTCGTCGACGAGATCCTCACGGCTCAGCCGGACACCCTCATCTGGGACACCGACGCCTACGGCAAGCCGGACATGGTGAAGCTGGCGTATTCGGAGTACGAGTCCTCCGGTGCCGAAGCCGTCATCTGCGTCTCCAACAAGAAGGTGACCTGGAGGGTCGTCCACGGGATGGAGCGGCTGGGAATCCCCGCGCTAGGACCGATCTGGGACTCCTGACCGGAACTGACGAAGAATGCCGCGAAGTGGATGGGCTGCGGGCATGATGGGTGTTCGGCACACCTAGGAGGGGACGGCATGGCGTCCGACAGCTGGTTGTTCGAGGATGATCGCGGAGATCAGGTCGAGGTGGCTGCGCGGCCGACGCATGTGCTGGCCTATGCGCAGGCCGCACAGACGCTGGCGGCGTTGGGAGTACCGGTTGTCGGGTACTTCGGGTCGCAGCATCACGCCGATGCCGGGGCGCAACCCGCGCTGGGCCTGGACGTGCCGAGTATTGGCTCCGGCGATGCCGTCGACGACGAGCTGATCGCGACGCTGCAACCTGATCTCGTGGTCGGGGTCAGCTATGCGGGCGAGGTGTACGGGCTGTCGGAAGGTGCCGCGGCCAAGCTGGGTGAGCTCGCGCCGATCCTGCTGATCCGGATCGCCGGCGACCCGGGGCTCGAGACGATCATCGGGCGCTTTCATCAGCTGGCTGAGGCGTTGACGGGCTCGGACGCTGCGGACGACGAGGCGGTACTGACTGAGGCGCTCGGGCGGTTGAGTGCGGCTGTCGGCGAGCGGCCCGACATACGCGTCACTGCTTTGTCCGGTGGTACTCCGGCGGACGCGTATGTGGCCAATCCGGCGTACTGGCCGGGGCTGCGACTCCTGGCCGACGCGGGTCTGCCGTTCACGCCGACTCCGGCGCAGGGCGGCTGGGAAGTGGTGAAGTGGACCGAGCTCGCCAGTGGCCATCCTGCTGACATCCTGTTGTACGACCAACGGCCCAATTCGCTCGGCGCTGATCAGCTGGCGGAGATCCCCGCGTGGTCGGAGCAGTCGGCCGTACGCAGCGGTCACGTGTTGCCGTGGAACCCCGAGCCGCCGCTGACCTTCGCAGCAACCGCAGCATCCGTCGACGCGCTGACCGCCGCGATCAAGGCCGACAGCTAGCGGGTGCCGAAGCGTTGCTCTATTGCATCGAGTAGGGACTCGACCTGGCGGTACGTCGCGGAGCTGTAGGCGCCGATGCTGCGTTCGGCGCCGAGGGCGTCGCGCATCGCGTCGAGGTAGCGGCGCTGAACGATCATCATCTGCTCGAAGGAGTCGGGTTTGGCGTTCCGCAGCTGACTGCTCCCGGAGACGAGACCCGGAACGATCCGGTCCTTCATCGTCGTGACCAGCTCCGGGTCGAGCCGCTCGCCACCGATGGTCTGCTCCTCCAGCGGACCGAGCGTGTCGATCGCCCCTTCGCCGACCCGCCGCAGCAGCGACTGGACGGAGTCGCGCTTCTCCTCCGCACTCTCAGCCGCGAAGCTCATCCGATTGATCACCATCGGCAGCGTCAGCCCGAACAGCACCAGCGTGATGAGCGCGACCAGGAACGCCGCGAGCACGACGGTGTCGACGTGCGGCGCACCACCTGGGATCGTCTGGACAGCGGCGACTGTGACGACGCCGCGCATCCCAGCCCAGCCGACGACGACGTACCCGCGTCCGGTGATCGGCTCCCGCTCCTCGAACTCCACATCCGCCCGGCCACGAGCGAGCCGCCGACGGGCCCACGCCAGCCGGTTCTCCTCCCGCTGCCCTGCCGGTGTCATCGAGTCCAGCTGCTCTTCGAACTGACCGAGCTTCGCCCGGGTCTGCTCGTTGCGATCCTTCCGCCCGAACCGCTCCCGCAACGCCGGCCAGGCCAGCCCAGCGAACCTGAGGACGATCAACAGTCCAACTACCAGTAGTACAAGGCCGGTGATCTCAGCGGTGGTGGTCTCGGCCCGGGCTGCGTCCACGAGTTCGGGGAGTTGGTAGCCCATGGCAAGGAAGACGGCGCTCTCGAGGATGAAGCTGATCGTCGTCCAGGTGGTGGCCTGGGTCTGCCGATCGCGAGCGCTGAACCGCTTGCTGCCCAGGGCGCCGGTCAGCAGCCCCGCCATCACCACGGCCAGGACGCCGGAAGCGTGGACCTCCTCAGCCGGGAAGTACGCGAGGAAAGGGACCGCGAACGAGATCGTCGTGTTGAGCACCGGATCGTCGAGGCGCTGGCGCAGCAATGCGGTCAGCCAGCCGACCAGCAACCCGATCAGCACGGCTCCGAGCACCGCCCAGCCGAAGTCGAGGACCGTATGCCCGAAGCTGAACCCGGACGACGCGGCGATCGCGGCGATGGCTGTCCGGAGTACGACGAGAGCGGACGCGTCGTTGACCAGGCTCTCCCCCTCCAGCACCGTCATCAGCCGCGGCGGCAGCCCGATCCGGTGCCCGATCGCCGTCGCCGCGACCGCATCGGTCGGACTCACCACAGCGCCGAGCGCCGTGCCCAGTGCAAAGGAGATCTCCGGAAACAACGCATGCACCAGTGCCCCGATGGCCAGCGCCGACACGATCACCATCACCACCGACTGCCAGGCGATCAGCGACACGTTCCGCCGTACGTCGAGCACCGGCAACTGAACCGCTGACGAGTACAGGAGCGGCGGCAGCACTCCCGCCAGGATGAGCTCCGGCTCGACGTGGATCACCGGCGTACCGGGCAGATAACTGGCCCCGATCCCCAGCCCCACCAACAACAACGGCGCGGCCACACCCGTACGCCGAGCGAACACCGACGCCGTGATCATGATCGCCAGCCCGGCCCCGGCCACTAGCAGAAACTGATGGTCCACGCGACGGGAGTCTAGGTCCCGGCACTCGCCGATCCCCGCATTGCAGCAACCTGCAACCTTCACCGAAGGCCTGGCAGGTCGCCCCCACCGGATGGGAGCCTCTGGCGGTCGTTCGTCATTCCGTCTGGGGGGCTCACATGATCCGACAGCTGGCCGCACTCTGCGCCACCACCGCACTCCTCGCCGCCGCACTCCCGGCCACACAGTCCGTCGCCACGCCGGCTGCCGCAGCCGAGCCGACCGCCTGTGCCAAGACCGTTCTCCCGCTGCCTGCCGACACCGAGCCCGGCCTCAGCATGGTCAGAAGCGCGGATCCGTCCGGGCGGTACATCCTCGGGCACGCCCCGCGGCAGGAACGAGCCGGCTCCCAGGGAGTGCTCTGGGTCGACGGCGTACCGCGCTGGCTCGCGTCGAAGCCTGACAGCGAGTCGTACGGCTATGCGGTGGTCAAGGGCGGCTTCGTCCTCGGCTACAGCAGCAACCAGGCCGGTACCGACTACTGGGTCTACTCGGTCAAGACCGACTCGTACCGGATCCTGCAGGTGCCCGAAGGCCAGGAGATCTACACGCTCAGCGGGATGAACGCCCGCCAGGACATCGTCGGTAGCGTCTCCGACGAGACGGACCCCAACACCACTCACGCCTTCATCTGGCCGGCGGGCGGGCAACCGCGGCTGCTCCGCACGCCGCGGGGATCACAGGGATCCTCTGCTGAGGACATCTCCGACGAGGGCCGGATCATCGGGCGGGCCGATAACCCGGAAGACCCGAACAGCCCGATCAGCTACCTGTGGGAGTCCTGGAACAGCCGGCCGATCCCGCTCCGGGGCCCGCACCACGAGAACGTCTTCGTCTGGGACATCGAGGGCAGCCGGATCGGCGGTCAGGTGGGCAACGGCATCTACTCCACCGGGTACATCTGGAACACCCGCGGCGCCCTCGTCGCGCAGGTCGAGGATGCCGTGGCCGACGTCAACAGCTCAGGCGACGCCGTCACGGCAGGCGATGACTTCATCGACCACTACCCGTCGATCCTGGTCAGGAGCGACGGCACCAGGTACACCTTCCCCGAAGGCACGATGCTGACGCACGCCTTCAACCGCAACGCGCCGTGGACGGCGGGCGGCTACGAGACCAACTCAGGCTATTGGGCGGCGGTCGTCTACAAATGCGGCAGCTGACTGGAGGGCGAACCAGGCGGTCATTCTGACGTCGGGGTCGTCGAGGGAGTCGCCCAGCTGGTGCTCGATCTGGGTCAGGCGGTTGCGGACCGTGTTCCGGTGGAGGCCGAGCTCTTCGGCGGTCTTGAGGTGGGAGCCGTGGTGACGGAGGTAGGACCGCAGAGTTTCCAGCTGCTCTGCGGTCAAGGTCCCCAGATACGAAGCAGAGAAGGCTGTCGCCGTGGGCTGGTCGATGAGGGCAGTGAGACCTTCGTGGACGATGCGGTTCCAGCGGACGACAGGTCGGGCCGCAGACGTACGCGCAAGAGCCTGTACCGCGGTGCTGCGACTCCCGGCGAGGCTGTCGGGGGCCGCGATGTCGCCAACCCCCACAAACAAACCCAAGCCGGCCAGCTCGGAGGCGATACGCCCGGCGACCGCATCCGCAGCGACAACGAAGAGGTCGCCGTCCACGCGGACCGCCAGCGTCCCGCGACGGCCGGCCGCACCGTTGGCGCCTGCTACCTCGGCGAGGGTCAGGGCGTCTTCGATTGCTTCTGGGGGTCCTTGGGCGGCTAGGAGTTGGAGCTTGGTCGGGAAGGCGTTGCGGTCCAGTAGTAGCTGTGCGGTGCGGTGGTCGCCGGTCATCAGCAGGTCGAAGGCTCGGCTTGTGACGCGGCGGCGGTCCTCGAGCTTTTCGCGTTGCTGTTCGGAGACCAGGGCCAGGAGGGCTGCGGCGGTGGTGACGGAGCGGCGTTGGGGTTCGGTGGGGCGAGTGGGGGTGGCGGTGACGAGGTAGCTGTCGGGGCGTTGGTTGAGGCCGATTGGCTGGATGGTGATCACCTGCTGGGGTGAGCTCAGCGTGAGGGCGGCGAGCATGCCTTGGGAGCGGATCACCTTCAGTTGCTCGCGGATCTCGAGAAGGTCCAGGTCGCCGGGTGAGCCGGATTGGAGTTGGCCGGCGGGAGTGAAGAGGCAGGCGACGCCGGTGGTGACCTTGGCCAGTTGGCGCAGGATTGCTGATGAGGGGTCGGGGCCTGCGGCTGCGGCAGTGAGGCGGCGCTGGAGGTCGAGGGCGGTGCGGGCCGCGCGTTCTTCGGCTTGCTCCAGTAGGTCGGCGGTACGCCGGCTGATTGCCACGAACGCCGTCAGCCGTGGGACCTCGACAAGGTTGACCCCCAGCTCCTCGCAGGCCCGTACCAACCCCCGGGGCGGCGTCCGATGAGTCAACCCGGTGCCGATCCCGAGCCCGGCGACCCCGGCATCTCGGAGCCGGGTGACGTACGACGTCCACTCACGCCGCCAGCCCGCCGTGGCCAGACCCGTGGTCAGCAGCAGCTCCCCACCCTCAAGGAAAGGAGTGGGATCGACCAGCTCGCTGGTCGCTACCCAGCGCACCGGAGCGTTCGGCTGGGGAACATGGACCGCCTTCAGGTCCAGCCCCGGCTCAGCGAGTACGGCAGTCAGCGAGATCACCCTGACAGTTTTGCACAACCGACCGCATCAGATTGTGCAGATAAGCCATCGCCTCCGAGGCAGCCAACCCGCACCGTGGTGACCATGCCGAACCTACCCACCGGGGGCCCCGCGCTCCCCCAGGAACGTCGCCTGCTCACGGCCATCCCCGGTCCTCGCTCTCGCGACCTGCAGAGCCGGAAGTCCGCCGCCGTAGCCCAGGGCGTCGGGACGATCATGCCCGTCTACGCCGCCGCGGCAGGTGGCGGTGTAGTCGTCGACGTGGACGGCAACTCCCTGATTGACTTCGGCTCTGGCATCGCCGTCACCACCGTCGGCAACAGCGCTCCTGCCCTGGTCCAAGCGGTCCAGGACCAGCTGGCCTCCTTCACGCACACCTGCTTCATGGTCACCCCGTACGACGGCTACGTCCGCGTCGCCGAAGCTCTCAACCGGATCACCCCCGGCGACCACCCCAAGCGCACGGCCCTCTTCAACTCAGGTGCCGAAGCCGTCGAGAACGCGGTGAAGATCGCCCGCGCGTACACCGGCAAGCAGGCCGTCGTCGCCTTCGACCACGCCTACCACGGCCGCACCAACCTGACGATGGCGATGACCGCGAAGAACCACCCGTACAAGAGCGGCTTCGGTCCCTTCGCCGGCGAGGTCTACCGCGCGCCCATGTCCTACCCCTTCCGTGATCAAGGCATCGACGGTCCGGCAGCGGCGCGACGTGCGATCGAGGTGATCGAGAAGCAGGTCGGCAGCGAGAACCTCGCGGCCGTGGTGATCGAACCGATCCAGGGCGAGGGCGGCTTTGTCGTACCGGCTGACGGTTTCCTTCCCGCGCTGGCGGCATGGTGCCGGGACCACGACGTGGTGTTCGTCGCCGACGAGGTACAGACCGGGTTCGCCCGGACCGGCGATCTGTTCGCCTGTGAGCACGAAGGCGTCGTACCCGACCTGATCGTGACCGCGAAGGGCATCGCGGGCGGGCTGCCGTTGTCGGCCGTGACCGGTCGCGCCGAGATCATGGACGCTCCTCACGTCGGTGGCCTCGGCGGGACCTACGGCGGCAACCCGCTGGCGTGCGCGGCCGCCCTTGCAGTGATCGAAATGATCGAGACCGACGGGCTGGTCGACCGCGCCCGCGCCATCGGCGACCTGATGGCCGAGCGCCTGAGGAAGACCCAGGCGGCCGACGAGCGGATCGGCGACGTCCGCGGCCGTGGCGCGATGCTCGCGGTCGAACTCGTCGTACCGGGAACGACCGAGCCCGACGCCGACCTGACTCGCCGCGTCGCGACGGCCGCTCACGCCAAGGGTCTGATCGTGCTGACCTGCGGCACGTTCGGCAACGTACTGCGCTTCCTGCCGCCGCTGTCGATCCCCGATCACCTGCTGATCGAAGGCCTCGACCTCCTCGACACCGTGCTGGAGGAGTCCCGGTGACGTCCTTCGCCGTCTACAACCCGGCCACCGAGGCAGTCATCGCCGAGGTCCCGAACGGTACCGCCGCCGACGCGACCGCAGCCGTCGACGCCGCCGCGAAGGCCTTCCCGGACTGGGCCACCACCGCTCCCAGAGCGAGGGCCGAGGTACTCCGGAAAGCCTACGAACTCATCATCGCCGGCACCGAGAACCTGGCCGCCCTGATCACCGCCGAGAACGGCAAATCCGAAGCGGACGCAAGAGCCGAGGTCGCCTACTCCGCCGAGTTCTTCCGCTGGTTCTCCGAGGAAGCCGTCCGCACCGACGGCGAATACGGCTCGTCCCCCGCCGGCGGCACCCGCACGATCGTGACCCACCAGCCGGTCGGCATCGCAGCCCTCGTCACCCCCTGGAACTTCCCTGCTGCGATGGCAACTCGCAAGATCGCCCCTGCCCTGGCCGCCGGCTGCACCGTCGTACTGAAGCCCGCCTCCGAGACCCCGCTGACCGCCCTGGCGATCGCCGACCTGCTCACCGCGGCCGGCGTACCCGAAGGTGTGGTGAACGTCGTGACGACCGACTCCCCCGCCGAGGTGGTCACCACCTGGTTGGCGGACGACCGCGTCCGCAAGCTCTCCTTCACCGGCTCGACCCGGGTCGGCCACACCCTGCTCAGGCAGTCGGCCGATCGCGTTCTCAACACCAGCATGGAACTCGGCGGCAACGCGCCCTTCATCGTCACCGCCGACGCCGATCTCGACGCCGCCGTCGCCGGCGCGATGATCGCGAAGTTCCGCAACGGCGGCCAGGCGTGCACCGCGGCGAACCGCTTCTTCGTCCATGCGGACGTCCTCGACGATTTCGTGGCTCGCTTCGGCGCGGCGATCGACAAGCTCGAGGTCGCCCCGCTGATCAGCGCGAAGGCCGTCACCGGAGTCAGCGGCCTCGTCGACGATGCCGTCGCCGACGGTGCCCGGATCACCAACACCGGCCCGGTACCGGCCGACGGCTGGTACTACCCCGCGACCCTGCTCGTCGACGTCGAGCCCGGCTTCCGGATCGTCCGTGAGGAGATCTTCGGCCCGGTCGCGCCGATCATCAGCTGGCGCGACGAGCAGGAGATGCTTGCCCAGGTCAACGATTCGGAGTACGGACTGGCCGCCTACGTCTACGCCGGCCGGCTCCAGGACGCACTGCGGATCGCGGAGTCGGTCGAGGCCGGCATGGTCGGCGTCAACCGTGGCGTCGTCTCCGACCCAGCCGCCCCGTTCGGCGGCTTCAAACAGAGCGGGCTGGGCCGCGAAGGAGCCCGCGACGGATTGCGCGAATTCCAGGAAACGCAGTTCTTCTCGGTCGACTGGACCTAGCGCCGATGGCTGCTCGGGAGACGGGCAGGCTGCCGGTCGCACGGCAGTCGGCGCGGGCGCGGGCGCGGGCGTGGGCGTGGGCGTGGGCGTGGGCGTCCGTGCATACCTAACTCGGTTGGAAAGCGGTTGCCCTCGGCGTGTCGGAGCGTCCTCCGGGAGTTGTGCCTGCATGGCGCGTCGGCGGGGATAACGACAATGCTCGATTCCGGGCCTTGTATGTCCGGTAGACCTCCCCCTCTCCTCCTAGATGGCTAGCCAATGGCCGCTCGGACGGCGGGGACGACTTCTTGGGACCAGCGGTTGAGGGTGGTTTCGATGGGGTCGGTGCCTCGCGGGAAGAGGATGAAGCCGGCCGCGCCGTGGTCGAGTACGGCTTCGGTGAGTTCTTCGACCCATTGGGACGGCGAGCCTCCGATCCAGCGGCCGTCGTCGTCGCGGACGCGGTCCAGCGGCTGCGCGGTGATCTGGCCGGGGAAGTTGTAGATCGTCGCCACGTCGGAGGGTTTACGGCCGACCGACAGGGCCGCCTCGTCAATGATCGGGCGGGCCTGGCGGTACCGCTCGCTGAGCCAATCGGCTGCGTGGCCAGGGATCCAGCCGTCCGCCTGGCGGCCGGCTGCGGCCAAGGACTTGGGTCCGTTGGAGCCGGTCCAGATCGGTGGCGCCGGCACTTGGGAGGGCGCGAGTGCTGTCACGCCGTAGTAAGGGTCGGTGATCGCGGGACCGCCGCCGGAGAGCTTGCGGACCAGGATCATCGCCTGCTCGAACGCCTCCACCGCCTCGGCCGGGCTGACCTTGGGCACGCCCATCGTCGCGATCTTGTCCCACGCGCCGCCCGCACCGAGACCGAGTACGAACCGTCCACCGGAGATCGCGGTCAGCGATGACGCCGTACGGGCGAGCACCGGCGCCGGACGCAGCGGGAGGTTGGTGACATTGGCCAGCCCGGAGATTCGGGTCGTGCGGCCGAGTATGAAGGCGAGCGTCGCGTAGGGGTCGAGCAGATTGGGCAGGTAGGGGTGGTCCGAGAGCGAGAAAAGGTCGAGCTCGTCCCGATCCGCTTGCTCGGCCAGCCGGAGAATCTCCGGCACCTCGCGGATGTGGTCGGGCGAGCCATAGCCGAAGCGCACGTTCATCGTCTGTCTCCTAAATAGTTCGAACACCTAAATACTAGGCCTCCTAACTATCAGAACCCCAAACTGTCCGCAGGTCGGACTACAGTGGTGGCGTGGCGACGACGACAACGAGGCACACAGAGCTGGTCGGCTCCCTGGTGCAACTGATGCACGTCCTCCAGGACCTGTACGCCGAAACGAGCCGCCCACTGGGCCTCACTCCACAGCAGGCCCACCTACTGTGCGTCCTGCTCGCCGGCCCGCAAGGCATGACCGACCTGAGCCGCATAATGTCCATCGAACGCTCCAGCCTCACCAGCATGGTCGACCGCCTGGAACGCCGCTCCCTCCTGGCCCGCAACCCTCACCCGACCGACCGTCGCGCCAGCCAGATCACCCTCACCCCCGCCGGCCACACCCTCGCCGCCAAAGCCCACACCGCCTTCACCGACCGGGTAGAAGCCCTCACCACCGACCTCTCCCCTCGAACCCGCGAAACCCTGACCGCGGCCGTCACCCACATCACGGCACCCGAACTGAGCTGACAGCTCGAGCTCCCGCCCGGAGGTGATTGTCCAGCTCCTGGAGCCGGAGCAGGTCGGCCAGCCCCTGGGATCAGATCTGGGCGGCGAGGTTGCCTGCGGCTTCGATGGCGATTTCGATGGCTCGGGTGGCGAGGGGTGAATGGGTGCGTTCGGCCGGCCAGTGGAGGAACATCTCGCGGGATGGCGCCGGCTCTAGCTGATGGATGCTGAGGCGGTCGTCGGATGTGGCGTCGGATCCGTGCAGGGCAAGCCACGGCAGCACCGCTGAGCCGATCCCCGCCCGCACCATCGACAGGATGGTTTCGTGGCCGCTAGTACGGAACACGACCCGCGGCCGGGCGCCATACTCCGCAAGCGTCCGCTCCAACCAGCGCTGGTGGAAGGTGAGCGGCCACGCGACCATCGGCACTCCGTCGAGCAGCTCCGCGCGTACAGGCCCGTCCGGAAACACGCCGACGCCGGCCACCAACAGATACGGCTCGTCGAGCAGCTTCACGTGTTCGACGTCGCCTTCGATCCGGCCGTCGTGGAACAGCAGATCGAGATCCCCGAGCTTCGGATCCTCGGGCTCGACCTCGGACAACCTGATGTCGCAGCCCGGATGCTCATCCAGTAACTGCCGTACCACCGCCGGCAGGATCAGATTGGACACGCTCTGGAAGGTGCCGATGTCGATCCGCCCACTCCCCGCCCGGAACCGATCGACCGCATCAGCCAGCGCCTCCGACCTCGTCAGCAACTCGCGCCCATGACTCAGCACCACCTCACCGAGCGGGGTGAGTCGCACCGCCCGGGGCCCACCCGGCCGATCGAAAACAGCCCCACCCAGCGCCCGCTCCAGCGCCGCGATCTGCTGACTCACCGACGACTGGGTATACCCGAGCCGGACCGCCGCCCGCCCGAACGTCCCCTCCTCGGCGATGGCAGCCATCGCCCGCAAATGCCGCAACTCGACGTCGATCACCGACCAACCATAACCCTTGGCGATCACCTTGATCGATAATCATCGCTTTTCACGATCACCCACCGCGCCTAGCGTCGTACCCAAGAGACGCCGACTCAGCGAATGGGAGCACACCGATGACCGCGATGACCGACACCGAATGGCGATCCTTCGTCACCGCCGGAACCAAGCTCGCCCACGTGGCCCTGGCCCGCCCCGACGGCCGCCCCCACGTCACCCCGATCTGCTTCGTCCTCGACGGCGACGAACTGGCCTTCGCCCTCTCCCCCGGCAGCGTCAAAGGCGACCTGTTGGCCGGCGACCCCCGCATCGCAGCCTGCATCAGCGACGACCAGCAGCCCTACAGTTTCGTCACCCTCGAAGGCCAGGCAAGAATCTCCGCCGACCCCACCCACATCAAGTCCGTCGCCTCAGCCATCGCCGACCGCTACTACCCCACCCACCCCGCGGACGCCCTGGCCGAAACCTTCACAGAACAAGGCTTCACCGCAGTCCACATCACCATCACCAAGGTCATCGCCCACTCCGATCTCGGCTGACCTACTGCTCGGCAGTGATCCCGCGCAGCAGTCCGGTGGTCTGCCCGATCTCGATCAGGTAGCCATCCGGATCCCGCAGATAACACCGCACCTCCGACCCTCGATCCAACGGCTCGGTAAGAAACTGCGCCCCTTTCGCCCGGGCATCGGCATAGAACGCCGCGATATCAGCCACCCGCACATTGAGAAACGCCGACACCGGATCCCCAGCCTCAGGCGCACTCAACGTCACCCCCGGCTTGTCCGGCGTAGGCCCACCCCCCGGATTCATGATGATCCACGTATTGGCCACCTGAACCACCGCCGGATTCTCCGCCAGCACCACCCGCCCACCGAAGACATCCGCATAGAACTCCCGGGAAACCCCCACATCCCGCACAGTCAAGAACTGCGCAACAACCAACCCGGCCTCCGGCACCGGAAACCCGCCTTGCTCCGCCACTGTCCATCTCCGATTCCTCGTCGAGTCATACCCGTCAATCCAAGACAGCACAGCACCCACAGCTGTGACAGGCGGACGGCCGAGCAGGCGTGGGGAGTTGTTCAGGGGGTTGGGATGGGGGTGAGGTGGGAGCGGAGGATCAGGTGGAGGGTGCTGTGGAGGGCTAGGCCACCCAGGGAGTCGAGGGCTCGGAAGGTGAGGGTGAGGTCTACGGTCGCCGGTACGCCGAAGCGCACCCGGAACTCACCATCCTGCCGAGGTAAGCCGCTCAACTCATGCACCGGAAGATCCAACTCGAGCCCCGGCACCGGGCCGGCGTCGATCACCAGCCGCCCGGTCACGTACCCGGTGTTGACGATCGGGAACCCGATCGTGTGCCACTCACCGCTCGACAGGCTGGCTACCCGGTTCCCGGTCCGCGCCGCGTTGACCCGGGCCTCCGGATTGATCGTCACCGAGATCGGCGCCGTCGTCTCAACCGGCCCACAACAACCGGCCGCCTCCCCGTGAACCATCAGTCGACCTCGCATTCGGCGAGCCGCTCCCGATACGTAGCCTGCGCAGCGTCGTATCCGTCCCGTGCCGCCGGCCGCTCGGTCTCGCGGATGAAGCCGGACTTCGCCTTCCACAGCGCATCGACCGAGTCGTGCAACCACTGTGCGCTCCGACGCGACGCCCGGATCGGCAGCCCGCCGACCTCCACGAAGATCGGCTGCGTGTGCACACTGCGCAGGATCCGCAACGCAACCCACGACGAACGCTCGAGCTCAACCGAGAAGTCCAGAGCCTGCTCGTTGCCGTCAGCAAGCAGTTCCTGTGTGCCGACCGGCACTCCGTTCACCAGCACCTCGACCAGCACGTTCCGCGACCGGCCGATCCGCGACCGCTCAAGATGCCACCCAACCGGCGCGGAGTACACCGGCTGACCGGCAGCAGGCAACGCCGGCGGCTCCTCAGGCAACCAGGCAGTGACAGTAGCGCTCACCCGCACCACCCCCGGACCGTCAACCGCATGCTCCCGAGAGACATCCCCATCGACCGCGAAGTCGTAGACATGGCTGCGCCCATCACCGAAGTACGACGCACCGTCCTTCAACCCAAGAAGCCACGCCTCCAGAGCCTGCGGACCTTGCGGCGGCTCAGGCAGCCGCACATATGTCCGCCCGACCCCCGGCCCATCGTCGTAAATACAGGGATAGTCGGTCTCCCCGAGCATCAGCGTGCGATACCCGACATTCAGCAAGTGGTACCAGATGTTGAGCTCAGCAGCAGGCGCGAACTCAGCCCCACACTGGAAGTCCGCAGCACCGAGCGGCACATCGACGATGATCTCGTTGGACCCGATCGACTGAAAGCCAGGGATCACATAGTTCGGCAACTCATCGGTCCCGACCGACAGCCCGAGCCCGCAATGCGCATACCCGACCAGCGCGTTCTGCTCATGCCCCCACCGCATCACCGGCAGATTCCACGACGGCCAGTCCTCGATCACCGACGTACCCGGATAGTCCTGATCAGTCAGCCCGAGCAAGATGACGTGCCCCGAATGACTGGACGGGAACCCCGACACCTCCAGGTCGTACCGGAGCACACTCTGCCCGTCGCGATCAGTGTCCTGCGGCTCCCAGGTCATCCCCTGCGCCAGCTGCATAGCCGGATACTCCAGCTCTGCACGCGGACTGATCGACACCCCACTGAAGAACTGCTTCTGGTGGTAGTAACACGGCCCCCAGGTGAGCACGCTCCCCATCCAGAGCCCCTCGCCCCGAACATGCCGGATCATCGTCTCCGGCGTAACCCCCTCAGACGGAACGCTGTAATGCGAGCACCCACCCGCATGAATATGCGGATCCCCCGAGTAATACCCCCGCGCAGCCGGATCAGCCCACCGATCAAGCTCGATCGACACAGCTTCACTGTCCTCCGACAGTGAAACCTCGACCCGGACCTCCCGGTACTCCGGACCGCGCCGCGCCGTGATCTCGTACGACCCCGCCGGCAGCGCGATCACCTCACCGGTCGCCCGGTACACGTGCTCGTGAAAGAACATGTCCGGCGCCAACCGCATCGCCTTCGACGGATAAGCCCTACGCTGCGAATCCCGCACGGTCACCGCCGCCACCGTGCTACTCCCATCCGGCTCCCGGAGGTCGAACCGGATGTCGCGAGCAGGCAGACACTCGAAGTCGATCTTCGCCCCATACGGCCGGCTCTCGAACCCCATCCGCTGCCAGGCCTTCGACGACGGCGGCCGGGTCAGACTCTCCGTCGCCTCCTCCACCGCCAGCAGGAAACTCAGCTCACCACTGCGAGTCCCACCATCGCGGCTGTACAAGCTGATCACCTTGTACTCGACATCCAGCCCAGCCACATCGGTCGGCCCCACAAGCTTCACCTGCAGCCAGCTGCGCTCGATCCGCGGCACCACCGTCAACGTGTCGGCCAACGCGATCCGCGCCGCGTGGCTGTGGTGATCCACCAGCCCGAGCACATGATTCGACGGCGCGGACAGATCCCCCAGCAGCCGCTGCGGATTCACCACCCGAACCAGAAAACTCCGCCATCCATGCTGAACCAGCCGCGGCACCGCAGCCCCCGGCGTGGCCGCGGTCAGCCCTTGCTCATCGATCAGCGCCTCGACAAGGACATAGGGCCGTAGCAGTTCTTCCACCGCGGCAGACTTGACGGCCTCGCTCTGCGCGTCGTCAACCAGCTTCGCCAGTTGACCGATCAGTTCATCGGGTAGCGGTTCACCGATGTCACGAAGTTTCTCAACGGCTCGAGTCGCGGATGCCAGCAGTGGTTGGAACACAGGACCTCCCAGTCGCAGACCACCTCCGACCTTAGCCACCCCGGCCCAACCTGGCTCCCGGTTTTAGCCGAGGCCGAGACGACCACGGCTAATCTCGTGGGTCCGGGCTTCGCGCAGGCAGCGCAGATGAACGGCGGCCCAGGTCCGGTACGGACGCCAGTTCTCCGACACCTCCGCGAGCGTCCGGCCGGCGCCGTACCGGAAGGTGATCTCCTCGTCGAGCCGCCGCTCGTTCTGCGGGATCGCATCCGGCGCGTTGGCCCCACGCAACACCACCAACTCAGCGGCGAACGGACCAAGCCCCTTCACCTCCCGCACCGCACTGATCGCATCCTCAACCGGCATCGCCCGAAGAGCCAAACCATCCAGCCGACCATCCAACGCGGCCTCCGCAACCGCCTGCAGATACTCGGTCTTCCGCCCGGGCAACTCGAGGTCGAGCGCTCGCAACCGCTCCGGCGCAGGAAAAGCACCATTCTCGCCATACTCACGGACCAGCTCATCGCGAAGCGATGCCGCCTGGACGATCCGAATCCGCTGCGACAACACGGCCCAGGCAGCAGCCTCGTACGGCGAATGGAACCCGCAAGGCCGCAACCCCGGCAACTGCTCCTGCGCATCAGCGATCACCGCGTCACGCGAGCCCACCTCGACCCACCCGCGCCCGTCGACATCCAGCGACAAGAACCGGCCGGCCTGAGCAGCCGCCAACTCGAGATCGCCGGACCCCTCGACGACGATCCGCGCCGCGCTGTCGTGCTGAGTCACCCACACCTCAGCCCTGCTCCAGTCACCCTCGCCCCGGAACACCGTCCGCATCTCCTGCTGCTCACCCTGCGACGGCAACGCCCCCGGCGCGAACCCTTCCCAAAACTGCTTGCTCGTGGCAAGCGACCACGGCCCGAGCACCTCCACGGTCACCTCATGACGCGCCACCATCAGGCCTTGTCGTGGATGGTGATCGCATATCCGTCCGGATCCGTGAAGGTGAACATGCGACCGAACGGCCCGTCGTCCGGAGCCGCAACGATCGGTACGCCGGCAGCCGCCAACTCGTCATGCACCACCTGCGCGTCCTCAGCCTGCAGCCACAGCGCGACCCCCAGGCCCGGCCGCGGCGACGCGGCATCGAGGTCGACGCCGGGCAGCGGCTCACGTACCGCGAACGAGATCGGCGAGGTATCGAAAACCACCGCACCGGGCGGCGAGGCCGGCACCCGGCGCAGCCCGAGCCGCATCTCGTAGAAGGCAGCCGCCCGCTCGAGGTCGCGCGCCTGCAGAGCGAGGAAGTCCGGTCCGGTCACAGTCATGTCGATCTCCGTCTTGTATGTCAGTGTGTTGACATCCAGAATGTATGTCAGGATATTGACATGAGTCAAGGCGAACAGGTCGGCCCTCTGGACGAGGCGGTGGGCTACGTGCTGAAACGAGCAGCCACTGCCCTGCGGACAGCCATGGACGCGGCCCTGCGACCACTGGATCTGACCGTCCCGCAGTACTCCTGCCTCGAGGTTCTATCCCAACAGCCCGGCCTCTCCAACGCGGAGCTCGCCCGGGCCGTCTTCGTCACCCGCCAATCGATGAACCTGGTACTCCGGGGCCTCCAGGACCGCGGCCTGATCACCCGCCCGGCGACAGCCCCCCACGGCCGCGCCCTCCCCACCGAACTCACCCCAGCCGGCCGCCACCAACTCAAAGCAGCCAGTACCGCCGTACGCGCGGTCGAAGCGCGCATGCTCACACCGTTCACCAAGTCCCAGCAGACCCGCCTGCTGAACGACCTACTCGCCTGCGTCGAGGCCCTGGACTAGCGGTACGACCGGCTGGAGACCGCCCGACGGGACGGTGGGAGTCGCGGATCCGCCGTCGGGTTCGACCGTGACGGCCAGGTCTGTCTGCCCGGATACACCACCGTTGACGACGGTGGGGCGGAGCGTAGTACCCGCAGTGGACAGGCCGATGGAGCGTGCGTGGTGAGCGGCGTCGATGAGCCACAGTTGGTAGGTCTGGTGTCCTGGCAGGGGTTTCAGGTCGCGGATGAGGACAACTGCGGCGTCTTGGCGGCTGGAGAGCACCACGGTGGCCTGGCCTCCGCCGGTGACGGCGCCGTGGATTGTTCGCGCGTCCGGCTGGGTCAAGATCGTTGCGGCCCGAGTGCTGACGGCAGTAAGAGCTGTCTTGTCGCGGTACTGGTCCAGAGCAATCGCCCCGCTGGCGGCGATCGCCAGAAACGCCGCTGCCAGTGCGAGGGACCGGCGGGTAAGCGACCGGCGGGCGAACGGTCGGCGGGCGATCCCTGGTCGCGTCGCGCTCCGGCGTACCGGCCGTCCTGGAGGTCGCGCGCGGCTCGATGCAGTCGCGCCGCTCGATGACGTGGGTGGGGTGTGGAGCAGCGGTGGTTGCTGACGGGTCGTGTGGACCGAGTTCATCACCTTGGGTTTGAGGCCGGCCGGCGGCGGTGTTGCGACGTACGCGCCGAGTTTGGTGGCTGTCTCGCGGAGGTCGCTGACCTCGGTGCTGCAGTCGGCGCAGGTGGCGAGGTGCTGATCGAAGTCGGCTCGCTCTTCGTCGGACACCGCGTCCAGGACGTACGGACCGGTCAGGGCATGAACGTCTGTCGTTGTCACGTGGTGCCGCTTTCCTGGCGTCGGACTGGTGAATGGGTCAGGCCGTCTCGCGTCCTCGTCTGTGGTTCGGGGCGGGGCGTGATGCGGGCGGTGGCGCCTCCCAGGAGTAGGGAGGCACCACCGCTTACTGCTGGGTCGGTGTCACCGTCATCTGGTGTCCTGGCCTGGTGACATCGACCCGGTGATGCCGGGTCGGCGGGATCGTCAGCTCGCCGGCGGCATCAGTACGGTGTCGATCAGGTACACGGTCGCGTTGGCGGTCTTCACGCCGCCGCAGATGACCTTCGCGTTGTTGACCATCAGGTTGCCGCCCGAACCGGTGACGGTCAGCGAGCCCTTCTCGACGGTGGTCTGCTTGCCGACGACCGCGGCCGGGTCGAGCTGACCGGCGACCACGTGGTACGTCAGGATCTTGCTCAGCAGGGCCGAGTCGGTCTTCAGGGTGTTGATCGTCGCGGCCGGGATCTTCGCGAAGGCGGAGTCGACCGGGGCGAAGACGGTGAACTCACCGCCGTTGAGGGTCGAGACCAGGTCCACCTTCGGGTTCAGCTTGCCCGAGACGGCGGCAACCAGCGTCTTGAGCAGCGGGTTGCCGGAGGCCGCGGTGGCGACCGGCGCGGCGGCCATACCGTCGACCGAACCTGCACCGGTCGGGTTCGCCTTGGCGTAGTCGGCGCAGCCGGGGCCGACCAGGCCCGCAGCGTTGTCCACCGACGGCATCGCCGACGGGGTGTCCGACGTCGACGTGGAGGCCGAGCTGATGGTCGACGGGCTGCTGCTCGACTTGTCGTCGTCGCTACCACAGGCAACGGTTGCGAAGAGCAACGAAACGGCAGAGGCTGCGAGGGCGACCCGCTTGATGGTGTGGGACATGACGATCCTGCTCCTTGGGTGAAGTGGCTGAGCCAGCGGCTCAGCTGCTGACACCACTGATTCGGGGCCACCCCCTGGGGCGGATGGGTCGGGTCCGGAACTTTTCTGTCACGGCTTTCGCCGGCGCCCTTCACCCATCCACCCGGCCGGTCCGCAGCGAACTCGGGGTGACACTCGATCCCTTCTCACCTGGAGCGAACCCCATGATCACCTTGGCTTTGATCGGACTGCTGGGTGGGTTGATCACCGGTGTCTCGCCGTGTGTCCTGCCGATGCTGCCCATCATCTTCTTCGCCGGTACGACCGGCAGAACCGAACCACAGAAGAAAACCACCGCCCGCGCCGACGGTTCGGCCGGCGATGTGCTGGTCGAGGAGGTCGAGGCCGGGAAGCCGGCCCGGGACTGGCGGCCGTTGAAGATCATCGCCGGGATCGTGGTCAGCTTCAGCGTCTTCACGCTGGCCGGCTCCGTCATCTTGTCGGCGCTCGGCCTGCCGGACGACTTCCTGCGCTGGGGCGGACTCATCATCCTCAGCATCGTCGGCCTCGGCCTGATCTTCCCGGCGCTGGGGCACTGGATCGAGAAGCCGTTCTACCGGCTCCCCAAGATCAACCGCAACAACAACGGCGCCTTCGTCCTCGGACTGGGTCTCGGCACCCTGTACGTCCCGTGCGCCGGCCCGGTACTCGCCGCGATCACAGTCGCCGGCGCCACCGGTAACGTCGGCTGGCGGACGGTCGTACTGACAGTGTCCTTCGCCATGGGTGCCGCATTGCCGTTGCTGATCTTCGCCTCCGCCGGGTCGCGGATTTCGCAGCGGGTGAAGGCGTACCGCGATCACCAGAAGGGGTTCCGGGTCGCCGGAGGTGCGGTGATGATCGCGCTTGCCGTCGCACTCGCCTTCAACGTCACCGACGTGATCCAGCGGTCGCTGCCCAGCTACACCAGCGGGCTGGAGAAGAAGGTCGCCGAGAACAAGACCGTCCAGGGGGCGCTCGCGCCCGCGATCGGCAACGACGCCAGCGCCGACCTGGCCAAGTGCACACCGGGTGCCGCCGAGTTGGCGTCGTGTGGTGCGGCACCGGAGTTCCGGGGTACGCAGAAGTGGTTCAACACGCCTGGCGGGCAGCCCGCCACACTCAGCGGGTTGAAGGGCAAGGTCGTGCTGGTCGACTTCTGGGCGTACTCGTGCATCAACTGCCAGCGGGCGACGCCGCATCTGCTCGCCTGGGACAAGGCGTACAAGTCGCTCGGGTTGCAGATCGTCGGGATCCACTCGCCGGAGTTCGCGTTCGAGAAGTCGGCCGGGAACCTGCAGTCGGCGATCAGCAAGGAGGGCATCGGGTATCCGGTGGGTCAGGACAACAACCTCGCCACCTGGACGGCGTACCGGAATCAGTACTGGCCGGCCAAGTATCTCGTCGACGCCGGCGGCACCGTACGGTCGATCAAGTTCGGTGAAGGCGACTACGGCCAGACCGAGAACCAGATCCGCGAGCTGCTCAAGGCGGCCAATCCCTCGGTCCAGCTACCCGCGCCGGTCGACGGCACGGTCAAGGCCGACACGATCGGCGCCGACGGAACCACGCCCGAGACCTACCTCGGCTACTCCCGCTCGGCCAACCTCAATGGCCCTGTCGGCAAGCTGACCCCCAACAAGACCGTTGCCTTCGGCCTCAACCAGGCTCAGCCCGACGACACCTTCAGCCTCGGCGGTTCGTGGGCCGTCGGCACACAGAGCGTCACCTCCACCAAGGGCTCCCAAGCACGCCTCAACTTCCAGGCCGCGAAGGTCTTCCATGTCCTGTCCGGCGAGGGCACCGTCACCGTCTCCATCCCTGGCGAACCCGACAAGACCATCACGGTCTCCGGTACGCCGAACGCCTACCAACTGGTCGACAAGCCCACCCAGGAACGCAAGACAATGACGCTGACCTACAGCCCGGGCATCTCCGCCTTCACCTTCAGCTTCGGCTGAACCGATCAGCGCCAGGGGTTGACCAGGTCGGTGAGGTTCTTGGTCAGTGCGACCTGCAGCAGCGGACCGAAGGTGATCCGCTGGACGCCGGCCTTCTTGAGGTCCTCGAACGATCCCGACGCCGCGCCGTCGATCGGGTGGGCGGTCACATTGAGCGGGCCGGACAGCTCAGCCAGCAGAACGCCGAGGCTTTCGGCGTCGGGGATCCGCACCGGGTAGACGCAGCGGGCGCCGGCCGCCTCGCACGCTTGCGAGCGGCGTACCGCCTCGGCCAGCGGGTCGTCGAACTTGGCCACCTTGCCCAGGAACGCGTCCGTGCGAGCGTTGATGACCAGCTCGACACCGGCCTGGTCGGCGGCGGCGCGGATTGCACCGATGTAGTCGGCGTGCTCCTGCACATCCCGCAGCCGGCCCTCGCTGTGCACGGTGTCCTCGACGTTGATGCCGACGGCGCCGGCCTCGAGCACGCGCTCCACCAGCTCGGCCGCCGGAGTGTCGTAGCCCGACTCCACATCGGCAGTCACCGGCACGTCGACCGCCGCCGTGATCCGGCGGATCCCGTCGAGCGCATCCGCCAGCGTCATCCCCTCGTTGTCCTCCTGCCCGCGGGAGTTGGCCAACGGGTGGCTGCCGATGCTCAGCGCCGGGAAACCGGCCTCGACGACCGCGCGGGCCGACCAGGCATCCCAGACCGTCGGCAGCACCAGAGTCTCCCCGGTGTGGTGGAGCCGAAGCAGCTCGCTGGCCTTGGCTGCGATATCGGTCATTTCTACTCCCGAGAGGTCGAAGGGTGATGCTCGTCGCGGATTCCGGGTCAACGGTACCGACCGCTACCTCACGACGGCATGGAAAGACCCACCAGCGCTCCGGGGGTGAGGCTGGTGGGTCTTGGAGCCAGGGACTGGGCCCCGGCCGTCCGCTACATCGCGGGCCGCGGGTTGTTCGTTACAGCCCCGGCGGCGGGAGTTCACGGGGGCGCCTCCGTAGGGTTTGGGGGGTTTCGTTGACACCTTTGCGCGGGGGTCTTCATGGTGGGCGGACCGCCCCCAAAAAGTGAGGACCGCTCATGCGCAAGTCACCCGATCGTGCACGTTTGGCCGGTGCCGGCGTTGTCGCCGTCGCCTTGCTGGCCGCCTTCACCGCAGTACCGTCGCAGGCTTCCGAGCCAGCCGTGAACAGTCCAGCCGAGCCGAGGGTCAGCGCCAAGTCAGCCACCGCCGCGGATCGGCAGATGCTGGCTCAGCGTCCGTTGATCGAGGCCGCCGAACGTTTGGCGGTGGTCGCGGAATCGCCTGCTCTGCAAGGGTTCGCCGGTATCACTCTCGCCGACGACGCCGTTGTGCTCTGGTGGAAGGGTGCACCGCCGGCGCGGGTTCGGCAGGCCGTCTCGTCTGCGGCCAAGCTCGCACCGGTACGGATCGCCGGCGCCGTCCATTCCAAGAAGGAACTCGACCAGGCCGCCCGGTCCATCGCGACCTGGCAGCAGCAGAACCCGGGCGCCGGGGTCCATGCGGTGAAGAATCCTGGCGACGGCAGCGGTCTCGTGCTGAGCGTCAGCCCGACGCGTCGCGCGGCGGCCGAGCTCGGCCAGACTTTGCGGGAGCGTACCGGCGTACCGGTTCGTGTGGTTGCGGAGGAGCCGCTGAAGCCGCTGTCGCGTGGGGACGACTGGTCGCCCTGGATCGGCGGAGCGCGGCTCTGGAACCAGTCCGCCGGCGCGATCTGCACCACCGGCTTCGGCGTACGGGACGGCCAGCATCGGCCGTACATCCTCACCGCCGCGCATTGCGGCCAGTCGGGTCAGCAGTTCGCCGACGGGCAGGGTGAGTACATCGGGAACATGGGCGCGCGCAACCAGGACCATGACATCGCGCTGATCCCGACCAACAACGTCGACCCGCAGCTGTACGTCGGCGACGGCAACAGCGGCCTCGTCGAGAACGTCCCGTACTGGGGTCACGTCTTCGTCGGCCAGTACCTGTGCCAGAGCGGCATCACCAGCGCGGCGGTCACCGGCGGACCGGTCTGCAACATCAAGGTCCTGTTCTTCTACAACGATCGGGAGGACCTGGTCGAGGGCGAGCAGATGAACGGCCAGGACGCGGCCCGCGGCGGCGACTCCGGCGGTCCGGTCTACTCGCGCGGCGACGCCGGCCTGATCGCCAACGGAACCGTCACCCGCGGCGCCGGCCCCCGGATCGGCTTCCAGGACTTCGCCACCGCCAACCGCGACTTCGGCGTCAGCATGTCCTGAGCATCTTTCGCTGAGCAGCGCAGGTCCTAAGCGCCTTCGCTGAGAAGCTGGATCAGGTCGTGGCGGCCGGTGAGCCCGAGTTTGCGATAGACGCCGGACAGGTGGAACTCCACCGTCCGGCGGGCCAGGAAGAGCTGGTTCGCAATCTCCGGGTTCGACAAGCCGGCCGCCACCAACCGCGCGACCTTCCGCTCCTGCGCCGTCAGGCCGCGGAGGGCTCCCATCGCCGGCCCTGCGACTGACCGCGCCCGCTCCGCCAACGGCCGGGCACCGCAGTCGTCGGCAAGCTGGATCGCCCGGAGCAGCTGACGATCGGCGGCGCCGGCCTCGCCGCCCTTGTGCAGAGCCATTCCCAGTTCGTACCGAGCGAGCGCCTCATCCAGCAACTGCCCCGCGTCCTGCAACCTGCCGACGGCCTCGACGAGCTCGCGGCCCCGGGTGGGCCGCGTCAGCGCCAGCACGTACAACGCGAAGCCGATCGCGCCGTCGGTTCCAACGAGCCGCGCACGCTCGAGATTCTCCTCCGCGAGTCGCTCAGCCTGCGCTGACCGCCCCAACCGCAGCAGCGTCTCAACAGCAGCCGGCCGCCAGCGAACCACCTCAGGGCTGTCCACCCCGGCCTCGGCCAGCAGCTCACCACAGTCCAAGTACGTCCGTACCGCCGCCCCGAACTGCCCCGCCTCCACCTGTGCCCCACCCCGAGCCATCACCCCACCCGGCGTCACCTGCCCACCGTCGCCTAACAGCCGACACCCTCGCCTCTTGACCACCCTCGGCGTACCCCCAGCGACTCTCGTCACCTCCGCCAGACTCCAGACGATCCGCAGCACCAACGCCCGGTCCCGCAGTACCAACGCCTTCCGCAACAGCGCCCGGAGCAGGCTCATCACCGACCGCAGATCGCCCTTTCTGTGCAGAATCCGGACCCTGAGCAGCTCCAGCTCGACCAACGCCGACTCGTTGCCTTGGGCCACAAACTTGCTCCGCGCCGCCAGTACGGCCGATTCGGCCCGTACCGGCGCTCCCACCACCGAGAGCGTGAACAAGGCGTTCCAGCACAACCCGAACTCCCCCAGCGGATCCGCTGCGGCCAGTACGGCGTCCGCATCGCGCAACGCCGCTCTCGCATCGCCACCGGTCAGCGCCCCCGAGGCGGACCGCCCGGCCCGCGAAGCCAGATCCGACCGCGGAGCCCGGTCCCCGAACCGCCTCGCATCTCGCACCAGCGAGCCACCGGCCCGAAACCATCGATCCACCACCCGCAGATCGATCGCAGCGGACTCGTCCCACCCCGAACGCGCAATCCCGACCGGCATCTCGACCACCATCTCCCCAGAAGACGATCGCCCGAAATCCCCCTCACTCTGCCCCGGGAACCCTCGCCGGAAACGTTTCCTGACCGAATCCGGCCAGCCCTCCGGTAGCAGTCAGTCAGCTTGCCGCGGAGGCAACGGGGTCGCGGTCGAGGTAGGCGACGGCGAAGAGGATCAGCGCGGTGACGATGCTGACGCCTGCATTGGTGACGAGGTCAGAGGTGGCCATGCCTGACCCTGAAGCCCGGAACCGCCCCCGGACAGCTCGAAGAAGCCCTGGAAAGCCTCCGCAACCAGGGCCGGGTGATGTGCTCCTTCGACATCACCGACGACCTCGACCCCACGATGGCCGAATGCTCGCAGCCCTCCACCAACGCCGCTACGACACCATCCCCGAGATCGGCCGGCTGGTCGCAGCCCTCCCCGAGTACGCCGGTAGCGCCGTCCCAGAAGCAGACCGCGCCCGCCAGCCGGCGGCATCTCTTCGGCCGGCGCGATCTCTTCACTGCCGATGGATGCAGGCATATCGTCCGGCCGAGGGGTCTTTGTGCCCGCCCGCGACAATCTCGACGGAGCGTAGCCATGAGAACAGTACGTACAGGGAGGGGGCTCCTGGCCATCGGTGCGGTGACGACCACCGTGCTCGCGATGACCATGAGCTCAGGCGCGAACGCCGCCGGCCCGCAGCCCAAGGCCGACCCGGACGCGCCCGCGGTCCAGGCTGAGCCGGGCCAGCGAGAAGCCAAGGGGTTCTACGACGTGCGCACACCCAGCGCACGGACGACCTACGCGCAGGCCGCCAAGACGATGGCCAAGGAGGGCGCGGCCGCGGAGAAGTTCCGCGACTCGCTGGGCCCGCAGGGCATCGTCTCGGTGGACCCTGCGACCGGTACGCCGAAGCAGGTGGCCAAGCTGAACGGGTTCCTCACCGGTCCCAGCAGCAAACCGCCGGCCCGGATCGTGCTCGACTACATCCGGGCGCACCCAGAGATCTTCCGGCTGTCCGAGAACGACCTGCGGACGCTGCGGCTCCGCAAGAACTACCGCGACGTCGAGGGATCACATCACCTGTCCTGGGAGCAGGTGGTGAACGGCACTCCGCTCTTCGGCAACGGCATCGTCGGGCACGTCACCAAGCGCGGAGAACTGATCGCCATCATGGGCTCGCCCGTGCCTGGTCTGGCCGGGCTCGCCGCCGGCGCCGCCACGCCCTCGGTGAGCGCGGACGGCGCCCGGCTGGTCGCCGCCAAGGATGTCGGTGGCAAGACAGCGACGACCAGCGTGAAGACCGTCGCGGACGGCAGGACGTGGGGCAATGGTGACTACGCCAAACGGGTCTGGTTCTACACCCCCGCCGGCCTGCGCGCGGGCTGGGCGACGTACACCCAAGCCGGCGGCACCCTGATCTACAGTCACGTGATCGACGCGTCGACCGGCAGCGTCCTGTACCGCCGGCCGCTGGTCGACCATGCCAACGGCGACGGCCTGGTGACGGACTACTACCCCGGCGCGGCCAAGGGCGGCACTCAGCGGAAGGTCAACTTCTTCAAGGCCGGCTACCTCCAGAAGGGCGCCCAGACGCTCCAGGACGGTACGTCGGTCTACGCCTTCGCCGACATCAACGACGATGACCTGGCAGGAGCCGGTGAGACCGTCAAGGTCCCCGGTACGAGGACCACCGCGGAGTACCGGCTGGTGCCGTTCGCCAGCAACCCGCAGTGCTCGGTCTCCTTCGTCTGCACCTGGGACCCGGCGACGGCGAACTCCTGGCGGACGAACCTGAACCAGGACGTCACGCAGGCGTTCTACCTGGCCAGCAACTTCCACGACTACCTGAAGAAGTCGCCGATCGGGTTCACCGCGGCGGCGGGGAACTTCGAGGCCAAGGGCAGCGACCCGGTACTGCTGAACGCGATCGACGGCGCCAACACCGGGAACGGCCTGCCCGACGGCGGCCACGTCAACAACGCGAACATGAACACGCCACCGGACGGCACCTCGCCGACCATGCAGATGTACCTGTTCCACAACCCGGCCAACCCGGCCGACCGGTTCGTGCCGACCAGTTCGGCGAACGACGCCAGCATCCTGTACCACGAGTACACCCACGGCCTGTCCAACCGGCTCGTGGTCGATGCCTCCGGCAACTCCACCCTGAACAGCGTGCAAGCCGGCGGCATGGGCGAGGGCTGGAGCGACTTCTACGCGATGGACTACCTGGTCGCCAACGGCCTCCAGCCGAACAGCGGCGGGCTCGACGGCGAGGTCAAGGAGGGGACGTACACGGTCGCAGGCGGGCTGTTCCGCAAGGAAGCGATGGACTGCCGGGTCGGCTCGACCGCTCCCACCTGCAAGGCGCTCGACGGCACCCAGGGCGGCTACACCTTCGCCGACTTCCCGAACCTCGGGCTGCGCGGGCCAGAGGTCCACGACATCGGCGAGTACTGGGCGCAGGTGCTGTGGGACGTCCGCGAACGCTTCGGTCACACCAAGACGATCTCGCTGGTGACCCGGGCGATGGAGCTGTCTCCGTCCGACCCGTCACTGCTGGACATGCGCAACGCGATCCTGCAGGCCGACCAGGTCGTCAACCGCGGCAAGGATGTCGCCGCGCTCTGGCAGATCTTCGCGACCCGCGGCATGGGCTGGTTCGCCGGCGTCGTCGACGCTGGTGACACGGCCCCGGCGGAGGACTTCCACGTACCGCCGACCGGTGCCGGTGCCACCCTGCAAGGCACGGTGACCGACAAGCTCACCGGCGCGCCGGTACCGAACGCGCTGGTGTTCATCGCCGGCCACGACTCCGGCTACTCCGGCGACTACGCCGACGTGACCGATGCCCAGGGCAAGTACTCGATCGACGGGGTGCTGCCCGGGACGTACCCGAAACTGGTCGTCGCCGGCGGTCCGTACGAGATCCTGAACCAGGCCGTGACGATCGCGGCCGGAGGCTCGACGGTCAACTTCACCCCACGCCGCGACTGGGCCGCCGCTGCCGGCGGAGGCGCCGTCACGGACTTCAACGGCCCAGACTTCGCCCCGGCCTGTACGCCGCCGTACGCGATCGACCTGTCCCAAGGCACCGGTTGGGGCAGCACCACCGGCGACGACGCAGGCACCCCGACCAACACTCCGATCCCCAAGTTCATCGTGGTGGCACTGCCCGCGACGGTGAACATCACCACCTTCTCGGTCGACCCGTCACAAACCTGCGGCGACCCGGGAAGCGCAGCCACCGGCGGCTACCGCATCGAGACCTCCGCCGACGGCACCACCTGGGCGACCGCCGCCGAAGGCACCTTCGGCGCCGCCAACCGCCTCCGCTACAACGAAGTCACCCCCACCGGCAACACCACGGGCATCAAGTACGTCAAGTTCTGGATGCTCAGCCCCCAAGTCCCCGACATCACCACCAACTGCCCCGGCCCCTTCGCCGGCTGCCAGTTCATGGACATGATGGAACTACAGGTCTTCGGCACCCAGTAACCAACCATTGGGGCCCGGAACCTCATTGGGTTCCGGGTCCCGCCTCACCTCGCGCTACATGGCTGGTCTGGCTCGCCTTCCGGGGGTCCAAAGCCATGCTGATTGGCGGGCGGCCCGGCGGGATCTCGACCGTCGATCGGGGATGACGACTTGGTCGAGCCGCGGCAGTTTCAGCAGCGCGTCGGCCGTCTCGTCGTCCGGGTTGCTCCGGATGTACCGCTGTGGGTTCACCCCGACGGCACGGATCCGCGGCCCCCGACGCCCATCCGGCTCGGCGACGTAGGCGATGCCACCACTGTGATCAAGCCAGCGGATGACATCTTCGATCGAGCTGTCTTCCAACCCTCCGTGAGGGTCCGACCACTGAACGCGAGCAATACCGCGCAAGTCATCCCGCTCCTGCGACATAGCGACCGCAGTAACCGTCACTGCCGGATAACTTGCAAGGCTCATCGACTGCCAGCGCCTCCTGGTATATCAACCCTCGCATCGTGACACCCACCCCCACCACCCCGAAACCCCCAGCCCACCCATTGGACCGCTCCCGCCAGGGCCAGCACGCAGGACGCGACGTAGGAGCGGACGGCGGAGCCGGCGTGGGGAGTCCTATACCCAGTTCAGTCGTACATCTTGTCCAGGAGGTCGCCGTAGGTGGTTTCTACGTATTTGCGCTTCAGCTTCAGGCTCGGGGTCATTTCGCCGCCCTCTACCGTCAGGTCGCGGTCGAGGATGGTGAATTTCTTGATGGTTTCCCAGCGGTTGAGGCCGGCGTTCAGCTCGTCCACGTAGCCCTGGACGAGTTTCTGGGCGGCGTCGGAGGTGACGATTTCGGCGTACGACTTGCCGGACAGTCCGTTGGCGTCGGCCCAGGGCTGGATGGCTTCGGGGTCGAGGGTGACCAGGGCGGAGACGAAGTTGCGTTGGTTGCCGTGGACAAGGAACTGGCTGGCGTACGGGCAGATCATCTTGAAGCGGCCCTCGATCACCTGCGGGGCGACGTACTTGCCGCCGGAGGTTTTGAAGAGGTCCTTCTTGCGGTCGGTGATGAAGAGGAACTCGTCCTCGAAGTGCCCGATGTCGCCGGTGTGGAACCAGCCGTCGGCGTCGATGACCTCGGCCGTCTGCTCCGGCAGGTTGTGGTAGCCGCTCATCACGCCAGGGCCCTTGATCAGGATCTCGCCGTCCTCGGCGATCTTGAACTCGGCCGCCGGGAAGATCGGCCCGACGCTGCCCAGGCGGTACTGGTCCGGCCGGTTCAAAGTAGAGCCGGCAGCCGTCTCCGACAGGCCGTAGCCTTCGAGGATCAGCAGGCCGGCAGCGTGGAACCACTCGGCCAGCTTCTTGTCCAGTGCGGCCGAGCCGGAGACGAAGAACCGGATCCGCCCACCGAAGCGCGCCCGGATCTTCGACAGGACGAGCTTGTCGGCGAGGGTGAACTGAGCAGCCAGTACGCCGCCCGGCTCCTTCCCCTGCTGGCGAAGAGCAGACACCTGAGCGCCGACCCCGAAGGCCCAGTGGAACAGCTTGGCCTTGATCCCGCCCTCGGACTCCATCATCGTCACGATCCGCCCGTGCGCCTTCTCGAAGACGCGCGGCGCGGCAGCCATGAACGTCGGCTGGACAGCGGCCGCGTTCTCGACGATCTTGTCGACCCGTCCGTCGATCGCCGTCGCGAAGCCGATCTGGAACTGCACGGCCAGCAGCACCTGACCGAAAACATGCGACAGCGGCAGCCACAGCAACTGCAGGTCGTCCGGGCTCAGCACCCGGATCCCCTCAACCGCGGCGCCCTCGTAGGTCCAGACCGAGTGCGGCAACCGCACGCCCTTCGGCCGGCCGGTGGTGCCCGACGTGTAGACCAAAGTGCACAGGTGATCGGGCTGAACCTGAGCGATCCGCTCGTCAACCGCTGAGGGCGAGGACTCCAAAAGCTTCGCGCCCAGCTCATCCAGCGCCGCCAGCGTGATCACCCAGTCGCCGTCGCGCTCGTCCGGCTCGCCGTCGAGCAGCACGATCTTGCGCAGCGACGGGGTGTCGGACCGATGCGCGCGCAGCTTGTCGACCTGGCTGGCGTCCTCGGCGAAGACGACCTGTACTTCGGCGTCCGCCACGATGTACGACACGTCGGCAGCCATCGTCGTCGGGTAGATCGTCGTGGTCGCGGCGGCCGCGAGGATCGACGCGAGGTAGCACTGGACCCATTCGAGCCGGGTGCTGGCCGCGATGCCGACCCGCTGCTCGGGCTCGACGCCCAGCGCGACCAGGCCGGCCGCGCGCCGGCGTACCAGGGCTTCGGTCTCCTGCCAGGTCACGGAGCGCCAGCCGCCGTCGCCGGAGGGGGCTCTGAACGCCTCCCGGCCGGGCGTCGCGGCGACGCGATCGAGGAACATCTGCGCGAGGTGTTCCTTGCGGTTGCTGAGCAACGCGAGCTGGGGACCGTCGGCAACGGGCTTCATGTCTGGCCTCCACGGGGGGTCAAGTAACCGAACAGTAATAGGCCAGCGCAGCGCTGGCCATGCTGATCGCTTGCCCGGGCGCACCATCTCGATTACGTTTCCGCAACATGCGCGCACGGTCTGTGGCACTCGTCTCACTGTCCGTCCTATTCCTCGGAATCCTGGCCCCGGCGACGGCGGCCCCACCGCCGCCCGAGTTCGGCAGCGACTATTCCGATCCCCGGACCCCGGCCCCGCCCGTCGCGGTGCCGCACACCCGGCACTGCTCGGTGGAGATCGTCCGGAACGGCTTCAAGAACTTCGACCCGTACACCTCCACGTACACGCCCCCGGCCGCCTGTCGTGGGCCGTGGTCGAAGGTGGTCCTGCGGATGCAAGGCTCGGTCAAGGGCGTCCAGTACGACCGCCTCGGCCACATCACGATCGGCGGCGTGGGCGTGTTCCGCACCTCGACGCCCGAGCCGAGCACGGACGGCATCAGCTGGCAGGTCGAGAAGGACGTCACGTCGTACAGCCCGCTCCTCCGCACCCCACAACCGGTCGTGATGGAGCTCGGGAACGTCGTCGACCAGACCTACACCGGCGTCCTCGACATCGTCGTCACGCTCGACTTCTACACAACCGGCCACGGCGCCCCAGCAGCCCGTACTGCGAACGCCGTCCTCCCCCTGCAGGACCAGCGCCGCGAAGACTCCGACCTGGTCGGCACCGCGACGCTCCCCCGCAACACGTCTCGCCTACTCGGCGAGGTCTACGTGACCGGCTCAGGCGGTGGCTGCGAGGAGTTCTGGGACACGTCAGCGCCGGTCGAGACGGGCTACTCCTGCCCGGACGGGTCGCCGTACCGGGAGGTCGAAGTACAGATCGATGGCAAGACGGCCGGTATCGCCCTGCCGTACCCGTACATCTACACCGGCGGCTGGTCGAACCCGTACTCCTGGCGCCCCTCCCCCGCACCGCGCGCGTTCGACATCAAGCCGCTGACGTACGACCTGACGCCCTTCGCCGGGCTGGTCAGCGACGGCAAGCCGCACGAATTCCGCGTCCACGTGATCGGCGTCCCGGCCGGGCAGAGCGGCTGGTTCACGGTCCCCAATCTGCACGTCTGGACCGACGCGCACTCGAAGCAGACCAGCGGCAAGCTCACCTCGTACGCCGTATCGCCGCTGACCAAGACGGACAACGTCACCGGCTCGCCCAACGCGGCTGGATCCGTCGACACGTCGGCCTCCCGGTCGCTCAAGATCAGCGGGTACGTCGATACGTCGGCCGGCCGCGTCCGCACGACCGTCGAACGCTCACTCACCAATGACAGCAAGCACGTCTGGGAGGCCGGCGAAACCCGCGACACCCTCGACGCGTCCTGGCGTGATCTGTCGACCGTGACGACGGGGGCCCGAGTCGAGCGGACCGATCTCACGTACGGCAAGAACGGCTACATCAGCTTCTTGCCCAACGCAACCATTCCCGGCGGGTACGACGTCATCACCGACCTCGACGTCGCCGATCGCAGCCACACCACGAGCCGGGTCGGTCCGGTGACGGTGGCGGATCGGCGTACCGAGGAGACCTACGACGGGCGCGCCGCCTGGATCTACAACGTCCCCCGCGACCAGCGCCACGCCACCGGCACCCAAACCGTCCGCTACCGCATCACCGGCACCGACGGCTGTTACGACCACACGTTGTCGGCGGTCAACGGCATCTACACGAAGGACTTCTACCGCTGCTGACCCCGAGCCAGTCCTAGCCTGCGCCCATGGACTTCATCAAGAGCTTCACCGACGAGCAGTACGCCGGTGCGCTGGAGACATGGGCGTGGCTGGATCTGGCCGGCAAGAAGCCGATCCTGGCGACGATGTTCGGTCATGTGTTCCTGGCCGCGGACGACGGCTTCTGGCTGCTCGACCCGATCGCGGGCACGCTGACGCATCGGTGGACCGATCAGGAGCACCTGCAGACCGATCTCGATCGGCCGGAGGTTCAGGATGAGCTGCTGATCGATCTGGCTGATGCCGCGTTGCAGCGCGGGCTGGCGCCGGGGGCGGACGAGATCGTCGACTTCGCCACGCCGCCGGTTCTCGGTGGAGCGGTCGAGCCGGGGAATCTGCAGGTGATGGACTTCGTGGTCGCGATCAATCTGGCCGGGCAGATCCATGCGCAGACCACTGGGCTCGCCGACGGTACGCCGGTGACCGTCGCCGTTCAGGAGGAGCCGAAACGGCGAGGTCTCTTCGGACGCCGCAAGGGCTAGGCGCGTTGCTGGAGGAGTTCGGCGATCTGGACCGCGTTGAGGGCGGCGCCCTTGCGGAGGTTGTCGTTGGAGATGAACAGGACCAGGCCCCGGTTGCCGGGGACGGACTGGTCCTGGCGGATTCTGCCTACGTAGGACGGGTCGTTGCCGGCTGCCTGCAACGGAGTCGGCAGGTCTGACAGTTCTACGCCCGGGGCGGTGGCGAGGAGTTCGGTGGCCCGGTCGGGGGTGATGGGGTCGGCGAACTCGGCGTGGATGCTCAGCGAGTGGCCGGTGAAGACGGGAACGCGGACGCAGGTGCCGGCGACCAGGAGATCCGGGACGTGCAGGATCTTGCGGCTCTCGTTGCGGAGCTTCTGCTCCTCGTCGGTCTCACCGGTGCCGTCGGCAACGATCGACCCGGCCAGCGGGAGCACGTTGAAGGCGATCGGCCCCGCATAGACAGAGGGCTCAGGGAGTACGACGCCGTCCGTGCCGAGAGCGAGACGTCCAGCACCGTCGGCGAGAGCGTGGGTCTGGTCCTCGAGCTCGCGTACGCCGACGCCGCCCGACCCGGACACGGCCTGGTAGGTCGAGACGATCAGGCGGGTGAGCCGGGCCTCGCGGTGCAGCGGTGCGAGGACCGGCATCGCGGCCATCGTGGTGCAGTTGGGGTTGGCGACGATGCCCTTGGGGAGATGGTCGAGATCGCCCGGGTTGACCTCGGCAACGACCAGCGGTACGTCGGGGTCCATCCGCCAGCCGGAGGAGTTGTCGACGACGACGGCGCCCGCCGCGGCGACCTTCGGGGCGAACTCCTTGGACGCCGTCTTTCCGTTGGAGAACAGCGCCAGGTCGAGTCCCGTGAAATCCGCCGTCGCCGAGTCCTCGACGGTGATCTTCTCGTCGCCGAACGCCAGCTGGCTACCGGCTGAGCGGGCGGACGCGAAGTACCGGATCTCCTCGACCGGGAACTTCCGCTCCACCAGCAGTTGCCGCATCACGCCGCCGACCTGACCAGTTGCTCCGAATACGCCTACTCGCATGAGGCCAAGCCTAAGTGACCAGCTGAGTGGGTTACCCTCAATATGTGCTGAGTGAGACGAATCGATCCGCCGTGCGTGCCGCGGTGATCTTCGGCGACCACTCGTACCGCAGCGATCTCTACCAGTAGGACCGGCCGTTCCACCGAGCCAACCCCTACCCTTCTTTTCTTCGCTGCGAAGGATCACTCATGCACGACCTTTCACTGTTCACGCATGCCGACGTGCGGTGGGCTGCCCAGAACATGCCGCTGCTCCTCGACACCGATCTGACGCCGCTCAACGGCCTCCGGATCGCCATCTGTCTGCACATCGAGCCCAAAACAGCCGTCCTCTGCGCCCTGCTGATCGAAGCCGGCGCTGAAGTCTGGCTGACCGGCTCACCCGGTACTACGCGACAGGACGTCGCCGATTGGCTGGCCACGTTGGGCGTACACGTCCACGCCGCGGCCGACGACGACCGGTGCGCTGCTCCTGCGGGAGCGCGAAGACCAGCCACAGTTTCCCGTCATCGTGATCAACGACAGCTATCTCAAGCTGCTCGTCGAGAACCGGTGGGGAGTCGGGCAGTCGGTCGTTCAGGGCTTCATGAACGCGACGAACCGGATGATCCCCGGCACCCGGGCGACGGTGGCGGGCTACGGGCCTTGCGGTCGTGGCGTTGCGCAGACGTTGCGCCAGTTGGGCGCGCGCGTGCAAGTTGCCGACCTTGATCCGTACCGGCGGCTCGAGGCGGCGTTGGATGGTCACCGGGTCGGTCCGCTCGACACTCTGCTCGGCAGCACCGACCTGCTGTTCCTCGCCACCGGGCAGCCGGATGTGGTCAGCGACGAGGGCATCGCGGCGCTGCCCGACAATGCGGTGATCGCCGGTGTCGGGCACTTCCCCTGGGAGCTGGATCTGGGACGCCTCAAGTCGCTCGTCAAGGCTGTCGATGGATCCGCCCGGCAGACTGCCGATGGGTCTGCCCGGCAGACTGCCGAGCACGAGACTTATGTCCAGCCGGACGGGCGGCGGATCACGGTGCTTGCGCAGACCCGGATGATCAATCTGGTCAGTGCGGGTGGCAATCCGATCGAGGCGATGGATCTCGGACTTACGCTGCAGGCGCGGTCGCTCGCGCTCGTGGCGACTGGAGCCGCGCTGCCCGGAGTACAGGCTGTGCCGCAGGAACTCGATCGGGAAATCGCCGGAACCTTCGCCGCAACGCTGGAGCGCTCATGACCAAGCTGCCACTCGTCGACCTGCACCGGCATCTCGAAGGGTCGATCCGGACGAGCACGGTGCTCGATATCGCTGCTCGCACGGGGCATGAGCTCGCTGGGCGCGTGAAACCTCGTACTGCGCTCGTCGCCGATGGGTCCGAGGGCGGACTGCTTCCGTACCTGGACAAGGTGGATGTCGCGATCGGCGTGCTGTCTGGGGTGGATGACTGGAGTCGCGCGGCGGCGGAGGCTGTCGACGACGCCTTCGATGATGGGCTGGACTATCTCGAGCTGCGGTACTGCCCGGGGATCATTGCCCATGACACCGGTCTGGCGCCTGAAGCGGTGATCGACGCGGTGTCGGGGGCGGTGGCGGAGCGGTCAGCCAAGTGGGGGTTGCCGGTCGGGTTGATCGGGATCGTGGTCCGGCATCTCGGTGCCGACTCGGCCGAGCTACAGATGGCGACGCTGCTGTCGCGCCGGGAGACCTTCTGCGCGGTCGATCTGGCCGGCGACGAGGCGAACTTCCCGGCGGAGTTGTTCGCGGGTGCCTTCGGCAAGGCGCGGGACGCCGGGTTGCATATCACCATCCACGCAGGCGAGGCGGCCGGCCCGCAGAGCGTGTGGGATGCGGTGCGGCACCTCGGCGCGGAACGGATCGGGCATGGGGTGAGGGCTGCTGAGGATCCGCAGTTGATGGAGTGGCTGGCTGAGCATGGGGTCACGCTGGAGGTGTCGCTGACGAGTAATACGCAGACTGGAGCGGCTCCGAGCTACGCCGAGCACCAGATCCACAAGCTGCTCGCCGCTGGGGTGCCGGTCACGCTCAACACCGACAACCCACGGGTGAGTGACGTCAAGCTCTCGCAGGAGCACCACACGGCGGTGGTCGAGGTCGGCCTGACTGCCGAGCAGCTTGCGCTGGTCGCAAGTCAGTCAGCAGCAGCCGCCTTCGGCGAAATAGGCGCGCTCGCCGACGAGCGCTAAAGCCGGGGCGGGGGCCGGGGCTGGGTGGGCGCGCGGGGGCTGGGTGGGGCGAGCCGGGCACGGGGTGTTGAAACCGAGCCGGCCCGGGCTTCCCTAGGGGCGGGAGGGAGACCGGGCCGGCGGCGTGCGCCGGGCGGGCGCACTGGAGGGGGTCAGCTGTCGGAGACGAGTACTCCGCCGTTGGCTACGTCGGACTTTTCGATCTCCTGGAAGACGATGCGGACCGCTTCGCGCTTGGCGCCGAGGATGGCGATGGCGGAGTCGGTGACGGCGGCGACGAACTCGCGGCGCTGGTCGAGGGTGCGGCCGGAGAGCAGTTCGACGGTGATGTTCGGCATAGAAGTAGCTCCTTGAAGCGATCAGTTGAGTGGTTCTGCGGTGTGGAACATTGTTCCAGAGGAGTGGTCAGCTGACGGCGGCCGCTCGTCTGGCGAGAACCTCGTCCGACTCGTCGGGGTCGGAGTTGAGGGAGTCGAGGAGGGCGTCTACGGAGTCGCGGCGTTCGGGCAACAGGAGGCCTAGGCCTACGTAGACGACCAGAGAGGTTGCCAGCGGCAACGCGAC
Organism: Kribbella koreensis; assembly: GCF_039525325.1. Lineage (NCBI taxonomy): Bacteria > Bacillati > Actinomycetota > Actinomycetes > Propionibacteriales > Kribbellaceae > Kribbella > Kribbella koreensis. Next base: position 103,155 of record NZ_BAAAHK010000027.1, read on the forward strand.
CACCAGGGTGGTGTCGGTGGAGCCCACGCCCCACTTGACGATCGCCCAGACGATCAGGCCGGCCGCCCAGGAGGCGATCGCCGCCCGCGATCCGGAGCGCCGGAACCACGGCAGCAGGCCGAGCATCAGCGGGATCGAGATCGGGCCCATCGTCGCGGCCACCAGGTCGACGACGATCTTCAGGACCACGCCCTGACCGTTGGTGATGATCGCGATCAGCATGCTCAGCGTGACGAAGGTGAAGGTGGTGATCCGGGCGAACTTCAGCGTCGCGACGTCGGACAGCTTGCGCAGCTTCGGGACCAGCACCGGGCCGATGTCGCGGGTGATCACCGACGAGATCACGTTCGCGTCCGAGGCGACCATCGCCATCGTGTGCGAGAAGAATCCGGCCAGCACCAGCCCGATCAGCCCGCTCGGCAGCAACAGCTGCGCCAGCTGGACGTACGACTGCTCCGGCTTGGCCAGATCGGGCACGAGCAGCGGCGCCGCGCACATCGGGATGAAGAGCACCAGCGGCCAGACCAGCCACAGGATCGACGACAACAGCGCGGACCGCTTCGCCTCGGAACCGGACGGCGCGGCCATGTAGCGCTGCGCCAGGTTCCACATCCCGCCGTTGTACTCGAAGGTCTTGATGAACAGGAACGCGATCAGGAAGACCGGTGTGTACGGCCCGTTCAGCGCGTCACCGTGCCCCTCGGGCAGCTGGTCCCACATCTTCCACAGCGTCGGGATGCCGTCCAGGTGCGAGAGCACGCCGACGAACATCGCGATCCCGGCCGCGGCCTGGATGATGAACTGGCCGAAGTCGGTGAGCACGTCGGCCCACAGCCCGCCCAGCGTCGCGTACAGCATCGTCACCACACCGGTGAGCAGGATGCCCCACCGCATCGGCACACCGGTGAAGCCGTTCAGCAACACCGCGATCGCGACCCACTTGGCGGCGATGTCGACCACCTTGAGCGCGGCACCGGAGTACGCGAGCACCTGCTGTGTCGGCAAGTTGTACCGCTTGGCCAGGTACTCCAGCGGCGACACGACGCCGTGTTTCGCACGGAGCCGGTTCCACCGAGCGGCGAAGAGGAACGCGCCGATGCCGACCCCGACCCCGATCGAGACGGCCCACCAGACGTACACGGTGATGCCGTAGGTGTAGGCGACCGCCGCGAAGGCGACGAACATGACCGCGCTGTAGCCGGACATGTGGTGCGAGATGCCGGACAGCCACCAGGGAATCCGGCCGCCGGTGGTGAAGTAGTCCACCACCGTCTTGATCTTGGTGCGCGACCAGAGGCCGATCAGCACCATCAGCACGAAATAGCCGGCCAGCACCGTCCAGTCGAGCGCTGTCATCGGGGGTCCTCCAAGATGCCTTGTCCTGCGAGGGCGGGATGTGAGGAAGGTTCCATCTGCCAGAACCAGGTGTCAAGAGGTGGAACAAACACCGACACCAAAGGGAGCTGTTCAGCCCACGACACGGACATCGTTTGACAGACTGTTCCATGAGATAGAACCTTGTTCTGTGAATTCGCCGCAGAAAGCTCTCCAGGTCAGGCACGCCACCCATCCCGACCAGGTGCCCGGGTTCGACACCGCCGCACTGCGCCGGACCTACCTGGTCGACGACCTGTTCACCCGTGACACGATCACCGCGGTGCTCACCCACCACGACCGGATCGTGCTGGCCGGCGCCCTGCCCGTCAGCGGCCCGCTCACCCTGGGCACCTGGCCGGAGCTGCGCAGCGAGTTCTTCCTCGAGCGCCGCGAGGCCGGCATCGTGAACGTCGGCGGCCCCGGCACGGTGACGGTCGACGGCACCAAGTTCGAGCTCGTCACCGGCGCCTGCCTGTACGCCGGCCGCGGCGCCCGCGAGGTGGTCTTCGAAGGGACCGACGCCGCGTTCTACCTGTTCTCCGCGGTCGCACACACCGACTTCCCGACGACGCTCGTCCAGCCCGGCGAGGGCAACCGGCTCGAGCTCGGCGACCAGCAGACCGCGAACCGCCGCACCATCGACCAGTACATCCATGCCGACGGCGTGAAGAGCTGCCAGATCGTGCTCGGCGTGACGACCCTGCACGCGGGCTCCACCTGGAACACGATGCCCGCGCACACCCACGACCGGCGGACCGAGTGCTACCTGTACTTCGGGCTGCCCGAGTCGGACCGGATCGTGCACCTGCTGGGCGAGCCCGAGGAGACCCGGCACCTGATCGTCGCCGACCGCCAGGCCGTCATCTCCCCGAGCTGGTCGCTGCACTCCGGCGTCGGCACCGCGGCGTACAGCTTCGTCTGGGCGATGGCCGGCGAGAACCAGGCCTTCACCGACATGGACGGCGTCGACGTGAAGGACCTGCGGTGACGCAAGCGTCCTTCTCACTCACGGGGAAAACAGCGCTCGTCACGGGTGCCCGCCGGGGCATCGGCGCCGCGATCGCGGCCGGACTGGCAGCGGCCGGCGCCGACCTGATCCTGATGGCGCGCGACGCGGCGCTGGAAGACACGCTCGAAGCGATCAAGGAGAACGGCGGCGGCGCGGCGACCATCGTGACCGCCGACTTCGCCGACCCGGCCGCCGTCGAGCAGGCGGCGATCGCAGCAGTGGAGGGAGCTGCTGCGGCGGGCCGCCAGATCGACATCCTGGTCAACAACGCCGGCACCATCCGCCGGGCGCCCGCGGCAGCCACGGGGGCGGCCGACTGGCAGCACGTGATCGACGTGAACCTCAACTCCACCTGGGCGGTGACCCGTCCGATCGGTGCCGCGATGGTGGCGCGCGGCAGTGGCAAGATCATCACGATCGCTTCCCTGCTGAGCTTTCAGGGTGGGATCAACGTTCCGGCGTACACGGCGAGCAAGCACGCGGTCGCCGGCCTCACGAAGGCGCTGGCCAACGAGTGGGGCGCGGCCGGCGTCCAGGTGAACGCGATCGCCCCGGGGTACATCAGTACCGACAACACGACCGACCTGCGGGCCGACGTGGAGCGGGAAGCGGCCATCCGCGACCGCATCCCGGCCGGTCGCTGGGGCCGGCCCGAAGACCTGATCGGCGCCGCGGTCTTTCTGGCCTCGGCGGCGTCCGGCTACGTCAACGGACACGTACTGGCCGTCGACGGTGGCTGGCTAGCCAGATAAGAGGTGACAGGATGAGCGACATGAGTTCGCCCTCGGCCATCGACAAGACGCTGATGGTGCTCGACGCCGTCCTCGAGCACTCCCGGTTCACCGACGTGGTGACGGCCACCGGCCTGGCCAAATCGACCGTGCACCGGATCATGGCCTCGCTCGTCGAGCACGACTTCGTCGCGCAGTCGGAAGACGGTTCGTACCATCCAGGCCCCAAGGCGCTCCGGCTGGCCGGCCACGCGCTGACCAACGTCGACCTGGCCACGGTCGCCCGGCCGGTACTGGCCGACCTGGTCGCCCAGACCCGCTGCACAGTCCACGTCGGACTGCTCAACGGCGACGAGGCGATCTACGTCGCCCGCCTGGACGGCCCCAAGCCGTACCGGATGCCGTCGCGCGTGGGCAAGGCCTTCTGGCTGCACTGCACCGGCATCGGCAAGGCACTGCTCGCCGAGAAGGACGACGAGGCGCTCGATGCACTCGTCACCCGTACCGGCCTGCCGGCCCGCACTCCCCTGACCCACACGACCGCCGCCTCGCTGAAGGCGGATCTCACCCAGGTCCGGGCCCGCGGATACGCGCTGGACGACGAGGAGAACGAGCCCGGCATCCGCTGCGTCGCGGCCGTCATCCACGACCACACCGGTACGGCGATCGCCGCGGTCAGCATCTCGACGCTGTCGCTGGAGCAGTCGATCGCCCAGGTCGCCCTGATGGCACCGGCCGCGATCGAGGCGGCCCGGAAGATCTCGGCCGCGCTGGGCTACATGGAACCCACACACTGAGTTCTCAATCCTGCGCGGTCCGTTGTCACCGGGTCTCCGCGGCGTTAGCATCGGCTTTGATTATTAGGAAACTTTCTTAACGATCAGCGGCCCGCTCCCGCCCCAGGAGGCCCATCCCATGAAACGCGTCCCCCATTGGTTACTGGCGACCGCCTTGGTCGCCGGCGTCTGTACGGCGATCCCCGCCGCCGGCGCCTTGCCCAGAGCAGAGGCAGCTCCGTCTGCCGCTGCCATCCCGAGTTTCCTGTTGCAGACCTCTGCCCAGGTCTCCGACGACTCCGCCGTCACCAAGCCGGGCTTCCCGACCGGCGGCTGGCTACCGGTGTCGTCGCGCTCGACCGTGTTCGCCGGGTTGCTGCAGAACAACAAGTACCCGGACCCGTTCGTGTCGACGAACATGAAGAACGTCGACAAGGCCCAGTTCACCGTGCCCTGGTGGTACCGCTCGGAGATCCAGGTCACCGACACCACCCAGCGCACGTACCTCGACTTCAGCGGCGTGCTGTCCCGCACCGACGTCTGGGTCAACGGGGTCCGGGTCGCCGACAAGACCCAGACAGCCGGCGCCTACACCCGGCACGACCTCGACATCACCGCGCAGGTCCATTCCGGCAGCAACGCGGTCGCGTTCAAGGTCTATCCGAACGACCCGAACAACGACCTCACGATGGGCTGGATCGACTGGGCTCAGACGCCACCCGACCAGAACATGGGTATCGTCCGCGATGTCGTCGTCCGGCACAGCGGCCCCGTCGCGCTGCGCGGCGCTCACGTGGTCACCAAGCTGACCGTGCCCGCGCTCGACCACGTCGACCTGACGCCGAAGGTCGATGTCCGCAACGACTCGGCGGCCGCGGTGACGACGATCGTCAGCGGTACCGTGGCCGGCGTACCGGTCAGTCAGTCGGTCTCCCTTGCGGCCAAGGAGAAGAAGACCGTCACGTTCGCCAACGTCGGGCTGGACAACCCGAACGTGTGGTGGCCGGCGGGGATGGGCGGACAGCCGCTCTACTCCTTCGACGTGACGGCCGCGGTCGCCGGTACGACGTCCGACACGGCGTCGGAGAAGTTCGGCGTACGGGATGTGAAGGCACCGCTCAACAGCAGTGGCGGGCGGGCGTACTCGATCAATGGCCGGCCGTTGCTGGTCAGGGGTGGTGGCTGGTCGCCGGATCTGTTCCTGCGCTGGGACGCGACGTACGCGGCCGACAAGCTCAAGTACGTCAAGGATCTGGGCCTCAACACGGTCCGGCTCGAAGGACACATCGAGCCCGACGAGTTCTTCGAGATGGCCGATCAGATGGGCGTGCTGACCATGCCCGGCTGGGAGTGCTGCGACAAGTGGGAAGGCCAGGTCAACGGCGGCGAGCAGGGCAACACCTGGACCGCCGAGGACTACGTGACCGCCAAGTCGTCGATGACGGCCGAGGCCGAGCGGCTGCGGAACCACCCGAGCGTGCTGACCTTCCTGATCGGCAGCGACTTCGCGCCGAACGCGACGATCGAGAAGAACTACCTGGACGCGCTGAACGCCGCGGACTGGAAGACCCCGGTGATCCCGGCCGCGTCGGCGAAGTCGTCGCCGCAGCTCGGCAGCTCCGGGATGAAGATGAACGGGCCGTACGACTGGATCCCGCCGAACTACTGGTACGACAAGGCGCACACCGACTCCGGCGGCGCGTGGGGCTTCAACTCGGAGACCTCGGCCGGACCGGACATCCCGACGCTGGACACGCTGAACCGGATGCTCACGCCGGCCGAGCTCGACGTGTTGTGGAAGAACCCGGCGGCCACCCAGTACCACCGGTCCTCGTCGTCGACCTTCGGCAACCTGAAGCTGTTCGGCAACGCGCTGTCCGGCCGGTACGGCGCTCCTTCCAGCCTGGCGGACTACGTCAAGAAGGCGCAGCTGGCGGCGTACGAGAACGTCCGGTCCGAGTTCGAGTCGCACAACCGGAACTTCACCGACTCGTCGAACCCCTCGACCGGGTTGATCTACTGGATGCTCAACAGCGGCTGGACGTCGCTGCACTGGCAGCTGTTCGACACCTACCTCGACCAGAACGGCGCGTACTACGGCGCCAAGAAGGCGAACGAGCCGCTGCACATCCAGTACTCCTACGACAACAAGTCCGTTGCCGTGATCAACCAGAACCACGCGGCCGCGTCGGGGCTGACGGCCTCGGTGAAGCTGTACAACATCGACGGCACGGAGAAGTTCAGCCAGACCGCATCGGTGTCGGTGCCGGGTGACGGTGGGAAGACGACGGCGCTGACGATCCCGGCTGTGAGCGGGTTGTCGACGACGTACCTGGCGAAGCTCGTCCTGACGAACTCGTCCGGGGCCGAGGTCAGCCGCAACGTCTACTGGCTGTCCACCAAGGCGGACACGCTGGACTGGAACAACACCGACTGGTACTACACACCGACCACCAGCTACGCCGACCTGACCGGTCTGTCGAGTCTGGCCCAGACACCTGTCTCGGCCAACGCGACGACGTCCGCGAGTGGCGACACCACGACGACCACGGTGACGTTGAAGAACACGTCGACGGCGAAGACGCCGGCGTTCTACCTCGACGCGCATATCGTCGTCGCCGGCAAGCCGGTACTGCCGGTGCAGTGGAACGACAACGCGGTCTCACTCTGGCCGGGTGAGTCGGTTGTCCTGCGGGCGTCGTACCGTACTTCGGACCTCCATGGCGCGGCGCCTTCGGTGCGGGTGACCGGGTGGAACACGGCGACGCAGACGATCCCCGGAAACGGCGGTGGACCGACTGATCCGCAGCCGGTCCTCTACGAGGCCGAGGACGCGACGATCACGGCCGGGGTGGTCGAGTCGAACCACGCGGGCTTCACGGGTCGCGGATTCGTGAACTACGACAACGCGGTCGGCAGTGCGGTCGAGTGGACGGTCAACGCCGCCACCGCGGGGCCTGCCACCGTCGTACTCCGGTACGCCAACGGCACGACGACCAACCGGCCGATGAACGTGTCGGTCAACGGGACGGTTGTGTCGAGCGGGCTGGCGTTCGCTGGTACCGGCAACTGGGACACCTGGCAGACCAAGACGCTCACGGTCAACTTGGTGGCCGGGAGCAACAAGATCAAGACGGTGGCGACAACTGCCAACGGCGGTCCGAACGCGGACAGCCTGACCGTCTCCTAACCGGCCTGGGCCGTCACCTGCTGATGCTGGCGGGTGGCGGCCCAGCGCACCACTGGTACGAATAGGACTCCGATCACGGCGAACCAGACGCCCAGAATGATCCAGCCCGGTACGCCGAGTCCGAGCGGCAACAAGGCGAGCACCGTCGGCGCCACCATCGTGCTGATCGACATGCTGGTGCCCCAGACGCCCTGGTACTGCCCTTGAGCGTGATTCGGGGCGAGGTCGTAGCTGAGCAGGAACGAGCCCGAGGACTGCAACAGCTCTCCGATCACCTGGACGAACGCACCCAGCACGAGCAGCGCGACCGCGACGGCTACCCCGCCGCCTGACGCGCCGGCGAACAGCGCCATCGATGCCAGCAGCAACCATCCTGCCTGGCGGGTGGCTCTGGCGGCGCTCGTCGGATCAGCGATCCCCCGGCTCGACCTGACTTGGAACAGCGACACCACGACGGTGTTGACGACGAGCAGCAACGCGATCGTCCAGCGCGGAGCCTCGGTGTGATCGACCACCCAGAGCGGGATCGCGACATCGAGCACCGCGTAGTGGATGGACATGCCGGCGTTGAGCGCGGCGACGGCGAGGTAACCGCGATCGCGCAGCGCGACCCATACCGGACCGTCCTCGCTCTTCGGCTGCGGCGCCACCCTCGGGATGGCCAGGATGATGAAGGCCGAGCTGAGGGTGAGGACGGAGTCGAGCACGAACATCGTCCGGTAGGCCGCGGCGGTGTCGAAGTGCAGCGCGAGCGCGCCGACGCCCGCGCCGACCGTGATGCCGATGTTGGTGATCGCCCGCAGATAGGCGCGGGCGGCGACTCGCCCGGTGCCGGTCGTCACGGCTCCGATCAGGGCCGCCCGGACCGAGCCGGCGCCGCGATCGAGGATCGTCAGGACGATGGCGACGGCGAGGAACTGCCAGAAGGTCTGCACCAGCAGGTAGGCCAGCGACAGCACCGCGACGGAGCCGCCCAGGAGTACGAACAACGTCCGCGGTCCGCGGCGATCGGCCAGATGCCCGAGCGGGATGCCGGCCAGCAGGCCGAAGAGCCCGGCGATGGTCAGGCCGAGGCCGATCTGCGCGATGGACAGGCCGACGATGCGGTTGAAGTACAGCACGCTGACCGTCATCAGCAGGCCGTTGCCGACCCGGCTGAGCAGCGTCGCCAACGCCAGCGGCCTCAGCGGCCCCGGCTCGGGAATCAGCCCCTTCACAGCTCCCTGTACTCCGCGCCGAGACCGGCCGACTGTCGCGCGGCCACCCGTCGGGCGATCTCCCGAAGCTCGTCCACCAGGTCGGCGTCGGAGTCGAGCATGCCCTGCATCTTCGCACTGTCCTGAGCGGCGAACATGACCGCGACGGTGACCTCGTGGTCCGGCCTGCTCAGCACGGTGATGCCGTCGCCCGCGCCGATCGTCCCGGTCCTGAGCACCTTCAGATAGGCGCCCGGCCGGCCGGCGTGATGGAACCGCTTGACCCAGCCCTTGAGCTGCATCCGGTGCTGGAAGGTGATGCACGGGACGCGCGGCGCGCGCACCATCACCTCGACCTCGTCACCGATCCGCCACACCTCACCGATCAGCGCATTGCTGATGTCCAGCCCCTCGGTCCGCAGATTCTCCCCGAACAGCCCGGTCGGGATCTCCCGCCCAAGCTGCTCGCTCCACCAGAGCGCGTCCTCCTCGGCGTACGCGTAGAGCGCCTGGTCCGGCCCGCCGTGGCTGTCGATGTCGCAGACCCGGTCACCCTCCAGCCCCAGCTCCCCCACCGGCACCCGCCGGCTCTGCGGCCGCTTGTCGATCGCCGTGAACCCCGTCTCCTTGGGCCCCGGAATCAACTCTTCGACCACATTCACCGTCAGCACGCGCATACCAGCCATGCTCTCCCGTGCGGGGTGCGGACTGCCACCGAATTAGTCCTGGATGGCCTTCACGATGGCGATGTTGCGGGTCAGCCAGTCTTGGGGGAGGAAGGCGTCGGGGGTGGTGGAGCGGAGGACGTTGAGGACGTTGACCATCTGGCGGACGATGATCCAGTCGCGGGCGCGGTCTTCGTCCAGTTCGGCGGTGTCGATGGCGGCGTAGAAGCGCTGGCGGATCCGGAAGCGGATGTCGCCGGTGGCGACGACCTCGTCCCAGCGGTTCCAGATCAGCGGCGCGACTTCGAAGTACGGGTCGCCGGACAGCGGTTTGGGGTCGATCACCAGCCACGGCTCGCGGTCGGCGGCCATGACGTTCTCGTAGTGGAGGTCGCTGTGGATCAGCTTGCCGTCGCAGGCCGGGTCGGAGGCGAAATCGGTGGCCAGCGAGATCGCCTGTTCGACGTACCGGTGTGGCACCGGCGCCGACGCGGGGAGTTGGCGGAAGCCCTCGATCCATCGCTTCACCTCGCCCGACAAGGGCCGGTACTGCGGCCCCGCCGCGACGTGCAGCCGTTTGTAGCTGGAGGCAACGATCTCGCAGGCCTCGAGATCGCCCACCGTCGTCAGGTCGCGCGGTTGCAGACGCTCCAGCAGCAAAGCGAACCGCCGCGGATCGGCCCGGAGCAGTTTGACCGCACCATTCCCGTCCCAGGCCCGCAACGCGAGATGCTCGGTCTCTGCCTCCACATGCGGAAACTGGACCTTGAGCACCGCCGGCGTACCGTCCTTGGCCAGCACCGGCACCACCAGCGCACATTCCCCGTACGCCGAACCGCCGTCGACCCGCAGCTCCCACTGACTCAGCAACTCGGCCACCAGCTTCGGCAGCCGGTCGAGCCAATCGGCCCAGTCCGGACCGCGCGTACCGACCTTGAGGAACTCCGCGGGGATGTCGACCGGCACTACTTCTTGGCCTTCTCCGACGGCTCGTTGGTCTTGAGGGCGGCGATGAAGGCTTCCTGGGGGACCTCGACCCGGCCCACCATCTTCATCCGCTTCTTGCCCTCCTTCTGCTTCTCGAGCAGCTTGCGCTTCCGGGTGATGTCACCGCCGTAGCACTTCGCGAGAACGTCCTTGCGGATCGCCCGGATCGACTCGCGAGCGATGATCCGGGACCCGATCGCGGCCTGGATCGGCACCTCGAACTGCTGCCGCGGGATCAGCTCCTTGAGCTTGCCGGCCAGCGCCACGCCGTACCCGTAGGCGTTGTCGCGGTGCACGATCGCGGAGAACGCGTCGACCGTCTCGCCCTGCAGCAGGATGTCGACCTTGACCAGGTTGGCGGCCTGCTCGCCGGTCGGTTCGTAGTCCAGCGAGGCGTAGCCCTTGGTCTTCGACTTCAGCTGGTCGAAGAAGTCGAAGACGATCTCGGCCAGCGGCAGCGTGTACCGCAGCTCGACCCGGTCCTCGGACAGGTACTCCATCCCGAGCAGGTTGCCCCGCTTGGTCTGGCACAGCTCCATGATGACGCCGATGAAGTCCTTCGGGCTGAGGATCGTCGCCCGGACGACCGGCTCGAAGATCTCGTCGATCTTGCCGTCGGGGAACTCGCTCGGGTTGGTGACGACGTGCTCCTTGCCGTCCTCCATGGTCACCCGGTAGACCACGTTCGGCGCGGTCGAGATCAGGTCCAGGTCGAACTCGCGCTCGAGCCGCTCGCGGACGATCTCCATGTGCAGCAGGCCGAGGAAGCCGCAGCGGAACCCGAACCCGAGCGCGCCCGAGCTCTCCGGCTCGTACTGCAAGGCAGCGTCGTTGAGCTGCAGCCGCTCCAGCGCGTCGCGCAGGGTCGGGTAGTCGTCGCCGTCGATCGGGAACAGACCGGAGTACACCATCGGCTGCGGGTGCTTGTACCCGCCGAGGGCCTCGGTCGCGCCACGGATCGCCGCGGTGACGGTGTCACCGACCCGGGACTGGCGGACATCCTTCACACCGGTGATCAGATAGCCGACCTCGCCGACGCCGATGCTCGGCGACTTCATCGGCTCCGGAGAGATGACACCGACCTCGAGCATCTCGTGCACGGCGCCGGACGACATCATCTTGATCTTGTCGCGGTGGGTCAGCTCGCCGTCGACCACCCGGACGTAGGTGACCACGCCACGGTAGGTGTCGTAGACCGAGTCGAAGATCAGCGCCCGCGGCGGCGCGTCCTTCACGCCCTTGGGCGGCTCCACCTGGGCGACGATCTCGCTCAGCAGCGCCTCGACGCCCTCGCCGGTCTTCGCCGAGACCCGCAGTACGTCGGACTCCTTGCAGCCGATGATGTGCGCCAGCTCGGCCGCGTACTTCTCCGGCTGGGCGCCCGGCAGGTCGATCTTGTTGAGGACCGGGATGATGTGCAGGTCCGCGTTCAGCGCGAGGTACAGGTTGGCCAGTGTCTGCGCCTCGATGCCCTGCGCCGCGTCGACCAGCAGCACCGCGCCCTCACACGCCTCCAGCGACCGGGACACCTCGTAGGTGAAGTCCACGTGGCCGGGGGTGTCGATCATGTTCAGGATGTACGTCGTGCCGTCCGGGGCGAGCAGTCCGCCCGGGGAGTCCGGCTGCGGCGCGTACGGCAGCCGCACGGCCTGCGACTTGATCGTGATGCCGCGCTCGCGCTCGATGTCCATCCGGTCCAGGTACTGCGCGCGCATCGCCCGGCCGTCGACGACGCCGGTGATCTGCAGCATCCGGTCGGCCAGCGTCGACTTGCCGTGGTCGATGTGGGCGATGATGCAGAAGTTCCGGATCAGCGTCGGGTCGGTGCGACCGGGCTGCGGAACGGACGTGGGGCCAGCGGGCACGGAGATTTCCAGTTCGTCGTCTGAGAGGTCGGGCAACTGATCAATCATCCCATGAGAGGCCAACCATTTCCGACCAGGTGTTGATCACTCCTGGTGACAGCCTGAGCCGCTGCGGTGATATCACAGCGTTTCCGGAGCCTGGACGTCTCTAAGGGTGTGACGAACCTAGTGGTGAGCATCAGGCATCCTCACCAGGCGACGGCTCCGGACGACGCGCACGCTGCCGTCTCGGAGCTGTACGACCGGCATTGGCGCGGCCTCGTGCGCCTGGCCGTCCTGGTGATCGATGACCGACAGACAGCCGAAGACATAGTCCAGGAAGCCTTCGCCCAGCTGTACCGGCGATGGCCGCTGAAGGACTCCGACAAAGCGCTCGGGTACCTGCGGACGATCGTGCTCAACGCGAGCCGGTCGACGCTGCGCCGGCGCAAGGTCGCCCGCCTCTACACCCCGCCGCATCAGGCGCCCCAGGACTCCGCCGAGAACGCCGCAGTACTCGGGGAGCAGCGGCTCGAAGTACAACGGGCGCTCCAGACCCTCCCGACCCGCCCCCGAGAGGTCCTGGTGCTGCGCTACTACCTCGACCTGCCCTTCGACGAGATCGCGCAGATCCTCGGGATCAGCGCCTCCACCGCGCGGTCGACCGCGTCTCGCGGCCTCACGGCCCTCACCAAGCAGCTGAAGGAAGCCCGATGAACGACACCGAGACCCGCCTGCGCGACTACCTGCACACCAAGGCCGCCGACGTACCTGACTCCGCCCACGGCCCAGGCCTGGAACTGGACGCCACCAGCACCTCCACCCGCCGCCACTGGGCTCCCATGGCCCTCGCCGCCGCCAGCATCGGCGCAGTACTCATCCTGGCCGTCCCCTTCCTCAACAGCCTCGGCGGCAACCAGCCCGGTACGGCGGGGTCGCCGGCGAGCGGGCCGGTCTCGGCCGAGGCGCCGCGGCTCCCCTACTCGATCACTGTCGCGAACAACCCGGGTAACCCGCTGGACACCTGGTGGGCCACCATCCGCGACGACAAGACGACCGTGCAGAACCCTGGCGTGAAGGGCGAACTCGTGGCCCGGCTCGGTGAGGGCTGGCTCGTGACGACCGGCTACCCCGATCCACTCAAGTCCCAGGCCGCCATCGTCAGCAAGAACGGCAAGCTCCGGCCGATCGGACCGCTGGAAGCCGATACCCCGGCCATCTCACCCGATGGCAAGCAACTGGCCATCCCGGTCGCGCCGCACGGGGCCAAGGACAGCCAGGTGGTCGTGGTGAACGTCGCCGACGGTCGCGAGGTTTCGCGGCTCCGGATCCCGACGCCGATGCTGTCCTCGTTCGGCTGGAACAAGGCCGGGATCTGGCTGTACGCGAACAATGCGGACCGTACGCCGATGTACCTGTGGCAGCCCGGAACTGCTGAGGCCCGGAAGCTACCTGCCCTGGGGGCCGAGATCGCGCTCGCGTCGGGCAGCGACACCTTCGGCTACTCGACTGCCGAGGGCGCTGGGTATTGCGCCAAGGCTGCCACCCTGGGCACGAGCGGGCCCGAGGTGAAACGGCAGTACTGCAGCGACAAGCCTGCACTGCACGGTGTCAGCCTCTCGCCGGACGGTGGAACCATGGTGGTCGGCGGTCCCTGGGTCGCCGTCGACGTCGCCGGCGGGAAGCAGACCAAACTGAACCTGCCGGCCGGACTGGTCGGCACCAGTCCGGTCGCCTTCGAGAACGCCACCGACCTGCTCGTACTCGGCCTCGTCCCCGGCAAGACGCCGGCCAAGCCGACGGCCCAGACGATCTACCGGTGCCGGGTCACCACCGGCGAGTGCAAGGCGCTCGTGACCGAGAAGCGCGGCGAGGTGTTCGGGCTCGGCCAACGCTGACCACAGCGCAGATCTCCCACCGGCTCAGCGTGCAACAAATGCGCTGAGCCGGTGTCTCTTTACTGTGAGCGACATGATGCTTGGCGGGGGACGCGCGTCGGAGGCGCCGCCGGGGCCCTCGCAGGACCGGGAGGCTGCGATCACGCGGCTCTACCGGGAGCAGTGGGCCGGGATGGTGCGGCTCTCGCTGCTGATGCTCGGGGACCGGCCCTCGGCCGAGGACGCCGTACAGGAGTCCTTCGCGGCGATGTACCGGCGCTGGGACAGCATCAAGGACGGCACCCGGGTCGAGGCCTACCTGCGCTCCGCGGTGCTGAACACCAGCCGATCCGTACTCCGGCGCCGCAAGCTCGCGCTGCTGCACCGGGGGCAGCCCGAACCGGCGGTTTGGTCCGCGGAGAGCGCGGCAATGATCGGCGAGGACCGCCGGGAGGTGCTCGCGGCACTCGCGACACTGCCCGCCCGGCGGCGCGAAGTACTGGTGATGCGGTTCTATCTGCATCTGTCCGACGCGGATATCGCCCAGACCCTCGGCATCAGCGAGGTCTCCGTGCGATCGACCGCGTCCCGCGCCTTGAAGAGTCTGGGCCACAAGCTGAAGGAGGACCGATGACCAAGCATCTAGAAGAACGGTTGTCGGAAGCCCTCGACGCCGCCGCCCGGACGGTGCCGGACAACGCAGCACCGCCGGAGCTGTTCCCTGGCGAGGAGCCGTCGTCCGAGAGGCGCTGGGTACCAGTGCTGGTGGGTGGGCTGGCGATGGCCGCGGTGATCGCGGCGGTGGTAGTGCCGCTGGCGATCTCGCGGGAGCACTCGGCGCCTGCTGGGATCCTGTGCCCTGCCGCGCCCGCTGTTGAGGCACTCAAGCTCCCGCAGCAGCAGTACAGCGGCTCGGACTATCCGGATCTGGACAAGCTGCCGTTCGGGCCGCCGCCGTCGGTGCCGTTCACCATGGCTCGCGATATCGATCGTCATGGCGGCTATCTAGAGGACCGGGGTGTCCGCGTGCCGCTGCCGGACGGGCAGGAGCTGTTCAGCATCGGGCGGATCGACTGCGGGTGGGTGGCTTATCGGCAGTCGGGTCGGAGCGGTGACGCGGCTGAGGTCGGCGTACTCGGTACTGACGGGAAGTACCGGTCATTCGGGCCGGTGACCGGGGATGGCGCCTCGTTGTCGCGGGACGGCAGTGAGCTGGCGTACGTCGCGCCCACCGGCAAGGGGACGGCGTCGGTCGTCACCGTCTCGGTTGCCAGCGGCAAGCGGCTGGCGGCTACTCCTGCGACCAGCAACGCGGAGGTCGTCGGCTGGAACAGTGACGGGGTCTGGTTCATGCGCGACCGGGACAAGTCGGTGACCCAGGTGTGGGAGCCGGACGGTGGCAGGAAGCCGGTCACGGTGGACACGGACGGGCGCCTGCTCACGGCGTACCGGGGAACCGACCGGATGCTGCTCAGTGACCAGGCCCAGGCGGCTGGCAGCACCACCACTGCGGATCTGTGCGTGCGGGTAGCCACCCTCGGGCCTGCGAACAAGCTGATCACGACACTGCAGGTGTGCGGCGGCGCCGGAGCGACCCTGTCCCCCGACGGCCAGGTACTGGTGGCTGACCAGGGAGGCGACGTCCAGGCCTATCTGGTCGATGGCGGCTCGAAGACCAGCTTCCACGCCACCTCGATGCTCGTCACCGCGGACCATGAGGCGGTCTGGGAGGACTCGACCCACCTGCTGAACTCGGCCGGGCTGGGCACGGACCGACAGATGACACTGCGCTGTGACGTGGTCAGCGGGGCATGCGAGAGAATCCAGGACGGGCCGCAGACGGGTGTACCGGCCGGTCCTGAGCTCGGCTATCCCTAGGCGCTGGAGGATTCGACGTGGCGGATGTCAGTGAGTCGATCGAGGTCGCTGCGTCGCCGCTGGAGGTCTATGCGCAGGTGAGCGAGCTGTCGCGGATGGCGGAGTGGAGCCCGGAGTGCACCGGGGTTCGGTGGAGTACAGGCGGGGTGCCGGGCGTGGGGTCGCGGTTCATCGGGCTGAATCGGTCCGGGATGGTCCGGTGGTTCACGCAGGGTGAGGTGCTCGAGGCGGTGCCGGGTGAGCGGTTCTCGTTCCGGATTGCTTTTGGGGCCGTGCCGATCGCGCTGTGGACGTATGAGTTCGCCGCTACTGGCTCCGGCTGCACGGTGACCGAGTCGTGGACCGATCGGCGGCCGGCGGCGATGCGGGCTGTTTTCGGGCGGATGTTCGGGGATCGGGTCAGGATCAACCGGTACGGGATCCACAAGACGCTGGGTAATCTGAAGGCGAGCCTGGAGTCCGTGTCCTGAGGTCCGGAGCTCGAGGCTGTGCCGGTGATCACTCGGTTTGGTGCTGACGGCGGCTTGTTGGTAATCTGTTCATTCGCGCGTGTGCGTTGGTACTCACCCGTGCACGGCACCAAACTTTTCCTGTACTGATCCCAAACACTGATCGAGGCTCTGCATCCGTGGCGAACATCAAGTCCCAGATCAAGCGCAACCGCCAGAACGAGGCGGCGCGGCTTCGCAACAAGTCGGTGAAGTCGACCCTGAAGACGGCTGTTCGCCGCTTCCGTGAGGCTGCTGACACCGGCGACACCGCGAAGGCGCAGGAGCAGGCCCGCGTTGCCGCCCGCCTGCTCGACAAGGCAGCCAGCAAGGGCGTCATCCACGCCAACCAGGCTGCCAACCGGAAGTCGTCCATCTTCAAGAAGGCCGCTTCCCTCTGATTCACGCCTGACGATCGGCCTCCCCTCCACTGTGGAGCGAGGCCGGTCGTTTTTGCGTGCCCGGATTCATGCGGGATCAGGCAGGCTGGCGGCGGCCGTGGGCGCGGCTGACCGTGATGACCATCCGCTCCAGCGCGTAGCCGGCATCGCCTGACGCGCCTTTGACGTCCGCGTCGGCCTGGGCGACCGCCTTGATCGCCGCCGCCAGACCGCCCGCGGTCCAGCCACGCGCCTGCTGCTTCAGCGTCTTCAGCTTCCACGGCGGTACGCCGACCTCGCGCGCCAGATCCGCCTCGCGCAGACCACTCGGCGCACTCGTGTACTTCGCGAGTCCACGCAGCCCACCGGCCATCGCGCTCGTCACCAGCACGGCGGCGACGCCACAGTCCAGGGCCCAGCGCAACTGCTCGAGGGCCGGCTCGGTCCGGCCGGCGATCGCGGCGTCCGCGACGGCGAAACTCGTGACCTCGGCGCGACCACCGAAGTACTGGCTGATGAGCTCGGTGCTCACCGCCTGACCGTCTGAGTCCGACACGAGCTGGGAACAGGCTCCCGCCAGCGCCCGCAAGTCATGCCCGACCGCATCGACCAACGCAGTCGCCGCGCGCTCGTCGATGCTCCCGCCTAGCAGCCGGATCTCGCCCAGGACGAACTGCGGCAGCTCCCAGGTCTTCGGCGCGGTCGCGACGACCTCGTTGACCGAGGCCTTCCGCAACTTGTCGAGGACGCCTTTGCCCTTCTGGCCACCTGAGTGGACCAGCACGACAAGCACGTCCTCGGATGGCGCGCCCGCGTACTCAAGCAGGTGGGGGACCATCTCGGCCGGGAGGTTCTCCAAGGTCCGGAGCACCATCACCCGCTCGGCGGCGAACAACGACGGGCCGGTCAGCTCGGCGAACACCCCGACATCGAGCTCCGCACCGCCGAGCTCGGTGACCTCGATCTCCGCCCCGCCCTTGGACACGGCAGCGATCGCAGACCGAACAGCCCGGTCGGCGAGGAACGCCTCCGGGCCGGTAACGAGCAGGACATCCCCAAGCTTGGGCGCGGAACTCCGTCGAGCAGCCATAACCCCGCAAGCATCCCACGCCCCACCGACAACCGTGGCCTCATGGGGTGGTTCGGCTTGTGGTGATTGCTAGTTGGTGGTCGGGGGCCAGCACCGCGATCGAGCCGGAGGTGTCGGTGCGGGCGATCTTCATGCCTTGGTGGGTCAGGAGGTCGAGGGTTCGGGGTGCGGGGTGGCCGTAGTCGTTGTTGAGGCCGGCGGAGATGACCGCGAGTCTGGCCCTGGTGGCGGCGATGAAGGTGGGGTCCTGTTGGCCGGAGCCGTGGTGCGGGACCTTCAGGACGTCAGCTCGAAGGTCGGCACCGGTGGCGAGGACGGCGCGTTGGGATTCGGGTTCGAGGTCGCCGGTGAGCAGGAGGCGGAGGCCGGCTACCTCGGTCATCAGGGCGATACTGGCGTTGTTCTCGGGTGAGCCTTCGTCGGTTGAGGTCTTGGATGACTTGCCGGTGAGTGCTGGGACTCGGGCCGGCCAGAGTGAGGTCCAGCTGACTGGGCCGACTGTGCGTTTCTCTTGGTAGGTGACCGTCCGGATGGGGATTCCGTGCTGAGCGGCTAGCTGGAGCACGCGCTTGTACTCGGCGGGTGGGGAGAAGTACGGCGTCACCTCGATCTCGCCGACTGTCCTCCCCCGCAGCACACCGGCCAGTCCGCCCGCGTGGTCTGCGTGGAAGTGAGTGAGTACGACGACGGGCACGTACTTCACGTCGAGCTGTCTCAGGCAGCGGTCGATGGCCGTCGGGTCGGGGCCGGTGTCGACGACTACCGCGGTGCTGCGGCCCGCGTGCAGCACGAGTCCGTCGCCCTGGCCGACATCGCAGGCGACCATGAGCCAGCCCGCTGGTGGCCAGCCCAAGGAGCGGATCGGGCGCAGGATGACTACGGCGAGCAGGACGAGGGCGAGCAGCATTGCGATCGGGCGGGCGAGTATCCGGTGCAGGCCGATCACCAGGGAGAGGCAGAGCGCAGTCAGCACGGCGATGCCGATGACCGTCGCTGGCCAACTGCTCGAAGCGCCGGGCAGGTCGGCGCCCTTCTGCGCGACGAGAATGATCCATCGGGCCGGCCAGCCCGCTAGCCAGCCGAGTAGGCGGGCCAGATCGGCGCTCAGTAGGGCGACTCCGGCGGTGCCGAAGCCGAGGATCGTTGCGGGGCCGACTGCGGGTCCGGCTAGCAGGTTGGCTGCGACGGCGACCATTGATACCTGGCCTGAGAGCCATGCGACTACCGGCGTACAGGCTAGTTGGGCGGCTAGTGGGCAGGCGACTGCCTCGGCGAAGCGCACGGGCATCCAGTGGGCGAGTGCGTCGCGCCAGGTTGGGCCGAGGAGGACGATGCCTGCGGTCGCCAGTACGGACAGGGCGAATCCGGCGGATCTGGCTAGCGAGGTGTCGATCAGGAGCAAGGCGATGACTGCCACCGAGAGGCTCCGCGCCGCACGCCGGGTGCCGCCGCTCCCCGCCATCGCGGCCAGGGCGACGAGGCCCATCACTGCTGCTCTGAGGACGCTGGGTTGTGGTCGGGCGAGTACGACGAAGACCACGACCATGGCGAGCCCGACGACAGTCAGGCCGCGCGCCCGTACGCCGAGCAGTCGGGCGAGTGGGAGCACAAACGCCAGCAGGAGCGTGAGATTGGTACCGGAGACTGCTGACAAATGCGTCAGGCCAGTCGTTTTGAAATCGTCGGCCAGCTCGGGTGGCAGGGCTGACTCGTCACCCATGACCAGCGCCGGTACGAGGCCGCGCACTGCCTCTGGTTCGCCGGCGACTGCTTGCCTCAGCCCGGCTCGTACTCGCTCGGCCGCCTTCAGCCACCAGGCGGGTTCGTCAAGCACTCGCGGCGCGACCCGTGACGACAACATCGCCGCCACCTCACCGCCTTTGTCGACCGACCCGAGCCGCCCGGTCGCCTCGACATGCTGCCCGAACCTCACCGCCTTCCATTGCACGGACCCGATCACCAGCACCGGCGTACGAACTCGCGTCGCTGTTCCCCTGCCGCTCACCTCCTCCACCGTTGCCCGAACCACCACATACGGCGGCCGCCTGCTCCCCGGCGTACTCCTCACCGCCGGGTCGCCCACCACCTTCAGCCGAACCTTCACCGCGGCCCCCGACTGCGCCAAGTCCATCACCGGCCCTGCCTGCAACCGCTCCACCTGCAGGCCCGCCGCTAGCGCCATCCCCACCACAACCACGCCCACCCCAGCTGCGGTTGTCACTAGCTGCCACAACCGCCCACTGCCCGATCGCGGTCCCGCCCACCTGCGCGATCGCGCCCACAGAAGGCCGCCCGCAACTCCAAACGCAGCAACCACCGCTGCTCCTGCAGCCGCCCAGTAGGCGGTTGAAGCACTCGCCCCCAGCAAGACCACAGCCGTCAACCACCCGACGCCAGCCGGAACAAGTAGCCGCAAATCAACACCAGGCTTGTCCACCTCCTCGCCCTCGGAATCAGCCACGGGCTCGGGCTCAGGCACGGATGTGGCCCCGGGCTTGAGCGTGAGGTCGGGGGCGGGCTCGGGCGTCGGCGTCGGCGTCGGGTCAGGGATGGGCTCGGGTGTGGGGGTGGGGTCAGGTTCGGACATGGGGTTTTAGGGATTCGAATTTCTTGGGGCCTACCCCTGGGATCTCCTGGAGTTCGTCGGTGGTGGTGAAGCGGCCGTGTTCGGTGCGCCAGTCGAGGATGCGTTGGGCTAGGACTGGGCCTACTCCGGGGAGGGAGTCGAGTTGGGCGAGGGTTGCTGTGTTGAGGTCGACTGGGGTGGTGGAGGTTGCCGGAGTACCGGCTGGGTGGGTCGGGTTGGGAGTGCCGGTAGAGGCGGTGGCAGGGGCGCCGACGATGATCTGTTCGCCGTCGGTGACTTGACGGGCGAGGTTGAGGGTTGTCAGGTCTACTCCGGGCAGGGCTCCGCCCGCGGCGGCTAGTACGTCGGCGACGCGTGAGCCGGCCGGGGCGTGGACCAGCCCGGGGCGGCGTACTTTGCCGGCGACGTCGACCACGACTGTGACGGGCGACTTCGGCGTAGTCGACGGCTGGTGGGCCGAAGACGGGGTTGCGACCGGCGTACCGGAGGTGAAGCTGCCCGGTGGGTTGGGGATCGGCTCAGGGTTGGTGCGGGACAATGCGTAGCCCGCCCACAGCAGGCCGGCGAGCAGGATCAGGGCGAGGACGACGATGTGGCGGGGTGAGAGAGTCCATAGCGGTCCTTTCAGGCGGTCGGGCAGTGGTACCGGCGGGGTCCAACCACCTCTGATCTCGTCGGGGTCGAGTCCTCCCCGCGGGGCCAGTGCTCCGGAGTCGGGTCCTCTACGCGAGGCGGAAGTATCGGGGTTGGGGGCGCTGCGGGAGGCCTGCGCTCCGTCGTGGTCGTTGGTTGTGGCGGCGGCTTCTGCGGTGCGGCGCTGGTGGACGGTGGTGTGGAGGCGAGAGAGGGGTTGTCGGCGGGGCTCCGGGTCTGGCTGTGGGGGTTGGCGGGAGAGCTTCACATCAGGGAAAGTACGAGCCTTTCCGGCATCCGGCGGAGGGACTTCTCAGGCTGGGGACAACCACCTCATTCGCCGTCGTCGACTCGGTGGGTTCCCAGGTGATCGACGCGGAAGACGAATCCGTTGCGGGTGGTCCACTCCACGGTGCGTTCGTCAAGGCGCCGGGACGTCCAGCCGCCGTGGGTCTTCACCCGGTGGCTGAATCGCCGCAGGGGTACGAGGTTCGCCGTACTGGTCTGCCCCGGCGGTCCGTGCGGATCGAAGGGTTCGATGTGGTCGAGATCGATGCTGTCGGTGGTCATGGCTGTGCCGTACGGGAACTGTTCGACCGGGTAGGTCAGCTTCACCCGCTCGCGGATCCGGCGAGGGATCTCGTAGGCGTCGACGCTGACACCGACGCTGAGATCGATCACCGGCTGGATGACCACCTGGTCGTGACCGAGGAGCTCGTGCAGCCGGTCGACGAAGACTGGGCCATAGCCCTCGACGCGCGCGACGCCCTGCCCGGCGAGGAGAACCTCGTCGGTGATGTGGGCGTAGAGAACCGTCTGTCTGGGTCTGCGCCCGGTGTAGGCGATCTGCCGGATGGCCTCGAGTTTCTTGGCCAGCTCTCGGCGCGCTGCCCAGTCCATACCGCGATCGGAGTCCTGCACCTCGTCCGCCTGGTTCGAGGACCAGGGCTCATTGATTGGATCCGAAGAGTCGGGAAGGTAGTCGTCGTACGCAGGATCACTGGGATGCGGAGTGTCTTCCGCGTAGGCGCCGTCGTGAGGGTGGTCGGTGGCGAACCTGTTCAGATCGTCGGCCCGCTGGCCAGAGTCGATGTCCCATTCGACGTCGAGATCCCCGGGCTCGACTGGATCGAGGCTGCCGGATACGTCGACAGTCGCGCTGCCCGAGGCATCGGCGGTCGCGGTGCGCTCTGTACCGGCGGTTGGGCCGGCCGCTGCGTCAGCCGGTGGATCGTTGTTGGTACGGCTGGCCATCCCTGATGCAGTGAGGTGGTGGGCGACCTGGAGGAGCTGGTCGGCCTGCGCCGGGTCGGCGAGTATGCCGAACGCTCTCGCGCGGCGCTGCTGCACGGAATCGGTGTCGCCGAGCGCAGCAAGCGCTTCGGCGCACTGGTCGACGGTGGCTTTGAACCGGATCACGTCACCCGAGCTGGCACGTACGAACAGCATCGTCGTGCCGTACTCATCGGATCGCCCGGCCCACACTCCTCGCTTCCGGGCCCTCTCCTCCGCCCGAGCCTTGGCCGCCTCCGGGTCGGCCTGCCACATCGCTGCCTTGACGATGTTCGCCAACCGCAGCGGAGTGACCGTGTCGACGATGGCGGCAACTCTCGCGTCGACGATCGCGGCGCCTTCCTCCGATAGTTCCATGCAGGCGCTGGCGACCTTGCGGGCTTTCCAGGCCGTCGCGTGTCCAGACAGCACCTGCGCCCAGGTCAGCGGCAACCGGTGCCGCAGCGCCAGCGCCTGACCAATGAAGGTCGCCGCGGCGCCCGTAGACCGAGCGGTCACGGCACCGAACTCCGCCGGGGCGAACTCGGCGACCGCCGGACACCCCACGCCGCCGTACACGACGCCGCGCTCGCCACCAGGCATCGCGACCTGTCCGGAGAGCGTCGCGGGGTCAGGATGCAGGTCCGCGAAATGCAGAGCTAGACGCAGCTCGGCGAGGTCGGCCTGGCCCTGCAGATCATGGACCTCCGCCAGCGCGGCGAGAGTCTCGCGGGCGCCGTAGTCATCCAGATCCTGTGGGAACACGTGTTCGATAATACGCTGTGTAACGTGGCGTGTGCAAACGCAGTACCCGATTTCTCGTTATCCACAAGGGCAATCAGCGAGCCGTCGAGCTGCGCCAGAAGTGATAGAACACGTTGCGTGGTCGCGGTCCCTGCAGG
Source organism: Kribbella koreensis (assembly GCF_039525325.1). Taxonomy (NCBI): domain Bacteria; kingdom Bacillati; phylum Actinomycetota; class Actinomycetes; order Propionibacteriales; family Kribbellaceae; genus Kribbella; species Kribbella koreensis. The sequence continues at coordinate 126,037 of NZ_BAAAHK010000027.1, forward strand.
GCTCAGGACGTGATGAGGGTGAGCTCATTGCCTTCTGGGTCGGCGACGGTGCGGGTGCCTGGACGGTCGGCAGGCAGGATCGTCCCGCCGGCGGCGACGGCCGTGGCGAGGCGAGACTCCACAAGATCGGCTGGTACGAGGAGTTCGAAGTGGGTGCGGTTGCGCTGACGGCGGCGTTCCGATTCCGCGGCGTCCATCTCCTGGAGGATGAAGGTCGGGTTGAGCCGGCGTGGGTCGTACAGGTCATAGCCGCGAGGAGTTTCCTGATAGCCGAGCACGGTCGTCCAGAAGTCCTTCACCGCGGCCACGTCCACGGCATCGATGCCGAACTGTACGAAGCGCAGGCGCGCCGGATCCGCCGACAGCCCGAGCTCCCGCGCCGCCGATTGGATTCGAGCCGCCAGCCTCACGAACCCGGCGGTGTCTTCCTCCCACTGATCCTTCCCGCTGTCGATCGTGACCCCGTCCGGGCGCAGATCCACTAGCAAAGGCCGCCCGGCCTCGTCAGCGAGAGCCGCGACGGCGGTGGCGAGGCAGCTCGCCTGCGCGGGAGAAGTCGTCGGATAGAAGGTCATCGCGCCGAACAGCACGCGCCAATCAGCCGTCCCCGCCTCATCAGTCCGCGCCCTCGCGTCCGAGATCTCGGTCGGGAGTTCGCCGCCCGGTACGAGGTCGATCTCGTTCCCATCCGGGTCGGCGAGCGCGACTCCCCACGGGCCGAACGGCTCCTGCCCCACAGCCGCCCTGAATGCCTCCACAGCTTCCGACGGCCGGCTCACATCGACGTGAATCCGATTGCGCAACGGCCGCGGCTCATCCAGCCGGTAGAACGAGATCGCCGGATCCCGCCGCAACGGATCCTCGAAGCGAAGATCCCCGACCGGCTCATAAGCGAACGCAGAACTCCAGAACGACGCCACCGAAGCCAACTCACCCGACGAAACCGCCACCCGCAAGACTTGCAACCCCGCCGGATCCGCAACCATCCCAAGCTCCTGCGCCGCCGCCGAGATCCCACCAGCCAGCGTCATCTCCGCCTGACCCGGTTCACCTCCCCGTACGCCGATGCGCACCCGAACCCCACCAGCCCGCAGGTCAAAGTCGGGCAACTCCCGCCCGCCCACCAACTCCACAACGCGCGCAACCAACGCCGCCCCCACCCCCAACGACGGCGACGGCGACGGCGACGGCGACGGCGCATCGAACCAGGCGCTCAAACCGCCATCAAAAGCCCGCCACCCATCAACACCATCCAGCTCAGCCATGCCTCAGCGTATGACCGTCCGCGGACGATCCCCGTCCGGAATAACCCCCTAGCGCTCACGCCGGCGAGCGCCCCCTCCCGATGTGCGCAGCGTCCGTGCCG
>NZ_BAAAHK010000028.1:0-61311 GCF_039525325.1 Kribbella koreensis
CTGCCCAGCCACCCCGCCACGCTCCGCTCCCCGACCTCGCCGAGCCCACTCCCATCGCCCAGCCCACCCAGCCCGCCCACTACGCCCAGCCCACTCCTGTCGACCAGCCCACCCGGCCCGGTCGCCTTGCCCAGCCCACCCGCCTTGGCCAGCCCGCTCACCGCGTCCGGCTTGCTCACCGCGCCCTTCTGGCAAGAGTTCGCCTGGCGGAGCGGACAGGTCCGCCGACGCACGCATAAGCGCCCCCGGCAAGCGCCTACCTCGGCGTGTCGGCCTGCTCGGTGAGAGTTGTGCGTGCGTGGCGGTCCACCGGCGTCGGGTTGGCGTGGCGGTCCACGGGGATTGGGTTTGCGTGGCGGTCCACCGGGGCTGGGTTGGCGTAACCGTCTGGGCGGGTTGGGTTTGCGTGACCGTATGGGTGGGCTGGCGGGTCATTCGCCGGTCTCCTTGACCGCGTGGCCTTCGACGGTGAACGAGATGCCAGGTCCCCACAACCCGAGCGGCGGCATGTGCGCCTTGACCACGACCAGTACGCCGGGTTGCCCATCGACATCGGTCGCCTGCCCCTCGACCGAGTCGATCAACTCGTTGCGAACAACCCCGTCGATCAACTCCCGAGTTCGAGCCTCCCCGTCCCCCGGCTCCCGATTGATCACCGACGCGTAGTGCGCCCCCTCGGACGCCGCCGCCGTGATCGTGTTCCGCACATACAAGAACAACCCCACCTGCAGCACCCCCAAAAACAACGGCACCACAAGCATCGAAACCATCACAAACTCCACCACCGCAGCCCCCCGCTCCCCCCGCGGCACTGGCCCGCGCACAGCTCCCCGCCCACTCCCCTCACCCCGTCCCGAGGCAGGGACCACAGCATCCCGCTCCCCCAATCGCAAAGCACGCAGCACCCCGCCCCGCTCACCCCGTCGCAGAGCGCGAAGTACAGCCCCCCGCACACTCCGTCCCGACGCACGGAGCACAGCACCCCAGCCACTCCAGTCGCCCCATCGCGACGAACGGAACACAGCGCCTTGGTCGCTCCGTCCCGAGGCACGGAGTACAGCACCCCGGGCACTCCAGTCGCCCCGCCGCGACGTACGGAGCGCGGCGTGCCGGTCATCCCGTTGCGGGGCGCGGGGTGCAGCGCTCCGGCGTTCGTCGCGTGGGAAGCGGGCGGGCCGGGTCCGCACCTCCGCCGCAGCTGGGCGGGTCGAAGCAGCGCCCCGGTTACTCCGTCGCGGGGCACCCCGAAGTACCGCCGGGACCTTGGGTAGGTGGAGCGGGTGGAAGTGGTGGGGTTGGGTCACTTGTTGGAGACGGAGTCCAGGGCTTTGCCTAGCATGTCGGCGAGTTTGGGGCCGGCGATGGCCCAGATCGCCACGACGAGGCCTGCCGTCATCACGGTGATCAGGACCCAGCCGGGGACGTCGCCGCGTTCCTTCGCGGCCGGTCTGGGCCTCATCACCAGCGTCAGGAACAGTCTGGTCATCAACAGGGACATGGCATCTCCTCAATTCATCCGGCGATCAGCCGGATCCCGACGGCGCCTGGGTAGAAGGCGAAGGCAATGGTCACCGGGAGCACGAGAAACACCACCGGAATCATCATGGCGACCTCCCGGCGGGCGCCCGACTCGATCAGCTCCCGGCGGCTGGCTTCGCGGATGTCACCCGCCTGAGCTCGCAGTACGTCGGCCAGCGGCGTCCCGCGCTCGAGCGCGACCGCCAGCCCATCAGCAAACCGCGACAGCGCCAGCAACCCGCTGCGATCCGCCAACGCATCGAGCGCCCGCACCAACGGATCACCCGCTCGCGTCTCGGCGAGAACTCGTTGCAGCTCATCGGCCAGCTCACCACGACACGACCGCGCAACCCGGTCCAGCGCGGCCGCAGGACCTTCGCCTGCAGCAACTGACAAGGCCAGCAACTCGGCGACGGTCGGCAACTCGGCCAGCAACCGGCGCTCGCGACGGCGCACCTGGCTGGTCAGGTACGTATCGCGGGACAGCACCCCGATGATCGCCAGGAAGCAACACAGGACCAGCAGCCCGATCGGATTCCCGATGCCCAACGACAACGAAACAAGGGCGATCAGCAACCCCACCCCGAACCCAGCGGCGCCCCACAACACCTGCTCGATCCGGAATTCCTCAACAGTACGGTCGATTCCGGCCCGCCCCAGCCGCCGCCGAATCGACGCGGCCCCACCCAGAATCCGCTCCAGCCGCCCCGCCCCGGCCCGCAACGACGGCCCGAACAGCCGCACGATCGCATAGAACGGCGACCCAGAATCCACCACTCCCCGGAACACATCGGACCCACCGAGATCCCGCAGATACGGCCCGATCCGGTCATCGACAGACGGCTTCCGCAGGAACGGCAACCGCCGCACCACCAGCAACAACCCACCACCGAGCAACCCACCCAGAAAAGCCCCCAGCACCATCGGACTCATCGCAGCAGCTCCCCACCGAACGTCGGCCGAAGAAAGGCGAGGTGGGGCGTCAGAGTCCACGCAGAACCCGTCGACCCGGTCGGGACGAAGGTGGCGTGGGCCGTCGGAGCCGATGCACCAGCCAGCGAGCGGGCCCGAAAGAACGTGGCCTGGGCCGTCGCAGCCGACGCACCAGCCAGCGAGCGGGCCCCAAAGAACATGGCCTGGGCCGTCGCAGCCGACGCACCGGCCAGCGGGCGGGCGCGAGGGAAGGTGGCGTGGGGTGTTGGAGTCATCGCAGCACCCGTTCTGGTTCTGGTAGGCGGCCGATGCGGAGCATCAGGCGGTAGGCGAAGACGCAGACGACGGCGCCGATGCCGATGATCAGGGCGCCTACCGGGGAGTTGTAGCGCTGGATTACGTCGCCTTGGAAGGAGAGCATGGCCAGGACCAACCAGGGGGCGGCGACTGCTACCCGGGCGCCGTTGACTGACCAGGATTGTCTGGCCTCCAGTTCGGATCTGGTGCGGGCGTCGTCGCGGAGGAAGCTCGAGAGGGAACGGAGCAGGCGGCCGAGGTCGCCACCGCCGACCTCGCGGGCGATTCGCAGTGCTTCGATCACGCGGTCGCCGACTGGGTCGGCCAAGCGAGCCTTCAACCGGTCAAGGGAATCCGCGAAGCGGCCAGTGGACGCATAGTCCGAACCGAACCGCCGGAACGGCTCCCGCAGCGGCAACGGCCCCCGCTCCCCTACCTGGGCCAGCGCCTCGGACAACGACAGACCAGCCCGTACTGCGGACGCGATGTTGTCGACCACATCAGGCCACAGCTCGCGGAACTCCGCCAACCGCCTGCGCGCCCGTCCCTTCAGCAAAGCGACCGGCGCCCCACCCGCCATCACGCCGAACACCAGCCCGATCGGCAACGCAGCCGAGACGAGGAACATCAACAGAAACGCGACAAACCCCGTGATCACACAGGCCCCGATGAACGCGGCCGGCGTCACGCCCTCAACCCCGGCGGCAGCCAGCAGATCCCGGCTGCGAGTCACCAGACGGCCATCCGTACTGACCTTGGCCTCACGCGGCGCGACGAACGTCCAGATGATCAGCAGTACGCCGATACCGAAGAAGAGACCGAGCAGGAGCCCCATCAGCTCAGCCCTCCCGGCAACTCGGTGAGCAGCCCGGCCGGCGAGTACCCACGCTGCAGGAAGCGCTCGGGATGCGGCAACTGCCCTTCAGCCCGCCGCAACTGCCCGTCGACCGTGGCGAACAGGTTCTCCGTCTCGATCGCCTGCCCCTCGATACGCCCGCTGACCGCGAGGATCTCGCGCACCCGGCGCTGGCCGTCATGACTGATCCCGAGGTGAACCACCAGGTCGACGCACCCCGCGACGGTCGGCAGTACGAACCGGGAGCCGATGTTCTCCCCCGCCAGCAGCGGCAGCGTGCACATCTTGGTCAGCGCCTCGCGAGCCGAGTTGGCGTGAATCGTGCACATGCCAGGAAGTCCACTGTTCAAAGCGAGCAGCAGGTCGAGGCACTCCTCGCCGCGGACCTCACCGACGATCACCCGCGAGGGCCGCATCCGCAGCGACTCCTTGACCAGGTCGCGCAACCGGACCTCGCCGGTCCCTTCGAGGCCTGCCTGCCGGGTCTGCATCGAGACCCAGTCCGGGATCGGCAGCTTGATCTCGAAGACCTCTTCGCAGCTGATCACCCGCTCGCTGCCGGGGATCGAACCGGACAACGCGTTCAGCATCGTCGTCTTGCCCGCCTGCGTCCCACCCGAGACGAGGATGTTGAGACCGCACGCGACGGCCGCGTCGAGCACCGCGGCGGCGTGCTGGGTCAGCGAGCCGAGCGCGACCAGATCGGCCAGCCGGGTCGCCCGGACGGTGAACTTGCGGATGTTGATCGCCGCGTAGCGCTGGGTGATACCGCCGAGCACGATGTGCACCCGGCTGCCGTCGGGCAGCCGCGCGTCGGTGAACGGCTGGGAGACGTCGATCCGCCGGCCGGTCGTCTTCAGCATCCGCTCGACCAGGTCGCTGACCTCCTCCTCGGTCAGCACCGTGGTGGTCAGCTCGTGCCGGCCCTCACGCGCGATGAACACGCGGCTCGGCTCGTTGATCCAGATCTCCTCGACCGCCGGGTCGTCGAGATAGCGCTGCAGCGGGCCGAAGCCGGCCACCCGGTCGTGCACCTCGCGGCTGACCGCTTCGAGGTCGCCGATCGGCGGCACGATCCCGGTCAGGCTGCGCTCGTCGTACTCCTTGACGACCGTCGCGACGATCGCGTTCACCGCGCCGGGGTTGCGCAGCGGGTCGATGCCCTCGCGCCGGACCAGGTCGCGGACCTGGGCGTCGATCAGCTCGACCGCGTCGCCGCCGACGTACCGGCGCGGGGCAAGTCTGTCGGCTGTCATCGTCTCCCCGTGAGCGTCTCGGACGGCGACCCGAGCGGTCACCCTGAGCGACATCCTTTCAACCCTGGGCCGACCGGCGCCACCCGGTCCCGACCGCCTGTGGATAACCGTGCCACGACACAGGCTCACAGAACGTATCGGTCGCCTCACCCCAAGTCCACCGAGTTGCACGTTGTTGCACCCAGGCGCGGGGCGGCGGACCTCTTGGCAGGGAGACTCGGGTGGGTGTAACGCCGGTGGCAGGACGGGGCGTCGTACAGGTGAGACCACGACGGAGAGGCCGGGATGAGATCTACGACGGACGACTTCGAGGAGTTCGCCAGAGCGCGAACGCCACAGTTGTATCGGACGGCTTGGTTGCTGACCGGGGACCGGCACCACGCCGAGGATCTGGTCCAGGAGACGCTGGCGAAGATGTTCCGGGCCTGGCGGGGCCTGCAGCGGATCGACAACCCGCCGGCCTACGCCCAGACAGTGCTGGCCAGGACCTTCATCTCGCAACGGCGCCGGCGCAGCTGGAGCGAGCAGCCGGTGTCCTCGATGCCGGAGCGGGCCGACCGGCCGGGTGATCCGGCGTTGCGGATCTCGCTGCAGAACGCGCTGGCCGAACTGGCCCCTCTCGACCGTGCGGTGCTGGTGCTGCGGTTCTTCGAAGATCGCAGCGTCGAACAGGTCGCGCTGGATCTCGGCAAGAACGCCGGTGCGATCAGGACCAGAACGTCCAGAGCCCTGGACCGGCTGCGCGCCGTCCTGGGCGCGGACGCCGACCACCTGATCGCTCTCTGAGAAGAAGGACCCCGATGAAGAACCTGAACGACACCCTGCCCGAGCTGATGCGCCGGGCCACCGAGAACCTCGACCCCGAGTCCACCGACCTGGTCGAACGCGGCATGGCCCGCGGCCTCACCCTGCGCCGCCGCCGCACCGCCCTGTTCACCGCCACCGGTGCCACGGCGGTGCTGGCCACAGCCGCCGTCATCGTCGGCGGCAACCAGCTCTTCGCCAAGGACGCCCAACCCCCGGCCGCCAGTACGACGACCAAGCAGTCGACCGCGGTGACCAAGGAAGCGCCTAAGCCGGTCACCATGAAGGAGACCCAGGCGACGCTGACCAAGCTCCTGCCCGCGCGCCTCAAGGTCGCCAAGGCCCAGGTCTGGGACGACGGCGGGGGCTACCAGGCCGAGCTGATCGTCAACGACGGCAAGGGCCCGTCCCTGCTCAGCCTGGCAATCAGACCAGCGTGGGGGAAGGACCAGGGCTGTTCGGACCAGAAGCCCGGAACCTGCGCCCCTCGCGCGGACGGCTCAGTGCTCACGGTCGTGAAGGACGAGGTCGACGAGCGGACTCCTGGCGTCCTCACCAACCGTATCTACCTCATTCGCCCCGGCGGCGAGACGATCGCCCTGTCGAGCCTCAACGGCCCCACCGTGACTCGCAACGGCGCCGTCACGGTCGAGAAGTCTCGCCCCAAGCCCCCGCTGACCACGGCCGAACTGGTCAAGATCGCGGACAGCGACACCTGGCGCTTCCCGCCGAAGCCGGTGGAGTCGAACACCCCGGAGAAGCCCCAGCCGACGAGCCCCGGGGTGAGCAAGCCGCCGGTACCGGTGCAGGAGACCCTGCAGACGCTCAGAGCCGTACTACCGAAGGGCCTTCAGGTCACCCAGCCGCAGACGCGGGGTGGCACTCCGGAGGATTACAACGCAGCCTCTGTGATCGTCGACGATGGCAAGGGCAAGTCCTATGTCGAGGCGTTCGTCACCTACGAGGTGCCGACGGTCAAGAAGTGCGGAGTAGAGGGAGCACCGAACCACTGCAAGGTCCTGCCAGGTGGCGGTGTGGCCGGCTGGGACAAGAACTCCCCTGAGTACAGCGACGCCCGGCAGAACAAGGAGGGCGTACTGGGGAACACGGCCGTGATCCGCTACGCGGACGGCCGCTACATCAGCATCACCAGCTACAACGCGATTGCGGAGAAGGGGTTCAAGCACACCCGGCCCAAGCCGGCCATCAGCGTCGAGAAGCTGCTGGACATGGCAGGCGACAAGGACTGGAAGTTCCCCGGCACCAAGAAGTAAAGGCTCTCTCGTCCGCCGCCGGCCCTCTGAGGGGTGGGTCAGCGGTGGACGAGGGTGTGCTCGAAGGCGTAGCGGGAGGCGCGGAACAGGTGTGAGCCGTACTCCACCGCGCGACCGTGGTCGTCGTAGGTGATCCGTGTGGTCGCCAGCAGCGGGCAGCCCGGCTCTTCCATCAGGAGCCGGGCTTGCTCTGCAGTAGCGGGTTGAGCCGAGATGGTCTGGTGCGCCACCTTCAGGCGAACCCCCTCAGCCCGCAGCAGCTCATAGAGTCCGCGCTCGGCCAATGTGTTCGGGTCGGTGTCGAGCATCTCCGGGGGCAGCCAGTTGCGCATCAGGGCCAGTGGCTCGCCGTCGGCGCGACGGAGCCGCTCCAGGCGCAGTACGCGATCGCCCTGCTCGCATTGGAGGGCAGCGGCGACGTCTGGGGTCGCCGGGGCGATACCGAAGCGCAGTACCTCCGTCTGGGGCTTGCGATGCGCAGCGGCCAGGTCGTCGTACAGGCTGGTCAGTTCGAGGCTGCGGCGGACCTGGCCCGAGTTGCCGACGACCTGGGTGCCCACACCGCGCTTGCGGACCAGCAGGCCCTGGTCGACCAGCCGGGCGATCGCCTGGCGGACGGTGGGGCGGCTGAGGCCGTACGCCTCCGCGAGGTCCACCTCGTTGCTGAGCCGGGAACCGACCGGAAGGTCACCGCCCTGGATCGCCGCTTCGAGCTGCTGCGCGAGTTGTACGTGAAGCGGGGTGCGGCTGGTGCGATCTACGCTGACCTGGACGGTGCTCATGGGCACATCTTGGAGGGTCGGGGGCGCACCGTCGAGTCGAAGCATCGATTTGATCAGATCTCTTCCAATCTCGTGCCGGCGAGGAGAGCGCGGGAAAGCCTCATCCGAGCTCGTCGAGTTGGACGGGACGCCGTTCCTCGTGCGACTTCATCGCAGCCAGCGCGACCCGCAACGCGTTGCGGGCGTCCTCGCCGGTGACGGGCGGGGCCGAGCCGGTCCGGATCGCGTCGGCGAACTGCGACATCTCCGCGACGTACGCGTCGGTGAACATCTCCTCGTCGCTGCGCAGCGTCTGCTGGCTGATCCCGTGCTCGCCGTAGTGCAGCATCGGAGTGTTCGCGTGCCGCCCGGCCGTCACCATCCCCTTCGACCCGAACACCTCCCCGCGCACGTCGTACCCGTACAGCGCCGAGAAGTTCGCCTCCGCCGTCGCGATCGCGCCGTTGTCGAAGCTGAGCATCACCGCGGCGGTGTCGATCAGCCCGGTCTCCTTGTACTGCGGGGCGACCAGCGCATCGGCCCGTGTGTACACCTCGACCGGCCGGCCGCCCGGGTTGAGCCAGAGCAACGTGTCGAAGTCGTGGATCAGCGTCTCGCGGAAGATCGTCCACGGCTTGATCCCGGCCGCATGCGTCATCCCGGCCGGCCAGCCGGGATCGCGGGTGACCGAGCGCATCAGCTGCGGCGTACCGATCTCGCCGTTGACGACCGCGGCGTGCGCGGCCGCGAAGTCGCTGGCGAAGCGCCGGTTGAAGCCGACCTGGAAGACCACACCCGCTTGCTTCGTCGCCGCGATCGCGCGGTCCATCTCGGCCAGCTCGAGCGAGGCCGGCTTCTCGCAGAAGATCGCCTTGCCTGCCTCGGCCGCGCGGACGACCAGCTCGCTGTGCACCTTCGCGATCGAGGTGATCGCGACCGCGTCGATCTCGGGATCCTTCAGCACGTCGTCGATGTCCGGGTACGCCCGGGCGTCGTACTTCGCCGCGAGGCTCTCGGCCACGTCGACCCGCGGGTCCACCACCGCGGCCAGCTCGGCGGCCGGCACCCGGCGCGCGACGTTGCCCGCATGCATGGTGCCGATCCGGCCGGCGCCGATCAACGCGATCCGGATGACTTGCAGCCCATGGTCGGTACGCATGTGGTCGATCTCCTCATGACGTGTGGTGTTCCCCGTTGTGACGAGCAACTACTAGTAGTAGCAACATCTACTAGAGCGCTCTAGTCACGAGCTAGCGAACACTGCTTTGATGGGCCCGTCAAGAGTTCTGCGGCGTAATCGTTTTCGGACTAGTTGGAGGTGATTCCTTGTCCCGCGCGACGATGGAGGACGTCGCCCGGCTGGCCGGGGTGTCGCGAGCGCTCGTCTCGATCGTGTACCGCGACGCGCCAGGGGCCAGCGATGCGACCAGGGCACGCGTACTGGCCGCAGGGAAAGAGCTCGGCTACCGGCCCGACCACCGCGCCCGGCTGCTCGGCCGCACCAGGACCCGGTTGCTCGGCGTGACATTCGACGTCCGGGCTCCCTTCCACGGCGACCTGGTCGAGGCCCTGTACTCCGCTGCGGAAGCCGCCGGCTACGACCTCGCGCTCAGCGCCGTCGCCCCGTCGCGTGCCGAGCCCCGCGCCGTGCAGTCCTTGCTGGACTACCGTTGCGAGGCATTGATCCTCCTCGGCCCACAGCTCTCGCCATCCGCCCTGTCGGCCCTGGCCGAGTCACAGCCCGTCATCTCGATCGGCCGCAACGTCCGCGCGGCCGGCGTCGACGTAGTACGGACTGATGACGTCGCCGGTTCACGGCTGGCCGTGGAACACCTGCTGTCGTTGGGCCATACGAGCATCCTGCACATCGACGGCGGCAAGACGCCGGGCGCGACAGAGCGGCGTACCGGCTATCGCAAGGCCATTCGCCATGCCGGCTTCGAGGCGCACGTCCAGCCCGGCGGCCGCACCGAGGCCGACGGAGCCGACGCCGCCAAGACCTTCCTCAACGAGCCCCCACCCGTCACCGCCGTCACCCTCTTCAACGACCGCGCAGCGATGGGTTTCCTGGACACCATCCGCCAGTCCCCCTTGGAGATCCCAGCAGACCTCTCGGTGGTCGGCTACGACAACACCGCCATCGCCGCCTCCTCCCACCTCAACCTCACCACCGTTGCGCAAAACACCACAGCACTGGCTACCCAGACCATCACCACCGCGCATGCCCGGCTGACCGGCACTCCGCCGACCAGCCCAGTGGTGATCCCCCCGACCCTGGTCCCCCGCTGCACTACTGCGCCACCGCGCTAGGTAGGCAGGTTGTGCGGGGTGATCGGGTAGATGTTGGAGGGAAGGGAGTGCGGGGCGTCCGGGAGAAGGTGGTGGGCCTGGAGAAGGGCGTGGCAGCTGCGGCGGAGGTCTGCGGGGAGGTCGTGGTGCAGGACGAGCGATAGGGCGCCACTGCGGAGTAGTGCCCGGTTGTCGGGGTCCAGGTCGTGGCCTATGAAGCAGCGGTAGGGGCGGTTTAAGTCACTGAAGGCGTTGACGATGGCCTGGTTGCCGCCGCCGATCGAGTAGACAGCGTTGATGGCGGGGTCTGCAGTGAGGGCCTTGAGAGCGAGGGCATGGGTTGTGGCGTCCAGGCCGTCGGTGTTGTTGAGCTCGACGATCGAGCGGTCGGGGGCCGGCCGGCGGAGGGTGGTACGGAAGCCCATCTCGCGCTCTTCCTCACCACGGAAGGTGTCGCGGCTCAGGGTGACCAGAATGTTGCCGGGGGCATCGCCGAGCCATTGGGAGACCAGGTACGCCGCAGTAGCCCCCGCCGCTCGATTGTCGATCCCGACGTAGGCGACCCGACGGCTCGTCGGCAGGTCGGTCACCAACGTCACCACCGGAATCCCGGCCGCGACCAGGCGATCGACCGCCTCGACGACCTCCGGCTCGTCCGGCGCCTTGAGGATGACGCCCTGCGAGCCGCGCCGGCGTACCAGGTCGAGCGCCTCGACCATCGCGGGCGCCGACGCCGTCTCGTCCAAGGCGAACCGGGCACGGATGACGGCCGGCCGCAGACCCGGCAGCTCACCCTCCAGGGCCGCCCTGACCGCACCGGTGAAGCGCGCAGGCGCCTGCATGACCAGGTCGACCACCAGCGTGCGACCTCCGAGACGCAACTGGTCCTGTTGCCGCTCCAACTCCCGGACGGCCCGGTCGACCTGACGCTGCGCGCGCGTGCTCACCCCGGCCCGGCCGTTCAGCACCCGGTCGACCGTGGTCTCGCTCAGCCCGGCCTGCACCGCGATGTCGCGGACGCGAAAAGCACGGCTCATTCGCGCTCCCCGGATGACGGGTTTTTGACGGGTTTCAGGTGTACCGCCTCAATCATCCAGGCACCAGGCTGAAGCCACCACGAGAGGAGCCCTACCGATGACCTGGCTCAAGCCCGAAGACGCCCGCCTGGAAGACCTGCTCGCCGTACTGCGCACCGGCACCGACCCCGCCGGCTACCCGTACGCCGACGCGATCGAGCAGCAGGTCCCGCTGTACGACGCCGCCCGCATCCGTAAGGAGGACCCGCCTTCGGTGCAGGCCGAGCTGGCGAAGGCGCTCAGCGACGGCCCCGGCATCGTCGTCCTGAAAGGTGCTTTCGGCAACGATGTGGTCGACGCCACGACGGCCGAGTTCGGCAAGATGATCGACGACCAGCACCGGGCCGGGACCGCGGCCGGCGACCACTTCGCCAAGCCCGGTGCCAACGACCGGGTCTGGAACGCCTTGGAGAAGCTGGCGCTGCGGGCGCCCGAGGTATTCGCCGCCTACTACTCCAACGAGCTGTTCGCGTTGACGGCGAAGGCGTGGCTCGGCCCGGCGTACCAGGTCACGTCGCAGGTGAACGTGGTGAATCCGGGAGGTGAAGGTCAGACGGTGCATCGCGATTACCACCTCGGATTCCAGTCGAACGAGGTCGCGGCTCAATACCCTGCTCATGTGCACAAGCTGTCCAGCGTGCTGACACTGCAGGGGGCGGTCGCGCACTGTGACATGCCGGTGGAGAGTGGGCCGACGCTCTACCTGCCGCACTCGCACAAGTACGAGCTGGGTTACCTCGCCTGGCGGCAGCCCGAGTTCGGCGCGCACTTCGTCGCTCATCACGTGCAGTTGCCGCTGACCAAGGGCGACGCGGTGTTCTTCAACCCGGCGCTGTTCCACGCGGCCGGCAGCAACCACTCGAGCGACATCTTCCGGATGGCGAACCTGCTGCAGATCTCATCGGCGTTCGGCCGGGCGATGGAGAGCGTCGACCGGGTCCGGATGGCGGTCACCCTCTATCCCGTACTGCGTACTCTGCGGCACGATGACGCCTTCGATCTGGACAATGTCATCGCCGCGAGCGCCGAGGGATACGCTTTCCCGACCAACCTGGACCGGGACCAGCCGATCGGCGGGCTCGCTCCACAGACCCAGGCCGATCTGGTCCGCCAAGCCCTCGCCGAGGACTGGCCCGACATCCGGCTGCAGCAGGCCCTCGACGAGCACACCGTACGCCGCCGTACGGCTGATATCTGAGCAAGGGAGAACGCATGGAACCGCTTCGCATCGGAGTCCTCGGCGCCGCCCGGATCGCGGGCCGCGCGATCGCCGAACCGGCCCGGCTGACCGGCGCCCGGCTGGTCGCGGTCGCTGCCCGGGATACCGGCCGGGCGGAGGCGTTCGCCGCCGAGCACGGGGTGGAGCGGGTGCTGGCGAGCTACCAGGACGTGATCGACGATCCGGAGGTCGAGGCGATCTACAACCCGCTCGCCAACGGTCTGCACGGTCCGTGGAACCTCCGGGCGATTGCCGCCGGCAAGCATGTACTGACGGAGAAACCCTCCGCGAGCAATGCGACCGAGGCGGCCTTGGTGCGTGATGCTGCGCGCGAGCGGGGCGTAGTACTGATGGAGGGCTTCCACTACGTCTTCCATCCGGTGACGCGGCGGCTGCACGAGTTGCTGGCGAAGGGTGAGCTCGGTGAGCTGCAGCACGTCGAGGCGACCATGGTGATGCCGCCACCGGCCGACGACGACCCGCGCTGGTCGCTGTCGCTCGCTGGTGGTGCGGTGATGGATGTCGGCTGCTATGCGCTGCATGCGCAGCGGATGCTCGCGCCCTGGGGTGGTGGAGCGCCGAAGCTGGCCAGTGCCCGGGCAGGAGAGCGCAAGCGGCTTCCTGGTGTGGATGAGTGGCTCAATGCCGACCTTGTGTTCCCCAACGGGGCTACTGGCGCAGTGCGGACGAGCATGGCCGGTGAGGAGCTCGACTTCAGCCTGCGGATCATCGGTACGCGGGGTGAGGCGTTCGCACCGAGCTTCGTCCTGCCGCACCTGGACGACCGGGTCACGGTGAAGACCAAGGAGGACACCTGGGTCGAGCGGCTCGGTACCAAGTCCTCCTACACGTACCAACTGGAGGCGTTCGCCGCGCACCTCCGCGACGGCGCACCGCTGATCACCGACGCCGACGACGCCCACGCGACGATGGAACTCATCGACGCCTGCTACCGCGACGCCGGCCTCCAGCCCCGCCCTTCCTCGACTATCTAGCCGCCCACACCCTGGTGATGGCCCGGGTGGCGTTCAGGTCCTTCAGCGGATCTCCTGCGATCAGCAGGAGGTCCGCCCGTCGGCCTGCCTCGACAACACCTCGGTCTGCCAGCTTGAAGTGCTTCGCTGGTCCGGCTGTCGCCGCAGTGAGAGCTTCGGCGTTGGTCAGGCCGGCTTGGGTCAGCAACTCGAGCTCCCGGTGCAGGCTGGCGCCGTACTCGACCGGTGGAACACCAGGCTGATCATTGGCGTCGGTACCGGCGAGGATCGGCACACCCGCTTCATGCAGCGCGCTGACCGTCTCGAGGGCATCCTCAAGGCGAGTGCCTCTGAGCTTGCTGATCGACTCCGCCATCGTCAGCGTCGGTACTACGACCTGCCCGGCCGCCGCGATCGCCTCGACCTGCTCAGGACGCAGCACCTCCCCAGGCGGCACGTGGGTGACGATGTCCACGCCGATGGCGATCGCGAGATCATAGGCGCCCAGCGAAGTGGCGTGAGCGATCGTCCTCAGCCCTGCATCGCGTGCAGCCACAACAAGCGCCGCAGCCGTTTCGGGGTCTGGTCCGCCCTCTCCCGGTGCTTCGAGGACCAGCTTGAGGTAGTCGGAGCCGTCCGCGATCCGGCTGCTCACCATGTCGCCGGCCTGCTCCGGCGTACCGGCGTACGCGCCCTCCGGCATCCCGAACTGCGCATGCCGCCCACCCCGGCCGATGACCGGCAGCCCCGCGCTCCTGATGTCGGTGACGCCCGGCTGGTTGCGCAACGACTGCACCAGCGAGGCCGGCCAGGTCGCCATGTCGAGCGCGGTGGTCACGCCGTACGACACCAGCTTCGCCAGCGTCTCCGGCCCCTTCAGATGCAGATGCGCGTCGATCAGCCCCGGCAGAAGCGTCAAACCGTCCGCCTCGACCACCTCGGCAGGCTCACCTGCTTCAGCCGCGATCACCTGGCCGTCGATCACCACATCCCGCGGCCCGGTGAGCTCCCGCCCGTCGAACACCCGAGCCCCACGAATCAGCGTCGTCGCCATCGGTCCTCCTCCGTACGGGACAACTAGCACTTTATAGTACAAGCTGTACCATAAGTGCATGACGAGCCCCACCGACCCCCGGATCGAGCGGACCCGGCAGCACGTGCTCGCCTGTGCTCGCGCGCTGTTGCTGACCGAAGGCGCCGAGGCGGTGACCTTCAGCGCACTGGCCAGGCAGGCCCGCGTCTCGCGCAACACCCTCTACCGGCACTGGGCGACCCCCGAGCAACTACTCGTCGACCTGACCCTCGAGTACTACGTGATGCGCGTCGACGACAACGAGTCGATGACCGTGCCCGAGTTCCTCCACGGCCTGCGCGGCAACCTGAGCACGTCGGAGACCGCGTCGATTCTGACGGCCCTGATCGCCCGGGCGCACCGCGACGAGAGCACGTCCGAGGCGCTCCAGCACCTCGCGGGCCGGCGCAAGGAGGCGCTCGCCGCGATCACCGGTCCGCTCAGCGACGCCCAGTTCGCGGCGCTCGTCGGCCCACTCTTCTACCAGGCATTCGTCGCCCGCGGCCGTCTCGACGACGCTTTCGTCGACGAACTCATCAGCCTGACCACTCCAGGTTAAACGTTCAAATTTGTTCCGTTGATGCCTTGACGCGCACTTATGAACAGTGGCTAACTAACTGGAGCCGCCCAGTCATGAGGAGACTCCCGTGCGTCGTCGCTCGCTGTCCTTACTGTCCGTCGTCGGTCTGATCGCGCTGGCCGCGCCCTTCGCCTCCTCTGCGGGCACAGCAGCCAGTACGCCGTACGCCGGCCCTGCTGCCGGGCCGGTCTCGCCGCAACCCCAGCAGGTGACCAACCGGAGTGACGGGTTCGCCCTGCCGCCCGTGGTCGGGCTGGTGCGGGGCAAGGACTCCGATGCGGACAGCGAACGAGTCGTGCGGCAGGTGCTCAACCGGGCCGGGGTGACCGAGGTCAAGGCCACCGACGGCGTCGACCCCGGTACGCCGACCACCATCTGGCTCGGTGAAGGACCCTTGGACGGGCTGCAGGTCAGCGGTAGTGCCGGGTTGCCCGCCGAGGGGTACGTGCTGGCGGCTGGGCGCGATCGTCAGGGCCGCAATCAGGTAGTACTGGATGGCGTCGACACCGACGGCACGTACTACGCCGCCCAGACGCTCACTCAACTCGTGCAGACCCGGCACACCGGCACCGACTGGATGCCTGGCGTCTCGATCCGGGACTGGCCGACCATGCGGTACCGCGGCTCGATCGAGGGCTTCTACGGCACGCCTTGGTCGCAGGCCGACCGGCTGGATCATGTCGACTACCTCGGCGCGCACCGGATGAACACCTACGAGTACGCGCCGAAGGACGACCCGTACCACCGGGAGAAGTGGCGCGAGCCCTACCCCGCCGACAAGCTCGCGCAGCTGGGCGAACTCGTCACCCGCGCCCGCCAGAACAAGGTCGACTTCACCTTCGCCCTGTCCCCCGGACTCGACATCTGCTACACCTCCGAGTCGGACTTCCAGGCGCTGATCGCGAAGTTCGAGGCGCTCTACGCGCTCGGCGGACGGTCGTTCAACGTGCCGCTCGACGACATCGACTACAACACCTGGCACTGCGACGCCGACCGGGCGAAGTACGGGACCGGCGGAGCCGCCGCCGGACGCGCGCAGAGCGAACTGCTGAACCGCGTCCAGCGCGAGTGGGTCGAGACCAAGCCCGATCTCGCACCGCTGCAGATGGTGCCCACGGAGTACTACAACGTCTCGGAAAGCCCGTACAAGAAGGCATTGCGGGAGCAGCTCGACTCCGACGTCGTCGTGCACTGGACCGGCGTCGGCGTCGTACCGCAGACGATCACAGCCGCACAGGCCGCTGCCGCGAAGGCCGTCTTCGGGCACAACATCCTGATCTGGGACAACTACCCGGTCAACGACTATGCGGCCGGACGCCTGCTGCTCGCTCCGTACAGCGGCCGCGAACCCGCCCTCGCCGCCGACGTCGTCGGCATCATCTCCAACCCGATGAACCAGGCCGCGGTCAGCAAGATCGCGCTCTACTCCTTCGCCGAACTCGGCTGGAACCCTGCCTCCTACAACGAGCAGGCCTCCTGGCTTCGCGCCCTGGCGGAACGCTCCGACGGCGAGCAGCGCACGATCAACGCCCTGAAGGTGTTCGCCGACCTCAACACGTACGACGGCACCCTCCACTCGGCGAGCGCGCCGGTGCTCCAGGCCGCGATCGACACCTTCTGGCAGACCTGGCGTACCGGCGACAGGGCTTCCGCGATTGCGGTACTCCGGCCAGTCGTGAAGGCCGTCGCCGAGGCGCCGGCCACGATCCGCGCCGGCGTGCCCGATCCGGCCTTCGCCGCCGAGGCAGAGTCGTGGCTCAAGGCAACCGAACTGTGGGGCCAGGCGATGCTGCGCGGACTCGATCTGCTCACCACCCTCGACAACGGGAACGGCGCCCGCGCCTGGACGGCCCGTCAGGAGATCGATGCGCTGGTCACCCAGGCCAAGGCGATCCGCGACAGCCGACTGCCGCACAGTGGGACGTATCCGCGGATCGGCGAGCGCGTCGTCGACGAGCTGCTCGCCGAGATCGGCCGCGTCCAGGATCGCTGGCTCGGCGTCGTCCCGGCGCGTGCTGCATCGACGACGCTCGGCATCTATCAGGACAACGTGCCGGCGCGGATGGTCGACGGCGACCTGAACACGTTCTTCTGGAGCAATGGGACTCCTGCGCCGGACTCCGAGGTGCGGGTCGACCTCGGCGAGAGCACGGCGATCGGTGACATCGCCTTGCTGATGGGCAAAGCGGGCAGTCCTAGCGACTTCATCCAGTCGGGTGCGCTCGAGTACTCGGTCGATGGGGCTCACTGGACCGAGCTGACGCGTGCCACCACGGCCGAGGTACGGGTCACGGCGCCAGTTGGAACGAAGGCGCGCTATGTCCGGTACCGGGCGTTGGCGGCGGACGACTTCTGGGTTGTCGTGCGTGAGTTCTCGGTGCAGACGCTTGGCGGCGGCAAGACCTCGATGACAGTCACCGGTACGCCGACGCCCGCCACGGGTTCGTCGTACCAGGCAGCCGTCGATGGCAACGTTGGGACGGCCTATCTGGCGGGCAATGCGCCGGTAGCCGGGGACGCGTTGGTGGCGACGCTGTCGGCGCCTCGGGCTCTTGCAGCGGTGACTGTGCTCCAGCGGACGGCCGCAGTGGGGTCTGCTGAGGTAGAGGTCCGCGTTGGCGGGCAGTGGCGTCAGGTTGGTCGCGTGACGAGGGCATACACCGAGTTGGCTTTTGGCAGCCTTCAAGCGGAGGCGATTCGCCTTGTATGGAACGGCGGGAGCGCTACCCCACAGGTAGCCGAGCTGATCCCGCGCTGGGCGGATGCACCGCCCGTCACGCTCGCAGTCGACGACACCGACGTGGTCCGGGGTCAGACCACCACCGTCAACGTCGCCCTGGCTGCGCCCGTCGATGTCACGGGCACGCTCTCCATCGCAGCTCCCGCTGGCTGGGGAGCGCCGGCTAGCCAGCAGGTCGAGGTAACACGCGGCTTCACTCGCACAGTCTCCTTGAAGCTGACCCCACCAGCCGACGCGCCTCTGACGGCAGTCGCCATCCCGGTGACCTTCACGATCGGCAGTCAGACCTACACCAGCACGCTGACCGCGTCGGTTCGCCCGAAGACCTCCACCACCAACGCCCTGCTGAACCGACCAGCCACCGCATCAAGCGTCGAGCCCGGCACCTCCTTCACCCCGGACCTCGCCATCGACGGCAACCCGACCACCCGCTGGGCCTCTGGCTACGACGACGCTTCCTGGCTACAGGTCGACCTGGGCACCACCACTCGACTCGGCAAGGTGGTCCTCCAATGGGAAGCCGCCTTCGGATCGGCGTACCGGCTGGAGGTCTCCGACAACGGCACTACGTGGACCACCGCAGCCGACATCACCGGCGGCGACGGCGGTACCGACACCGTCTGGCTCGACGCGACCGGCCGCTACCTACGCCTCCAGGGAGTCGACCGCGCCACGACCTACGGCTACTCCCTGTATGACTTCGCCGCCTACGCGATCGTCCCGTGACCGTATTGCAAGTCCATCCAGACTAGATCTCAACTCACTCTGAGTAGTCACCGAGCCTCTACATTCGACCCATGCGGCAGACGATCAGAAGACTTCTGCGGTCGACGACCGCAGGAGGAGCTGCTCTCCTGGTGATCGTGGCCGGCCTCGGTACGCCGACGCCGGCCTTCGCCAACACCAGCCGGCCGAACACGGACTCGTTCAGCATCAGCAAGTGGCTCGTGTTCCCCGAGCTGTTCCTGTGCCTGAACTACTCCGTGACCGGCACCCTGACCTACAAAGCGGTCCGGTACGGGCCGGTCGACGGCAACATCGACTATCGCGTGGCCAGTCCGCAGGTGGTGGCGCCGACACTGACCGTCAACGGGTATCAGTACGACTCGGTCAGCCATGGGTGCACGCGGAAGCCGCTGGCGTGGCTGAAGCTCGACGTGCAGCACGCGTACAAGGGCTACGGGTGCTCGTTCAATCCGAGTATCAGCGTGCAGGTGCCGTTCTCGATCGGGGTCGGCTTCTGGCCGAGCTGCGGCAACCGGAAGGTCGGCTTCTGGAACTCCAGCTATGGGCAGGCGAAGAGCTGGAAGCAGTACAACTCGTCGGCACGGGTGAAGTTCGATCAGCAGAGGTGGTACCAGCCGCAGCACAATCCGCTGCCCAAGCCGAGTTGCTACGGCGTGATGGTCCGGTACCACGTGTACATGCGTGGGATCGACGACACGAAGGACACCGGGCAGCTCGCGATCTGCCCGACTCCTGAGTGGTGACTTCGACTGGGGTAGTCACCACTCAGGAGTGAGCGGTCAGTCGTGCGTCGGGAAGCCCAGGTTGAGGCCGCCGTGGGATGGGTCCAGCCAGCGGGAGGTGATGACCTTGCCGCGGGTGAAGAAGTGGACGCCTTCGGTGCCGTGGGCGTGGGTGTCGCCGAAGAGTGAGTTCTTCCAGCCGCCGAACGAGTAGTACGCCATCGGGACCGGGATCGGCACGTTGACGCCGACCATGCCGACCTCGACCTCGGTCTGGTACCGCCGGGCAGCGCCGCCGTCGTTGGTGAAGATCGCCGTGCCGTTGCCGTACGGATTCGAGTTCACCAGCTCGAGCGCCGCGTCGTACGACGGGACGCGCAGCACCGACAGCACCGGCCCGAAGATCTCGTCGGTGTAGATCGACATATCCGGGGTGACCTTGTCGAACAGCGTCGGGCCGAGCCAGAAGCCATCGTCGCCACCGTCGAACGGACCCTCGCGGCCGTCGACGGCCAGCTCCGCGCCGGCCTCGACCCCGGCCTCGACGTACCCGACGACCTTGTCGCGGTGCGGTCCGGTGACGAGCGGGCCCATGTCGCTGCCGCGGGTGCCGTCGCCGGTCTTCAGCGTCCCCATCCGCTCGCGGATCTTGGCGATCAGGTCGTCGGCGACCGGCTCGACCGCGACCAGCGCGGAGATCGCCATGCAGCGCTCACCGGCTGAGCCGAAGCCGGCGTTGACGGCGGCGTCGGCGGCGAGGTCGAGATCGGCGTCGGGCAGGACGACCATGTGGTTCTTGGCGCCGCCCAGCGCCTGGACGCGCTTGCCGTTCCGGGTGCCGGCCTCGTAGACGTAGCGCGCGATCGGCGTCGAGCCGACGAACGAGACGGCCTTGACGTCGGGGTGCTCGAGCAGCCGGTCGACAGCCTCCTTGTCACCGTGCACGACGTTCATCACGCCGTCCGGCAGCCCCGCCTCCTTCCAGAGCGCGGCGACCGCGTTGACCGCGGACGGGTCCTTCTCCGACGGCTTGATCACCACGCTGTTGCCACAGGCGATCGCGATCGGGACGAACCACAGCGGCACCATCGCCGGGAAGTTGAACGGCGAGATGACCGCGACCACGCCGAGCGACTGCCGGATCGAGTAGACGTCGACGTTGGTCGAGACGTTCTCGCTGAAACCGCCCTTGAGCAGGTGCGGGATGCCGCACGCGAACTCGACCACCTCCAGCCCACGGGTGACCTCGCCGAGCGCGTCCGAGAGCACCTTGCCGTGCTCGGCGGTGATCAGCGCGGCGATCTCCTCCTTGCGCGCGTTCAACAGCTCGCGGAAGGCGAACAGCACCTGGGCGCGCTTGGTGAGCGAGATCGTGCCCCACGCCTTCGACGCGTCGTGGGCGACCTTGACCACCTCGTCGACGGTGGCCGCCGAGGCCAGGTCGAGCTCACCGGTCGCCTCGCCGGTGGCCGGGTTGTAGACCTTGCTGGTCCGCTCGGAGACTCCCGTCCACGGGCTTCCGCCGACCAGATGGGTGATTCGCTCAATGCTCACAGCTGCATCCCTCGCTCGTTCGGTAAGTCTGCGTTCCTCGTCCGATGACCTCGCCGGCCTTCATCCGTCAGTCCTCATCCGTCGGCCTTCACTCGCCGGTCCTCATCCGAGGACCTCGTCGCGGGCGACCATCTCGACCTCGACCGGGCGGCCCTCCTGCAGTGACCGGACGCCGGCCGTGCAGACCGCCGCGGCCGCGTACCCGTCCCAGGCGCTCGGGCCGTCGATCTCGCCCTTCGCCGCGGCGTCCACCCAGCGCTGGACCTCGATGTCGTACGCGAGCCCGAACCGGACCCGGAAGTCGTCCGGCACCGCGCCACCCCAGTGTCCGGCCTGCTTGGTCAGTACGTCGACCCCGAGACCGATCGTCGCGCTGCCCTTCTCGGCGACAGCCTCACAGCGCACCTCGTACCCGACCTGGAAGTTCACGAACACCTCCACGTCGGCGATCGCGCCATTGGCCATCTCGAAGATCGCCAGCTGCGGATCGAGCACCCCTTCGGCGACCAGGCTGGTCGGCTTCGGGGCGTGCACGGTGATCCGCTTGATCTCGTCGTCGAACAGCCAGCGCGCCACGTCGACCTCGTGCACCAGGGAATCGCGCACGATCATCTCGCTACGGAAAGTCTCCGGGACCGTCTTGTTCCGGTGCACGTTGTGCAGCAACAGCGTCCGGCCGAGCTCACCGGAGTCCAACAGCTGCTTCAACCGCGCGTACTCCGGGTCGAACCGCCGCATGAACCCGACCTGGATCAACGACCGCCCCAGCTTGTGCTCCGCCTCGACCACCCGCAACGACGACTCGGCATCCATCGTCAACGGCTTCTCACAGAGCACCGGCTTCCCCTGCTCCAGACAAGCCATCAACTGCTCCCCATGAGCAAACCCCGGCGAGGCGATGATGACCGCATCGACCTCGTCATCACCGATCAACGCCAGTGGATCTCCAACCACCCGCACGTCGCCCAGCGCCGCAGCCAAGGTGGTTGCCCGCGCGGTGTCTGGGTCGGACACCGCGACGAGGCGGGCGCCTGAGATGCGGCGGGCGACCCGTTCGGCGTGGTCGGCGCCCATGGCTCCGACGCCGATGATGCCGATCCTGAGGTCCTGGGTCATGTGCTCTCCAGCGGGGATTGGATCCTGGCCGGCCCGTCGACCGGCCGTGCCACCGCACCTGCGTCGATGTCGCGCAGCTCGTGGCTGAGCGCCTCCAGCTCGGAACCACCGGCCATCTCGTTGGTCAGCTGCTCCAGCGTGATGTCGGCACGATGCGTGTCCAGCGCCACCCGGCCCAGCTTGAGTACGACGAAGTGGTTCCCGACCAGATACGCGTGGTGCGGGTTGTGGGTGATGAAGACGACGCCCAGCCCGGCATCGCGCGCCTTGACGATGTACTTCAGCACGACCCCCGACTGCTTGACGCCGAGCGCCGCCGTCGGCTCGTCCAGGATCAGCACCTTGGCGCCGAAGTAGATCGCCCGCGCGATCGCGATGCACTGCCGCTGACCACCCGACAGCATCCCGACCGGCTGATCGAGGTTGGGGATCGAGATCCCCATCTTGGTCAGCTCCTCCTGCGCGATCCGCGTCATCTGGCGGATGTCGAGCCGGCCGAACCCCTTGGTGATCTCGTTGCCGAGGAAGAAGTTCCGCCAGACCGACATCAGCGGCGCGAGCGCCAGGTCTTGATAGACCGTCGCGATCCCGCTGTCCAGCGACTCCCGCGGCGACTTGAACCGGCGCTCCTCACCGTTCACCGACAGCGTCCCGTCGGAGTGCTCGTGCAGGCCGGCGATGATCTTGATCAACGTCGACTTGCCCGCGCCGTTGTCGCCCAGCACGCAGGTGATCTCGCCCTGCCGGACCGCCAGCGAGACCCCGCGCAACGCGTTCACGTTGCCGTAGCTCTTGCCGACCTGGTCCAGGTGCACCACCGGGGTGGTCGGCCCGGCGGCCGCCTCGGCGTCGAAACTGCTCGTGGTGGTCATCGCGCTTCCGCCTTCTTCTTGACGACGAGGTTCACGATCGTGGCCAGCAGCAACATCACGCCCAGGAACGCCTTGAACCAGTCCGGGTTCCAGCCGGCGTACACGACGCCCAGCTGGACCATGCCGAAGATCAGCGCCCCGACCGCGCCGCCGACCACGGAGCCGTAGCCGCCGGTCAGCAGACAGCCGCCGACCACCGCCGCGATGATGTAGAGGAACTCCTTGCCGACACCCTCACCGGACTGCACGACTCCGTTCTGCGCGAACAGCAGGTGCATGCCGGTGAACCAGGCGAAGAAGCCGACCGCCATGAACAGGCCGATCTTGACCCGCTTCACCGGTACGCCGACCGCCCGGGCCGCGGCGGCGTCGCCACCGACCGCGAAGATCCAGTTGCCGATCTTGGTCTTCAGCAGGAACCAGGCGGCGATCGCGACGAAGACGATCCACCAGACGATGATGATCTTGACCGTGATCCCGCCCAGCTTGAACTGCGACGCGAACACGGCGTGGCCGGTGGAGAACCCGTCCATGTCGCTGATCGAGTTCGACGCCACGGCGCCCGACGTCAGCCGGGTCACCGCGATGTTCAGGCCTTGCAGGATGAAGAAGGTGCCGAGCGTCACCAGGAAGCTCGGCAGCCCGGTCTTCATCAGCAGCCAGCCGTTGAAGGCGCCGATCAGCAGAGCCAGCGCCAGCGACACGACCATGGCGAGCCAGACGTTGACGCTGAACTGGTACGCGAAGATGCCCGCGGTCAGACCGGCCGTCGTCACCGCGACGCCGGCCGACAGGTCGAACTCGCCGCCGACCATCAGCAGCGAGACCGGGACGGCCATGACACCGATCAGGGCGGCCCCGTACAGGATCGTCCCCACGTTGTTGATGTCCCGGAAGGGAGCCGCGGCGATCGCGAAGAAGATCAGAATCGCCGCCGCGCCGACCAGGGAGCCGATCTCCGGCCGGCTCAGCAGGCGGGCGCCCACCGACCGGGTGGAGACCCGGTCGTCGGCCGCCGCCGGCGTGGTGATCGTCGATGCCATGGCCGGACCTCAGCGCGTCCCGGCCGCGGCGTACTTCGCGACGGCCTCGATGTTCGACTTGTCGATGAACGCCGGCCCGGTGAGGGTCGCCTCGCCACCGCCGATCGTGTCGCCGTTGGTCTTGTTCAGCCAGATCGCGTCGACGGCCAGGTAACCCTGCAGGTACGGCTGCTGGTCGACGGCGAAGTCGACGGTGCCGTCCTGGACGGCCTTGGCCATCTCCTTGCTCATGTCGAAGCTGCCGATCTTGGCCGACGAGCCGGCGTCCTTGGCCGCCTGGACGGCGGTCAGCGCGACGCCCGCGTTCAGCGCCATCACGTAGTCGGCGCCCTTGTCCTGCTGCAGCTTCGAGGTGATCGTAGCCTGCGTCCCGGGCTGGTCGGCGCCGTCGACGTTCAGGTTCTCGACCGCGCCGAACTTGTCCTTGATGCCCTGGCAGCGCGCCTCGAGGCTGACGTTGCCCTGCTCGTGGATGACGCAGATGACCTTCTTGGCGCCGAGCGCCTTCAGCTTCTCACCGGTCGCCTGACCCGCGATCCGCTCGTCCTGACCGAAGTACCCGATCGCGCCGGAGGTCTTCCAGGTGTCCAGGCCGCCGTTGAGGACGGTCACCGGGATGCCGGCCGCCACCGCCTTCTTCACGTTCGGGATCACCGCGTCGGGCTTGTTCAGGGTGACCGCGATGCCGTCGACCTTGGAGTCGATCGCCGTCTGGACCAGGTTGGCCTGGCCGGCCCCGTCGGGGTCGGAGGAGTACTGCAGCTCGATGTTGTCCTTCTGCGCGGCCGCCTCGGCGCCGCGGCGGACGATGTCCCAGAAGGTGTCACCCTGCTTGGAATGGGTGATCAGGGCAACCTTCATCCGTGGCGTGGTCGCCACGTTGCCGGACGAGCCGCTCGCCTTCTCCTCCTCCTTCTTGCCGCCGGAGGAACTACAGGCGCCGAGCGCCGCGACGAGCACGAGCGCCGCCCCCGTGGCCACCGCCTTCTTCTGCCACCGAACCATGACTACCAACCAGCCTTTCAGACGTTCCGCGGTAACGCCGCGGCGTACGGATGTGACCAGAGAGCAATACTCTGCTGGTCGTCATACGGATACACCACCACCCCCGTGGGTCTGCAGATATTTCAGCGTTCGTGTCGCGATCGGTAGCGGCACGTCCGGCGGGCAGGGGTACATGTCCTGCTCGACGATCGCGAAAACATCCGCGTCGAGCCGCGCCAGCGCGTCCAGCACCGGCGCCAACTCGGGCACGCCCTGCGGCGGCTCGCACATCACGCCCCGCCGGACCGCCTCGTCGAACCCGATCCCGTCGGCCTCCGCCTGCGCGAGCACCACCGGATCGACCTGCTTCAGGTGCACATAACCGATCCGCTCCGGATACTTCCGGATCAGCTCGAGGTTGTCGCCGCCGCAATAGCTGATGTGGCCGGTGTCGAGGCAGAGGTTGACGTGCTCCCCGTCGGTCTCCTCGAGGAACCGCTCCACCGTCTCCTGGCTGTCCACGTGTCCGTCCGCATGCGGATGGAACTGCGTCTTCAGCCCGTACTCCGCGGCGATCCGCCGGCCGAGCTCGGTCACCTGCTTGCCGTGCCGGGCCTGCCCCTCGTGATCCAGCCGCGGCTCGATCACCTGACCGTCGTCGCCGCGCCACATCGACGGGATGACCACGAGGTGCTTGGCGCCCATCGCCGCGGCCAGCTCGGCAGCGGCCGAGACATCACGCCAGGTCGAGTCCCATGAGTCCGGCCGGTGCAGGTGCTCGAAGATCGTCCCGGCGGTCACTTCCAGGCCGCGCTTGTCCAGCTCTTCCTTCAGCCGGACGGGATCGGTCGGGAGATACCCGGGCGGGCCGAGCTCGATCCGCGTGTAGCCGGCCTCGGCGACCTCGTCGAGGAACCGCTGCCACGGGGTCTGCTTCTCGTCGTTCGCGAACCAGACGCCCCACGAGTCGGGCGCGCTGCCGATCTTGACGCTACCCATTGCGGCCTCCCGCGCTGGGCGCTTCGACCGGTGCGAGGTACGGCCTCTGCGCCTTCTTGGACTCCTCGTACTTCGCGGAGGCCGCGCGGGTCGAGTCGAGGCCGGACACCTGGCTGACCGGTACGTCCCACCACGACTCGCTGTCGGGGGCGCCGATCAGCGGGTCGGTCTTGACGTGGATCGCGATCGGGCCGTCGGCGGCTTTCGCAGTACCGATCGCCTTCTCCAGGTCGGCGCGACTGTTCACGTCGAGCACCTCGACGCCGAGGCTGCGCACGTTGGCGGCCAGGTCGACCGGCAGGTAGTCCCCGTCCAGCCGGCCGTCGCCTGAGCGCCGGCGGTACGCCGTACCGAACCTCTGTGAGCCAAGGGATTCCGACAACGCGCCGATCGAGGCGAAGCCGTGGTTCTGGACCAGGACGACGATGATCTTGACGTTCTCCTGGACCGCGGTGACGAGCTCGCTGGACATCATCAGGTACGACCCGTCGCCGACCAGGACGAAGACGTCGCGCTCGGGTGCGCCGAGGCGGACGCCCAGTCCGCCGGCGATCTCGTATCCCATGCAGGAGTAGCCATATTCGACGTGGTATCCCTTCGGATCGCGAGTCCGCCAGAGTTTGTGCAGGTCACCCGGCATCGAACCGGCTGCGCACACCACCACATCAGACGCCGCCGACAATTCGTTGACGGCGCCGAGGACCTCGCCCTGGGTGAGCAGTCCTTCGGCGAGTTTCGCCGTCACCTCCGCAGGCGGGTTGTAGGTGTTGTCCACAATCGCGTCCCACTGGGTTGCGAGCTCGGTCGTCAATGATCTGTACTGGTTCTCCACCGACCAACCGTCGAGCTGGGAAGCCAAGAAAACAAGGGCTTCCCGGGCGTCGGCGACGACAGGGAGACCAGCATGCTTGCCACCGTCGAAGCGCGCCACGTTGATATTGACGAACCGGACGTCCGGGTTCTGGAAGGCGGTCCGCGAGGCCGTTGTGAAGTCGGCGAAGCGGGTGCCGACGCCGATCACCAGGTCGGCCTCGCGGGCCAACGCGTTCGCGGCCGTCGTGCCCGTGGACCCGACCGCGCCGACCGACTGCGGGTGGTCGTAGCGCAGGGATCCCTTGCCTGCTTGGCTTTCCGCGACCGGGATGCCGGTCCGCTCGGCAAACTCGCGCAAGGCGTCCTGGGCGCGGGAGTAGGCGACGCCACCACCGGCCACGATCAGGGGTTTCTTCGAAGACCGGATGAGCTGTGCCGCTTTGTCGACAATCGATGCCTCGGGCAACGGGCGGGCGATGTACCAGGTGCGCTCGGCGAACAGCTCCTCGGGCCAGTCGAAGGCTTCTGCCTGCACGTCCTGCGGCAAGGCGATCGTGACCGCGCCGGTCTCGACCGGGTCGGTCAGCACGCGCATCGCGTTGAGCAGGGCGGAGGGTAGTTGCTCGGGGCGCCAGATCCGGTCGAAGTACTTCGAGACGGGGCGGAAGGCGTCGTTGACGGAGACGTCGCCGGCGGTCGTGCTCTCGAGTTCCTGCAGCACCGGCGTAGCCACCCGCGTGCTGAACACATCCGACGGAAGGAGCAATACAGGCAGCCGATTGACGGTCGCCAGGGCCGCCCCGGTGATCATGTTGGTCGAGCCGGGTCCGACGCTGGCCGTGCACGCGTAGGTCTGCAGGCGATCCCGGGTCCGCGCAAACGCCGAAGCGCTGTGCACCATCGCCTGCTCGTTGCGGGCAAGGATGTACGGCAACGCCTCCGGATCCTCCAGCTCGGACTGCAGCAAAGCCTGTCCGAGCCCAGCCACGTTACCGTGCCCAAAAATCCCGAAGCATCCGGCGAACAACCTCTGCCGCTCGCCATCCCGCTCCGAGTACTGAACGCTCAGAAATCGCACCAGCGCCTGCGCCACTGTGAGACGCACCGTCATCGCTCTCCTCCAAACCCCATAGCCACAGCCCAACCAGCAATCCCATCCGAACACACCGACCGCACCATCTCGGCCGCCGCAGGCCGTGGCCCGTTGGCCTGCGCCCTCACTCGGCGTTCCCGAACGGCAGCCTCGGGTCGATCTTCTCCGTCTTCCAGAGTTCGCGGACCCAGCCGTGGTGGGGGTCGTCGCTGATCAGCCACTCGCGTTCGGCACCGGGGCCGGCCATCACGTTCAGGTAGTACATGTCATAACCAGGAGGCGCCATCGCAGGACCATGCCAACCGTGTGGCACCAGGACCACATCCCCGCCGCGTACTTCTGCCAGTACGTCGATGGGGCGGTCGTCGGTGCCGTAGACCCGCTGGTAGCCGATCGGGTCGTTGCCCTTGACAACCTCAGGAGCATCGTCGGAGAGCTGCAGCTCGAAGTAGTAGATCTCCTCGAGCACACTCTCCTTACCAGGCTTGTGCTCGTCGTGCTTGTGCGGCGGGTACGACGACCAGTTCCCTGCCGGGGTGAGAACCTCGCAGGCGATGATCGAGTCGGCCTCGAGGACGGCCGGCGTACCGAAGTTCCGCACCTGCCGGGAGGCGACACCCGCACCTCGCAGTTCGGTCTCGACCTGCTCGACTCCGATCCGCCGGAACGGATAATCCGACGCCGCCCGCGCATGCGGGAACGCGATCCGGGCACCACCGGCGCTGACGACGGCCATCGTGGTGTTCCGCGGCACGTAGGCCAGATCGGTCGCGCCGGCGAACACGTCGGCACGGCCGCCCAGTGCGACGGTCTCGCCGTCGACGATCACCTCGGCCGACCCCGACAACGGCAACACCAGCCATTCGGAGTCCCCGGTCTCGATCTCGACGGATTGCCCCGGCCGGAGCGTACCGACGTACAGGCCGGTGTGTTCCCAGTCTTTCTCCCCCGGGCTGACAACCACATCGAAGCCATCCCGCGCCGTCGACCCCGCGGGCCGGAACCACTCGGTCATGCGACACCTCCGTCGACATCAGCTGCTCCGCGGACCTCGCGCGCGGTCATGCGGCGCCTCCGTGGACTAGGGATGAGGCTTGGTCTACGGCGGCGGCTACGTCGCCGTCGGGCGGGAAGAGGAGGGCTCGGCCTACGACGAGACCTCGGACGGAGGGGAGGCTCAAGGCTTTGCCCCAGGAGGCGTAGGTCTCTTCGGGGGCTACGGTCGGGTCGCCGCCGAGGAGGAGGGTCGGGAGCGTCGTGGCTTCCATGACGCGGGCCAGGTCGTCGACCACCGGGAGCTTGAGCCAGGTATAGGCGCTGGTGGCGCCGAGGCCGGAGGCGATGTGGATCGACTTGATGACCGAGTCCGGGTCGAGCAGGTTGGTGACGCGGCCGTCGCGGCGTACCGACCAGAACGGTTCGACCATCGCCATCAGTTTGCGTTCGGCGAGTTCGGTGACCGCCTGCGCGCTGCTCTCCAGCGTGGCGACCGTACCGGGGTCGTCGAGGCAGATCCTGGTCAGCATCTTGCCGCCGTCCAGCCGGCGCCCGGCGATGTCATCCGCCGTACCGTAAGCCGTGAACCGGTCGTCCAGCTCGAACGACGCGCCTTGCAGGCCGCCACGGTTCATCGACCCGATCACGACCTTGCCCTCGAGCGCGCCGAGCAGCAGCAGGTCCTCGAGGATGTCCGGCGTCGCGAGCACACCGTCGACGCCCGGCCGGCGCAGCGCAGTACACAGCCGATCGATCAACGCCGGCCGACTGGCCATCGCCATCCGATCGTCCCGCACGCCCAGCGCACCCCGAGCCGGATGATCTGCCGCCACAATCAGCAGCCGCCCATCCTCCCCCACCAACTCCCGCCGCCGCCGCTGCTGCCACCCCTCAGCAATCCGCTCCGGATACCGCACCCTGATCTCAGTCGGATTCACCCCAACCCCCAGTTCAGAACCCGCCCAACCACCACTTGCCCCGCCACCTCGCGGGCTCACCATCCTCGCTTCAACGCCGCCGTCACCCAGCACACCCTTGCCAGCACCACCGGCGGCGCTGGTCTGCTCAGCGCTGGTCTCGTGGGGTTCGCCTCCGCGGGGTTTGCTTGCGTACAGCCCGGTCTCGCCGAGGTCGTCGCCGTCGGCGGTCATGCGGAGTTCTCCAGGAGGGCCAGGACTTCGGATTCGGTGGGCATGGCGGTGGAGCATTCGAGGCGGGAGGCGACGATGGCGCCGGCGATGTTGGCGAAGCGGATGACCTTCTCCAGCGGCCAGCCGGCCAGCAGGCCGTGGCAGAGGGCGCCACCGAAGCCGTCGCCAGCGCCTAGGCCGTTGACTACCTCCACCGGGAAGGGCGGGACCTCCACGCGTTCGTCGCGGGTGCGGGCCAGGGTGCCTTTCGGGCCTTGCTTGACGACGGCCAGGTCGAGTCCGCGATCCAGCAGAGCTTGGGCCGCCTTGTCGGGATCCGTCTCGCCGACGGCGACCTCGCACTCCTCTCGGTTGCCCACAGCAACCGTGCAGTGCTGCAGCGCCCGCTCGACCTGCTCGTGCGCCTCACTCGGATCTGCCCAGAACATCGGCCGGTAGTCCAGGTCGAGGACCGTGAACTTCCGGCGTTCCCGAGCCTCCCACGCGGTGAAGTGCGCGGTCCGCGACGGCTCCGCCGACAACCCGGTGACCGTCGACCAGTAGATCGACGCCTCGCGAACAGCGTCCAGATCGAGCTCGGACGGGTTGATCACCAGGTCCGGCGCCTTCGGGAACCGGTAGAAGTACAAGGGGAAGTTGTCCGGCGGGAAGATCTCGCAGAACGTGATCGGCGTCGGCAACCCGTCGACCGGCGTCACGAACCGATCGTCGACACCCAGCTCCAGCAGCGACCGATGGATGAAGGTGCCGAACGGATCGTTCCCGGTCCGGCTGATCACCGCCGACTTCCGGCCGTGCCGGGCGGCGGCGACGGCGACGTTGGTCGCGCTCCCGCCGAGGAACTTGCCGAAGCTCTCGACATCCTCCAGATGCGTCCCCGTCTGCAGCGGATACAGGTCGACCCCGATCCGCCCGATGGTGAGTACGTCGTCCGCCATCAAACCGCCTCCGCGATCCGCCGCAGGTGCTCGATACTCGCCCGTACGTCGGCCAGCGGCCCGTCCCCATCAGGTCGCCCAGCCAGAATCGTGTCCTGCTCCAGCACGTACCAGCCGTCATACCCGGACTTCTCCAGCGCCGACACGATCGTCGCCAGGTCGATGTCACCGCCACCCAACGGGCGGTACATCCCGGCCCGTACGGCGTCCGTGTAGCTGACCTCGCCCGACTGCACCTTCAAGGCCCACGAAGCGTCCACGTCCTTGAGATGCGTGTGCTTGATCCGCGCAGTGTGCTTCAACGCCAACGCCACCGGATCGACCCCGCCGATCAACAGGTGCCCGGTATCGAGCGTGAGCCCGATCGTCGAGCCCGCAAGCACGCGGTCGACATCAGCCGCGTTCTCGACCATCGTGCCGACGTGCGGGTGCAGTGTCGCCGTGATCCCCTGCTTGGCGGCCAGCCCGGCCAGCGCGTCGAGGTTGGCCAGCAACGTCGCCCAGCCCGCGTCGTCAAGTACAGGCCTATCGTCATACCCATCAAGACCTGTCGCGGCCGCAAGTACCAATGTGCTGGCCCCGGCAGCGACAAACCCTTCCAGAGCACGCGCGACCTCAGGAGCCGGATCGTGCGAAGGGTCGTGCAGTACGACGGGTACGAACCCGCCGACCGCCCGCAACCCGAGATCCGCGAGCGCCTTCGCCTTCTCGGCCGGATCGTCAGGCAGGAACCCGTCCGGCCCGAACTCGGTCGCCGCGATGCCCACCTCGCGCATCTGCGCCAGCACCGTCTCTGGGTCGTACTGCCAACCCCAGTCCGGGACCTCGCAGACACCCCACGAGATGGGCGCTCCGGCGATCCTGGTGGCAACGTCACTCATCGGCCGATCTCCTCCAGAAGTACGACGCGGTTCTCGCGTCGGGACAGTTCACATGCGTCGGCAATTCGGAAGGCCTGCAAAGCATCGCGGACCGTGCAAGGGACAGGGCGGGCGCCGGCGACCACCTCGGTGAAAGCCGTCAGCTCGGCGACGTAGGCCGGCTGGAACCGGTCCATGAAGGTGCTGTGCGACTGCCCGCCGGGGAACGTCACGCCAGGCTCGGCCGACCGCAAGGCGGTGTGCTCGTCGAGGCCGACGGCGATCGAGCCGAGTGAACCGAGCACCTCCATCCGTACGTCGTGGCCGGCCGCGTTGTAGCGGGTGCCGCTCACCGCGACGAAGGTGCTGTCGTCGAGGGTCAGCAGCGCGGCGGCGGCGTCGATGTCGCCGTACTCGCCGAAGAACGACTCGCCGCGGTTGGCGCCGGTGGCGAAGACGCTGGCCACCTCGCGACCGGTGACGAACCGGATGATGTCGAAGTCGTGGACGGTGCAGTCGCGGAAGAAGCCGCCGCTGGTCGGGATGTACTCGCGCGGCGGCGGGAACGCGTCGTTGGTGTTGGCCCGGATGTGGTGGATGAAGCCGAGCTCACCGCTTGCGACCTGCTCCTGCGCCGAGCGATAGCCGGCGTCGAAGCGGCGCTGGAAACCGATGTGCACCGGAACGTCCGAGCCCTCGACCAGCTCGACGATCCGCTGGGTCTCACCGAGATCGATCGCGACCGGCTTCTCGCAGAAGGTCGGAATGCCCGCCGCGACGGCCTGCTCGATGAGCGCCGCGTGAGCCGAGGTGGCCGCGGCGATGACGAACCCGTCGATGCCACTGGCCAGCAGATCGTCCACGGAGGCCGCGAACTCCAGGCCGAGATCCTTGGCGACCAGCTCCGCCCGGCTCGCCTCGACGTCGGTGACGACGACCTGCTCCACCGCCGCCAGACTCTTCAGCGTCGCGGCGTGGAACGCCCCGATCCGCCCGGTTCCGACCAACCCGATTCGCATCCTGGCATCCCTCTCGTCAAGGCTCGCGGCTGTCCGCCGGACCAGCCTCCCGCGGTGCTGGTTCGCCCCGTCAGCTTTGCTGGCCGCACCAGGCGTGTCAATACTTTGTAAGCACATTTTCACGTCGGGACATACAAACCTCCTTCCTGTAACATCCGGACATGGCCGCCCTCCCGATCCAGATCGATCGGACGAGCCCGGTGCCGCTCTATCACCAGCTCGCCGAGCAGCTGACCGCCGCGATCAGCGACGGCACGCTGCGCCCGGGCGACCCGTTCGAGAACGAGCTGGCGATGTCCGGCCGGCTCAGCCTGTCCCGGCCGACGGTCCGCCGGGCGATCTCCGAGCTGGTCAACAAGGGGCTGCTGGTCCGCCGCCGGGGCATCGGCACGACGGTCGCCAACCAGATGGTCCATCGGCGCGCGGAGCTGACCAGCCTGTACGACGATCTGGTCCGTGAGGGTCGCACTCCGCGTACCGAAGTACTGTCCCTGGTCTGTGCCGCTCAGGACGACCGAGCCGCCGAGGCGCTCAGCCTTTCGTCCGGCACCCCGCTGGTCTCCATCGTCAGGCTCCGGTACGCCGGCGACCAACCGCTCGCGATCCTCCGCAACTGGTTGCCCCCGGCAATGGACGACCTGACCACCGAACTCCTCGAAACCGATGGCCTGTACGCCGTACTCCGCGCCCGCGGCATCCGCCCCACCGTCGCCCGCCAGCGCATCGGCGCCCGCAACGCGACCGCCGAGGAACGCCGCACCCTCCACATGTCCAAGGCCGAACCCCTGGTCACCATGACCCGCAGCGCCTACGACGCCGACGGCTCCCCCGTCGAATTCGGCGACCACTGCTACCGAGCCGACCAGTACTCCGTAGACGTCATCGTCTCCGAACGCTGACCAGTGTCATCATCTGCCAATGACAGATGATGAGCCGATCGTCGTTCGCCCACTCGCGGTCGACGACGACAGCTTCCTCAACCCGCCGCCGGGAGCACCCGCCTACTACGGATTCCCGGTCTTGGACGAGACGGAGGTCGATGGCTTCCGCTTCGGGATGATCACGGACTTTCTGTCGGCGCCGGACACCTACGGCGACGGCTTCGTGGTGGCACCCGACAACTCGCGCGCCGGGCTGATCTGGCAGTCGGAGACTGCCGTGCACTTCAACGAGAGGACGCCAGCGGGTCACAACCGCTGGGGTCTGTTCGGCGTGGGGCTGCCGCTGCCCATGCGTACTGTCGAAGACGCCAAGGCCTACCTGGCAGCCTTGCTCCCGGAGCTGAAGCCGCGCTGGGAGAGCTCCCGCTGAAGCTCAGCGGGAGCGGACGATCGAGGCTTCGAAGGTTTCTACGTGGAGGGGGATTACTACGAGGGCTACTCGCAGCGTTGGGTTGAGGCGGTTCCAGAGGAGGTCGGGGAGGGATTCCCATTCCTCGTTGACGGCTACGACGATGGGGTAGCCGTCGGTGACTACCTCCGCGGCGGTGCCGGAGTAGGTGTTGACTACGCCTGCGGTTGCTTCTTCGGAGCGGCGGAGGAACAGGGATGGGTGCTGGACCTGGTCGGCGGAGTATGAGCGGGCGGAGCCGACGACGACGTCCATCAGCTCGGGGCCTTCGGTGACGGCGCCGGCGAAGATCCGGGGAGTGCGGATGGGTGGGTCGGGCTCGTAGTCGATGTTACGGAGTACCACCTGGAGGTCGACGCAGTCGCCGTGTGCGGCGGCTAGTTCGTGGACGTGGCTGCCGTTGCCGACGATGACCCAGTCCTCGGTGCGGATCGCGGCCGTGTAGTGCCGCAGGTCGTCCGAGCCGCCACCGGCCAGGTCCTGTACGACGATCTCGTACTCCGAAACGACCAGCTCCCGTTGCTGGGACGCTGGACTCCGCCCGGTCAGCCAGTAGGCGGCAAACGGCACACCGTCGACATCCCGCCCGATCGCCACTCCACGCCCCGGATACTCACTGCGCCCCACCAGATCCTCAAGCGTCGCCACCCCCCGAGCCTAGCGCCCACCACGGCGACCCCCGCCCCTTGCGGCGACCTCGGACACCAACCGGTGACCGTGAACAGGAAATAACGTGTTCAACCCCACCGCTTGGTGTTCAAGCCCGCCGCTTGGTGTTCAAGCCCACTACTTGTGGGCTTGAACACGGAGTGGCGACCTCGGACGCGAAGTGGTGGGCTCGGACGCGAAGTGGTGGGCTCGGACAGGAAGTGGTGGTGTGGCGGTCAGGCCTGGTTGTTGAGGAGGGTGCGGACCAGGCGGAGGCCTACCGAGAGGTGGGCCAGTTCGGGGCCTTCCGTCTCGACGATCTCTTCCATCATCGTGGCGGCGCGGGACAGGGCCGTCGAGTTCAGGTCCTGCCAGGCCCGGACACGGTCTTCTGGCTCGGCAGTGGCATCAGTCGACGCCAGCACCTGACGGGTGAGCCGTGCGTGGACCGCGTGCAGGTCGTCGCGCAGAGCAGCCCGCGCCATCGTCTGCCAGCGGTCCGTCCGCGGCAGCCCGATGATGCGCTCCAGGAACAGCCCGAGCTGCAGCCGCTCCCCCAGCGCGAAGTGGACCTTGGCGACCTCCAGTACGTCGAGATCGGCCCGGTCCGCCGTCTCCACGATCCCCAGCGCCGCGTACGCCGGTGGCAGCACCGCGATCCGAGTCGCGAAATCCTCCGGCACCCCCTGGGCCAGCAACGCCTCACGCCGCTGCTCGTACAGAGCCAGCTCACGACCCCGCAGTACCTCCGGAAGCGCAGCGGTCAGCTTGGCGATCCCCGGCGCGAAGAACTCGATCAGCTCGGCGATGTCGACCGGAGACCGCCGGTTCGACACCAGCCACCGGGTCGCCCGCTCCACCAGCGTCCGCGTCTCCAACCGCATCGCGGTCTGGGTCGCGGCGTCCACGATGTTGTCGAGCTCGGCGTTGCGAGCCAACAGCTCCGGCTGGGCGAAGATCCGCGACGCGGCCAGGTTCGCCCGTACGACGTCCTCGACCGACCCGCCCGTCTCCAGCGACAACCGGTGGTACGCCGTGATGCCCGACGAGTTGATGAACTCGTTCACCACCTGCGTGGTGATGATCTCGCGACGCAGCTGGTGCGACTTCATCGGCTCGGCGAACCGGTCCTGGATCGCCTTCGGGAAGTACGACACCAGTTTGGCGGCCAGGTAGTCGTCATCGGGCAGCGACGTCTTGAGCAGCTCGGCCTCGAGCACGATCTTCGTGTACGCGATCAGCACCGACAGCTCAGGCGAGGTCAGCCCACGCCCCTCGGCCTTGCGCCGCTTGAACTCCGCGACGCTCGGCAGGAACTCCAGCTCCCGGTCGAGCAGGCCTTGCTTCTCCAGCCGCCGGACCCAGTCCTGGTGGACGTGCATCAGCGCCGCCGCCTGCGCGGTCGCGTTGGCCAGCCCGATGTTCTGCCGGTAGTTCGACTTCAGCACCAGCGCGGCGACCTCGTCGGTCATCGACGCGATCACGTCGTTGCGCTGCTTCTCGGTCAGATCGCCGTCGGCGACCACCTTGTCGAGCAGGATCTTGATGTTCACCTCGTGGTCGGAGGTGTCCACGCCGGCCACGTTGTCGATGAAGTCGGTGTTGATCCGGCCGCCGGCGGTCGCGTACTCGATCCGGCCGAGCTGGGTGAAGCCGAGGTTGCCGCCCTCACCGACCGCGCGCGCCCGCAGGTCCGCGCCGTTGATCCGGATCGCGTCGTTGGCCTTGTCGCCGACGTCGGCGTGCGTCTCCGAGGCAGCCTTCACGTACGTACCGATGCCGCCGTTCCAGAACAGGTCGACCGGCGCCTTGACGATCGCCTGCATCAACTCGTTCGGCGTCAGCGCGTCCGGGTGCCCCTCCAGGCCGAGCGCCGCCCGGACCTCGGCCGAGATCGGGATCGCCTTGTCCGTCCGCGGGTAAACGCCGCCACCGGCCGAGATCAGGTCGGCGTCGTAGTCCGCCCACGACGACCGCGGCAGGTCGAACAACCGCCGCCGCTCAGCGAACGAAACCGCAGCGTCGGGGTTGGGGTCGAGGAAGATGTGCCGGTGGTCGAACGCCGCGACCAGCCGGATGTGCTCCGACAGCAACATCCCGTTGCCGAAGACATCACCCGACATGTCACCCACACCGACCACGGTGAAGTCAGCGTTCTGGCAGTCGTGGCCCATCTCGCGGAAGTGCCGCTTGACCGATTCCCAGGCACCTCGCGCGGTGATCCCCATCGCCTTGTGGTCATACCCGACCGAGCCACCCGAGGCAAAGGCGTCACCCAGCCAGAACCCGTACTCCTTGGCGACCCCGTTCGCGATGTCCGAGAACGTCGCCGTCCCCTTGTCCGCCGCGACCACCAGATAGGCGTCGTCACCGTCATAACGCACAACGGAAGCAGGCGGAACGATGTCCCCGGCAACGATGTTGTCGGTGATGTCCAGAAGCCCCGAAATAAAGGTCTTGTACGACGCGATGCCCTCGGCGAGCCAAGCGTCGCGATCAGCAGCAGGGTCCGGCAGCTGCTTGGCGTAGAACCCGCCCTTCGCACCCACCGGCACGATCACCGAGTTCTTCACCATCTGCGCCTTCACCAGGCCCAGCACCTCGGTCCGGAAGTCCTCCCGCCGGTCCGACCAGCGCAACCCACCCCGCGCGACGGCGCCGAAGCGCAGGTGCAC
This sequence comes from Kribbella koreensis, assembly GCF_039525325.1. Classification (NCBI taxonomy): domain Bacteria; kingdom Bacillati; phylum Actinomycetota; class Actinomycetes; order Propionibacteriales; family Kribbellaceae; genus Kribbella; species Kribbella koreensis. The sequence goes on from NZ_BAAAHK010000028.1 coordinate 37,230, forward strand.
ACCCTCGACCCGCGGCGAGTACACGAAGATCTCGTACGCCGGCCGCGGCTGCGGCAGGTCCGGAATCGCCTTGGGCTCCAGCTTGAACGAGATGTACGTCCGGGGAGAGCCGTCCGCTGCCGGGAGGAAGTAGTTCGTCCGCAGCGTCGCCTTGATGACGGTCAGGTACGACCGCAGGATCCGGTCCTCGTCGAGGCTCTTCACCGTGTCGAGCGCGGTGCCGATCTCCTTCTGCAACTGCTCGACCGCGATCATCCGGTTCGGGTCGTCAGCCGCGCCCCGGGCCGGGTCGAAGCTCGTCTCGAACAGCTGGACGAGCAGCTTGGCGATGTCCACGTGGTTGAGGAACGTGTTCTCGATGTAGCTCTGGCTGAACGGGGTCCCGCCCTGCCGGATGTACCGCTGGTACGCCCTCAGGATGGAGACCTGACGCCAGCTGAGGCTGCCCCGCAGTACCAGGGCGTTGAGCGCGTCGCTCTCCGCCTTGCCCTGCCACACGGCCTGGAAGGTGTCGGAGAAGAGCCCACGCAGCTCCTCCTTCTCCTCAGAGCCCTGCGGCGCCCGGAGCCCGAAGTCATAGATGTACGCCGTACCGCTGGGCCGGCGGATCTCGTACGGCCGCTCGTCGATCACCTCGACGCCCATGTGGGTCAGCAGCGGGAGTACCTGCGACAGCGAGAGCGCGGTGCCGGTCCGGTAGACCTTGAAGCGGCGTTCGCCCTCCCATGCCTCGTCGATCGGGCTGTAGAGCGACATGGCCAGCCCGTCCTGAGCGGGCAGACCGTCCAGGATGGTCACGTCGCGCACGGCGACCCGGGCGTCGAAGTCTTCCTTGTATGCCTCGGGGAAGGCACCCGCATACTGGCTGGCCAGCCGTGTGACGGCGCCATCGCCGCCTAGGGCGTGCAGCGCGACGTTGAAGTCGTCCTGCCAGGCACGGGTCGCCTCGACGACCTTCTGCTCGAGGATCTCGGCGTCGAAGTCGCCCACTGTCTCGCCCTGCTTCATCCGGACGACGAAGTGCACCCGGGCGAGCACGGACTCCGTCACGTAGGCGGCGTAGTCGACCGACTCGGCGCCGATCGCGTCCTTGAGGATCTGCTGCATCTTGAGCCGGACGGCCGTGGTGTAGCGGTCGCGCGGCAGGTAGACGAGGCAGGAGAGGTACCGGTTGTAGACGTCGCGGCGGACGAACAGCTTGACCGCACGGCGCTCCTGCAGGTGCAGTACGGACTGCACGATCGGCAGTAGGTCCTCTACGGGCGCCTGCAGCAGCTCGTCGCGGGGGTAGGTCTCCAGCACGTCCAGCAGGCCCTTGCCGCTGTGACTGTTGGGGTCGAAGCCGGTCTGCGCGAACAGCTCGATCGCCTTGCGGCGTAGTACCGGGACCTGCATGACGCTCTCGGTGTATGCCGTGGAGGAGAGCAGGCCGATGAACCGGCGCTCGGAGACGGGCTCGCCGTTCTCGTCGAACTGCTTGATGCCGACGTAGTCGAGGTACGACGAGCGGTGCACCGTCGAGCGCGAGTTGGCCTTGGTGAGGATCAGCAGCTTGCGCTCACGGGCCTTGGCGCTCACCTCGGGCGGCAGCTTGCCGGCGTTCTCGTCGAGCTTCGGGTCCGGCCGCAGGATGCCCAGGCCGGTGCCCGGTACGCCGCGCAGGACGCCCTGCTCGCCTTCCATCGTGAAGCTGTACTCGCGGTAGCCCAGGAAGGTGAAGTGCTCGTCAGCGAGCCACTCCAGCAGCTCCTTGGCCTCCTCGACCTCGTTCGCGCCGACCGGCAGCTTGGACGGGTCTAGCGACTCGGCGATCGAGACGGCCTTCTCGTGCATCTTCGGCCAGTCCTCGACGGCCTCGCGCACGTCACCGAGCACGCGCTGCAGGGCCTGCTCCAGCTCGCGGTGCTCCGCGGGGTCGGCGATCCGCTCGACCTCCAGGTGCATCCAGCTCTCCCGGACCAGGTCGTGCTCGTCCGCGGCGGCCGCGTCGTCGAGCACCTCCTGCAGGGTGCCGGCGATGTCGCGGCGGACCACGAACTGCGGGTGCACGAGCAGCTGCAGCTCGAGGTTGTGGTCGGTGATCACCATCGACGCGCTGTCGACCAGGAACGGCATGTCGTCGATCACGATCTCGACCACGGTCCGGCCGTTCGCCGACCAGCCATGCTCCTCGACGGTCGGCGTGAAGACGTGCACCTTGGCGGTGCCCTGCGGCCGGGTGAGCGCGGACTTGTAGTGGTGCTTGGCGGCGCCCAGACAGTCGGTCGGCTGCCGCTCGGCGACGTCCTCGGCGGCGACGTAGCGGTAGTACCGCTCCAGGAAGGTCCGCAACTTACCCGAGTCGACCTCGTTGCCGTGCGACCCTGCGGCCACCGCCTTGGCGAGCACATCCGCCTTCTGGACGTCCAGCTTGCTCTGCATTCCCCACCGTCTCCACGCGTGACAAAAGCGGCGCTCTGCGCCGAGAGACACGACTCTGTGCCCCTCCTCAGAGATTAGTCCACTTCTGTCACTGGTGTGATGTCGGGACGGTCCTTGCCGATGCCTTACGAATCACGTTTAACAGTCCTCGTCAGCCGCAGCGCCAAGGCGGGGCAGGCCAGTACTGCGCGGCGCGCGTTCGCCTGTTCACCACGGGTTATCTCGCGGTCGCGGATGACCGGGAAACCCCACTCGTCGAGCCAGACGTCGTCGGGCAGGAGGGTGCCGCAGAGTCCGTGACCGTCACAGCGGGTCCAGTCGATCTCGAGCTTTTTCACCAGGTACCTCCGGGGACCGGCAGCACACCCAGGACCGGGCGACCGCAGCCGCCGGCCAGGTGCTGCCGGATGTCGTCGTCGAAGGCCTCAAGGGCCGAAGCGAGGAAGCGGGCCGAGCCGTCAGGGTGAGCACAGGCTCCACGACCCGGTACCAGCCCCAGGTGCCGTTGGGCGTCGTGCCAGCCGGCCGGGTCTCCGTTGCCGAGGCGGCCGAAGTCGTCGACCAGGGCGGCCAGTCCGAAGACGCAGGGGCCGCATTGGCCGGCTGACTGGCTCGCTAGCCATTGGGCGACCCGGTGGACCTCGCCTAGCGGACAGGTGTCTGTACCGAGCGCCAGGACGATGCCTGCGCCGCCGGTCGTCTCGGGGCGACTCAGGTCGGTTGGTAGCCATTTGCCGTGGTAGCCGCCGACTAGTACGGGGCCTGGGGAGGCGCCGGCGAAGCGTAGTACGGCCTCTAGTGGCGTCCCGGTGGGAGTCTCGACGACTCCTGGTCGCTCTACTGCGCCGTCGATGGTCAGGAGCTGAGTGCCGGGCTCACTGATCAGCCCGGTGCTGCTGAACTCATGGGCACCGAGCCGGGCCAGTACAGCGAGCTGGGCGAAGGTCTCGACATTGGAGAGGAAGGTCGGACGCCGGTGGTAGCCCTTCCTGGTCGGCAGTACCTTCCGCCCAGGCGGAACCGGTGCGCCTCCCTCCAACACGCTCAACACCGCCCGGGCCTCGCCAGCGACGAAGCGACCGGGCGTATCGGCCACCTGGACCTCTACCCCGTCCTGCCGCTCTAGTAGCGCAGCCCTCACCGAGGCCGCCGCTGCGGGGTCGTGCACAGCTACTAGAACCAGCGGCGCCTTCAGTGCGCGCGCCAGACCGGTAGCGCCGTCTAGTACGAGATGCGGTGCCATGGTGAGGAGCAGACGGTCCTTGCGACTGACCGGCTCGCTCTCAGAGCCGTTGACGACCACTGCCTCGATCCCTCGGGCTGGGAGGTCAGCCAGCTTCAGAGCGACGGGGAAGGCCGCTCCGCCCCGGCCCCTGAGTCCCACAGCTGTCGCTAGCTCGGTGTAGGCCTCCCTGCTGAGCTCCGGGAGTGGGCCATGCGCCTGCTGGTGCCGTTGAAGGTCTGCGCGACCGGTGGTCAGCCCGGCGAGCAGGCGGGGCTGCCCGATGGCTCGCAGGGACGTAGAGGTCTCTTGCAGGATCGTCATGAGGTCCTCACCAGCCGAACGGTCGTCCTGCTCCGGAGGCGTACGGCGACGGATGCGCCGACGGCTGCCAAGCAGGTGAGAGTGATAGCGAGCATCCACGGCGTACTGCGGTCAGTGCCCGCCAGCAGGCTGTGGCCGACGGCGAGGAGCCAGCCGACCGAGGCCGCGATGTGGATCGAGCGCCAGCGCTTGGTGAAGGCTTCGGATCGCGCAAGCCGACCTCTGGCGGCACCGACGAGCGCTGCAAGCACTAGCGCATAGAAGGCGAGCACTCCGACCACCATCGCAAATGGCCGATAGCCAGAGCCGAAGGGCCACACGAGGACGGACACAGTGATGTCCACGAAGCTGTCGGCGATCACTGCCACCACGTGCGCGAGCAGGAGCAGCAGGCCGGTCACAGCGGCTGACCGATGGACGTACTGCAGCCAGAACCGCCGCTCCGGCAGTTTGCTCCCCGAGCCCAGTGCGCCGAGGGACGCGGCCAGGGTGAAGAAGATCAGGGCCATCACACCGGCGGCGCGGGCCAGGTACCACAACGTCATCAGGCGGCCCTGCTAGCGGAGGGCCAGCCCGATAGCTCGGTGACCTCACCATCGCCGGCTATGAGTCGCGCCGGGTGTCCGGCGAGGGTCAGGCGACCTAGCGCTGCCTCGCCGGTGGCGATGAGGGCAGTGCTGAAGGTGTTGGCCCGTACGGCGGTCGGCGCCCAGACCGAGGCTGTGCGCCAGCGTCCGTCGGCGGGGCGGCCGGTGCGGGGGTCGATGATGTGGTGGGCATGGTCTGTCGGGGTCTGCCAGGCTCTCGCAGTACGGGTGGAAGTGGTCAGACCGCCATGGGCGAGGGTTACCGCGACGCCTTCTTCGCCTTCGCGTTCTGCTACTCGGATTACCCAGGGCTCGGCCGGCGTACCGGCTGCACGGAGGTCTCCGCCGATCTCGACCAGTACTGCGCAGCCGTGGCGCTTGCTGAGTACCAGGGCTGCCCGGTCTGCGGTCCAGGCCTTCGCTGTGGCGCCGAGGTCAAGGGAGACGCCCTCGGGGACGCCGACCATGGCGATCTTGCGGTTCAACCTGACCTGCTGCCAGCCAGCGGCCGGTACTGGGCGTCCTGCCGGCTTCGGGAGGCGAGTGCGGACGGTCTCGATGTCACTGTCGTAGCCAGCGGCCACCACTGCGGCCCCAATGGTCGGGTCGACGGCACCGCCGCTGTTGGAGGCCGCGACGAGGCTTACGTCGACCAGGTCGACCAGTAGGCGCGAGACGGGGACCATGGAGCCGGCGCGGGTGTTGACCGCAGACAGCTCGGAGTCCGGTCTGAATCGGCTGGCCGCTTTGTCCACCCGATCCATCAGCGCCTTGAGGGCACCGCTGGCCGCACCGAGTACTACGGGATCGTCAACGGTCAGGCGGACGGTGCAGCTCCACGCCTGCCAGGTACGCGAGGCGGTCATGAGCCGTGGCTCCCGCCTTGCGCAGGAGCGTTCTGCTGAGCCGACCCGAGACCGCTGCCGTCGCTCGTGCTCCCGTTGTCGCTCGTGCTGCCGTTGTCGTCGCTCGTGCTGCCGTTGTCGTCGCTCGTGCTGCCGGTGCCGGAGTTGTCTCCGGTCGTGGCCGCCTGGCCGGTGGCGTCGTGCTGGCGCACGCTGATGATGCCGACAGCCAGTCCGGTGCCGGTGATACCGAGGAGGACCGTGGCGATCGAGGCCGCTGCCGACCTGCGCAGCCAGCGGGCGCGTTCTGGGTGGGGATCGAGCCGTGAAGTGACCATGCCCCGAGCTTCGCCGGGCGGGCCTCAGGCGCACGCCAAGGGAACCTCAAGCCGGAGTCAAGTTCTCCTGAGATGTCCCTGAGAGCAGCTCTCAGCCAGCGTCACCGTCAGGCTTGCCGTCAACTGTCGGAGGCGAGGCGTTTCCAGAGCCGGCCGCCTCCGTGGTTGGGGACCATCGCCCCTTTCGAGACTCCCCCGCCCGATGGACGGTTGGCCGTAGGTCGCGCCTGGGGCAAGACGTCCTCCGGTCGGTCCATCGAAAGATCAGAGGAGGCGTTCAGAGATGACGAGCAGGTTCAGAGCTATCGGGCTGATCGCAGCGGCAACTCTCGCGATCGGCGGGCTACCCACCGCAACCACAGCAGCGCCGCAGGCCACAACCTCGGCCTGCTCGGTGAAACTCGGGTCGGTGACGACTGGAGGCGACCACCGGATGCAGGTCATGGCGGCGACGTCGCCACCCACCCGGACGCTCGAAAGCCTGATGGCACGCGACCTGTACCCCGACGGGCAGGCCCGGCTCAGCGGCCCGATGAACAGCCGGGCCGATGTCGCAGGTCACGACGTCAGCGGCTTTGTCGTTGCGGGGAGTGCCATGTATTCGCACTACTACGTGGCAGACGAACCCAGTGGCGAGGTTCGGCGCTCCGAGCTCGTTCGCGTTGGCGGAGGCTGGAACACCTTTACCGCCATCGACGAGTCGTACATCTCCGGCCGGGTGACAACCTACGGACTGCGCGCCGACGGCGTACTGTTCCGCTGGACCGTGCAGTACAGAGATCTCTGGGAGCACAAGACCTCCTACCCCGGATTCGCGGCGGTGAAGTCGATGGCCCTGATCAGCCAGACGGCGACCTATGACACTTTCCTGGCCAACACCCGCGGCGGAGCGCTCTACACGATCCACATCCCGACCACGTCACCGATGAAGCCCGTCGTGAAGCTCGTCCGCCGCACCACCTGGCAGGTCTTCGAATCGCTGGTTGCGGAGTGGTGCGGACCGTACGGCACCCTCGTGATCGGCATCGACAAGAACGGCCGAGCCGGGTATCTGTACGCCGTCGGCCACGCCAACGGCACAGCCACAGTCATCCAGAGCCGCGGCAGAGTCCCGGTGGCTCTCAACGACCCGATCTACTTCCACTGGACCAACGACGTCGACGTCGTGCGACCACCCTTCGGCGAGTAAGCGCGCAGTGCAAGCTCTCAGCCGCAGCCGCGGACCTCTGGCGGACAGTCGGTCCGCTGGTGCTTGTCGACCGCGTCGATCACGTCGTCGGCGGCCTCGCCGAGTGCGAGCATCCGCTCCTTGCCGAGCACGTCGACGAAGAACTCGCGGACCCGGCCGGCATGCCCAGGCGCGCAGGCCTTGATCGCGGCCAGCCCCTCGTCGGTCAGCACGATCTCCGGGTAGCGGGCCTCACAGGCCTCCTTGCGGATCAGCCCGCGCTTCTCCATCCGGGTCAGGTGATGTGACATCCGGCTCTTCTCCCACTGGGTCGCCTCGCCCAGCTCGTACGCCCGCATCCGGCCGGTCTCGGACTCGGACAGGTTGACCAGGATCTCGAAGTCGGACTCGGACAGGCCGAACTCCCGCTGCAGGTGCCGGGCCAGGTGGGTCTCCAGCGTCCGGCGCATCTGCAGATAGCTGCGCCAGGCCTTCTGCTCGTCGTCGTCGAGCCACGGTGCGTTCGTCACGAGCACCATCCTACCCGACTGGGTTGACACATCAACCTAGCGCGCTATGCTCGAAGCAGGTTGACACATCAACCCACATCTTCGAGGGAGATTTTCGATGACAGACAAGAAGCTCATCGCCGTGGTCGGGGCTACCGGTTCGCAGGGCGGCGGGCTCGTCCAGGCGATCCTGGCCGACGCCGAGCAGCGGTTCGCAGTACGGGCTCTGACCCGGGACGCGCAGTCGGCGAAGTCGCAGGCGCTGGTTGCCGCGGGCGCCGAGGTGGTCGAGGCCGACCTCGACGACGAGGCGAGCCTGCGGAAGGCGTTCGACGGCGCGCACGGCGCCTTCGTCGTGACGAACTACTGGGTCGAGCGGACGCCGGCCGAGGAGGCCGCCCGGACTCGCGCCGAGATGGAGCTCGAGCAGGCCGACAACGCGGCGCGGGCCGCCAAGGACGCCGGGGTCGAGCACGTGATCTGGTCGACGCTGGAAGACACCCGCGACCACTTCGGCGAGACCGACCGGGTCCCGAGCCTCGACGACGGCAAGTACAAGGTCCCCCACTTCGACGCCAAGGGCGAGGCCAACGACCTCTTCACCAAGTACGGCGTACCCACGACCTTCCTGCAGACCACCTTCTACTTCGAGGCGATCAAGCAGGGCATGGGCCCGGTCCGAGGCGAAGACGGCAAGCTCGTCCTCACTCTCCCGATGGCCGACCAGCCCCTCTCCGGCATCGCCGCCGAGGACATCGGCAAGACCGCCCTCGGCATCTTCAAGCGCGGCCCCGAGTTCATCGGCAAGACCGTCAGCATCGCCGGCGACCACCTCACCGGCACCGAGTACGCCGCCGCCCTCAGCACCGTCCTCGGCGAGCCGGTCGAGTACCAGCCCCACACCTGGGACGACTTCCGAGGCTTCGCCTTCCCGATGGCCGTAGAAATGGCCAACATGTTCCAGTACTACGCCGAGGACTCGGCCCGCTTCACCGGCGACCGCGACCTCGACCTCGTCCGCGAACTCAACCCCGACCTCCAGTCCTTCGAAACCTGGCTCAAGCTGCACGCCGACGAGGTCAAGTCGACCGTCAGCTGACCGCCAGACGCATGACCGTCTGCGGAAGCCGATCCGCGCGACGATCGGTCAGGGAGCGTAGGTGCGGTGGGGGCGCAGGCGGACGGTGACACGTTCGGCGCCTGGCTCGGGGGGTGGGGTGGCACCGTTCATGTAGTGGGCATACATCGTGTGATGGAAGCTGCCGTCCGGGTCGTCGGTCAGCTCGACGACACCGGAGACGGTTGCGTAGGTGACCTCCCCATCGGCGGACGGCAGGCTGTGGAGGAGGAGCGCCACGCGGGGGTCGCGCTGCATGTTGCGCGTCTTGCGGCGGCCCTTGAGAGTGCTGAACAAGATGTCGTCGCCGTCGGCCAGTACGAAGATCACCGAGGACTGGGGCGAGCCGTCCGGGTTGGTGGTCGACAGGATCGACAGATGCGGCCCGGCGAGAATCCGGAACGCTGTCTGCCGCGCTGCCTCGCGCGGGCGGCCGGTGCGGTAGGGGTCGATGAATGCGTCAGTCGTCATACCCATATCGACCCGGGTGACGGTGGAAAAGAATCGGTGGACAGCCCGATTCTTTTCCACCGGACGGCGAGTCAGTATGTTGCGTGACCACGTCTGACCCGAAGACCGACTCGTTCGAAGCGGCGACCGCGCCGTACCGGACGGAACTGTTCGCCCACTGCTACCGGATGACCGGCTCGGTCGGCGATGCGGAAGATCTCGTCCAGGAGAGTTATCTCCGGGCCTGGAAGGCGTTCGGTACCTTCGAACACCGCTCCTCGGTGCGGACCTGGTTGTACCGGATCGCCACCAACGTGTGCTTGACGGCAGTGCACCGGAACCGCCGCAGGCCGGTCCCGTCCGGACTCGGCCCGCCGGCGAGCGATCCCCACGTGCCAGGCGTGCCGACCGGCCCCGAGGTGAGCTGGCTCGAGCCGATACCGGACCGGCTGGTCGTCGACGAACGGTCCGATCCCGCCGACGTGGTGGTCGCCCGCCATCGAGTCCGGCTCGCCCTCGTCGCAGCCCTTCAACTGCTGCCACCGCGCCAGCGGGCAGCCGTGATCCTCTGCGAAGCGCTGGACCTGCCGGCCGCCGGAGCCGCCGAACTGCTCGACATCTCGGTGCCCGCAGTCAAGAGTCTGCTGCAGCGCGGCCGCGCCCGGCTGGCCGAGGCCGCGCTCAGCGACGTCGAGGTGGCCGAGCCGACCGACGCCGGGGCTCGCGACGTACTCGACCGCTACATCGCCGCGTTCGAGCAGTCCGATCCGGTCGCCATCGGGCGCCTCCTCGCCGACGAGACCGTCCTCGAGATGACCGGGACCAGCACCTGGTACTCCGGAAAGGCGACATGCGAGCCGTTCATCGTCGCGCAGGCCATCGGCCGCACCGGCGATTGGGCGATGATCCCCGTCGAGGTCAACGGGCAACTCGGCGTCGCGGCGTACCACCGCGACACCGATCGCCTCTACACCGCCTTCGCCATCGTCGTCCTGGCCACCAGCCGGTCGCACCTGACCCGGATCACCCTCTTCAGCGATCCCTCTCTCTTCGACCACTTCGGCCTCCCACACCGGACCTCCAGGGATGCCGCGCGCTGATCGCGGCGATTCATTCTTGTGTTCGTCGCGGAGCGGTCACGGCCTCACGCAGAGGTCACCGCACTCGCGATGAGGCTCGGCGAGCCCACAGGCCGATAGCCGCTGATCAGGTCGCAGCGCGGGCTACGATCCGCGGGTGGCCAGAGTGCGGGTGGACGGGGCTGTCCGAGTGCTGCTCGCAGCGGCGGGTGTGGTGCTGCTGCTGGTTCTGTGGGTTGTTTCGGTACCTGACAAGGTGACCGTGCTGACGCTGGTCGGCTGGGACGCGCTCGCACTCGTCTTCGTGGGTCGGCAGGTCCGGACGATGCGGCGTGGCCGGACCACGACCGGCGAGCCGTCCGACTGGCTGCTGCCGGCGCGGTGGATGCGGCTGCGGTTCGGCGCGGTCGTACTGGCCAGTGCCGCCGGGTTGTCGAGCGGGCTGCTGATCGTGAGCGTCGACGCGATCGAGGCCGAACTCGAGGACAGCTTCGCCAGCCTGTCGGCGATCAGGGCGCTGGCCGCGATCGCCGTCGTACTGGCCTGGCTGATCCTGCACAGCGGCTACTCGATGCACTACGCCAACCTGTACTTCGAGCGCGGCGGCGGCATCCGCTTCCCCGGCACCGAGACCCCGAACTTCCTCGACTTCGCGTACTTCGCCTTCACCATCGGCGCGACCTTCGCCACCTCCGACGTCGAGATCGCCGACCGCCGCGTCCGGCACGCCGTCCTGTGGCACTCCGTCCTGGCCTTCTTCTACAACGCCGCCGTGATCGGCATCGCCATCGGCGCCTTCACCGGCAAGAGCTGACGATGTTCTTCCACCGGACCGACGACAGCGACTTCATTCGGCCGCTTCTCCGGCGAGTAGCCGTGCTGGTCGGCGTCAGTGGTGATACAACCCGTCGGTGATGTCTGCCCGCCCTGCCGTCCTGCTCGCCCTCCTTCTCCTCACCGCGTGCACCTCGATCGAACAAGAACCAGCCCCAGCCGGTACTTCGGAAAGCTCGATCCGCTCAGAACTCGCCCTGGTCAAAGTCGTCACCACCCGGCCCAAGGTGAAGGGCTACGAACGCGCCTGTGGCAAATCCGGCGCCTGCTCCTTCGGTCAGGCGTGGTCCGACAACCACTCCGGCCCCGGCGGCCACGACGGCTGCGACACCCGCAACAACGTCCTCGCCAAGCAACTCACCGACGTCACCTACAAGGCCGGCCCGAAGCACTGCGTGGTGATGTCCGGCCAACTGCTCGATCCGTACACCGGCCGCCTGATCACCTTCCGCAAAGCAGCCGCCAGCAAGGTCCAGATCGACCACATCTACCCACTCGCCCGCGCCTGGGACCTCGGCGCCTCGACCTGGCCGGCCCAGCGCCGGATCGACTTCGCCAACGACCTGACCGACAACCTCCTAGCCGTCGACGGCGCCACCAACGCCAGCAAGTCCGACCAGGGCCCCGGCGAATGGCTCCCGCTCAACAAGTCGTTCCGCTGCACTTACGTCGCCCGCTACCTCCGCGTCGCGGCGAAGTACAAACTCCCCATCACCCGCGACGACCAAGCAGCCGCCAGAACCCTCGCGCCGACCTGCAGCTGACTCAGTCTTTGAGGAGCTTGGCCAGTTGAGCGGTGTCGGCCAGGTAGCGGTCGTAGGGGAAGTCGGCTTGGAGTAGATAGGTGCGGAGCTGGTCGTAGAGGGGTTTGCCGCCGTCATGGAAGGCCTTGCGACCGGCTTCGGTGATGGTGACGAGGCGGCGGCGGCCGTGGTCGGGGTCCTGGGTGACCTGTACTAGACCTGCCGCCTCCAGCGGACCAAGGGCCCGACTGACGGCTGGGTCGGAGACCAGTAGCGCCTGCGCGAGTCGATGCTGGGTTGCCGGCTGGATGTCCTCCAGCGTGCCGAGCAGGCGGAGCTGGCTGTAGGTCAGGTCGCCGGGGCCGTCACCGCGTTGCCGCGCGGCCTCTCCGAGCAGGAACACCACACGATGCAGCAGGTCAGCCAGTCCGTCATCCACAGGAGCAGCATACCTGAATCTTGCGTAGTTAATATTAACCATGCAACACTCGATCCATGAGCACACTTTCCTATCTCTTACAGACCTCCGTTCCCCTGCTCTGGCTGGTCATCGCGGTCGTGGGCGCGACGATCCGCACTCGCCACAGCCCCTCCCGGGAGGCGAAGCTGGCGACCTGGCAGCGCTGGTGGGCGACCGCCGCGCTCGGTTGCGGCAGCCTGTGGATGACGATCTCGTTCCTCACGATCCCCGACGTGATGGCGACCGCGATCGGCTTCAACCGCTCGCCGTTCCTGTTCGAGATCGCCTTCGCCAATCTCGGCCTCGCGGCGATGGCCTTCCGGGCCGCCTCACCGAAAGCCTCGGCCAGGGAGCGCATCACCGTCGGTCTCGGTGCCGGCATGTTCCTCTGGGGCGCAGTGATCGGCCACCTGTACCAATGGTTCGCCAATGGCGACCACGCCGCCGGCAACACCGGCGGCGTCCTCATCTACGACCTACTGATCCCCGCGGTCATGATCGGCCTCGCGGTAGCTTCAAGGCGACGCGAGGGTCAGGTGGACGGAGGAGCCGCTCGGGAGGTTCGGGTGGATGGTCAGCCGGCCACCAGCGGCCTCGGCACAGCGGCGGGCTATGTCAAGGCCTAGCCCTGTCGAGCCCCGGTCGCTACGGCCCCGCTCCCCTGCTCCTAGTGGGATGCCGGGGCCTTCATCCGCGACGACGATCAGTACGCCGGTAGTACCGCCCACTGGTTGCCTGGTGAGGATGATGCGCGCCGGAGTGCCGTCAGGCGTGTGGGCGACGACGTTCTCCACCAGTGCGTCGAGTGCCGCGGACAGGTCGTCCGCTGAGGCTCGGACCATGGCAGGCGGCTGCACTAGGTCTAGTACCAGGTCTCGGCCTTGGTCCTCGAACAGTGGAGCCCAGAAGGCGGCCCGGGCGCGGGTGACCTCGACAGCGTCGCAATGCGGGACCCGGCCCTCGCGCTGAGGGCGACGGGCGGCGCTGATGACAGCGGTGAGGGTGCGCTCGAGGCTGTTGACCTGAGTGTTGAGTTCCTCGGCCCGCTCGCGGTCAGGGAGCGCCTCGACTTGCAGGCGGAGTGCGGTGAGTGGGGTGCGGAGGCGGTGCGAGAGGTCGGCGACGGCTTCGCGTTCGACGGCGATGACTTCGTCGATGCGGTCGGCGAGACCGTTGAGGGCGGCGCCGACCTTGGCCACCTCGGCCGGGCCGGTGGTGGGCGCCCGGGCATCGACGTCACCTCGGGCTAGGCGTTCCGCAGTACGGGCTGTTTCTTCCAGGGGGCGGGCCATCCGGCGGGAGACGAGTTCGGCGCCGATGACGCTCAGGAGGAGTACCAGCAGGCTTCCGCCGAGCAGTATCGCGAGGCGGGTCGGCAGGCCGTGGTACAGCTCCTCGGCGGTCAGGTAGATGCAGATGGAGGCCGGGCCGGTCTTGGTGTCGACGCTGATGTCTGTCGCCTTGCCGTCGCCGATGGCGCGGAAGGACGCGGTCGAGAGCTTCGGTGGGCCGTGGTCGTCGTCATCGCCGTCGTCGTCGCCGGGGATCGGCTTGGGGTCCGCGACGCCGCCAGGTGGCGGGTCGCCGAGCGTGGTGCCGTTGGGAAGGCGGACGGAGATACGGCCGGCATTGTTCTTCTTGACCTCGTCGATGTAGGCCTGGATGTCGGCGGAGGTGCGGTCCTTGTCGCCGACGTAGTACGCGACGTTCTCGGCCTGGTAGCGGGCAGCTTTGAGCGACTCGTCGGCGGCGGCGTTGCGCAGCAGCAGGGTGAGCGGGATGGCGAAGGCGAGCACGACGAGGGTCGTCATACCGACCGAGAGCAGGAGGATCCGGCGGCGCATCGTCAGCCCGCTTCCGGGGATGCGAGTTTGACGCCGACGCCGCGGACGCTGTGCAGGAAACGCGGTTCGGCGGCCGTCTCACCGAGCTTGCGGCGCAGCCAGGAGAGGTGGACGTCGACCGTGCGGTCGCCGCCACCCCACGGCAGGCCCCAGACCTCGGCCAGCAACTCGCGCTTCGTGACGACCGTCCCAGCCCGGCGCGACAGGGCGAGCAGGAGGTCGAACTCCTTGCGGGTCAGGTCGACGAGCTGGCCGTCGACGGTCACCTCGCGGCTGCGCGGATCGATGGAGAGCGCGCCGAGGTTGAGCGTCGACTCCTCCTGCTGATCGGGGCCGCCCCGGCGTAGTACCGCCCGGATCCGCGCGTCGATCTGGGCGGAGCTGAACGGCTTGATCACGTAGTCGTCGGCGCCCGCGTCGAGCAGCCGCACCACGCTCGCGTCGTCGTCCCGGGCCGTCGCGACGATCACCGGTACGTCGCTGACCGCGCGAACCATCGCGAGCACGTCCCGCCCGTCGAGATCCGGCAGCCCGAGGTCGAGCAGCATCACGTCAGGCTTGTCCCGGGCGACGGCCGCGACCCCTTCGGCCCCGCTGGCGAGCGCCGTGACAGCGTGCCCGGCCGCCGTGAGCGACTTGCCCAGCGACGTCCGGATCGCATCGTCGTCCTCGACCAGCAAAACCCTCGCCATGAGATCGAGAGTAGTTGCCCCGCACCCACCACCTCCCACATCTCAGGGGTTAACCCCCGAACTGATGGGTTGCCCGGTCGGATTCTGGCTGGGCAACCCACCGACTCAGGGGTTAACCCCTGAGATGTGGGAGGTGGTGGGTGGCGGCGGTCTGGGGCCTCAGCTGTCGGCTGGCGGGAGTGCTGGCCGGAGTGGCGCACGGAGGCCGGTACTGCGAAGTTCCAGGTCGGCGAGTCGGGTGATGACGGCGGTGTCGCCCTCGCGCCAGGCGGTGACCGGGTCGTCGGAGATCTTCGCCAGCTTGTGCATCGGCTGGTTGGCCATCGCCCGGAGCGCGAACAGGTCGAGGTCGGCCGCGTTGTCGATGAACTTGCGCGCCGCCGTCGCGCGTCGGCTGAACCTGATCCGCCGAGGCAGCCAGATCAGCAACGCGAACAGCACCGGCAACCCGATCGTCACGCCGGCCAACAGATAGGCCAGCTGCTCCACCGCATGCGCCTGGTCCCGCCCCGCCTCGGCCAGCCTGGACGCCGCATTCGCCGCTCCGTCGATCGGCGCGCGCAACTCGTCGCCGACCGCCGGCACCTTGCCCACCGGCTCGGAGAACCTGTGCAGGTCGGCCGCCAGCCCGTCGCCGGCCTCGGCCGTCTTGCGACCGGGGTAGCCGAGCGCGTTGGTGATCTTGAAAACGGTCAGCCCGAGCGCGGTACAGAACGCGATCCAGCCCAGCAACATCAGATCCCCGAAAGCCTGCCCGAACCGCTGCACACCCACATCGGAGTAGAGCTTCACGCCGGTCATCTCCTCGATCGGTTACTCCACCAATGCCCATGTCAGCGCGGGCTGACACTAGTACTGTCTTGTCGTGATCGCGATCGCGGCGGACGGTGTGTTCGACGGAGAGGTCTACTCCGGCGGCGGGGCGGTCGTGGTCGTCGAGGCCGGCCGGATCGTCAGCGTCGGACCAGCCGGTACTACGCCCGCCGGGTGCGAGGTGACCCGCTTCGACGGCTGCACCATCTTGCCGGGGCTGATCGACACCCACGTACACCTCTGCTGCGACGGCAAGCCGGGCGCCCTGGACCGCATCCCCGACTTCACCGCGCCCGAACTGGACGCCGTCATCGAATCCTCACTGAGGACTCAACTGGCCGCCGGCGTCACCACCGTGCGGGACCTGGGCGACCGCGACTGGGCTGTCCTCGACTGGCGCGCCCGTCATCCAGACGCTCTGTTACCGACCATCCTCGCCAGCGGCCCACCGATCACGATCCCCAACGGCCACTGCTGGAACATGGGCGGCGCCGTCACCGGCGACGACGCGTTGCGTGCTGCCGTAGCCGAACGGGCCGCCCGCGGAGCCGACGTCGTCAAGATCATGGCCAGCGGCGGCATCAACACCCCCGGCACCGACCCGGCTGCCGCTCAGTTCACCGCCGCCGAACTCCTTGTGGTGGTTGAGGAATCCCACGCGGTCGGCCTGCCCGTGACCGCCCACGCCCACTCCCTCGACGCCATCCGCTTCGCCCTCTCCGCAGGCGTCGACAGCATCGAGCACTGCTCTTTCATCACCGCATCCGGCCTAGGCGTCGACGAGTCCGTCGTCGAGGAGCTGGTTGCAACCGGTACGCCGGTATGCCCCACGCTGGGCATCGTCCCCGGCATGACCCCACCACCCGCAGTGCTGGAGCATCTACGGCGTACGGGCTCCGACCTCAGCACGCGCAACGCCCTGTTCGCCCGGCTCCACCATTACGGCGTACGGATCATCTCCGGCTCCGACGGCGGTATCACTCCGGCCAAGGCGCACGGCATCCTCCCCGAATCCCTCATCGCCCTGACCGACGGCGGCCTCTCCCCCACAGCCGCCCTGACCACCGCCACCCGCCACGCCGCCACCGCCCTCAACCTCCCCACCAAAGGCCGCCTCACCCCCGGCTCAGACGCCGACCTCTTGGTTGTCCGCGGCAACCCCACCACCGACATCACCACCCTGCGTTCACCCGAGGCGCTGTTCGTCCGCGGTCGGCGTGAACTTTCTGTCTGTGGGGGTCGTTAAGGTGACGTTGTGGTTGAGAAGTCGCTTGGAGTGCTGGGTTATCACCGGGCCGTCCTGTCGCAGGTACGCCGGGTGGATGAGCGTGCCTGGGCGGCTTTGCGGGACGGGGACGCGCGGGACGACGGGCTGAGCGACGTACTGCTGCGGAACACGTATCGGCTCGAGGCGGAGAGTCACCCTGAGTTGCATGCGGCGGGGCGTCGGGCGGCGGAGGCGCTTGGGCTCGGGGTGGAGATCGAGTTCTTTCAGGCGCAAGGAGCCGGACAGCCCAATGCGTCGCTGCTGCACCAAGGCGATCGGGCGGTGATCCTGTTCGAGGGGCCGTTGCTCGAGCGGTTGGATGCCGACGAATTGACGGCGGTGTGCGGGCACGAGCTGGCGCACCGGGTGCTGTGGACGGTGGAGGACGGCGCGTATCTCGCGGTCGACCGGCTGCTCGACGCGGCGGCTGCCGACGCACGGACGCCGGCGCAGTACTTGGAGACCCATCGCCGTTGGGTGATGGCATGCGAACTGTTCGCCGACCGCGGCGCCCTCGTCGCCTGCGGAGACCTCGGTACTACGGTCCGCGCGCTGCTGAAAGTCCAAACCGGACTGGGCTCCGTTGACCCAACCGCCTACCTCCGCCAAGCCAACGAGCTGGACCTGAGCACCGGCAGTCGCGGGACCAGCCACCCCGAAGGCGTCGCCCGCGCCTGGGCACTCCAGAACTGGCTGGCCGACGAAGACGTCGAGGTGCTGCTGACCGGCCCGCTCGACGTCGACTCGCCGGATCTGCTCGACGCCGCGTTGCTGCGCGAGCTGAGCATGGACTTCGCGGCCCACATCGCCCACGCGGAGGGGCTGCGTTCGGACACGGTCGCCACCTACGCGGCCGGGTTCGCGGATCCGCCCGGGCCTCTCGGCGTACCGGGTGGTGCGGTGCCGCGCTTCGACGAGCCGCTCGCGATCCGGCCGGTGGACGGTGCGCCGATCCCGCGGCCGCGCGCGTTGACGGGTGCGACCCGGCAGTACCTCTGCTATCTGCTGCTCGATCTCGCGACGGCCGATCCCGAGCTGGGTGATGACGGGCTCATCGCGTCGCTGCGGGTGGCACGGCGCGCCGGGCTTTCGGAGTACGACGATCTGGCCGACGACGAGCTCGGCTGGAGCGACAAGCGCCGCGCCGAGCTGACCCGGGCGGTGACACCATGACGACCCCTGCCGCTGGCCGCCACGCCATGACGGACCTCGTCGCGCTGGCCGTCTCGCAGGGCGGGCTCGGCAATGACGCGCTGCTGGCCGCCGTACTACCGCTGTTCCACGCCACCGCGGAGGTGCACGAGCGCGGCCTGGTCGCGCCGCTGCGTGGTCTCGATCGCATCACCGTCGACGACCGGACCAGACTCGGTTTCGCACCGGAGGATGCGTCGCGCCCGTTGATCCAGGCCGCCGAGATCGCTGCCAGGGAAGGGCATCGGGCCTCGGCAGTCGAGGTTGTCGCGCACCGTGAGACCTCGGTCGATCTGGGCGAGAGCGGCGGCCGACCGGTTCTGCAGGTGACCGATCCCGTGCCCGAGGCGATCACCGCGCCGGTGCTCGTGCCGGGCTGGCAGAGCTGGGAGCACGTCCTCGGCCATCACGACCCGCTCACCGACATCTTCAGTCTCGGCCAGCTCCTGATCGGCCTCGGCTGTGGACTCGACCTGTCCCGCACCGAGGACGTCGCCCGGCTGATCGATGCCCGAGGCAACTTTTACACGCTGACCGGCTCGCTGCATCCGGTGATCGTCTCGGTGGCGTCGCAGATGGCCGAGCCCGACCGTCATCGCCGCGCCCAGGACCTGCGCTCGCTGATCGAGCAACTGGAGAACTACCGCGACCAGCCGCTCGACTTCGACGTCGACGCGATCACCCGCGACACAGCCGATCGGCGCGAGGCAGTCCTGAAGGCCTTGCGGGACAGGCTTTTCGACCTCTCCCGGCGTAACCGGCTGGTGCAATTCCGGCACACGGCCCAGACGATCAACCTCACCGAGGTCTCCGTCCCGCTGATGCTCGACGTGCGCAACATCCGCGCCGAGCAACTCTTCACCTGGAACGCCGACCTCGCCGCGCAACTCGTCGACGGCAAGGCCAAACCGCTCGGCAAGTGGATCCGGTACGACGAAGCGCCGTACGCCGCCTCCGCCCTGGACAAGCTGATCTCGACGGCCCGGCGCGACCGCGCGGAGTACGGGCAGGACCAGCTGCGACTCGTGCCGGCGTTCCTGCGCTGGCACGATCTCAAGAACGACCCGGCGACGCGGCTGACCTCGCCGCTGGTGCTCGTCAAGGTGGAGCTCGCGAAGAAGCGGGGCGTGCGCGATTCGTACACGCTGCGGATCACCGACCCGGTCGCCGAGATCAACCCGACGTTGCGTCATCATCTGCACCAGCTGTACGGGATCAACCTCCCGGCCAGGGTGGATCTGAGTGAGCCGGACGCTCTCGAAGTACTGCACGAGAAGTTGCGCGCCGAATTGCAGGCATCGGAGCCGGGGCTGCAACTGCACTTGCGGGCCAAGCCGCGGATCGACCTTGTGCGGCAGCGCGCGATGGTGAAGCTGCGGAACTACCGGCGGCGCCAGCACGGGAACACGGCGAACGAGTTCGGCGGACGGCACTACTCCTACTCGTATCGTCGGCCCGACTATCAGCCGCTCGGGGTGCAGATCTTCCGCAATCAGCTTGCCGTGCAGGAGTTGCCGCTGAGTGTCGTGTTCGGCGAACCGCGCCGGCCGGGTGCGATCGAGACCGACAGCTACACGCTGGAGACCGGCGACGACGGCAGCCCGTACTCGTGGGACGTCGATCTGTGCGCGGTCGCGCTGGCGAACTTCAACTACCGCACGCTCGGGCTCGTGCGCGACTACGACGAACTGCTCGAGACCGGACGGTCGTGCCCTTCGTTCGACCAACTGTTCTCGGATCGGCCGCGGCCGTTGGCGAGCGACCCGCCTGAGCTTCCGACCTCGGCGCGTCATCTGGTCGTGCCGGCCGACGGCTCACAGGTGGCCGCGGTCGCGCGGGCGCAACGCGGCGAAAGCTTCGTCATCCAAGGGCCGCCTGGGACAGGCAAGTCGCAGACGATCACCAACATGATCGCCGACTTCGTGGCGCGCGGTCAGCGGGTCCTCTTCGTCTGCCAGAAACGCGCCGCGCTCGACGTCGTCCACGCGCGCCTGGTCAGCCGCCGCCTGGACGGCTTGTGCACGCTCATCCACGACTCCCAAGCCGACAAGAAGGCCTTCGTCCACGGCTTGCGCGACACCTACGAGGCGTGGCTCGCAGGCTCCGACGACCTCGAAGACCTGACCGTACGCCGGGACGCACTGGTGGCTCGGGTGGACCGGCTGCTCGCAACCGTCGGCGATTTCGAAACGCTCCTCGCGGGCGGATCCCCTTCCCTGCGTACCGTTGTCAACACCCTGGCCGAGTTGCGCTCATTCCCCTGGGGTTCATCCCTGGAGCCCTCACAGCGCAAGCTGATCCCTTCCCCGGCCGACTGGTGGGCCTCCCGCGAGGTCGTAGGCGACCTGTCCTCCGGCCTGGCCGCAGCAGACCCCTCCAGCCACGGTGTACTGTCCCGAAGCCCCCTAAGCCTCATCGCCCCCTCCGTCTGGTCTGCCCCCGGCGCCGACACAGAGATCCCCGCCACCGCCGCCGAAGCCCGTACTGCGTGGTCCGCCGTCTCTGCTGCCCTGGATTCCACCGGCCTGACACCGCCCGCCGACGGCTGGTCCTCCGTCGACCTCGCCGTCCTACGCCGTCTAGCCGAACTCGGCACGGTGATGGTCCCCCTGGCCGAACGCGACAAGTCCGAAGCCCTGGCCCCTCACTCCCGCACAGCCCGCGAACTACGAGCCGCGGCCACCGACCACGAGACTCTCCTGGCCGCCGAAAAGACCGCCTGGCAAGAAGCATCCGCTTGGACCGACCCCCTCCCACCAGCCGACGCCCGCTCCGCCCTAACAGTTGCCAAGAGCAAAGAAAATACCCTCCTGGCCTTCCTCTCCTCCGACTGGCGCCGGATCAAGTCCCTCGTCCACACCCGGACAGACACCACCACCCGCGCCGTCCGCCCCACCATCACCGAACTCCTCACCACCCTGATCACCGCCCAGGACACCACCACCGCAGTAACCACCAGCACCCAAACCGCCCTCCAAACCTGGGGCACCCCCAACCCCACCGCCCTAGCTCAATCCCTCCACCACCTAACCCAAGACGAAGCCCTAACCCCGTGGCTACCTACCCTCTCCACAGACACCGACCAGGCTGTTGGAGTTGCAGCGAGGGTTGCTCGGGTTGGGGAGCTGTTGGAGGAGGCTGAGGCGGTTACTGGGCGGCTGCTGGTTGAGGACTACGACCAGCGGACCTTGGCTGGTGTGCAAGGGATTGTTGGGGTGCTGGCGTCATCGGCTGTGGTGCCGGTGATTCAGCGGTTGGTTGGGGTGATGCGGCGGTTCGGGGACGTGCCGGTGGCGGTGCAGGACGCAGTACGGGGGTTGGAGGCGAACCCGGAGCAGCTGGAGTATGCGGTTTGCGCGTTGGAGTGGGAGCGGGCCCGGTCAGGGGCGCCGTTGCTGGGTGAGGTGACTTCGGCGCGGCTCGACTCGATCGTCGGGGAGTTGAGTCTGGTGTACGACGAGCTGACGACGGTCAACGCCGAGGTGGTGGTGGCCGGCGTACGGCGGCGGTTCTTGAGCGAGCTGGCGCATTCCGAGGCGAGCGTGACCGGGATGTCGACCGAGGAACGGGCGCGTAAGAAGGCATTCAGCGCGGGGCGGCGCGAGCTGGAGCACGAGTTCGGCAAGGTGATGCGCTACAAGTCGATCCGCGATCTCGCGTCGGGCGACCCCGGCCAGGTCGTCTCGCGGTTGCGCCCGGTCTGGTTGATGAGCCCGTCGTCGGTCTCGGACACCCTCCCGCTCGACACCTCCTTCGACGTGGTGATCTACGACGAAGCCAGCCAGATCCCCATCGAGGAAGCGATTCCGGCCCTACACCGGGCACCTCAGGTCATCGTCGTCGGCGACCAGATGCAGCTACCGCCGACCCAGTACTTCCGCGTCGCCACCCCGGCCGCCGACCCCGACGACGAGGCCGAACACGTCGGCGTCGCACTGTCCGACGACAGCTTCCTGGCGATCAGCGCGCTTCGCCTCGCATCCACCATGCTCACCTGGCACTACCGCAGTCGCTCCGAGGCACTGATCTCCTTCAGCAACGCCGCCTTCTACCAAGGCCGCCTAGCCACCATCCCCGACCGCCTCCCCGCCCACCCGGCCCCACCCTGGACCGTCCGAGCCGGCGACGAGTCGCCTGCGTCGCACGCCCGACCCGCCGATGACTCACCCACCGGCGGCCCACTCGCGAGCACGCCGTCGCAGGTAGCGGAGGTTGTGGACGGGATGCTTGCGGGCAGCATCACCGCAGTACGGGTTGCCGATGGCATCTATGTGCGGCGTACCAACCCAGCTGAGGCGAGGTGGATCGCCGGGCTGGTGCGGGAGATCCTGGCGCGCGATACCGGCAAGAGCCTTGGCATCGTGGCGTTCTCGGAGGCGCAGCAGGGTGAGATCGAGCGGGCGCTGGACGAGTTGGCCGATGCGGATCCGGAGTTCGGCGCGCGGTACGAGGCCGAGCAGGTGCGGACGCGCGACGAGCAGGACGCCGGGCTGTTCGTGAAGAACCTGGAGAACGTCCAGGGCGACGAACGCGACATCGTCATCATGAGCGTCTGCTACGCCGCCGGCCCCGACGGCCGGATGCTGATGAACTTCGGCCCGATCAACACCTCCGGCGGCGAGAAACGCCTCAACGTCATCTTCAGCCGCGCCCGCCAGCACATGGTCATCGTCAGCAGCATCGACCCCGAAGCCATCACCAACACCTACAACGACGGCGCCAACACCCTGCGCCGCTTCCTCACCTACGCCAACGCCGTCTCCCAAGCCAACCCCGAAGCCACCCAAGCCTCCCTGGCCCCGTACGCCGTATCGCGCAAACCCACCAGACCCCGCCCCGCCCAGCCACCGACCGCCCCCGCACACCCCACCGTCCCCCGCCCCGGCGCTAGCGGAACCGGCGTCGGCAACACCGCCCCTGGCGGTACCGGCCCTGGCGGAACCAGCCTCGGCAACACCGGCCCTGGCGGAACCGGCGCCGGCGCCGGCGGGACCGGCGCTGGCGGTACCGGCGTCGGCAGCACCGCCCCTGGCGGGACCGGCCCTGGCGGTGCCGGCCCTGGCGGTGCCGGCCCTGGCGGTGCCGGCCCTGGCGGGACCGGCGCTGGCGGTACCGGCGTCGGCAACACCGCCCCTGGCGGGACCGGCGCTGGCTTTGACGGTGCTGTGGCTGGTGGTGACGGCAGGGTGGGGTGGCCTGCGGAAGGTAACGGGTCTGCGCTGCATTCGACAGTTGTCGAGCAGTTGGCTGAGCGGTTGCGGGGGGAAGGGGTTGTGGTGGAGACCGAGGTTGGGGAGTCGGTGTTCCGGTGTGATCTGGCGTTGCGCCGACCCGAAGACGAGGGCCACCGCCTGGCGGTCCTGGTCGACACCCCCGAGCGGATCGCCGCCGACACACTCCTCGAACGCCTCACCACCCACCCCCGAGCCCTCACCACCGGCGGCTGGCGAACTCACCACGTCCTCACCGGCGACTGGACCACCAACCCAGACGCAGTACTGGCCCGCCTACTCGACACCCTCAACCGCCCCACCGACAACTAGCCGCCGCCACCCCCAACGCAACCACAATCCGCCCACCGCCCCACCCGACCAGCCCACCTCCCCGGCTCCACACCAGCCACTCCACCAGCCCACCTCCCCCAAATCCACGACAACCACTCCACCACTGCGCCTCCCCCTATCCACACCAACCACAGCGCCTCGCCCATATCCACACCAACCACTGCGCCTTCCGCGGATCCACACCAACCACTCCGCCAGTGCGCCTCGCCTGGGTCGGCGTGGGTTCTGCTCTGGTTCACCCGCGTCCAACGCTGGTTGGCTTGTGTGGGCTCCGGTCGGCCAGGTCGCTCTTGATCGGGGAGCCGGTGTAGGTGTCCACCGCCTGCCCGGACTACTGCTCGGCGATCTTCCGCGCGCCCGGAAGCGAGCGTCGGCCGCGTAGTTGCCGGCATTGGGGTGAATCCTGCTCCCGATCCGGGCTATCTACCTCCCCGATCGGGCCGGTGCCGGGTTTTGATGCCGATAGCGCGCAGTATCCCGCCAGCGGCACCAAAGCCTGCCAGCCGCGGGGGCGGGGCGGGACCGGGGCGGACCGGGGCGGGGCCGGAGCGGGGCCGGAGCGGGGCCGGAGCGGGGCCGGGCCGGAGCGGGGCCGGGCCGGAGCCGGAGCGGGG
>NZ_BAAAHK010000030.1:0-1416 GCF_039525325.1 Kribbella koreensis
ACTCGTGCAGCATCCACAACTAGATCACTCTGCTGCTTCACACGCTGCACGACGCTCCCCTACCCATCCACACACCTGGACCACACAAGGTGGCCGGGTACAAGTGTGAATGCCACAGCTTCGGCGGATTGCTTGAGCCCCGCTACATTGTCGGCGCGGAATCACTTGACCAGTGAGCTATTACGCACTCTTTCAAGGGTGGCTGCTTCTAAGCCAACCTCCTGGTTGTCTGGGCAACTCCACATCCTTTTCCACTTAGCAATCGCTTAGGGGCCTTAGCTGGTGATCTGGGCTGTTTCCCTCTCGACGACGGAGCTTATCCCCCGCCGTCTCACTGCCGCGCTCTCACTTACCGGCATTCGGAGTTTGGCTGATTTCGGTAAGCCGGTAAGCCCCCTAGACCATCCAGTGCTCTACCTCCGGTAAGAAACACGCGACGCTGCACCTATATGCATTTCGGGGAGAACCAGCTATCACGGAGTTTGATTGGCCTTTCACCCCTATCCACAGGTCATCCCCCAGGTTTTCAACCCTGGTGGGTTCGGTCCTCCACGCGGTCTTACCCGCGCTTCAACCTGCCCATGGATAGATCACTCCGCTTCGGGTCTAGAGCATGCGACTAAAGCGCCCTATTCAGACTCGCTTTCGCTACGGCTACCCCACACGGGTTAACCTCGCCACATACCACTAACTCGCAGGCTCATTCTTCAAAAGGCACGCCGTCACACCCCACAAGGAGATGCTCCGACGGATTGTAGGCAACCGGTTTCAGGTACTATTTCACTCCCCTCCCGGGGTACTTTTCATCTTTCCCTCACGGTACTAGTCCGCTATCGGTCACCAAGAAGTATTTAGGCTTAGCGGGTGGTCCCGCCAGATTCACACGGGATTTCAAGAGTCCCGTGCTACTTGGGAAAACACTCGGAAGTCACTGTCTTACGCCTACGGGGCTCTTACCCACTACGGCTCAACTTTCCAGAAAATTCGACTTCAACAGTGATTTATAACTCCCTGACCCCACGGCATTAGGATCTGAATGCTCCCACAACCCCATATACGCAACGCACGCCGGCTATCACACGCACATGGTTTAGCCTCATCCGCTTTCGCTCGCCACTACTCACGGAATCACTATTGTTTTCTCTTCCTGCGGGTACTGAGATGTTTCACTTCCCCGCGTTCCCTCCAGAACCCTATGTGTTCAGGCACTGGTAACTGGCTTTAGAATGCCAGCTGGGTTTCCCCATTCGGACACCCCCGGATCACAGCTTGGTTGCCAACTCCCCGGGGCTTATCGCAGGCTCCTACGTCCTTCATCGGCTCTTGGTGCCTAGACATCCACCGATTGCCCTTAGTAGCTTGTCAAAACAACAACAAAAACAACTACTGAAGATGCTCGCGTCCACTATACAGTTC
>NZ_BAAAHK010000031.1:0-587 GCF_039525325.1 Kribbella koreensis
TATCTGTCACACCAAAGTGTGGTGTTGAGACAAGCCCTCGGCCTATTAGTACCAGTCAGCTCCACACCTTACGGCGCTTCCACTTCTGGCCTATCAACCCAGTGGTCTACTGGGGGCCTTACCCGATTAACTCGGTGGGAGACCTCATCTTGAAGCGTGCTTCCCGCTTAGATGCTTTCAGCGGTTATCACTCCCGAACGTAGCCAACCAGCCGTGCTCCTGGCGGAACAACTGGCACACCAGAGGTTCGTCCACCCCGGTCCTCTCGTACTAGGGGCAGCCCTTCTCAAGTCTCCTGCGCGCGCAGCGGATAGGGACCGAACTGTCTCACGACGTTCTAAACCCAGCTCGCGTGCCGCTTTAATGGGCGAACAGCCCAACCCTTGGGACCTACTCCAGCCCCAGGATGCGACGAGCCGACATCGAGGTGCCAAACCATCCCGTCGATATGGACTCTTGGGGAAGATCAGCCTGTTATCCCCGGGGTACCTTTTATCCGTTGAGCGACGGTGCTCCCACATGCCACCGCCGGATCACTAGTTCCGACTTTCGTCCCTGCTCGACATGTCTGTCTCACAGTCAAGCTC
>NZ_BAAAHK010000032.1:0-949 GCF_039525325.1 Kribbella koreensis
AAGTTAGACAGCCAGAACAACCAGAGTGGTATTTCAACGATGACTCCACCCGAACTGGCGTCCGAGCTTCACAGTCTCCCACCTATCCTACACAAGTTGTACCGACCACCAATACCAAGTTGTAGTAAAGGTCCCGGGGTCTTTCCGTCCTGCTGCGCGTAACGAGCATCTTTACTCGTAATGCAATTTCGCCGAGTCCATGGTTGAGACAGCGCCCAAGTCGTTACGCCATTCGTGCAGGTCGGAACTTACCCGACAAGGAATTTCGCTACCTTAGGATGGTTATAGTTACCACCGCCGTTTACTGGCGCTTAAGTTCAAAGCTTCGCCGGCCTAAACCAGCTAACCTGTCCCCTTAACGTTCCAGCACCGGGCAGGCGTCAGTCCGTATACATCGAATTACTTCTTCGCACGGACCTGTGTTTTTAGTAAACAGTCGCTTGGGCCTGGTCTCTGCGGCCATCAACGCTTCCCACAGCAAGTGCGGTAACGTATCCGGCCCCCCTTCTCCCGAAGTTACGGGGGCATTTTGCCGAGTTCCTTAACCATGGTTCACTCGATCGCCTTGGTATTCTCTACCTGATCACCTGTGTCGGTTTGGGGTACGGGCGGCTCTAACACTCACTACGAAGTTTTTCTCGGCAGCATGGGATCATCCACTTCCCCTGAACGGGTCCGCCTCGGTTCTCAGGCTATGTGAGACACGGATTTGCCTATGCCTCGCCCTACCACCTTGCCCGCGGATCAGCTTGCGCCTACCATCGCCGCGGATGGACTGCCCTCCTGCGTCACTCCTTAGTGCACCTAATACCACCTCGGGTCGAAACATCCGCCACTCAACCCGAAGGCCTTGTGGTTTCTGTGTCTTAGCATCAGTGACCTCGGTCGGGTCGTGTTAATGCCGGTACGGGAATATCAACCCGTTGTCCATCGACTACGCCTGTCGGCC